>CAVSQR010000094.1:0-74897 GCA_963729825.1 uncultured delta proteobacterium | reverse complement strand
TGTTCATCATTCAGCGATCAAGGGAAACGGCTTCAAGTCTCTCAAAGAAGGCGATCGAGTTACCTTCGACATAGAGCAAGGGAAAAAAGGCCCGGCTGCAGCGAATGTCACCGCCGTTTAATAACGGCTCTAAACTGAAAAGGGCACCCTGTCGAATGAAGATGGGGTGCCCTGGTTGAAAATTTAGAACGGTTGGCGTTGCATCAGGGACATGTTTCTCTTCAACCATTTCATCTCTTCTGGTTCCCGATAAAAAGAAAAGAATCTGAACCCGGTCATCCAATTTCTGCTCGATGATCACCATCCACCAACCCTGATAAAAAAATCGTAACTACTCAGGTAGATAGACTGAAGGTAGATAGACTGAAGGAAAAGACATGCGCGATCACACAAAGCCAAGATCGTTTGGATCCTCGGCCGAGGGGGACGTGCTGTCAACCACCTGCACCCTGGAGATGCCGCGGGCCACCTCCCCGGGGGAATGACATAGATACTTGCCGTGGCAAGCAGCATATTCATAAAGACATCCCGCACCCTGTCTTCGACCCGGGTGTGGCCGGTGAGATTGGCAAAAGGCATCACCGCCACGGTCTGGATGGATCCGAAATCCATTTCCGTGTCATGATAGGTGGCAAGAGGCGCCGTGCATGCCGTGAGTAAGGCAAGTATGATGACCAGGGTAATTTTTTTAAGCCGCACGTTTTTTCTCCAATGATGATTCGCTAGTGTCATGTTTTTCGAGTTTGCTCTCATTGTAGCACAGGCATTGGGGAATAATTAATAAATCATTTTCACAATCGCATTCATTGATTTCAGGTCCGTGGTGTCGCGGACCGAGTCGCTCTTCGTCACCATGTAGGAAAGATCCAGGGAGATGCGCGGGGCGATCTCCCAGCGCAGGCTCGGACGGATGGTTTTTATTTTTGACTGGTCTTCGGAACGCAGATCCTCGCTGTAGGAAAACTGCAGCTGCAGCGTGCCATAGGGAAAAGGGGACCAGTTCAGCGCATAATTCGTCAGGTTATCTGTCATGTCATCCTGCTCCACTCTGCCGATGGAGGCGAAGATATAAACCGTCTGGAACGGCCTGAAGGCAGCCCCCAGATCCATTCTATTATCCTTCAGCGTCCCCTCGGCCCGGTCTCCTCCTGTCTGGTCCGTGGTGGTCGCGGTATAGCTCAGGGTCATGGTGAGGGTGCGGTGGGGGACGACAGTGGAGCCGAAATTGATGATGGTGCTGTCATCCTGCTCGCCGGTGTTCTGGGTTTTTCTGCTCAAGCCTCCATGCAGGAAGGCGTCAATGCCCTTGTACAGTTCCGCTCTGTTCTGCAGAAAAAGCGCATCCGTGTCGAGCTCATCATCCCCGATTTTTTCCCGCCGGCCGCTGAAGACCAGGGTATGGTCAAGGGTGGGCAGAGGATCGGCACGCAGTGAGGCGCTGTAGCCGTTGGCCTCGCCATCGCCCGTGGTTTCCTTGATATCCTCCCTGGCAACCCGGAAATTGCCGGAAAAGACCGGAGAGAGCTGGCGCGACCCGGAAAAGGCGTTGGACAGGGTATAGCGCTCTCCGGCGCCGGGATCGGACGTGACCATGAAATAGGCAAATTCATGGTACAGCTCATGATTCTGTAAAAGCCTGGTGCGCAGGTCCATGTTGAGCAGCTGGGTGGTGGTGGTGTTTTTGCCTTCCACATCCTGCACCGGTCTGGTGACATAAGGCTGGATCTCGGTGACAAAGATGTCCGCAATATTTCCCGGATTCGGGATGATGGGAGAAAGCGGTTTGACCACCACCTTGATATAGCGCGTGGTCACGCTGGGAAAATTGATTTCAAAATAGTTCTGGAAGGAATCGAACGGGGCAGGGGCCACCGTTCTCTCAAAATGCCAGGTATCGTTGTCCGAGCTGGTATAAACGTCCCAGGTGAAGAAATCGGCAATGGCACTATTGTTTCCCCGCAGCTCCTGGTCAACCCAGATGCGCAGCGAGTTGACTTCCGTGTCCGTGGCAAAATCAAGGCCGATGTTTCTTGCCCGGTTGTCCCCTCCGGAGGGCAGGCCGATGTTGATGCCGCTGCCGGCCGTCAGGTTGCCGTCGATCAGGCCGGGATTGACGGCGAGAACCCCGAGGGTCGGGGTGTCGTCCAGGGCGGAAAGGCCGTTAATGGGGAAGAGAGGGGCGCTGACCTCTCCGGTGCCGGAGGCAATGGTGTCTATTTCCATGCGGGAGACATTGTAGGTGGTGGAAAAAGAGCTGCGTTTGTTAAAAAAGAAATCCGAATAATTAAGTCTGCCGTTATGGAGCGTGGTCTTGGTGTCAATATTGTTGATGCGGTCCTCCGTCTCCACCATGAAGGGCCGGTACTGGAGGTCGAGTTTGTCGTTGGCGTAACGGCAGATGAGAGAAGCGGTGGTCTGGGTGCTATCCTGCTCCAGGCGGTCCTTGTCATAAAAATCCGACTTTTCGAGTCTCATGTCAAAACTGGGCAACCCTTCAGGCCGCCAGCCCAGAATGGCGTTGTACTGCTCGTTGATGTTTGCCTGCCAGGGCAGCTCATCAATCTTGGTCTGGGCATCCCTCTTGCTGTAACCGGCTCCGGCGGTGTACAGGGGGGTTTTCAGGGTCAGATCGGCAAAGGGGCGGGTATTGGTCAGAGTCGTTTCGCGGTCCTCATCGTTGATGGTGGAATCCGTCTCGTCCTTCTGGAAAATCCCCCCGAAATTCAGACGCAGATTGGGGTAGATGGTCTTGTCCAGATTCAGATGGTAGTTCTGTCCCCAGGTTTCGCTCTGGGTTTCCGATTTTTCTCCGGTGGCTTTGTCCATGCTTTCCAGATCAAATTTGTTGTAATCAAACTCCAGCAGGGCATTGACGCTGTCTGCCATGGCCGCTTGCGGCGCAGCGCCGAGCAGGCAGCAGCAGAGATAAAGCAGGAGCCTGTAATATCGTTGTCTGTCTGTTTGGCATCGTTTGCTCACAAACCACTACCTCTCGCCCATCAGGGTGAGACAATAGGGATCATCCCCCACGTCGATTTCGGTCATTTTTTTTCTGCTTATCAGGCCGAATACCCCTATCCGTTTTGTCTGTGGATGCACCAGAAACAGCGTGTTTTCCTCACTGTCGATGGTCATGAATACAGTTTCGTCACCTGTCTGGATGGTAGAGACGGGTAAAAAGGCAAAGGGGTCGTAAATCTGCACGGCGGTCTCACGCTTTCTGGCGAGATAGAGCAGGTCGCTGCGGGGATCAACCATAATGTCACGCATGCCGCTGCCGACAAATACCCGCTGCAGGACAACGAGATTGCCGGCGTCGAGAACGGTGAGATAGGGCGAAGCCTCGTTAATGATATACAGCCGGTCGCCATTGCGGTTGAATGCCCCTTTTGCCGGGGTCTCCCCCACCGAGAGGGTGGTGACCAGGGCGCGGCGGGCAGTATCGATAATCGAGATGGTGCCGGACAGGGAGTTAAAGACAAAGGCCCTTTTGCCGGCCGGGTCCATGAGAATGAAACGGGGTTCGTTGTCAACGGCAATGCGGTCGATCTCAAACATGGACAGCGGGTCCAGCAGGCTGACCGTGCTGGAGCCGGTGTTTGCCGCAAGCAGCAGATCGCCCGCCGGGGTGATGGCCAGTTCCCGGGGGGTGTCGCCGCTGCTGAGGCGGATCTCGTTAATAACCTCTCCGCCGCTCACATCGATGACGGCTATGGCATCGTCTTCGGAAAGGGCGGCGTAGGCCCGGTTGCGGCTGCGGTCCAGCACGATGCCGCGGGGACCTTTGCCCGTGGCGATCAGGCCGACAACCTCCAGGGCGTTTTTATCAATGACCGTGATGTTGTTTGCGGCGGTGTTGGTCACATAGCCGATCAGGCCGGTTACCGGTTTTTGCGGGATAAAAATGGCGAAACCGGGGACAAAACTGAACCCCCCGAGCACTGATTGCGAGTAGTTGAAGACGAGCCGGAGAAGTGCGGCTTTGCCTTTGGTGATATGAAACGGGAAATCAACCAGATCCGGGGTTTTGGAAATCAGCAGGGCGGAGTTTTCCTCTTCGCCGCGTAAAAAGGCTTCCTTGACCCCAAAAGCGAGTCCACGGTAATTTCCAGGGGGCAGGATGCCGGAGCCCAGCAGCCTCTGGCGCTGCATGCCGGCGCTATCGAAGTCGCTGAAGGCAAGAGTCATGGGCACCATGGTGCCGTCGTCTTTGACCGCGGCGAGGGACGCCAGGCTGAAGTGGAGCCGTTCGGTTCCCTGGGGAAAGGGCTGGGTGTAAACGCTGAGCTCTCCCTGCTCCTCAAGGCCTTCCCGGTATGGGAGATGTGCCCCTGGCTGGCAGCCGGCAAGCAAGAACAGAGCGAAAACAATGGAGATCAGGCAGGGCAAGGGCGATGGGTGCAGCGCAGATCTCATCGTGATACCTGACATGTTATGACCTTTTTCATTTTCTCCTGCGGACCGCGAGGAGCAATAACTTTGAATCGCTTTACATCATTTTTTTAATTTCTAACAATCTCTATCATATGCATAATCGGCAAAACAGCTCAAGAAAAAAAGGGCCGGCAAAATACCGGCCCCCTTTTTTATGCCGAGAAGATGAGCCTCGGTCTGGTCAGAGGATTCGATTCTTATTTCTCAGATTTACTTCAGTGAAATTATGGGCAAAATACCTACTTTAAAGAATCTATCCAGCTCTGCCGGGTTAGTCTTGAGCGTGACACTTGTTGCAGAGCACCCTCTGGTAGGTGGCAAATGTGGTTGCCGGCCTGTCATAGTAGGCGGCCTGCATCTCAGCACCAGTACGGCCTCTGGCGAACTGTGGGGCAGCCGGTGTGGTGTCGGTTCCGGGCCAGACGCCGTTGCTGGTGATGAACTCGCCTTCGTTGTTCCAGCGCAGCATGTATTCAAAACCTGAGGCATGGGCGCGGTGGCAGGAGAGACACATGACCTGATCCGAGCTGCCCGGGCCGGCGAGCTGGCTGTCGTCGTTTTTGGCCAGGGCGGCCAGGGCGGTATAGTCGGAGCTGTTGGTGGCAAACGGGGCCAGGGACAGGAACGACGTGGCGGCCGTACCGGTCATGTCGCCTGATTTGACATACTGGCCATACAGGGTGGCAATGGTTGAGCCCAGTCCCTGGTCAACCGGATGCACCATGTTGCCGGTACTGTGCATGTTGGGATGACAGGTGGAGCACCAGTTACTCCAGGTCGAATGGCCGCCGGCGGCAGCAACACCGTAGGCGGTACGGGTCTGGGTGGCGGACTCAGTGCGGTTATAGGTTGAGGGAACCTTGGCGGCCGGCACGCCATTGTAGGTTATGCCGTCCTTGGTGTAGCCCGCGCCGGCCAGCAGGCGGTAGACGCCCACGGCTGATCCGGCAGCAGGAGCTGACGCTGGTGTCATAGGAGCCTGAGCCGACAATCGGGGCGCCGGTTTTGGAGATGGTGCCGTCGGCAAGCCTTCTGTACTTGCCATGGGGATCATGGCAGCTGTTACAGGCCAGCTGGCCGGAGGGGAAGGTGCCGCCGGGGGCAGTGGCGTTTACCGTATCAACGGCATAGCCCTTGTCCACGGCAATGATGTTATGGCCATGGGTCTCGCCGAGCTCCGTGCGTGGTGGTGCCGCGCACGGTAAAGGTATAGTCTTTTTTCAGCCAGCCGAAGTCGCCGCCCGGGGTTCTCTGCAGAGGGGCCACACCAGCGGGCATATCCGCGTCGGCGGTACTGATATGATAGCTTGACGGTCCCGTATCACCGGCATGCTCATGACAGCTCAGACAGGTCGAGCTCTGGTCGGTGCCCACCAGCAGGAAGGTTCCTCCTGCCGCGGGTGAATGCATGCTGTGACAGCCGCCGCACTCGGCGACACCGCCGCTATGGAAAGCAAAGGCGGAACCGGTGAATCCGAGGGTCAGAAGACCAGCACAGGCTGCAGTGATATAAAGTTTCTTTGAATTTCTCATTTCATCCTCCAAGATGGTTTTTGAGCTCCGGCGGTCCAGCCGTCCTTTCCAGGACCTGTTGACTTTGTGTCCCCACCTTACGATGGGTTTACCCTTTGCGGAGGATACCTGCTGCCGGAAGACCGGCAGATATTACTTAGCTTTTTCTTTTTTCCCCTTTGTAACTTTCGATCTGTTTCGCCCTCCTTTTTTCTCTGTGAGACATGAGCCTCTTGGTCATTAGCTTTACCGGCAGCCGTTCTGCCGGCAATATGGGTTGCCTATCCGTGGGTCAGCTTGAAGACGCTGACGCCCCTTTTCCTGCCCTGGGAGACGTACAGCCGGTCTTCGCTGTCAATGGCCAGGCTCTCCGGGGCAACCAGGTTGCCCGGTTTCTCGCCCCTATAGCCGAACTCTTTGATAAAATTAAGATCCTTGTCGAACACGATGATGGCGCATTTCAATTTGTCGGCCACCAGATAGTTTCCCTGGCTGTCGGTCACCATGCCCACCACGATGTTGAATTTCCCCGGAGCGCCGCCCGGCTTGCCGAAGGAAACGATCTCGCCTTCAGGCGACAGGATGCTGGCGGTGAACAGAACGGGCACGGTGAACAGCATATTGCCGTTTTTATCCAGATTGAAGCCGCTGAAGCCGGCATCCGCCCGGTCCTTTTCCGGGATACCCATGATGCGGATCAGATCGAATCCCTTGATAAAACGCCCTTGCGCATCGACAATGACTATTTTCATCTGTGCTTCCGAGGCGAGATAGATTTTGCCTTCCCGGTAAGCGATGCGGTTGGCGTGCATCTCTGCAAATTCCGGGGGCAGGTCCTGGAGAGTGATCTCTTCCCTGGGTTCTCCCCGGTAATTGCTGCGGAAAACCGAAGATTTTGTGTCGTTGTAAGCAAGCAGGAGGATGTCGCCGTTCTCTTCAACCGCCACATCAAGGATATGGCCGATATCAAGGCTGTCGCCGAAACTATGGACCTCCATGCCGTTTTCATTGAAAACCGTGACCAGATTCTGGTAGACCACGTAGACTTCATTCTGCCACTCGTCAACGGAGAGGGTGGCCCAGCTGTATGGCACCACTCCGGTAAAATTGGAGAGGTTGTATAGATAGCCCTCCGCAAACTGCGCCAATGCCTGTCTGCCGGACACCAGCAGCAGGCAAATGGCCACCAGCAGGCTGGTTATGTATTTTTTCAGGGGTGGGTTTCATGGCACATCGTGGTATTGCAACGGGCGTGCCGCAGATGAGGTATTTGCTTAAGTCGTGTAAAATCAGATAGTTAGATGAAAGACCCCGACGCAAATAGCCGACCGGCAAGAGATGAAGATGGGGATTTGGCGAAATGAAGTTTGGGAATTTAACTGAAATCAGTGTCGGTAGCGGGGCGGTGAGCAAAAAATGCGAGGAGGAGAAAAGCAGGGCAGGATTGGCATAATTCCCAACCGGAAGCGGTGAAATGCCTTAAGCCGCGGCAATTCACCCACCGCGGCCGAGACGAAGACAGTAATCACCAGGGCTGATGGGCAAGGTAACCAGCTTAAATAATGGAACTTTGCCAAACTTATGGTTAAAGTTCTTGGCCGTGGTACACAACTTGCTTGAGCGCCGAGGGCAACAGGTTATAAAAATATTGCCCGACAGAGGTCATTGTGCCCAAGAACATACTGGTAGTTGATGATAACGAGCTTATTCGGTTTGGGCTGGCCAAGGCCCTGAGTCATGAATCCTTTGAGGTGGCAACCGCTGACACGGGCGCCGAAGCCCTGGAAAAGCTCTGCTCCTGCCGGTACGACCTGTGTCTGCTGGATATTGATCTGCCGGATTTTAACGGTCTGGAATTGATGAAATTCATCAAGGACATGTGCCCAGCCACCAAGGTCGTTATCATGACCGCCAGCTATTGCAACTCCTCCCATCTCTCCAGGAATATTCAGGAAGCAACCGCCAATGGCGCCTGCCGGCTTGTTGCCAAACCGTTCAGCCTGTGCGAGATAACCGAAGTGGTGAGAAAACTGCTGGATCAGGATGAGGATTGCCAATCCGGTTTCCGCTTTACCGGCAGCGGTTTTGTGAAGTGCAGGCGGAAAATCAAGAGAAGAGTATTTCCCGATGACATCACCTTTTCCATGACCTTAATCGCTGATGGTGAGTCCAAACGCATGAACTTTCAGGCCAAAGCCGTTGAGCTCAGCGAGGAAGGAATCGGCTTGCTGACGGATTTCCCCCTGAAAATTTCGCAGATCATCGGTTTTGAGGCCGAGCTGGGCAACAGGTCAGGGGTGGTGGTGTGGAGCTCGATGGTTGACGAGCGGACATACCGCGCCGGGGTCAAATTTGCCTGAGCTTCTGCCCCCGGTCATTTCAGGTCGTATTTTTTCACCTGGTAGCGCAGGGTGTCATAGGAAATATTGAGCAGTTTTGCCGCCTTGGTCTGGTTGCCGCCGGCCCGCTCCAGGGCCTGCCGGATCAGGTCCTTTTCCACCGCTTCAAGCGAGATGCCTTCCTCCGGCAGGTTGATATGGGTTGATCCCTGGCCTGCAGCAAGAGGAAGTCCTCCGAGCAATTCCGCCGGCAGATTCTCGGGTTTGATAATTTCCAGAGTTTCCAACACGACACATCGTTCAATGACATTTTTCAGCTCGCGGATGTTGCCCGGCCAGTCATAACCGCTGAGCGCGGTCAGGGCATCGGCCGAGAAGCCTTTGATGTTCCTGTTGTATTTATGGGAGAAGTGCGACAGGAAATGTTCGGCCAGCGGCGGGATGTCTTCACGTCTTTCGCGCAGAGGGGGCAGATGCAGGGCAAAGGTGTTCAGGCGGAAGAAAAGATCCTCGCGGAACTCCTTATTGAGCACCGCGGCCTTGAGGTCCTTGTTGGTGGTGGCAATCACCGTCACATCAATGGGCAGATCAATCCTGCCGCCCAGCCGGCGAACCTGGCGCTCTTCCAGAACGCGGAGAAATTTACTCTGCAGATCATGGCGCATGTCGCCGATTTCGTCCAGCAGAATGGTGCCGCCGTCGGCCAGCTCAAACATGCCTTTCTGGTCTGCCTTGGCGTCGGTAAAGGCCCCTTTGGCGTGACCGAACAACTCGCTTTCAATAAGGTTTTCCGGCAGGGCGGTACAGTTTATCGAAATAAACGGCGCGAATTCGGTTTCATCGCCCTGGCGGAGATGCCGCCAGTTATGGATATAGCGGGCCAGCACCTCTTTGCCGGTGCCTGACTCCCCGGTAATCAGGACTGTCTGGGCCTTTGCCTCGGCGATTTTTTGCGACTTCCCGATAATGGCCTGCATGAGCGGCGATTTGCCCACCATGCTGTGCACCTGGGAGGCGGTGCCGGTTTTGCGCAGATAATTCAGTTCCTCCCGCAGTTTTGTTTTTTCCAGAATCGAGGCGATGACAATCTTCACCTCATCGATGTTGAAAGGTTTGGTGAGATAGTCGGCAGCGCCCAGCTTCATCGCCTTGATCGCCGATTCGGCGGTATCATCGGCGGTCAGCATCACCACCTCGGTCTCAAGTTTCTCCTTCTTGATGTCGGCAAGGATATCCAGGCCGGTCCGGTCTTCTTCCAGATGGATATCAAGCAGGATCAGATCCGGATGCCATGAAGCGATTTTGTCGATGACATCATCGGCGTTGGTCTGGATCTTGGTTTCATACCCTTCTTTTTTTAAGGACCTGGCCAGCATGGAGATGATGAGTTCCTCGTCATCGATCAGGAAGATTCTGCCGCGATTTTTCATGGTGTAATACCCTGGAGCTGTGGTTTTTCCGGTATGGTTATGTAGAAGGTGGTCCCTTCTCCAGGCGTACTGGAGACATGGATGGTGCCGTTATGCAGTTCAATGAGCCGTTTGCAGATCGCCAACCCCAGGCCGGTGCCCTTGGGTTTGGTGGTGAAAAAGGGGTTGAATATTTTGTTCATGTTCTCCGGGCTCATTCCCTTGCCGGTATCGGTTATGGAGATCTGCACGGTGTGGTTCGACTCTTTTTGGGTGGTAATGGTGATGGTGCCCTTGGCAGGTATGGCATCAATGGCATTGAGCATGAGGTTGAGAAATACCTGCTGTATCTGGCCCCGGTCAGCGATAACCGGCGGTAATTCGGGACTGAAGTCTTTGACGATCTCGATCTCCTTGATCAGCTTTGCGGTATTGGCCGGGTTGATCAGGGAATAGCCGGCGGATTTGATCGTTGTGTCAAGCAGCTGATGCAGATCAAGGGGCGCGGTTTCCGGTTCAGGGGGGCGGGCATAGCTGAGCAGGCTTTTGAGCAGTGTCTCGATGCGGTAAATTTCGTTGATGATCCGCAGAAAAACTTCCTTGTCCTCCTGTCCCAGGGGCAGTTCATTGGCCAACACCTCAATGGAAACCTTGATGCCTGCCAGGGGATTTTTTACTTCATGGGCCAGGCCGGCGGCAAGTTCGCCGACCACGGCCAGCCTCTCCGTCTGTTGCATGCGCAGGCACTGATCTTTGAGGGAACTGGCCATGTCATTAAAAGCCGAGGAAAGTACCTGAAACTCATCCGGTAATTCCTCGTTGACCCGATAGCGCAGATTTCCCTGTTGAATTTTCCTGGTGGCATCGAGCAGGGCGTCAACCGAGCTGGTGAACTGTTTGAGAAAGAAATAGGCGATGAGGATCAGCAATAAGGGACCGGCGGTGATGAGGAAGAACAGCAGCCGTTGGGTCTCGGCAATGCTGTTGCGGGCCAGGGTGATTCTTTTGGAAATTTTCTCCGCTGAGGTTATGACGATTTTTTCCACCTCGGCCAGGGTTTCTTCCCCCTTGGAAAAAGCGGCATTTCTTTCCTCCTCCAGTCTTTCTTTATTGGCCCTGATGGTATAAACCCGGCTCAGCATTTTTACGTATATATCGATTTGCTGCTGAAAGTGATTGAGGCGCTGCCGCACTTCCTCATTATGATGGCAGTTGCTGCAGACGAGGGACGCCTTTTCCATCTCTTCCACATGGGCGATAAAGGGATCGATATGCAGGGCATGGGGAGAATCCTTGAGCAGCAGATCGGTCTGTACCACCTTGATTTTATTCTGCAGATCCTTGCGCAGAAATTCAACCTGATGGAGGGTGATGACATTTTCCAGATTGGTGATAACCTCTGCAATTGATCTGGCAATATATATTCCCCCGCCGGAGAAGCAGAAAACAAGAAGCAGCAGGGCGATGAAAACTTTCTTCTTCATAAAGGCGTTAGTGAGCCGGCAGAATCTTCGGGGCTGGGGTAATGGCCTGTTTGCATAATTTTTTTAGATCCTTACCCAGTTAATCCGGGTAATTGTCTTTCATGTTTGTATCTGACTGCAGTCAGAGATAAATTTTTAGATTTGCGATCATAAGCCCCCCGTGGGGGGGGATGAACCTGGTCCAGCCCGGTTTAGGTTAATTCTTGATGAACTCGTAAAAAGTCTGTTTTCACCACAGAGCACGCAGGGATCACAGAGAAAATATTTTTATTTTCAGCAAGTTATCTCGGTGGGCTTTGTGCTCTCTGTGGTTAATTTTCAGAAAACGTAATAAAATCAACCATTCTGAATTCTGTCTCCTGAATTCCCATGACGGAGATCAGAGCAGCAACTATGTCACAAAAATATCGTTATTTCGACAAAATAGATCAAGTCAGAAAGTTGAGTTAGTCATTATCATAATCATACGTTGCCAGATCGAGGCCGATTTTATCGGCATAAGCAAATACGGGAGCATAGTCATTTTCCGTGGTGGGGATAAATCTTCTGGCGCCGAATTCTTGCAGGATCTTCCGGCCTTCCGCATCCTGATCCATCTGCAGCAGGGCATTTTTCAGCCGTATTTTCAGCGCTTCGGTCAGGTCCTTTCTCACTGCCAGGGCATTGGCCGGCACCACCGGGGAGGTAGCCAGGATTTGCAGTTGCTCCTGCACCTTGCTGTCGGCTTTGGCCAGACTGGAAAAAACCGTATTCTTGGCGCAGCCGATATCCGCCTTGCCATTCAGCACGTCATAAATGGCGTCCTCATGGGTGCCGGTAAAATAGGTCTCACTGAAAAAGGTGTGGTAATCCTCAATGCCGTTTTCCTTGAAGTAATGCATGGGCAGGAGCCAGCCCGCGGTGGTGGCCTTGTCCACAAAGGCAAACCTTTTGCCGCGCATGTCGGCGGCCTGGTGGATGCCGCTGTCTTTACGAACAAAAATCATGCCGTAATAGGTGGAGGTGCCATCAAGGTATTCCGGCCTTGCCAGGGGCTGTACCTCCAGTTTCCTGATGGCCAGAGCGCCGGTAAAACTGCCGAAAAATGCCGCATCCAAGCCGTTGGAGGCAAAGTTGTCGATAATGTTACCGTATCGGGAGAGGATTGACAGCTCAATTGCCGCGTCTATTTTGCGGGAAAGATAGGCGGCCAGCGGTTCGTATCTCTTTTTCTGCGAGAAGATATCATGTTCGGTGATCAGGCCTATTTTTAATTTCTCGGTGTGAGGTTTGCCGGGAACATTGTTCGTTTTGCTGTCCTGCTGCTCCCCGCAGCCGGGGACAAGGAGGAAAAAAAGACACAGAGCAAAAAGTATGATAGAATTTTGATATGATTTTCCGGGCATGATTTTTCCTCACTTGCTGATGGTTGCATGCGGGATGCGGATATTTCGATCAAGGCCTATCTTTTATTGAGTGCCTCTTTTTTACCATAACGAAGAGTTGCGCTTCTCACAATAACTTAAAAGATCAATTGACCAACATTTTGCCGTGCACATTGAAATGCGGGAGGTCATCGATGAAAAGTATTCTCCTATCGATCTGTTTATTGTTTAGCCTGGTTTTGGTGCCATCCGCACTGCAGGCAAAATGGCAATTTCCTCCCCTGCCTCCACCCTTTGAGTACGGCAACATCCTGATCAATCGCACCTCTGAAGCCAACCAGGTCAAGCCGGTGTTCTTTTCCCACTGGAGCCATCGCATGAAGTACGCGTGCCGGGTCTGCCATCTTGAACTTGAATTTGAATTTGCCGTGAATGCAACCCCGATTACGGAAGAGGACAATATCAACGGCATGTACTGCGGCGCCTGCCATAATGGCAAGGAGGCCTTTGCCCATACCAAGGACAACTGTGACAAGTGCCACTCCGGCACCCTTGCCGTGGGCAAGGAAAAATTTGCGGAACTGACGAAGAATATGCCGCGCACACCTTTCGGCAATCAGGTGGACTGGGTGCTGGCGGCATCCCTCGGCCTGATAAAGCCGCGCTACGTTTTATATCAGGAGAGCGAAAAAACGGATATGAATTTTCGCAACCGGCTGGAGTTGCAGGCGGAATGGAACTTTGTCCCCCCGGCTTACTTTCCCCATGACGTGCATATCCAACTGCTGGACTGCGGCAACTGCCACCCTGATATTTTCAATATCAAAAAAAAGACCACCCCGCATTTTGAAATGGATTACATCCTTGAAAAAAAATTCTGCGGGGTCTGCCATCTGAAAATCGCTTTCCCGTTAAATGACTGCAAACGATGCCACCCGGGTATGGAAAATCAACCCGGTTTTTAGAAGCGCACGGGGAAAATGTTTTTACAAGGAGCCGTTACGAAATAACATGGCCATTTTTTCAATTTCGTTACGGCTCCTTATACCCCTCAAGGGGGTACTGAAAAGAGTGCCGTTGCGGCGCATTTCTCTGGCCATGTTATTTTTTTACAACGGCTTAGTCAGGATTGCGGCAGAGAAAAGAGGAGGGAATTGTCGGCCAAAGCAAAAAAAAGGTAGAGCCGGGAAGGCCCTACCTTTGAAAGAAAATCAGTACCATCTTGGAGGATTGGACATATTCCCTTTCAATTTTTACTATAAATAGAAATTCATTTTATTTCAACCTTCTCCCCCTTCAGCCGGCTGCGCCATTTTCCCGGCACGGAGCAGCTTTTCGATATCCCCGGCCGGCATCGGCCGATAGAAATAAAACCCCTGGATGCTGTCACAGCCTTTATCCCGCAAGAATTCATACTGATCGTGCCTCTCCACCCCTTCCGCCACCACGGAGAGATTGAGGCATTTGGCCAGGGCGATGATCGCCGAACAGATTTCCGCGTCCTTGGGGTCGGACATGATATTCATTACAAAGCTGCGATCGATTTTTAAGACATCGATGGGAAAACGTTTGAGATAGTTCAGCGACGAATAGCCTGTGCCGAAATCATCAAGGCAGATCTCCACCCCCGTCTTCTTGATGTCGTGCAGCATGTTGATCGCCTCCTCTTCCGCCTTGAGCAGGATGCTTTCCGTCAGTTCGACCTTGAGATATTTTCTGGGAACGCCGGTACTGTTTAAGATCGAGGTGATGATGTTGGTAGATCTCCTTGCTCTGGAACTGGGGGCTGGACAGGTTGATGGAAATCGGCACCACAGGAACCCCCTGCTGCAGCCAGTCCCTGATCTGTCTCACCGCGGATTTCATCACCCAGGAGCCGATCGGCACGATAAGTCCTGATTCCTCGGCAACCGGGATAAAGTGGTTGGGCGGGATCATTCCTTTTTCCGGATGATGCCAGCGGACCAGGGCCTCAAGCCCGACAATCTCCCTGGTTCTGGCATCCACCTGCGGCTGGTAATGCACGATGAATTCGTTGCGTTCCACGGCCCGGCGCAGCTCTCCCTCCAGCGTAAGCCGTTCCAGCGCTTCGTTATTCATGGAGTTGGAGTAATACTGAAAATTATTTTTCCCCTTTTCTTTGGCATGATACATGGCGACATCGGCATTTTTGATCAGATCTTCCTCACTGGTCGCGTCATGAGGGAAAACGGTGATGCCGATGCTGATGGTAATGAAGACCTCATGACTGTCAAGTTTGAACGGCTCGGCCAGGGCCAGCAGCAGCCGGCGCGCCACGGTGGCCGCGTCATTCTGGTCGCGGATATTGGCCAGCAGAACGGTAAACTCATCCCCGCCCAGTCTGGCTATCATGTTCGGGTCATCGTCTCCATGGGTGATGCTGATGAAATCGGATTTGCGGATAATTTCCTGTAATCGACGGGCCAGCTGTCTTAAAAGGTCATCACCCAGATTGTGGCCGAGGGTATCGTTGATGCGTTTGAAATTATCGAGATCGATGAACATCAGGGCGCATAATCTGTGGTGGCGCTGCGAGTTTGCCACAACCTCTTTGAAGAAATCGAGAAACATGACCCGATTCGGCAGTCCGGTGAGAAAATCATGATAGGCCAGGCGCCGGATCTGTTCGTGGGATTGCTGCAGATTGTTGCTCATTTCCATAAAAGAGCGGGCCAGATCGCCGATCTCATCGTCGCTGCTCTGATCGATGGTGATATTGAGATTGCCTTGGCCAAGCTCGGTGGCGGCGTTTCTGAGCAGGATAACCGGTTTGACGATAAATTTTTTGCCGAGATAAAAGAGCAGGGTGGAAAAGATGACAATGGCACAGATGGTGGTCGAGGCGACGGCCAGCCCCAGGCGGTTGCTTGCCGCGTAAAGATGATTTTTGGGGATTCTGGCCAGCAGCAGGAGGGAATCGTTAACGTTGCGGCTGAGCACCAGGTAGGTCTGCGCTTTGTCGGTAACGGCAAAAGTGGCATCACCCTGCAGGTGCGCAAGTGTCTGCTGCAGGAATTTGTCCGGCAGGGGTGAAAGAGCCGGCTCTTTCGCCGAGTGAAAAAAGATAGTGCCAGCCTCTGTCAGCCAGGAGAAAGGTTGTCCCGTATTCATCCACGGCTTCTGTGATTTTTTTATCTATGAAATCAAGGTCGATGGTGACCACCAGATAGCCGCGTAAAGTTTTGGGCGAACTGACGGGGTTGAGGTTGGGATCGCGCAGCAGCATTCTCCTGCTGATAAGAAGGGAAATTTTGCCATTGTCGGGATTTCTGTAGATTCGGGTAAAAAGATCATTATCCGCTCGCTGCATGGCTTGAAAAATCTCCGTCTCTCCCTCTTCCTCCGTGATATTGGGCAGGTCGGTGAGCACCACCCGGGTGTCTTCATAGCCGTCCGGCAGCAGGAGGCGTATCTCGTAATAGTTGGGATTTGCTTTCTGGTAGCTGCTGAAGAGCCGGATGATGGTGGGTTGCAGCAGGGTGTAGCGCAGGTCCTCATCCGTGGTGAGCAGATAGTTTTCCAGCAGATTGGAATTGGCAAACAGCTCGATGTCCTTTGCCGCCGTATCATAGAGGACCTGAAGCTTGCCGGCGGTGCTGTTGAGAAAGGAGCGGGTGTTGCCCACCGCCTTTTCCACCGTGGCCTCCTGCAGCAGGGAAAAAGAGATGCCCCCGATGGCCAGGATGAAAATGACTACCACCGGGGTGGTGATAAAGATGATTTTTGATTGGAGTCTCAAAGAGAGGCCTTACTGGATGACGAGATTGAAGATATCATTATATTTTTTTGCTACTCTGGGCGGGAGATCCGTATAGGTTTCGGATTTTTCCAGAATCGCCTTGGAGGGATAGATATTATGGTCATTTCTGAAATCCTGGGGCAGGAGCTTTTCCGCTGCCGTGTTGGTTGTGGCGTACGAGGCGTACTGGGCCAGTTTCGCCATGATGGCCGGTTCATGAATGAAATTTAAGAATTTGTAGGCCAGCTCCTTTTTCTTTGAAGAGGCGGGGATCACGAAAAAATCACACCAGAGCAGGCAGCCTTCCCTGGGCTGGACAAAGGCAATCGCCTGGTCGTGCTGTTGCAGCACCACGGCGTCTCCATTGTATATCATGGCCATGAAGGCGTCTCCGCTCACCATGGATGAATTTTCGCCGAGGGTCACATAGGAATAGGTTTTGACAAAGGGCTTCTGGGCCAGGAGCAGCTGTTTGGCCTCTTCAAGTTCCCTGCTGTCCGTCGAGTTGATGGAATAGCCCAGGGCCTTGAGGGCCATGCCCACCAGATCGCGGGAATATTTTATCATGATGATTTTGCCCTGCACCGCCTCCTCGGGTCTGAACAGGTCCATCCAGCTTGTCACCGGTTTGGTTGTTTTGTCCGTGCGGTAGGCGATGCCCAGGGTGCCCCATAAAAAAGGCACGCCATACTGTTCCGAATCCGGGAATGAGGTTCGCCACCTGCGGCTCACATGCTGCAGGTTGGCAATATCTCTCCCGCTGATGGGCGCAAGCCAGTCGTGCCTGACGTAAGAGGCGATTGATGAACCGTTGGAAAGGACGAGATCATACCCGGTACCATTGGTGCTGAACAGGATTTCGTTTCTCATTTCATCGGTTTCATAATAGGTTTCCGTCACGGTGATGCCGAATTTTTTCTGAAACTCGGCAAGCACCTCGGGATCGAAATACTCAGACCAGTTGAGGAGTTTTAATTGGTTATCGCTCTCTTCCGCGGCAGACGCCTTGTCGATTGCGGTGAGATTGCCGCACAGAGCGGCGAGCACAAAAAAGCAGCAGGGCAAGACATTTTTTCAGTTCAATCGCGTTCATAAAAATCTCCCAGAGGAATAATCTCTATCTTACAGAGTTTTTTAATATTTTTGTGAGTACTTTTTTGCAGCCCCGCTCTTTTTAAGATGGTGCAAAGTCAGGAAGACAACGGCTTGGTGTGTTTCAATATGTTTTTTTGCGAGGCATACTAGGGAAACAAGAAAATAATGCAAAAAAAAGAAAATAATTATAGATAGATGCTTGTAAAATTCTGAAAAAAATATTAATGTAATTAGTAATTATTTCTATCAAATAGAAGGAGGTTGAAATGGAGGCGAAGAACAAACTGCGCATGACCAAGCAGCGGCAGGTAATTCTGGAGGAATTACGAAAGGTTAAAACCCATCCCACGGCAGATGACATGTACCAGATGCTGCGGAAGAAGATGCCGAAAATCAGTTTGGGGACTGTTTACCGAAATTTGGAAATCCTATCCGAATCTGGTATTATACAGAAACTGGATGTTGGTGGAACCCAGAAAAGGTTCGATGGAGACATCACCATTCATTCCCATGTCCGTTGTATTGACTGCGGACGGGTTGGCGACATCGATGTGACGCCAAAGTATAATCTTGAGGCAGAGGCCCAGAAAATGACGGATTTCATGATCTTCCGGCACCGGCTCGAGTTTACCGGTCTCTGCCCGATCTGCCAGCATAAGAAAAAAGCAACGTCGTAAGTAATAGGTGAGTTGGTTGCCGGCGCAGGTTTCTCTGGGTGGAATTGCTGCCAAATGAAAAGGAGAAGGGGATGACAAAACAGCTGGAAGTCTACAAATGTGAACTGTGCGGAAACATCGTCGAGGTTCTGCATACTGGCGCGGGTGAGCTTGTCTGCTGCGGCCAGCCGATGAAGCTTTTTGTTGAAAATACGGTTGATGCCGCCAGGGAAAAACATGTGCCCGTTATCGAGAAAATTGATGGGGGATACAGGGTGAAGCTGGGATCCATACCCCATCCCATGGAAGAAAAACATTATATTGAATGGATCGAGCTTGTTGCCGGCAACAAGGTGCTTCGGCAGTTTCTGCAACCAGGGGATGCTCCGGAGGCAATTTTTCAAACCACTGCAAAAGATGTCTCTGCCCGGGCCTACTGCAATCTGCACGGACTGTGGAGGAGCTAGGCGATGCTGAGTAAAAATATGGAAAAAGCTCTCAATGAACAGGTTAACTGGGAACTTTATTCTTCCTATTTCTATCTGTCCATGAGTTCTTACTTTGCATCAATCAGTCTGGCCGGCTGCGCCAACTGGATGAGGGTCCAGGCCCAGGAGGAGCTCTTTCATGCCATTAAAATTTATGATTACATCAATGACCGCGGCGGCAGGGCTGTTCTGGCAGCCATTGCCCAGCCGCCAGCCGAGTGGAAGACGCCGCTGCATGTTTTTGAAGAGGTACTGTCCCATGAACAGAAGGTGACCGCACTCATTAATGGTCTGGTCAATCTGGCCCTGGATGAGCGGGACCATGCCACCAACAACTTTTTGCAGTGGTTCGTCTCCGAGCAGGTTGAGGAGGAGGCCTCGGCCAGTTCCGTGCTGGAGAAGTTCAAACTGATCGGCAAGGATAAAAGCGGACTTCTTTGCCATTGATCTGGAACTGGCCAAAAGAGTGTTCACCCCGCCCGCCCAGTAGCAGCAGTAAAAAAAACAAAAATCTGCGGCCACCCTGACACCCGTGTCAGGGTGGCCTTTTTTGTGGGCCGGGATTTTTTTGAAATTGCCAAGGCCATGATTAGATGGTAATTGTTTTGTATTATTTAACAAGATAAATGATGTGATACAGGAGGACGAGTATGGCTGTGGAGATAAAGGAAAAAATTCATTGGGTTGGTGCAGTGGACTGGAATATCCGCGATTTCCATGGGTATTCGACCTACAAGGGGACAACCTATAACGCCTTTCTGGCTATGGATGAGAAGATTGCCCTCTTTGATACGGTGAAAAAGCCCTTTAAAAGCGAGATGCTGCATCGCATCAGTCAGCTGACCGACCCTGCTAAAATAGATTATATCATCGTCAACCATGTTGAGATGGACCACTCCGGCTGTCTGCCGGAAATGGTGGAGCTGATCAAGCCGGAGAAGATCTTCTGTTCACCCATGGGGGAGAAGGCGATTCAGAGTCATTTCCATCCCAAGGACTGGCCCCTGGAAGTGGTAAAATCGGGCGACACCCTCAACCTGGGCAAAAAAACAGTTCATTTTCTCGAAACCCGCATGCTGCACTGGCCGGACAGCATGTTCTCCTATATTCCCGAGGACAAGCTGCTGATCTCAAGCGATGCCTTCGGCCAGCACTGGTCCACCTCCGAACGCTTTAATGACGAGGTGAGCGCAGAGGAGTTGCTGAGCCATGCGGCCAAATATTATGCCAACATCCTCATGATTTTTTCCCCCAATGTGCAGAAATTGCTGGAGACTGTGCAGGAAATGAAGCTGGACATCGATATGATCGCCCCTGATCATGGGTTGATCTGGCGTAAAAATCCGCAGCAGATCATCGAGGCCTATGCCCGTTGGAGCAACTACGAGGCCAAGGAAAAGGCGGTGGTGGTTTACGATACCATGTGGCACAGCACGGAAAAAATGGCCAGGGCCATTTGCCAGGGGCTGGTGGAGGAAGGCATCAGCGTCAAGATGATGGATCTGAAGGTGAACCACCGCAGTGACATTATCACCGAAATTCTCGAAGCCAAGGCGATGCTGTTCGGTTCCCCCACCTTGAACAACGGTATGATGCCCACCATGGCGGATGTTTTGACCTATCTCAAGGGTCTACGGCCCAAACGCAAAGTCGGTGCGGCGTTTGGTTCATTCGGCTGGTCAGGTGAGGCGGTAAAGCATATCAACGGATTTCTTGAGGAAATGGGGACCGAAATTGTTGATCCAGGCATCAAGGTCAAAAACGTTCCCACCCATGAAGATTATCAGAAATGCTTTGACCTGGGCGTCAAGGTGGGCCAGGCGGTAAAGGCCAAGTAAGACGGAAAGATCAGAGCAACCTCCCGGGTTTTCCGGAGCAGATGAAGCGCTTGTTGACTGACAGGCGCGCCTAAATTTGAAAGAACGGACCATAAAGAAAAAGCTGATGCCGCTGCTGCGGGAAGATGATCTTGATCATATTCTTGCAGTGGTGCGCCAGTTCCCGCCGCATCTGGTCATTTCCTCGCTGATGTCCGGTCTTTACCAGGTCGATGAACGGGTGAAATGGCATACGGTGACCGTCATCGGCCAGGTGATGGATGCCATCGCCCGGGGCGATATGGAAACAGCCCGGGTGATCATGCGGCGCATCCTCTGGAATCTCAATGAGGAATCAGGCGGCATCGGCTGGGGAATGCCGGAGGCCCTGGGCGAGATCATGGCGGTTAACCGGCAGTTGGCCGCAGAGTATGCCCATATGCTCGTCTCCTACATGCGGGAGGAGAATTTCCTGGAACTGCCGGCCCTGCAACACGGGCTGCTGTGGGGCATCGGCCGGCTGGCCATGGTGCGTCCGGAACTTATCCTGAAATATGACGGGGACGGGTACATGGCTCTCTTCCTGGAATCCCCGGATGAGGTGGTATTAGGGCTGGCCAGCCGCAATTTCGGTATTCTCCGCATCAAGGAGGCGGCCTATCATATCCGCGGCTTTGTCGACATCAGGCAGCCGGTCAGACTCTATGAAGACCGCCGGCTTATTGATACCACCGTCGGGGAACTGGCCCGGCAGGCCCTGGCCCGCATCGAGGGGAAGTGAGGAGGAGCAGGGGCGGTTCGCGAACCGCCCTGTGAGGGACGTACGGGCTGGCCTTGTGCCTGCCCAAGGAAGGAGGGGGGAAAAGCCCTCGTCCCCACTTCCCCTGCAAGTCGATGCCCCTGCTTCAGTCGCTTCCCTACGGCAGAATCTCCCCTCTGGCGCTGATGACAAATTCCTGCTGGGCAATCTCCTTGCCGGCCCGTTGCAGGGACTCGCTGATGATGGAGCGCATGCTGGCGCAGCAGGGCACCTCCATGATGACCGAGGTGATGCTTTTAATGGCCCGGCTGCTGAAAATCTCCGTAAATTTTGCAATATAACTCTCCCGATCATCAAATTTCGGGCAACCCATCATCACCACCCGGCCCTGGATGAAGTCCTGATGGAAATCAGGGTAGGCAATGGGCGCACAGTCCGCCACAATGAGCAGGTCGCTGTTTTCGAGAAACGGCGCACTGGCCGGGACAAGCCGGATCTGCACCGGCCAGTGACACAGAGCTGAGGCCGACTTGCCGCTCATGGACCGTGGCTGATTTGCCGCCTGGCATGGGGTCTGGGCCGGAAAGCTCTGCAGCTTGGCGGATGGGCAGCCGCAGGGGATTGAGGCCGCCGCCTTGTTTTGTTCTTCCTTTACCTTGAGAAACGCTTCCACCGCCTTTTCATCAAAATCATCCGCGTCCCGTTCAATGATTTGCAAGGCCCCGGTGGGGCATTCTCCCAGGCAGGCGCCCAGGCCGTCACAGAATTTCTCCGCCACCAGCCGGGCCTTGCCGTCAATAATCTGCAGGGCTGCTTCGGCGCAGCCGGTGACACACTGGCCGCAGCCGTTGCAGAGTTCGTCGTCTATTTCTATGATTTTGCGTTTTATTTTCATAATGTCAGCTCGTTTTATTTTTTAAAAGTGCCTCTGCGGCAACCCGCCGTCCGGTTTCCGTGAGAAAGGATTTGTCGATAATTTTCTGCAGGTGATCCCGCGGTGACGGTGATTCCTTCTGCGCCTCATCAAGATTGGTGATGAGGTCGGCATCATAGAGCACCTTGAAGTTGGTCGTTTCCTCCTGGCGGGGCTGATGGTGGTGGCCGATAATGTCGCAGACCTCTTCAAGCAAGGCCTCATCCGCCTGCAGACGGGTCAGGATCTCGCGGGCCACCGGCGGTCCCTCCTGATGCTGATATCCGGCGGCACTGCTGTTGAATTTTCTCTCCGCCTCCTTGATGCCGATATCATGCAGATAGGCGCAGATGAGGACCACGGCCGGATCACCCTGCTCGGTGCGATTGATTTCTTCCGCATAATGAGCCACCTTGCCGGCATGGCCGATGCGTTTGAAATCCGTGCCGAAATAACGTTTCATCTCCACCGCCACCCTGTCTTTCAGCGACTGGGCTGCCGTGTTCTTAAGTCCCTCGGGTAAAGAGCCGAGACATTGGGCGGCGTGGGGGCAATAGGCGGCGCAGCCGAAATCGATGCTCGGGTTCAGCATGCGGTGCCCGCATGATCTGCAGGTTCTGCTGGCATCATCCTTAAAAAATTCTACGGGATGCTGGCACTTGGGGCATTTTACCTCAAAGATCGCCTCGCCTTCCCAGTAGCGGCTGTCCTGTCCGGGGCATTGCATACCTTGCTCCTTTGTGAAAATGAAGGGGAAGGATGCTCCCTTCCCCCTGGCGCGATAAAAATTCTAGCCGAGTATTGCCTTCAGATCCTCATCCGGCGTGGAAATGGGTTTGATGTTGAAGTTTTTCACCAGCACATCAAGCACGTTCGGCGTAATAAAGGCCGGCAGACTCGGTCCCAAACGGATATCCTGGATGCCCAGATAAAACAGGGTCAGCAGGATGGCCACCGCTTTCTGCTCGTACCATGACAAAATCATGGAAAGCGGCAGATCATTGACCCCGCAATTAAATGCTCCGGCCAGGGCCACGGCGATCTGGATGGCGGAATAGGCGTCGTTGCACTGGCCCACATCAAGCAGCCGTGGGATGCCGCCAATGTCGCCGAGCTGCATGTCAAAAAAACGGAACTTGCCGCAGGCCAGGGTGAGCACCACGCAGTCTTTCGGGATTTTTTCCACGATTTCCGTGTAGTAGTTGCGGCCCGGTTTGGCGCCGTCGCAGCCGGCCACCAGAAAGAAATGCCTGATCGCCTTATTTTTGACCGCGTCAATCACCTTGTCAGCCACGCCGAGCACGGCATTGCGGGCAAAGCCCACCATGACGCTGCCTTTGTCGGTGTCCGCCGGAAAGCCTTCCATGGCCAGGGACTTTTCAATGGCCGTGCTGAAATCCTTGCCGGCAATGTGGGTGACCCCGGGCCAGCCCACCAGGCCGGTGGTAAAGATGTTGTCCTTGTAAGTATCCTTCGGCCGTTGGATACAGTTGGTGGTCATGACGATGGCCCCGGGAAATTCGGCGAATTCCTTGCCCTGATTCTGCCAGGCCGTGCCGTAATGACCGTAGAAGTGAGGGTATTTCTTCAACTCCGGGTAGCCGTGGCAGGGCAGCATTTCGCCATGGGTGTAGACATGGATTCCCTTGCCTTCGGTCTGGGCGAGAATGGCGGCGAGATCCTTGAGATCATGGCCGGAGACCAGAATGGCCTTGCCCTTCTTGGCCCCAAGGGGAACCGTGGTGGGTACCGGGTGGCCGTAGGTGCCGGTGTTGCCGGCATCCAGCAGCTCCATGGCCCGCAGGTTGATTTCCCCGCATTTCAACACAAGACCGATCCACTGTTCCAGGCTGAGATCGTTGCGCAGGATGGAGGCCAGGCCTTCTTCGATAAAGGCATAGACCTTGTCGTCTTCCTGGCCGAGAATCCTGGCGTGGTCGGCATAGGCCGCCACACCCTTGAGGCCGAAGAGCAGAATGTGCTTGAGGGAGATGATATCCGGGTTTTCGCCGCTCGCTGCCTTTAGGCCACCGCCTCTCCCTGCATGACCAGGCCGGCCAGATCGTGCCGCCGGGGTGAAATTCGCTGCCGGCTCGCTGAAATCGCTTTTGCCGCCGGAGGCCTTGATTTTCGCCTGCAACCCCTTTCTCAGCTGCACGGTCTTGTTGATCAAGGCCACAAAACGATCGGCATCAAAATTGACATTGGTCAGGGTGGAAAAGGTTGCTTCGCAGATAAAAAGTCCGGTATCCGGGGTTGCTACCCCGCCTTGGCGGGCTTCCATGGCATAAAGGGAGAGCCCCTGCACGGCATGAATGAGAAGATCCTGCAGGGCAGCGACATCGCCGGTCTTGCCGCAGACACCGATTGCCGTACAGGCCTTACCTTTGGCTGTTTGCTCACATTGATAACAAAACATGATATTATTCCTCCTGGTTGAATAGTATTTGTTGGCTGCTTTTAAAGAGATCTTAGCAAAAACAGCAGGAAGCAGCCTTGACTTAGGTCAAACAGTGATTTTTTTATAAAAAAAATATTTTGCGCTGAATGTTGCTGCGCGACAGGACCGCAACTACTGGGGTGCATGGCCTATGAAAGAGGCCATCTAACCGGCTGACCGGCGAACGGTTTGCAGGGAATAGGTTACGAGGCTGCCGGATCCTCGGGAGGCAGTTCCGCTTCGGCAAAGGGCAGGGCCCCGATACGGGTCAGAAACTGATGCAGCTGGGCCATGACCTTTTCCTGGTCGCAGCTCACATCTTCCTCCAGGAGCGCCCTGTCCACGATTTCCACAATGAATTTTAAATCAAAAGAGCTGTTCAGCATACCGGCCCTGCGGAGCAGGAAGAAAACGAACCGCTCGTTTTCGAGCTTTTCATCCGCATTGTCGCCAAGTTCCTGGCGCAGATTGGTAAGGATGTACCAGCGCATGGCGGAAAGCAGTGCATCATAAAGGATGGCAAGCCCGATCGCGGTCTTGTTTTCCCGCATTCTTTTCACCCCGCAGCGCCAGTGCAGTCTGAAACGCATCTGCAGCGCGTCAACCTTGCTCATTTTGCTTTCATCCATCAGGCCAAAATGGGGGCTCATCAAGGTCCTCCTGTATTTTTTAGAAAAGGGGCGAGAACAACAGTGAAGCTCTCCCCGATTTCGTTGCTGCGGGCTTGAGGTCGGCAAAGGGATCACGGGCAGGGAAAATCGGCGAATAATCAATACCTTAATTTTTGCGCCTACTGTTTGTCAAATGATTTCAGGTATAATCGTGGACAAACGCGCTGCTGCGGCACATCTCCACGGTCTGGTTAAGCAACAAGCTAATAGATGATTTTGTTGTCGAGCTTTGCCCATTGGCTGAATACCGCCAGGGCCTCTGGCCGCATTGCTTGCTCCATGGGGATCTTTCTGCCAGCAGGTTGCCGAAGAAGTTCCCGGTAGAGAAAGTCATCGGCAAAACCCAGATCCGCCGCGTCCTTTCTGCCGGCGGCGAAATAGATTTTGTCGATGCCGGCCCAGTAAAGAGCGGAAAGGCACATGGGGCAGGGTTCACAGTTGACGTATATGGCGCAGCCGGCAAGGCTGTAGTTCTTTAATCTGCGGCAGGCCTTACGGATGGCGACCATCTCGGCATGGCAGGTGGGATCGTTATTTTTCAGCACCTGGTTCCAGCCCCGGGCGATAATTTTCCCGGCGCGGACGATGACCGCCCCGAAAGGCCCGCCATCGCCTTGCAAGGATTTTTCCCTGGAAAGCCTGATGGCCTCATGCATGAAGTCCGGATTCACAATGATTCCTCTCATAAAAAAAGTTGGTCGGATGAAACAGGGAGCCGGTTCCTGAAAAATGCCCGTTGCGCCGCTGTTTTTCATTTTACTGAAAAAATATACCGCGAATGAGGATTGCGTTATAGGAAAATCTCGCTTAACTTGTTGGCAATATTATTTTCAGGAAGATATGGTGCGGCGCAAGCTGCCCCTGACCTGTGCAAGGAAAACGAGCAAGAGATCACAGCCTTGGATTATTTTTTCATCATTATCGCCTACCTTGTCGGTTCCATCCCGTTTGGCCTCCTGCTCGGTAAATTGGCCGGCATCGATGTGCGCAAGGACGGCAGCGGCAATATCGGTGCAACCAATGTCAGCCGGCTGCTGGGCAAAAAAGTGGGGGCAATCACTCTGCTGCTTGATGCGGCCAAAGGTCTGCTGCCCATGGTGGCCGCCGGGACCCTGGGATTTGCCCAGAATATCGTCATGCTCTGCGGGGCGGCGGCCTTTATCGGCCACCTGTTCCCGCTCTATCTCAGGTTCCGGGGCGGCAAGGGTGTGGCCACCGCCCTGGGGATATTTCTCTATCTTTCCCCGGTGGCCCTGCTCATCTGTGCTGCCGCCTTTTTTGCTGCCGTATTTCTGTCGGGATTTGTTTCTCTGGGTTCACTCATTGCCGCAGGTCTGATGCCTGTGGTGGTTTTTTTTCAACAGGGCAGCGGCAGCTGTTTCTATCTGGCCATTTTTGTCAGTCTGCTTATCTGGATCAAACACGGCAGTAACATTATCCGGCTGGTCCATGGCGAGGAAAAGAGCTGGAAGAAGAAAAAAGGGTCTGAGGCATGACCAAAAAAGACTGGGAAAAAATAGTGGCTGCCAGGGACTTGCTTGGCCTGGAAAAAAAGGCAACCCTTGCGGAAATAAAGAAGGCTTACCGCCGGATGTCAAAAAAACATCACCCTGACCTGGCGGAAGGCAGGGAGGGCGGACCACGTCAGGTGGCGATGCATGAGATCACCGCAGCCTATCAGGTGCTGCTGGCCTATTGCCAGAATTACCGCTTCCCCCTGGTGATGCAGCAGGACACCCTGGACGCCGAAGACTGGTGGATGGACCGTTTCGGCCAGGATCCCTTATGGGGGAAGCGGGACAATGATAGTTCGAGAGTTCACGAGCCGTTACGAAATAACATGGCCATTTTTTCAATTTCGTTACGGCTCCTAAGACCCCTAAGGGGGTACTGAAAAGAGTGCCGTTCCGCGCATTTCTCTGGCCTGTTACTTTTTTACAACGGCTCAGTTCAGGTACTTCTCATTAATCGTTATCTTCCCGCTTTTGGTGAGATAATCGATCCAGGCATCCATGAGTTCCTTCTTTTTTTCCATTGCCAGCTGCGCTTCAAAAGCCTTTCTGGCCTGGCCGTCGTTGTCGCCGACATCTTTTTTGTCCTTGAACCGGCAGAGATAAAAGGCGTTGTCCGCGGTAATTACTTTCTCGGGATAGGTGGAGCTGGCATTAAGGGTGAGGCCAACCGTGATAACCTCTTGCGGCAGATCCTTGCTCGTTCTTGTGGTGCGGGAAAAGTATTCTGAAGCGTGTACCGGCACTCCTTTTTCCTGCATTTTCTGGGAGAAATCAACATCTTTACCCCCCCGCAGGGCGGCAAGAGTTTCTTCCGCATCCTTCTGGCACAGGGTTTTCGCCTCAGCGGCGACAAAGTCTTTTGCAACCTGCTCTTTCACCTCGGCCAGGGCGGGGATCGCCGGTTCCTTCCGGTCAGCTACAAATAAAATGGTATAACCTTCCGGGCTGTCGATAATGGAGCTCAGTTCCCCTTTTTTCAGGGAGAATGTCGTATCAATGACCGCAGGCTCGTTGGCCAGGGCCGCGGGAGGAGCAGTCTGGGTGAAAAAATCCGTTTCGGCGAGGCGCACCTTAAAATTTTCAGCATATTTTGCCAGACTGCCGGCAAAGATGATTTTTTCATATGCCTCATTAGCCTTTTCAAAGGCGCTGTTTAAGGCCTGCTGTTTTTTCAATTTGTTTTCAATGGCGCTTTTCGCGCCGGCCAGAGGGGTGATATTGGCCGGTTGAATGTCTTCAAGCTGCATGATGTGAAAGCCGAACTGCGTCTCAACGATATTGCTGATCTCGCCTTTCTGCAGACCGAAAACGGCATCTTCAAAGGGTTTCACCATCTGACCGCGGCCAAAAAAACCGAGATCTCCGCCCTGGGCGGCGGAACCGTCTTCGGAATATTGCCGGGCCAGGGCGGCGAAATCTTCGCCGGCTTTGGCCCTGGCCAGGATTTTTTCCATTTCCGCCCGGCGCGCCTGCTTGTCCTGATCGGTGGTTTTCAAGATGATATGGCGGGCCCGCCGTTTTTCCGGCTGACCGAATTCTTCCTGATGACTGTTGTAGTACTGCTCCACCTCTGCTTCCGGGATGGTGATTTTGTTCATTTCGTCCTTGAGCAGAAAGGAGAGGTATTTGATTTTCACCTGGGGCTGCGTCATGTATTTTTCTTTATTTTTTTCAAAATACTGGGCCAGCAGCTCATCGGTTACGCTCACCTTGCCGGTGTAATTTTCCGGTTTAAATACGGCATAATCGAGTCTGGTTTCACTGTTGTCAAAGCGGAAGCGATCATCCAGCTCTTTCGGCGTGACCTGGGCGAATTCGGCAAGACCGGTGCCGACCTTGGTCAGCAGCATATCGCTTTGCAGGCCTGCTTCGAATTTTGTCGGGGTCAGGCGGGAACCCTTCAGTACCTCTCGGTAACGTGTCACGTCAAAAACGCCGTTATTCTGGAAGACGGTCATCTCTTTAATGGCGTTCTGGATTTCATCATTGCTGACATAAATGCCCATCTCTTTGCCGCCCTGCAGCAGAAGAGATTTCTGGATCAGCTCGTGGACCACCTGTTTTTTGAGGTTGAATGACTCAATGAAACCCTTGGGCAGGTTGCCGCCGAACTGATCCCGGTAGTTATCCATGGTGCGTTGAAACGCCTGGTCAAACTCCTGCAGGGAAATAGATTCTCCATTAACGGTGGCCACGGCATTAAAGGAACCGGTGTTTTGCCCGCCAACTCCCCAGAAGATAAAAACAACGATGATGACAAGCACGGTACCCTGCAGATAGGGTGACTGTGCTTTCCGGCGTAAAAGGTCAAGCATGGATACGGCTCCTTTTGTCGAGATGTATTATGTTTAAAGAAGATATGCACTGTGGTGGCAAGCGCCGAACCTGAAGGGCAGCATTGCCGATAACCAATAAATTAGCCATGAGCGCCGGCAAATGTCAATTATTTCGTTGCCGCCAGATTCGAGCCCTGGGAAAGATTCACCACCAGGGGCACGGCTAGCTCTCTGACGTTTTCCATGGCTTCCTTTACCAGAGTGGTGGTGGTTTCCAGTTCAGCCAAGGGCACTTCAAAAATAAGTTCATCGTGAATCTGCAGCAGTAATTCGCTCTGCAGGGATCGCTCGCGCAGAAAACGGTCGGCCCGGATGGTGGCGACTTTGATGATATCTGCGGCGGTCCCCTGAATCGGGGTGTTCAGGGCCGTACGTTCGGCAAATTCCCTGACGTTCTTGTTGCTGCTTTGGATGTCCGGCAGGATGCGGCGGCGATGGAAAAGGGTGGTGACATAGCCGTCCCGCCTGGCCTGCTCGATGATTTCCTCCATGAACCTTTTCACCCCGCGGTAAAGATCGAAATAGCGGTTGATGAAGGTCTGGGCCTCCTTGCGGCTGATGTTGAGCTGGCTCGCCAGACCGAAGGCGCTCATGCCGTAAACGATGCCGAAGTTGATGCTTTTTGCTACCCGCCGCATCTGGGGAGTGATGAGTGAGGGATGAACCCGGAAAATTTCTGCTGCCGTCTGGTTGTGGACATCCTTACCGGCGACAAAAGCAGCAACCAGAGCCTCGTCCCCGGAGTAATGGGCCAGTACCCGCAGGTCGATCTGCGAGTAGTCAGCGGCCAGCAGCGTATGGCCCGGGGCGGCGATGAAGGCCTCCCTGATTCGCTGTCCTTCCGGGGTGCGGATGGGAATATTCTGCAGATTCGGATTGCTGCTGCTCAGCCGGCCGGTGGCGGTGACCGTCTGGTTGAATGAGGTGTGCACCCGGCCGGTGTGCGGGTGGATCAGGCCGGCCAGTTTATCGATATAGGTGGATTTCAGTTTGCTGATGGTGCGGTGTTCAAGCAGGGCCGCGGGCAGTTCATGGTAGGCGGAGAGTTTTTCCAGCACCTTGACGTCCGTGGAATAGCCGGTCTTGGTCTTGCGGCCCATGGGCAGTTTTAATTTTTCAAAGAGGATGGTGCCCAGCTGCTTCGGGGAGTTGATGTTGAACTCTTCGCCGGCCAGGGAAAAAATTTTTTCAGACAGCTTGGCCAGCTGGGCGGCAAATTCTGCCGACAGGCCGGCGAGCATGGCGGGATTGACCAGGATGCCGACTTCCTCCATCCTGGCCAGGATGGGCACAAGGGGCATTTCCAGTTCGATGAAAAGGGTCCACAGCTCCAGTTTCTGCAGTTGCGGCTCGAAAAGTTGCCAGAGCAGAAACGTGGAGTAGGCGTCCTCGCAGGAGTAATCTTTGGCGGCCGGCAGGGAAACGAAACGGAATGCATCCGGTCGTTTGTCGTCTGCCGTGACCTGGGCAAAGGAGATCATGCTGGCATTGAGATGTTCCATGGCCAGGTCGTCAAGTTTATGGCTGCGCCGGGTGGGATCAAGCAGGTACGAGGCGATCATGGTATCCCGCAGCGGACCCTGGAGCAGCATCCCGTGCTGTTTGAGAATCTGCAGGTCATATTTAAGGTTGTGGCCGATTTTGGTCAGCTTTTCATCTTCGAGCAGAGGCCGCAGGCAGGAGAATGCTTCTTCCAGGCTGAGCTGGCCGGAGATGTGGTTGCCGTTCTCATCCTGGTGCCCGATGGGGATATACCAGGCCTCTTTGTCGTCCGCGCAGAGGGAAATGCCCACCAGCTCGGCGGTAAGCGGGTCAAGGGAGGTGGTTTCGGTGTCAATGGCCAGCAGCGGGGCCTTGTGCAGAATGGTACAGATATCCTGCAGCTGTGGCAGGGACTGCACCAGGCTAAAACCCTTGGTATCCGTGGGCGCGGTCGGTGCCTGGCTTTTCAGCAGCCTGGAGAATTCAAGCTCGCGGTAAAGAGCCTGCAACGCCTGCTGATCCGGTTGCGGCAACCGGTATTCCGCAATGCCTTTCGGCACCGGCAGATCACTTTTCAGGGCGATCAGTTTTTGTGACAGCAATGCCTGGTCGTGAAAGGTGATGAGTTTTTCCTTGAGTTTTTTCTGGGAGAGCTGCTCGATATTCTGATAGAGAGCGTCCAGACTGCCGAAATCGTTAATGAGTTTTTCAGCGGTTTTCGGGCCCACGCCGGGAACACCCGGCACATTATCCGAGCTGTCGCCGATCAGGGCAAAGAGATCGTTGAGTTTTTCCGGGCCCACGTTATATTTGGCAGCAACCGCATCGCTGTCCATCATTTTGTCCGACATGGGGTCCCAGACAATGATGCCGGGGCCTACGAGCTGGAGAAGATCTTTGTCGCCGGAAACAATGATGACGTCGTGGCCGTTTGCCGCAAGCCACAATGCCGCGGAGGCGATCAGGTCGTCCGCCTCAAAACCTTGCATCTCCAGGCCGGGGATATTGAAGGCCCGGGCGATTTTTCTGATATAGGGAATCTGGCAGGCAAGGTCGTCAGGCATGGGCGGCCGGTTTGCCTTGTAAGCCTCATAGATTGTATGCCGGAAGGTCGGGCCTTTGAGGTCAAAGGCCATGGCCATATAGGTGGGTTTTTTTTCGCGGATGACTCGGAGCAGGATGTTGGTAAATCCGTAAATTGCATGGGTCGGCATCCCTTTGCTGTTTGACAGGGGGGCGATGGCGTGATAGGCACGGTAAATATAGGCGCTGCCGTCAACAAGGTAAACAGAGTCTTGATTTTTCATGGCCGCCACTCTAACAGGCGGGGATTTTTTTGGCAATAAATTGGCAATAAAAGTGGGGGCGCACTTTTTTTTTAAGTTTGTGTAAAAAAAGTCGATATGGTAATTAGAAGAGCGTGTGTAACTGATGAGAAAAAGTTGTAATATCCCTATTAACAAGGGCGTGAGGGCGTACAGGAGCTGATCATGAAATTAACCGATGCCATTTCCCAGATCAGGACAGACAATAAGGTTGAGGTAAAAAAAACCCGCAAGCTGGAAGGAGGTGCCGACGGCGCCAGTCCCTCTGCGGCGGATACCGTTGATCTTTCCAGCAGTTCCCGGGATGTTCAGAAAATGAAAGAGATTCTGGCCCAGACCCCGGCGATGCGCATGGAAATGATCGAGTCCCTGAAAAAACAGATTGATGAGGGGACGTATCAGGTTGATGCCCGTGATATCGCTGATAAAATGCTGGATGATCTTCTCGCTGAAAATCAAATCCCCTACCAATAAACTTTCTCCCTTCCTCGAATGGTGATTGTAGGAAAAGCCGGCCGGATGGTCGGCTTTTTTTATGCCCTTGCTGCCGGTATTTCAGCTACATAAGAGTACTCATTTGGCGGGAAAGAGCCGCCAGCAGGGGTCATATTTCTGCGGATCAAGAACAACCTGTACCGCCAGCCGCTTGCTGGAGTTCAGGACGATCGGCCCTAAAAGGTTTGCGGTCATCTCCTGGGGCTTGTTTTTAGGAATGGTGAGGATCAAGAGAATATCCCTGTCATCCTTGTCAGAAGTTATCAATAGTTCCTTCAAGATCTGCCGCGGAATTTCCGGCTGGTAATCCAGTCCCGTATGCGCTGCGGGAAGAACAACGAAGGCCAGTTGCGGATTATCCAGAGACTGCAGCCACATAAAAGGGGATTTCGGACTGTGCGCTTTCAGAATAAAACGGCTGGACTCGGGAAAGCCGAGAATGGGGCTGAGCAGGGAAATGATCCGCTCTTTGTCCACGGTAATTTCTCCGAATCGGCTGGTCTGCACCGTGATGTTTTTTTCAGCTTCCGGTCTGATCAATATCCTGTTTTAATGCATTCATTGTCTTTACTCTTTCTTTTGCAAGGGGAAAACATCGGACAAAATTGATAAATCATCAGGGGAATCCATTGCAGCCTTTTTATTTTCTTCAAGAATCCGCAGATAAATTTCCTCACGATGGATAATGACCTGATCCGGGGCCTCGACACCCAGCTTGACAAGGCCTCCTTTGTTTTCCAGGACTCTGATTTTGATGTTATCGGCAATGATAATCGCCTCGCCAACCTTTCTGGAAAGGATAAGCATGGAGTGGTTCTCCTCAAGAAGTGTCCGAGCCTGCCAGGGAGCGGCAAGACCTGTTTCCCCGTATGACAAAAAATTCAACGCTACTCTAACACTTCTTCCTACAAATAATCAACAAGGCTGAGCTGCATGGTTTTGGCGGCGGCGCTGAGTGCCGCCTGGTACGCCACTTCTTTGGCCTTCAGATTCAGAATGGCTTCGGTCAGATCCGTGTCCTGTTTCTCCGACAGATTTTCCTGGTTGGCCAGCTTCAGGTTGGCATAAATCTCGCTTTGAATGGTGATGCGGTTCGCCCTGGCGCCGAAATCGGAAATCTGGGTGGAGAGCGAGGAGAGCACAGTGTCCAGATCCTCAAGGGATTTGGTCAGCCCCTGGTTCTGCAGCTCATGATCGTTGATGCCGAAGGCGTTGAGGGTATTGCTGCTATCATCGCTGATGTTAAAGGTGTAGCGGCCGGGATCGGCACTGTCAATATGCAGGTGGCCGCTGTTGTCCCAGCTGCTGGTCAAGCCCGGGATGCCGTTGATCTTCTCGGCGATTGTTGCAGGGGTGTCAAGGGTGATGTCCACCGGAATTTTCATCTCCACCTCCACGAGGGGGATAAACATCATGGTCGGTCACCGTAATGGTGAATGCGCCGGTCTGAAATTTCTCCTCCAGCGGATCATCGGGATTATTTAAAGAATCCAATGTCACATTGAGGTTGTCCTGGGCGTAGATGCTGGTGACAAAGGTGTAGTTTCTGCCCCGCAGATAATCTTCCACTTCCTTGAGGGTCTGGAAAACACCGGTGTTGGCAACGGCATCTTCACCGTTTTTGGCAATTTCTATCTTGCTTTGCGCCCCGACCTTGATTTCCGCATCATTGTCCCGGTCGCCGGTATAGCGGACGTTGTTGGCCAACTGGGCAACGGAGAGCACGGAAAGCTTGCCATCGCTGGCTATGTCGGCAGGTTCACCTGTTGACAGAGAACCGCCGGTAAGACCGATGGCCGCAAATCCCGGCTCTTCACCACCCGGGGGATAGGGGGTGGAGAGAGCGCTTTCCAGCATGAAGGTACGCTCGGACAGGAGTTGGATGGTGCCGGAATAGACCCTGTCAGCTGCGCCGGTGGGTGGCGCGCCGTTTAAGCGGGTGATGGAATTGCCGGTGGCTGTGGTCTGGATATGCAGATTGCGGCCGTCTACGGCCTTCAGGCCAAGCTGGCCGTCGGCGTTGCGGGTAGCCACCATGCCGGTATTGGCCTGCTGGGCGTTGATGGCGTTGAGCAGTACATTGTCGTCATCCCCGTCGATAATCGCCGTCGGCCCTATGGCGGCAAAGATATCAACGCCGTTGATGATCAGATCCCCAGCACCGATGGTGCCGGCCGAGACCGCCGCCGGCGCCTGCCGGAAAATCGGGGTTACTTCCGCCGTCACGCCGGTGCCGGGAACGGTCGCGCCGCTTGCGTTCACCCAGTCCTGGCTGATACGGTTGATGGCCGCAGCTTTTGCCTCAGCCGAAGAGGAGGAAAAGACGTCCGATACCCCGTCGGAGGTGATGGTATCCACCGGTATGCCATTGATGATCAGATCGTTTGCCTCAAGCGGGGTGCCATAGACCAGGCTGCCGTCGCTGCCCGTATCGGCAAAGCCGACTCCGCCGCCGCCCAGGCCGAGGATATCAAGCACGGTGTCATCCGTATAGTTGGCGCTGCTCAGCTCGAACGCGTCGGTGGACTGCAGGGAGATCTGGCCGGTGTTGCTGCCGGCGCCCACGGAATGAACACCGGCGGCAAGACCGGATGTTGCTGCCGCTGGGCCGGCAGGGTTGGCCGTCTCGCTCAGGGCGCCGATGATTGATGTCCGACTCGTCGCCCGTCATGGCGTTGGTCAGGACCACGGTGCCCACGGCGCCGCCGTTGAGATTGTCGCCTACTTCCGCATGCACGCCGGTCTGATCCGTGTGCTGATTAAGGGCGGTAACCGCATCGTCCGCCGGATTGACCCCGGTGGTGGTGTAGTCGATGGTGACGCCGTTGATGGTGATGCTGACATCCGTGGGGTTGCTGTTGGCGGTTTCCGCCCCGCCGGCATAAAGAGTAGTCAGTGGTGGCGGTGACCGGGGTTGTGCCGGCCGGCCAGGCAATGCTGTTGACAGCGGTTTTCAGATTGTCGGCCCCGCTCATATTGAGGCCTAAGGTGGTGCCGGCGCTCAGCACGACCGCTCCCGCATCTTCGCCGTTGATCAGCAGATCCCCGGCGGCCAGATCCGTGGTGCCCAGGGTGCCGGAGAGCATGGTGTCAAGAATGGGAAAGCTGTTGCCGTTGATCCGGTAGCCGTCTATGTAACCGAGCATGAAGGGCGTCGGCTCCGTTTCCGTATAACCGGTTGTCCGAAAGCCGCCGAAAACATATTTGCCGTCCCAGCGGGTGTTGGCCAGGGTAACGGCCTGTTCGAGATAAACATGGATTTCGTCGGCAATGTAGGTTCTGGTGAAGGAGTTCTGGCTGTCATTGATGCCTGTCAGGGTTTTTGTCTTGGCTTGCGTGACCAGATCTTTGATGCCGGTGAGCGCCTCTTCCGAGGCGGAGATCATGGAGCCGCCAAAGGTGATATTGGACTGGTACTGGGTGATCTCGGCCAGGGTGGAGCGCATGCCCAGGGCGCTGACCATGTTGACCGGATTGTCGGAGATTTTCGACATCTGCAGACCGGATGAGATCTGGCTGTTGAGTTTCCACATATCGGTGGTAATCTTGTTCAGATTATTGCCGATCATGCTGTATATCGTGTTGAGTGTTGTCCGCATATCACACCGCCTGCAGTAAGGTCTGCATCATTTCATCCGAGGAGGTTATCAGTTTGGCCGCAGCTGAGTAGGCCTGCTGAAATCTGATGAGGTCCGCCATCTCTTCATCAAGGGATACGCCGGAAGTCGCATCCTTCATGGCGCTCATCTGATCGGTAATCAGGACGTTGTAATCGTAATCCCGGCTGACGGTACGCCCCTTGATGCCGACGTCGCCCACCAGGGTATTGTAGAATCCGTCGAGGGTGTCGCTGCCGCCGCCGGTGAAACGCACATATTCATTGCGCTGGATGTTGGTGATGAGCAGGGCATTGGACTGGTCGCCGCGGAAGACCTGGCCGTTGGCGCTGACGGTGCCTGCGGCGATATTATCCATGTTCTGGCTGATGGCGTCATTGACCCCGATGGAATCGGCGCTGGAACCGGTGAAAAAGGTGTTGATTCCTGCCGTGGCCAGAAAATTTGAGGTATCCCCGCCAAAGGCGAACTGGTGATTGCTGTCCGGGGTCAGCACCAGTTTGTTATCCTGGATCGTTGCCGCGACCCAGGGGGTTGACTGGCCGCTGGCATTGACGATGGAGATATTAATGGCGTCCGCCACGTCCTGCAGGGTGTAAGCCCGTTCCAGGGGGACTTCCACCGGTTGCGGCAGGGCCAGGGTGTCATCACTGTTGTAGATCCACATCTTGAAGCTGCCGCCGTCTGTCTGCAGTTCATTTGCATAGTCGTAACCCATCATGGAGAACTGAACCTGGTTGTCCGAACTGTCAAAGGTCAGTTGGCCGTCGCCGCCTTGATCGCTGCTGCTGATGTTGCCGCCGCCGAGCCCCAGTTGCTCCAGGTAGCGGTCGTCCGTGCCGCCATTGATATCGATCTGGCTCTTATGGGAAAAGAGTGACAGTTCGCCGGTGTTATGGGCGGCATCGGCCACATAGGTGCCGCTGGTCAGGCCGAGTTTGAATTCCGTTGACAGCGGATCGGTGTCCAGCCCGTCGATAAGGATGCGGGACTCGTCACCGGCATTGGTGTTGCGGAGAATAATGGCATTGGCCGCCCCGCCGTTGGCGCCGTCGCCCACCAGCGCTTCGATGGTAATTTTAGGTATGTTTTCCGGAACATTGGTCGGATCGTTGTAATCCTGGATGGCCTGGTTGATGGCCGACACCACGTTGGCGGCCAGGGTGGCCGGATCCGTGTCATTCGGCGGGCCGGATGTCGCATCAACCGTATAATTGACATCAATGCCGTTGACCTGCAGGCTGATGACCGTGCCGTCCTCGCCCGCCGCCATGGCGCTCACCGCCTCGCCGGCAACCTGGGTGGTCAGCTTGGCCTGTACCCCGGTAATGGCCTCATTGATGGCCTGGGCGGCATTATAAGCCTTGGTCTTGGCCAGGCCGAAGGAGGCGGTGCCGCCCTCTATTTTGCCGATGACCCGGTCATTGATGGTCAGACTGCCGGCCGGGATGGTTTCCGTGGCCAGAGCCTGGTCCAGGGTGCTGGTGAGCAGGGTGGTGTTAGCCGCGGGGTCGGCGCTGGTGAGCTGTTCGGAAAAAGAGGTCAGGCCGACTCCCTGGCTGTGCTGCTGGTTTACTTCCCGGATCAGGGCGTTGGCCAGTGCATCCAGGCGGCCGAGATAATTTTCCGCCACTCCGGGTTTGACCTGGTCGAATATTTCCATCCAGCCGCCGATATTACCTCCCACCTCCGCACCAGTAGCGATGGCGGTTTTGGTCTGGGTGCCTTTGGCGTTGGTGCTGATCCATTGCAGCTTGTCATCCTGCCAGTCAATCTGCCATGCCTCATTGTTTTCCACCAGGGTATGACCATCGCCCATGAGAATGGTGTAGGCCCCTGTCCCGGTTTCGAAATAATTGACCTCCACGTATTTGGACAAATCATTAAGCACGATGTCCCGCTGGTCGCGCAGGTCGTTCTGCTTGTTCAAATCGGTTTCAGATGAAGAGATCTGATCATTGAGCTTGGCCAGCTGTTTGGTGAGAGCATTGACGTCGTTAACCGCCGAGCTGAGACTGACATCAATGTCATATCTGGTTTGCGTCAGTTCGCTGGTCATGTTGTTAAACTGATCGATGAGGATTCCGGCCTTCTGCACCGTTGAATCACGAGTGGACAGGTTTTCCGGATAGGAGGCCAGGGTCTGCCAGCTGGCCCAGAATTCACTCATCAGTTCATTAATCGCCATACCGGGTACCTCGTTGAAGGAGGTTTCCACCAGGCGCATGGACTGCTGCTGTGTCTCCAGGTTGCTCAGAGTGGAGTTCTGGCCGATCAGTCTTTTTACCATGAACTGGTCGTAATGGCGGTTGATCTCCATGCCCCGCACGCCGTTGCCGAAAAAACCGACTCCTTCCGGGGTAGGCAGGTTAGGGGTAAGGGTCAGGGTTTGCCTGGTGTAGCCGGGGGTATCGACATTGGCGATATTATGGCCTGCCACGGAAACCGCCTGCTGGTGTGCAAGCAGCGCCTCTTTGGCAGTGTTTAATATCTGGGAAATACCGACCATGGTCAGACCTCTCTGCTTACCAGGGAAGGAGCAGAGGTTTTTCTCTGCTGGCATCCCCGCATACTGTAAAGCCGATCCCCGGCAACCTCTCCGCAGATGAGCGAGATGGCGTCGTTGAGGTAGCCCAGGGTATCACTGGCGAAACGCTTGTTGATGAGATTATTGCTGCTGATCTTTTCCCGCAGTGCCGCCAGCTGATCGCGATATTTTTTGACGGCAAGTGTCTGCTCGCGGGTCATAAAAGGGATCAGCTCGGCAAGTTTGATCATCTTTTTATTATTATGGGGATTGGTGGTGACAATCCGTCTGGCCACCTCCTGGAGAGAATGGTCGAGCTGGGCAATCTTGGCAAGCTCGTTCTCTTTCTTCTTGGTCAGAGAAATCAGCGAGGCTACATTCATATTGATCAGGGCGTGCTTTTCCTCTTCCAGGATGGCGAGAAAGCCCGAGGAGATGGCAATCTGGCGTTTCAGGATATCAAGAATCAGCGGCAGCGGAAAGTCCTGTCCGTTTTGCGGTAAACCGGTGAAATCATCGGCCTGGTCATTTTTCATCGCAGTTTGTGCATTCATTTTTGTCCGTCCTCGCCTGCAGAGGGCTTGATTGTCCGGCTTAATTGCTGATAGAGAAGTTCGCCGAGGCCCATTCCCTTGCCATGGGCCCATTCTTTTGTCATTTCTTCATCGAGCATGGATTGGTATATCTTTTCACCGTAACTTTTTTCAAAGAGGCCGCCTTCCGGGATACTTTCGCGCATGGTGGAAAGCATTTTGTTTAACAGGATTGCCTCGAAATCCTTGCAGGCGTCCAGCAGCTTCTTTTTCTCGATGGATTCGGCAAACTGCTTCTCATTTCTATTATCGACCGACTGCAGGGATTTCTGAAATTGAATTGATGAAGGGGTGATACTTTCCATTTAAATAATCTCCAGATCAGCATCCAGGGCGCCTGCCGCCTTGATTGACTGCAGGATGGCAATGAGATCCCGCGGGGTGACGCCGACGCCGTTTAAGGCGCTGACCAGATCACCCAGGGTGGCCCCTGAGCTGAGGGCGACAAGCTTATTTTCCTGATCCCGGGCCGTGACATTGCTGTTTTCCACCTGGGAAGGTATGGTCTTGTTGTTGGACACCTGGACGCTCAGGTTGCCGTGGGCAACGGCAAGCTCCTTGATTTTCACGTCCTTGCCCATGACAATGGTGCCGGTTCGTTCATCAATGACGACCCGCGCCACGCTATCCGGCACAATCTCCAGATTTTCGATGGCCGCCATGAAGGACACTTCACTGCCTGCAAATTTTTCCGGGACAGAGATATTCACCGTGCCGCTGTCCTTGGCGTTGGCGTATGAGCCTTCCAGCAGGGCATCAATGGCATTTATCGCCCTGGACATGGTGGTGAAGTCCGGGGTGTTGAGGTGCAGGACAATTTCCTGTTTGCCGGCAAAGGATACCGGCACCTCCCGCTCCACCGTGGCGCCGTCCGGGATGCGGGCCACGGTGAGATGATTCGCCTGGACCCGTTCATTTGTGCCGGTGTCAACCTGGAAACCGCCGATGCTGACCGGTCCCTGGCCGACGGCATATACTTTCCCGTCCAGGCCTTTCAAGGGGGTGGCGATCAGGGTTCCTCCCTGCAGCGATTTGGCGTCGCCCAGGGTGGACAGCGTTACATCAATGGTCTGGCCGGTCTTGACAAAGGCGGGCAGGGTGGCGGTCACCATGACGCCGGCGACGTTTTTGACCTTCACATCGTCCTTGTTCACATGCACACCCATGTTTTCCAGCATATTGACCAGGGCCTGGCTGGTAAAGGGCGACTTGTTGCCGTCGCCGCTGCCGTCCAGACCGACCACCAGGCCGTAGCCGACCAGCTGATTGGAGCGGATGCCTTTTACCGTGGCAATATCTTTCAGCCTGACCGCCCCGGCCTCGTTCAGCGGGGCCAGCAAAACAGTTATTATGACCAGCAGGATGGAAAATTGTGAGAATTTCATACGCACTCCTTGGCATCACGCACTAAGTTTATCATCTCTCAGAGCAAACGGTGTGCCGCCATGGTAAAGACCTGGCAAAAATAAAAAAATATATAATAACAACATGATAGGTGTGTCCGGCTTCATGCGGTTCCGGAGAGGTGCAAGGGAAGGGAAAAATTTGCCTACCCCGAACTCCCTCCTGCTAAAAAGGCCAGAGAATATCCACCCCCCTGGCCAGCCAGCCCGGCTGCTGTTTGTCGGTGAGCACCCCGGTGCCGCTGTATTCGATGCGGGCATCGGCAATATTGGTGGATTTGATCGAGTTGCCGGGGCTGATATCCTGAGGCCGGACCAGCCCTGAAAGAATGATGAACTGGGTCTCGTTGTTGACCCGGATCTCCCGGTAGCCCTGAATCACCAGGTTGCCCTCCATGGTGACGTCAATAACCCGGGCGGAAATGGTGGCGGTCACCGTGCTGTTTCTCTCGGTGGTTCCCTTTCCTTCAAAGTCATTCTGCAGGTCAACCTCCAGACTTTTGTTTGAAGGGGTAAAATTGGCGTTTTTGCCGCTGAGCCATTTTTCAAAGCCGAAAAATTGGGTGATGCCGCCGGCTACGCTGGATTGCCGTTCGGTTTTGGTCCGGGCGTATTTCTTGCCGCTGGAGGTTTCGACAATGTCAACCGTGACGATATCACCCACCCGGCAGGCCCGGTTGTCCTTGTAGAGATCCATGGATTGCTCGCTGTAGAGCGAACCCTCCTGGGGGGCGAGCTGTTTGGTGCGGACTTCCGGCAGGCTGTAGCGGTCCGGCATGGTGGTGCGGCCGGGATCAGAGGTTGAGATACACCCGGCAAGCAGGAGCAGACAGCCCAGGCTGCCGGCAGAGGCTTTCAGCAATGATTTTGTTTTTTTCATAGGTCCATCCGTTTTTTTGCAAAGGAACTGAAATGTTTCATCTCCCACCCATGGTTGAGCGCCGAGAAAGGGGCGGGATTTGCGCAAATTCCTAGAGATCAACCTCCACTACTCCTTCATCAACAACCCTGGCCTGCAGGACGCGGCGGCTCATCAGATTTTTCACCCGCACGATTTCGCCGATGCCGCCGGCGTTTTTCGCCTCTCCCGGCGCTGATACCTGCAACCCCCCGTTTTTGGCGATGATGGTTACCAGATCACCTCTTTTTACCAGGGGCGGGTTCTTCAGCAGATGGGCAAAGACAATGTCGCCGGCCCGCAAAGACTTGTAAAGTTGTTTGCCGATGGCCTGACCGGGGTTCCCCATCAGGCTGTCGCCCAGCATGGAGATATCGCGGAAATCGGTTTCAATGTCCTCGGCGCTGATGATGCTGCGGCGGGATAGGGAGTGGGAGGCCAGGAGCACCGTTCCCCAGAAATGGAGATCGCCATACATTTTTACCTTGCCGCACTCCTTGCCGTCCACGGCAAGAACAACCGAAATAAATTTTTTGCCGGGCGAGGCGCAAAGGATCTGATTGGCGAGGTGGTAAGACAGTTTCCCCTCCGGCACGCTTGAGGGACTCCGGCTGGGTCGAAAAGTCGCTGATCCGGAATTCCTCGATATGACCGGGAATATTCTCTTTGATGATTTTCGTAAAAATTTCCTGCAGATCGCCTTGGGCCAAAACCTTTTCCGCGACACTGGTGGTTTCCTGGCCGGCGTTTGCCTGCAGCGGGAGCTGCGGCAGGAAAAGGCAGAAAAGGATGACAAAAAACTGTAAATGGCCCATGCCTGACTACCTTACCAGATTGTTGGAAATTTCCAGGAGCTGATCAGCCGTGGTGACGCCCTTTGAATTGGACTCAAAGGCGCGCTGGGTAATAATGAGATTAACCATCTCTTCGGTAACATTGACGTTGGAGGTCTCCAGCATGCTCTGGGCAATAGTGCCCATGCCGTTAATGCCGGGATTTTCTTCCCGGGGATCGCCCGAGGCGTCAGAGGGGAGAAAAAGGTTGCTGCCCACTGCCTTCAAGCCGGCAGGATTGACAAAATCATGCAGTGTCACCTGAACCGAGGCAATAGTCTGCTGGGCTGCATCCAGGGCGGAGAGCATACCGCCCGAGTCAATCTGGATGGCTACGGTCTCAGGGGGGACAGCGAATTCCGGCTGCAGGCGGTCGCCATTACTGGTGACAATGTAGCCGTCCTTGTCCAATTTGAATGCCCCGGCCCGGGTGTAATACTCAATCCCATCCCGGACGATCTGAAAAAAGCCCCGGCCTTCAATGGCCCAATCGAGCTCGTTGCCGGTCTGGGAATAATCGCCCTGGGTAAAGATTTTATAGACAGCGGTGGGGCGCACCCCCATACCGACCTGCACGCCGGTGGGTACCTGGTTTCCGCCCACCGTCTCCGCCCCCACCGCCCGCAGGGAGGTATAAAAAAGATCCTCAAACTGGGTCTGGCTTTTTTTAAAGCCGCCGGTATTGACATTGGCCAGGTTATTGGAAATGACGTTGAGCTGCATTTCCTGGGCGTTCATGCCGGTGGTGGAAGTAAAGAGTGCTCTGATCATGTTTTTCTCCTGCTGTTGTGTAGATATTTTATAAGGAGCCAACAGCGGCTGTTTTTTTCGTGGGGCAGAAGTGGTTTTTCATTAAAAAGAGTCAAATTTTCCGTTAACTCGTCAATTTGCCGACAGTGCCGATCGCCTTGTCATCCATCTCATCAAAGGTGAGGATCACCTTCTGCTGGGCCTCATATGCCCGGTGCAGGTCGATCATGCTGGTCATCTCGCTGAGCAGGGAGACATTCGAGCTTTCAAGAAACCCCTGTCTGACCGAGAAGTCGGTGGCCGGTTGCTCCTGGGCCCCCTCATTTTTCAGTTTGAAAAGGTTGGTTCCTTCCTTCTCGATGTCAGTCAGGTTGGCAAAGGTGGCGATGTCCAGCCGGCCGGAATTAACGCCGTCAACCGTCAAGCTGCCATCCGTGGCCACGGACACCTCGTTGCCGTTGATGACGATGGGCCCGCCATCGCCTAAAACCAGATGGCCGTCCGGGTTCACCAGTTGCCCTTCGCTGTTGAGGAGGAAGTTGCCGGCCCTGCTGTAGCGGACGCCCTGGGGAGTCTGCAGCTTGAAGAACCCGTCGCCGCTGATGGCGAAATCCAATTGATTGCCGGTATTCTTGGCCGAGCCTTCCTGCTGGTTTGTTACTATCTTAAGGGCCTTACCGACCCGCGGACGATTATGGTTGGTGGTGTAGAGCATCTCCCAGAAGGTGACATCTTCCTTTTTGTAGCCGGGCGTATCCACATTGGCCAGATTGTTGGATATCTGGTTCAGGCGCTGGCTCTGGGCTAGCATGGTTTCAGTGCCTTCAATGAGGCCTAAACGGTTTTTGATAAACATGAATCCTCCGGCAGAAGTGTTTTTTTTGAGGGCTTTTGCAACTCATGTGCCAAGGGGGCTTGTAGTGGTTGGGGCGGAGGGAAGGGTGCTGCTGATCTTGGCGGCACAATAAATTTATGCTTTTAAATTATGTGGTTACAGTTGGTAACTGGCGTAAGGGTTGGGTGACGGCGGACCCAGGCGGGATATGAGGGGGGGGCTGGCAGGTGACGAGGGGGGGGAAGAATTTTCCCGGTAGGGGGGTTATGCCGTTGTAAAAAAATAACATGGCCAGAGAAATGCGCGGAACGGCACTCTTTTCAGTACCCCCTTGAGGGGTATAAGGAGCCGTAACGAAATTGAAAAAATGGCCATGTTATTTCGTAACGGCTCCTAAGCCTGGTATTTCTGGTTTGTCCGGTAGACAAAGGCCAGAATCTCGGCAACAATGAAGTAGGTCGACTCGGGGATTTCTTCGTTGAGATCAAGTCTGGAAAGAACCTCAACCAGATCGGCATCTTCGTGAACGGGTATATCATGCACCCTGGCGAGTTCCAGCAGTTTTTCCGCCAACAGGCCTATTCCCTTGCCGATCACCTTGGGGGATGCGTCTTTTCCCTTGTCATAGCGGAGGGCCACGGCCTTTTTTTGCCGGACGTTTTTGCCGGAACGTTTTCTGTCAATCATAATTTCTGAAATCTCACGGGAAAGGTTGCAGTAATATTGGACCTCAATTACTGTTAATTTTCAATGAAATTAAAAAATCTTCTTTCAGCCAGGCTGAAAAAACGCTACAAACGGTTTCTTGCAGATGTGGTGTTGGCCGACGGGACCGAATTGACAGCCCATTGCCCGAATACCGGCAGCATGCGGGGCTGTCTTGAGCCGGGAAACCCGGTCATGTTGTCCCGCTCCGGCAACCCGGCCCGCAAATATCCCTTTACCCTGGAGATGATTCAGGTGGATGGCTGCTGGGTGGGGATCAATACTGCCCGCACCAATCAGCTGGTGCGGGAAGCCATGGAAAACGGGGTGATAACAGATTTTGGCGAGGTTGATCGGATCCAGCCCGAGATCAAGGTTTCCGCCGGCAGCAGGCTTGATTTTCTGCTCATTCGCGGGACGGAGAAGATCTATATGGAGGTAAAAAACTGCACCCTGGTCGAGGGGAGACGAGCCATGTTTCCGGATGCAATAACCAGCCGCGGCACCAAGCATCTGCGGGAGCTGGCGGAACTTGCCCGAGGCGGGCATGGCGCGGCGATTTTCTTCTGCGTGCAGCGCATGGACGGGGAGGTCTTTGCCCCGGCAGCCCATATTGATCCGATCTATGCCCGGACGCTTACGGAAGTTGTCGCGCAGGGGGTGAAGGTGCTGGCCTATCAGGCCGTGGTTGGACCTGAGGAAATTCGCTTGACCCATGCCATGCCGGTGTTCCTTGCATAACGGATTCGTAAAAACTGAGAATTTACCACTGAGATCACAGAGCCCACAGAGTTAACTGTCTGTATTAAAAAATATTTCTCTGTGATTTCTGTGTGCTCTGTGGTGAAAAAAATAAAAATATCATGAAAACAGATAAAGAAAAAGCCGTTGTCCTGTTAAGCGGCGGACTTGATTCCACCACAGTGCTGGCAATGGCGATAGAGCAGGGGTATGCCTGTTATTGCCTCAGTTTTTCCTATGGTCAGCGCCAGACCGTTGAGCTTATCCGCGCCAGGGAGAATGCACGGCGAATGGGCGCGCTGAGCCATCTTGTTTTGAATCTTGATCTTGACAAGATCGGCGGCTCCGCCCTGACCGGAGATATGGCCGTGCCGAAAAACCGTAGCGCAGGCGAGATGGAAGCATCCATTCCAGTGACCTATGTGCCGGGCCGCAATACCATTTTCCTGTCCCATGCCATGGCCTGGGCTGAGGTGCTGGGCGCTTTTCATATCTTCATCGGCATCAATATGCTTGATTACAGCGGCTACCCGGATTGCCGGCCGGACTATCTCGCGGCCTTTGAAAAGGTGGCCAATCTGGGCACCCGGGCCGGGGTGGAAAGCGGCAGGAATTATAAAATTCAAGCTCCGCTGATGCATTTGACCAAAAAAGAGATTATTTTAAAAGGAAAGGCCCTGGGTGTTGATTACAGCCGCACCCACAGCTGTTATGACCCGGACAGCGAGGGCAGGGCCTGCGGCAGGTGCGATGCCTGCCAGCTGCGGTTGAAGGGATTTAACGAGGCGGGATTGGTTGATCCTGTTGTCTATCAGTAAAATAAGGTGGAAATGAAATGAGTAAATTTGCCCAGCTGGGCCAGCTTTTCATGGTGGGTATACCCGGCAAGGATCTTGACGAATCCACCTTGCGGCTGATCGGTGAACGCGGCATCAATAACTTCATCATCTTCAAGCGCAATGTTGACAGCCCGGACCAGCTCAGACGGCTCTGCACCGATATAAAGGAAGCCTGCCGGCAGGCCAAGCTGCCGCCCTCCGCTGATCGCCATTGATCAGGAAGGCGGCACCGTGGCCCGGCTGCCGGCTCCGTTTACCCAGTTTGCCGATGCCAGGCAGCTGGCCGGGGCTCTCGATCCTGTTGCCGCGCTGGCAGACTACGCCGACACCTGCGCCGGGGAACTGGTGCAGGCCGGCATCAATATGAATCTGGCCCCGGTGCTTGACGTCTGCCCTGCCGGCCAGGGTTTTTTCATGGAAAAACGCTCACTGGGGGCAGATCCGCAGCTGGTCGGGCAATTGGGCAGCCAGGTGATCAAGGGTCTGCAGGCAGGTGGAGTCGCCGCCTGCGGCAAGCATTTCCCCGGTCTTGGCGCGGCAAAGCTTGATCCCCATCTGCAACTGCCTGTTGTTTCCCGGGCACTGTCAGAGCTCAGAGCACTTGATCTTGTGCCGTTTCAACAGGCCATTGCCGCCGGGGTGGCGGCAATTATGACCTCCCATACCATTTATGAACATCTGGATGCCGCAACGCCGGCAACCTTGTCAGGCCATATTCTCACTGATCTGCTGCGTTCCGAGCTCGGGTTTGACGGTCTGGTGATCACCGATGATCTGGAAATGGGGGCCATTGAAAATGAAAGAACAGTGGCCGAGGCAGCGGTGCAGGCATTTGCAGCCGGGGCTGATCTGATTTTGATCTGTCATGACCACGAAAAGGTTTGTCAGGCTTATGACAGTTTGCTGGGGGCAATTGCTGAAGGCAAAGTCTCCTTGCCCCGTTGTGCCAAATCGTTGAAAAGGATTGAGGCCGTGCGGCACAGATTTGCCTGACGGCATGAAAAAACAACTAATAACGAGAGAATGGTGGAGCCAAAAAAAATAATATGATACCATAAGTATACTCGGTGTGTCCGGCCCCGACTGCCGAGGCCGGATGGACGTTCCGTTGCCGTATCGACAGATGAAGCGGCAAAATTTTTCATGGAGGACGTGTATGGAACTAAAGGTTGAAGGCCGTAATCTCGATGTAAGAAAATCTTGGCAGGATAGAATTGAGGAAGAAAAAGAGCGGTTGATGCGTCATCATCCCGGGCTTATTCTCAACCTTCGTGTAACCATTGAGGAGACGACGTCACACAAGCAGGGCGGCTATGAAGTCCGGCTTGTAACGGGTGTTCCTAATGATACAGTGGTCGTTAAGCGAAAAGGGGATTCGGTGGCACCCTTGCTTGTTGATGCTTTTGATACGCTTGGGGCTGCAGTTAAAGGAATTACAGCGAAAAAGGCGGCAGACCAGTAAGGTGCCTGAAGCCGGAGGTGAAATAGGGGCTGGATTAGGCGTGATCAAGCGTCTTTCTCCCTATGAATCTTATGGTTTTATTGTGGCCGATGACGGCCGGGAGATTTATTTCCACGAGAATGCCTTGAAAGACCTGGTTATGGACCAGCTGGCCGAGGGCGATGCGGTTGCCTTCGGCGTTACCGAGGGGCATAAAGGCCCCCAGGCAACTTGGGTGCGCACCGCCTGATTGGCAGGACTGTAGGTTGTGGAGTCTATCAGACTGTTAGTCTGATAGACTAAAATCTGATAAACCGGGGCTTATTGAAAGGTAAGCCCCTTTTTTATTTCCATAGAAGGAAGCATCGCACATGACTGAACAGCAAGAAATCATTTTTGAAAAAATAGCTGCCAGAAAAAAGGAACTGGCCGGCAAGGTGCTGATTCTCTGTCATCATTATCAGCAGGAAGATGTTTTTCAGTTTGCCGACCTGACCGGGGATTCTCTCAAGCTTGCCCGTGAGGCCGCTGAATCGGGGGAATATCCCTATATCATTTTCTGCGGCGTGCATTTCATGGCTGAATCCGCCGACATTCTGACGGATGATGATCAGGCGGTCATTCTGCCGGACCTCAATGCCGGCTGCCCCATGGCGGACATGGCCACCGTTGAGCAGGTTGCCGCCGCCTGGAACGAACTGGCGGAGGTATGCGGGGGACAGACGGTTATCCCGGTCACCTACGTGAACTCGTCAGCCAGCATCAAGGCCTTTGTCGGTAATCGGGGAGGGTCGGTCTGCACCTCGTCCAACGCGGAACGGGTTCTGACCTGGGCCTGGACCAGGGGAGAAAAGGTTTTCTTTTTCCCGGACGAGCATCTGGGAAGAAATTCCAGCAAGGCGCTGGGAGTTAATGATGACGAGATTGTTGTCTGGCAGCGGGGAAAGAAACTCGGCGGCAACAGCGTGGAGCAGCTGAAAAAGGCCCGGACAATCCTGTGGAACGGCTACTGCCATGTTCATCAGGAGTTTCTGGTGGAACAGATTGCTAAATGGCGGGAAAAGATCCCGGCCATCCGCATCATCGTGCATCCGGAAAGCCCTTGGGAGGTGGTGCGGCAGGCTGATTACTATGGATCCACCGAAAGAATTATCAAGGCAGTCCGGGAGTCTGAGGCTGGGGCTGTCTGGGCCATCGGCACCGAGGTCAATTTGGTGAACCGGTTGAAAAAACAGCATCCGGACAAGACCATTCATCTGCTGGCGCCAACGCCGTGCACCTGCGGCACCATGAGCTGCATCACTCCCGCCAATCTGCTGTGGGTGCTGGATAATCTCGCACAGGGCAAGGTGGTCAATCAGATCACGGTGGATGCGCAGACCGCTGTTGGGGCAAAACTTGCCCTGGATCGCATGCTGGAGATATAAAAAGTAAAAAAGTGCCTAAAATACTTGAAGTACTTGGAGTGCCTAAAGTTGTTATGGCGCCAGGAAACCCGTGATCTGCAATGTTTCGCGTCCTGGGGCAGCAGGCATGATGTTAAATCCCCAATCAGAAATCCACAATCCGCAATCCAGCAACGCTGACAAACTCAAAGTCCGGCAGCACCAGGCAGGTCAGATGGCCGCCATAAACGGCGCCGGTATCAATGCCGATTTTGTTTTTGTCGATGAAAGGTGTGTCAAAGGGGGTGTGGCCGAAGATGACCCGCTTGCCGAAGTCATAACGGGAATCCAGGAACTGGTCTCTGGCCCAGCAGCACCAGCGGGGGGACTGCTGGCTCAAATGGACATGGGGTTGCAGGCCGGCATGGACATAAATGTAATCTTTGTCTTCCCAGTAAAGCAGCAGTTCATTAAAAAAATGATAATGGCTGGCAGGAATGTGGGCGGCGATCCGGCCGGTAAATGGGGGCATGATGCCGTAGCTTTCCAGGGTTTTATCGCCACCCATGCGCAGGTAAAAGTCCCGTTCCTCGCCGGCCAGCGAGGCGAGAAATATCTGTTCGTGATTGCCCATCAAGGGGATCACCCGGCCAGGAGCCGCCTCCATCAGCCGGATCACCTCGGAGACCACCTTTTTTGAATCAGGTCCCCTGTCAATATAATCGCCAAGAAAAATAATCGTGTCACGGCTGAGATCCGGCTGGATTTTCTGGAGCAGTTCCAGCAGCGATGCATGGCAACCGTGGATATCGCCGATCACATACGTTCTTGGCATAGTTGTTTATCTGCTGGCCTGCCAGGAACGAAGAAGTTCCTCAGCCTCCTTTCGCTCCGGAAATTCGATATTTCCTCCAAGGCATTCCTGTAACTCCTGCAGCGCCTCGGCGTCAGCTCCCTGACCCTTGAGGGAAAGGGCGAGATGATAGCGGACGGTGGGCACATTGGGCATTGCGGCAATGGCTTCTCTGAACTGGGTGGTGGCCAAATCATAGGCGCCCCGTTTGTAATGGATGAATCCCAGGGTGTCGCTGATATTCGGGTCGTTCGGCAGCCGCTCTTTGGCAATCAGGGCCAGCCGCAGCGCCTCGCCCAGATCGGGATTTGTCTTCCTGGGTAATCAGCCAGGCCAGATTGTTGGCCGCCGGGGCAAACTTGGGGGCACGCTCAAGGACCTGGCGGTAGGTTTTCTTGGCCTCTTCAGGCTTGCCGGTCTGTTCATAAAGCGGTCCCAGTCCCATCAAGGCCTGTAAGGAGTCCGGCTGATTTTTCAGCAATGACTGGTATTGAGCAATCGCCTCACTGGTTTTGCCGCTTTTTCCCATAATCCGGGCAAGCATCATATAGGGCTGGGGGTTTTCAGGGGCAAGTTCCTGTGCCTGGTGAAAAACGGTGCTTGCCTCATCAAGCTGCGCCCTGGCTGAACAGCAGCTCGCCCAACAGCAGCAGGTTGCCGGGGTTGTCTGGTGATTTTTCCTGCTGGCGGCGAACGCGTTCAATGGCTTTCTTGGGCTGCTTGTTACGCACATCAATAGCCGCCAAAGTAGCCAGGGCCGGGGTGTAATCAGGTTTTTTCTTCAGTATTTCTTCAAGCAGGGGAATAGCCTCGGTATATTCTTTCCTCGCAAGTCTCGTCAGGGCCAGATTTTGGAGGATTTCGATGCTTTCCGGCAGCATTTCATGCATCTGGGTAAAAGCCTTCAAGGCATTATCTGTTTTGCCTGCATAGAGTAAACTTTGCCCGAGGATGATTGCGGCTTGAATATTGCGGGGGTCAAGTTTTAATGAAATAGCGGCCTCCTGCTGAGCGTTGTCAAATTCCCGTTTGCGGAGGTGAAGATGGGCCAGCAGGGTGTGGGCCTGGGAATTGCGGCCGATGAATTTGACTGCCTCGGCAGCAGCTTTTTGGGATAATTCCATGTTGCCTTTATTCAAATGGGCAAGGGCAAGCTGAAAATATGCCTCTCCCCAGCGGGGGTTTTCCTTGACTAACTGGTCGAGACTGGCAATGGCTTCATCATTCTTGCCATCTTTAATGGCAAGTTTGGCCTTGACCAGCAGGGCCAGCGGGAGTTTTTCGTTTTCGCCAAGTACTTCAGCAACAAGGGCTTGCGCCTCAGCAAATTTTCTCTGGTCAAAATAAAAGTCAGCCAGCATGGCCTTCATGGCCAGGGAATTTTTGCTGGTGGAGATGAGTTGCTTCAGAGTTTCCTCGGCTTTACTGAAATTGGCAGTTTTTTTGTAAAAGTCGACCAGGTAAAGGGCAATCCGTTCATTGTCCGGCTCAAGGGCCAGGGCTTTTTTGATGGTCTCTTCCGCCAGAGGGAATTCTTGTTTGTTCATATAAAAGGATGCCAGCTCTAACAGCGGGACCGGTGAAGAGGGGAAGGCGCTGACGGTTTTGAGCAGATTGTCTTTCGCCTTTTCTTCCTCTTTTTGACTCAGGTAAAAGGCGGTCAGGGTCTGGTGGGTTGACATCTTGTCAGGGCTGAGTTCCAGGGCCTTCAGGAGTGCCTGTTCCGCCTGCTCATAATTTTTCTGGGCCGCGTAGATTCTGGACTGCAGAATATAGAGCCGGTCGAGTTTGGGTTGGCTGGCCAGGGCTTTGGTCAAGGCCTCCTGGGCCTTGTCGATATTGCCTGCCGCAAGTTCAATATTGGCCAGGACCGCAAGAGCTTCCGCGTGATCAGGCTGGGCCTCCAGGATTTTGTTGATCTGGGCTCGGCTTTCCTCGGGTTGTTTGGCGAGAAGCAGAAATTCCGCTGTCTTCAGCAAGGCATCATAATTTGTCGGATCAAGGCTTGCCGCGCGCTGCAGTTCCTGGAAAGCGCTTTTGGGTTCGCCTGTTTTGAGATAGGCCAGGCCAAGCTGGTAGCGCGCTTTGGCATATTTGGGATCAAGCTGGACGGCGTTTTTAAATTCCAGGATCGCGGCCTTGGTTTGGTCCTTTTTGAGGTATTCCATGCCCTTATCATAATGGGCCTGCTTTTTGACATCAGGACTGGAGCAGCCGGAAAAAAGAAGAAAGGAAAAAAATAAAAATAATACAAATAGCGCCGAACGGGATGAAGTGACCATAAATTTCCTCTCACGGTTTTCCAATTTTAAATATGTACTGTATTGTAGGTCAGGATAGAAGAAAGCAGGTGAAAAAGGCAATAGAAAGAGGCATAAGTATTCGAATCAAAAATATTATAACATTGTTAGAACCATAGAATGTTGTTGCCTTTTTTTATAGTGGCGCATAACATGATTGAATTGTTCGTAATATTTTTTTAATATCTGTGATATTTTTGGGGGAGGTTTTTGACATGGGAAATGTAAATAAAAATAAAATATTACATTTTTTTGTTTCTCTTGCGGTATTAGTTGCCACTGTTTGGCCATTGGGCGTGAAGGCTGATCCAGCAGCAGAGGCGGAAAAAGATTATCTGATCGGTGTGGGCGATGTGCTCGAAGTTCAGGTCTGGCAGGAACCTGACCTGTCCCGGACGGTTAAGGTCCGTCTCGATGGCAAGATCTCGTTGCCCCTTGCCGGGGATGTACAGGCGGCAGGCAAAACAACAGGTGAGCTTGATCAGTTTCTGGAGAAAAAGATTGCTGATCTGGTTACTGAACCAGCAGTCTCGGTCATGCTTGTTGAAAATCGCAGCAGGCGCTATTATGTTGTCGGGCAGGTCGGACAGCCCGGTGAGTTTCCCATTGAGTTTCCGCTGACAATTTTGCAGGCTATTGCCCGCAGCGGAGGTTTCCAGGAATGGGCCAAGCGGGAAGAGATCAAAGTTGTCCGCCGGCAAGGCGGCAAAGAAGAGTTTTTAAACTTTGATTATGATGATTTCACCAAAGGAAAGAATTTACAGCAGAATGTCTTAATTGTGCCGGGAGATACGATAATCGTGCCATAGGGCGTTAACCCTCATTGAAATGCGAGACTAGTACGGTGAATAAAGAAAATATAGTTGCAATCGGCTCCTTATTTTTTGTTTCGTTGCTGGGTAATAGCAATTCGGCTGACTGTCGGGAGAATGTCCTGTCCGGAAGTCTCAGTATTCAGCAGGAATATGATTCCAATATTTTCCAGCTGGAAGATGATGAAGAGGATCGCTGGACCACGACATTGCTGCCTACCTTGGCCCTCGTTTCTACAGGGGAAAAGGACGAAGTGTCCCTGACGGCGAGTTCGGATTTAGGCTGGGATCACCGCCTTGACGAAAGAGATTTCACCCATAATCTTGCTTTTTCCGGCAGCAGACAGATTTCTCAGTATTGGCGCGTCACCATGTCGGACAACTATTCCTACAATGACGAATCCCCTGAGCGGGATATGGACCCGGGGCTCAGCGTTACCGCGCGTTTTCAGCGCGCTGGCCGGTATGAGCAGGCTGAAGTGGCAAGGCTGCTGTTCCCGGAATTGAGTTATACACCTGACGATTATCTCTACGTTCTGACTGAGTTGGACAGGCGTTTCTCCCGGGCCGGTGCCATCACTCAGCAGGAGGTGGAGCGTTATCTTTCCAATACGGAAGGACGCCGGCGTTATTCGGACAATGAATTCTCAATCGGCGCGGAATATGAGTTTGCCAGAGACAGCCTTTTAACCCTGGGTTACAGATATTTTGCCAATGATGACAGATCTGCCAATATCTCCGAATATTATGAGCACTCTCCCAGCGTCGGCTTGTCCTACCGTTTCAACCAACAGTGGCTTGCCTCGGTCACCCATGAGTTTACCAAGGGCCAGTATGACACCGCAAATGATTTAAAGGAAAATGATACGCTTTTTGCTGTTGATTATACATTAAGCCCTACTGATCAGCTCACAGCTTCCTATGAATATGATACGACGAATTTTCTGGGGACCAGTGAAGATATCCTCGATCAGACAGGGGAACTGGGGTGGAATCACGATCTCACTGCGAATACCCGGCTGACAACCACATTATCTGAAAATTATCTTGCCCGGGAATATAATGGGGATGAAACAGAGGCTGGTCTTGATTTGGGAATTTCAAGGAGTTTGCAAAGAGGATCAATTTCTCTGGGCGCAGGCTATTTGTATGCCCAGCAGAAAACTGATGGTTCATGGGATGATCTCCGGGAAAATTGGACGCTTGACGGTGGAATCACTTATAACTTGCGTGAAGATGTGACGGGGACTTTTAATCTCGCCTATGAAAAAAGATATCTGTGGCCGGAAATAGGCGGCAAGGAAGATTTTGACGATTATGAGGCAGGTGCTGCGGTAACTTACTCGTTTTCTCGCTGGTTTGCTCTGACCTGCCGGTATACCTACAATAAACTGGAGAGCAACAATAGTATTGTGTCAGGGTATGATGAGCATTTGATAGTTGTCGAACTCTCAGCAGCCAAGGAACTTCTGCGCTGGTGAGCGAAGCGGATGGTTGAATAGTTGATGAGGCGATTTAAGCCCTTTTACTTTTTCCTTCGTTTACTTTATGATGGATCAAGCCAATAAGCGACAGTGGCTTCGTGAAATTTCCCTCAAACAGATGACCATTCCATGAAAATATCTCTGTTTATCTAAATCAACTACTGGTTATTGTTAAAAATTATATCTAAATGGACCAAGAACAGCGTCAGCTTATTAAAAAATATCTTGATATCCTTCTGCGCCGAAAGAAAATGATCATTGCTTTCTTTCTCCTCGGTGTGGTTGCGGGACTGGGGCTGTATTTAACGACTCCTAAAGTTTATCAATGCATCTCGCTTATCAAGTATGAGCGGCAACAGGTTAACCCGAGTGCCATGTCTCCGGATGACGTGCGCTCCAGGACCCAGGAGGTGGTGTCCACGGTAAGCCAGCAGATCACCAGCCGCAGCAGTCTCGAGGCCTTGATCAAGGAATTTGACCTCTATGCCGAAATGCGCGCCAGTCTTCCCATGGAAGACGTGGTTGATATGATGCGGGAAAAACATATTGAAATCAGCCAGGAACGTGGCGATATTTTTAAGGTTTCCTACCAGGGAGGCGATCCCAAAAAGGTATTGCGGGTGACCAATGCCATTGCCGCCAAGTTTATTGAGGAAAACCTGCGTTATCGGGAAGAGCGGGCCTCTGAGACTTCCGTCTATATCCGGGATGAATTGAGGATGGCAAAAGAGGGTCTGGATAAAAATGAAGCCGTCATGCGTGACTATAAACTGCAGTATTATAACGAAATGCCGGCTCAGCTTGCGAATAATATGACCCGTCTCAGTGCCCTGCAGGAACAGTATCAGAATAATCAGGTGAGTGCCCAGGATCTTGAGCGGACAAAGGTGATGGTGCAGGAACAGATCTCTTTGCGGGGGGAATTGCTTGCCCAGCAATTGAGCGGCACCGGAGCAGCACCAGTTATGCCGGGGAAGCAGCAGCCTACCGGGATTTTTGCCCAGATTGCGCAATTGCGCACGGAACTGCAGAACCTTCAGGCCCGTTATACGGACAAGCATCCGGAAGTGCGGCGGGTGAAAAAGCAGCTGCAGGAGCTGGAAGCAGAGCAGAAAGCTGCAATGCCGCAAAATGGAGAGGCGACTGCTGCAGCGGGAGGGGCCAAAGAGGCGCAGAATGAACCTTACATCGATCCGCAGATTGAGCAGCTGAAGCAGCAGTTAAGTAATTTGGAGTACAATATTGAAAGGTTAAAACAGGAGCGGGGGGAGATCAAAAAGGAGATAGAGCAATACCAGAAATGGGTTGAATCCACTCCCATCCGAGAGGCGGAATGGGCTGCTCTGACCCGGGATTACGAGCAACTGCATCAACGTTATCAGGAACTGGTGGGGCAGAGCTTGCTGGCCGAGTCTGCACAAAGCCTGGAAAAACATCAGAAGGGGAGTCAGTTCAAGATCGTTGATCCCGCGCATTTTCCGGAAAAGCCTTTCAAGCCTGATTTCAAGAAGATTATGCTGATCGCGGTGGGCCTGGGGCTTGGTATTGGCGGCGGGCTGGCTTTAGGGCTTGAGTTGATAGGAACTTCCTTTAAAGATCCCGCAGATGTCGAAAAGTATCTGGGCATCCCCATCGTCTGCGCTGTACCGAATATTTATACCAAGCTCTGAGCTGAAGAAGAGAAAAATCCGACAGATCTTCTGGGGGGCGCTTCTTTTTGTTTCTGTAATTCTCATTGTCGCGGCAACAGGCTACTTCTGGAAGCAGGGCATGATCATACTGTAGGAGAAAAAGAGTGGGAAAGGTGGCCGAGGCCCTGTCAAAATCAGGTGCCGATATAAAGCCGGGCGCAGATGCCGGTGGTGCGGGAAATGACCAGAAAATTAGCGCTCGACCCGGGAAAGATAAGAAGAAGGCTGGGGGAAAAATTAATTCTCCCCGGTCATTCTCTTCTTATGAGGTCGGCAGGGACTGGGATGAAAGACTTGTTACCGCAATCGAAAATCATCCCGGTGTGGCGGAAAGTTTCAGACGGCTCCGGGCCAAGATTCTTCATCCGGCTGAGGGCAAACCTGCCCGGTCAATACTGGTGACAAGTGCCAGTCCGGGAGAAGGAAAAAGTTTCGTCTGCGCCAACCTGGGGGTGATTATGGCTCACGGGGTCGATCAGCATTCCCTGCTGGTTGATTGTGACCTGCGCCGGCCGAGTCTTGGCCGATTTTTCGGCATTGCGAGTAAAGGAGCCGGATTGGTCGACCATCTGCGTGATGGAACGGATCTCCCCTCTTTAATCGTCAAGACAGGAATTGACAGGCTTTCTCTTATTCCGGCAGGTATTCCGCCTGAAAATCCCTCGGAGCTTCTGGCTTCCCAGGGCATGTCCAACCTGATCAAAGAGGTCGTCGACAGATATGATGACAGGTTTATCATCCTTGACAGTCCCTCCGGCTCAGGCCGCTTCCGAGACTGCGGTGCTGGCCCAGCATGTTGATAAGGTTGTGCTGGTAGTCAGGTGGAACGGGGCCGGTCGGGAGCAGGTTAAAAAGCTTGTCGAGCAGCTTGGTCCGGAGAAAGTTCTCGGCATTGTCTTTAATGCCTTTGAGATGAATGTTCTCGATAAACGACTGCAGGATGAAGGATATTATAAATATTATTCTGAAGAATATTAGCCAGACCATGCCGTTTATCCTGAAAAAATATTACCCGGCCAGAAATATATTTTTTTTTCTCGGCGAAGGGCTGCTTATTTTTCTGGCAGTAAACAGTGTCTATTTCATTTTTAAGGGCCCCCAGCTTTACAGCGAAGCAGTTGCTCTTTACTGGATGAGAGCCCTGCTGGTCACTTTGATTTTTCAGCTCTCCCTCTATTTTTTCGATCTCTATGACCTGAGCGGGCAAGTGTCCGGTGCGGAAGTGATTGCCCGGGTGATGCAGGCCTTTGGGGTAGGCTGTATTGTTCTGGCTTTTGTCTACTATTTTTTCCCGCTGATCATGATTTCGTCCCAGATTTTCTGGACATGCTATGGGGCGATATGTACCAGTATTCTTTTCTGGCGTTTTATTTATAATAAGGCCCTGGACAGAAAGATGTTTGTCCAGCCTGTTGTTATTCTGGGGGCGGGAAAGCTCGCCTCCCGGATTGCCGCTGAAATTGAAGGGAAACGTGATTCCGGTTATAAAATCATCAGTTTTATCGGGCAACAGCGCGATCCAGCCAGCCCGATCCCCGAGTATATCCCGCTGGTTCCTGAAACGGGACAACTCCCGCCATTGTGCCAGATGCACAAGGTGGAAAAAGTCGTTGTTGCCCTGGATGATGCCAGGGGGATGACCCCGGTGCAGGAGTTGCTGCAGTGCAAGATGCAGGGTGTGACAATCGAAAATGGCGTCACCTTTTATGAAGGGCTTACCGGGAAAATTCTGGTTGAGAAGGTTAATCCTTCCTGGCTGATCTATTCATCCGGATTTAAGCTGAATCGCTGGTCCATCTTTGCCAAAAGATTTCTCGATATTGTGGTTTCCTTTGCCGGGCTGACTCTTTCTCTTCCCGTTACCTTGCTCAGCGCCTTGATTATCAAGCTGGAATCCCCGGGTGCGGTTTTTTATAAACAGGACCGGGTGGGGGAGAAGGGCGAGGTATTTAAGGTGGTGAAATTCCGCTCCATGCGCAGCGATGCGGAAAAGGATGGACCTGTCTGGGCCATGGAAAATGACACAAGAGTGACCCGTTATGGCAGTTTTATGCGCAAGGTGCGTATCGATGAAATTCCGCAGATGTGGAATGTTCTGAAGGGAGAAATGAGTTTTGTCGGGCCACGGCCGGAGAGACCGGTATTTGTTGAGCAACTCACCAGGACAATTCCCTATTACGCCCTGCGGCATATCGTCAAGCCGGGCATCACCGGCTGGGCTCAGGTCTGTTATCCCTATGGCGCCTCTGAAGAGGACGCCCTGCGAAAACTGGAATATGATCTCTATTATATCAAGAATCTGTCGATGCGGATGGACCTGTGGATCATTTTTCAAACCATTAAGACGGTCTTGTTTCAGAAGGGAGCAAGATGAAAAGTGCCTAAAGTACTTGAAGTGCCTAAAATGCCTGAAGTTGAACTGCGGGGAAGATGCTAACCACAGCAGGGTAGGAGCGGGCCTTGCCCGCGACCTGTGACATATCGCGGGCAAGGCCCGCTCCTACTGTTGGAAGACATGCTACGTAGTGGAAAGGACTTTCGTATAAAAGATAAAAGTTTTTCATCAGATAACGTACCGCAACTTCAGGCACTTTAAGTATTTTAAGTACTTTAGGTATTTCAACTCAAAGTACGAGGTTTTCTATGTGCGGCATAGTTGGCTATATCGGGCAGCGGCGGGTGGTGCCCATTCTTCTCGAAGGTCTGAAAAGGCTGGAATACCGGGGTTATGATTCTGCCGGGCTTGTTTATCTGCAGGATGGCAGACTGCATAAATATCGCTGTGAGGGGAAGCTGGCAAATCTGGAAGCGGTGATGGATAAGGTGCTGACTGACAGCACCATCGGCCTTGGCCATACCCGCTGGGCAACCCATGGGCCGCCCTCGGAAGCCAACGCCCATCCTCACTGTGATTGCAGTGGCGAGTTGGTGGTGGTTCATAACGGCATTATCGAGAATTTTCAAACGCTGCGGGAAAAGCTCATTGCCCAGGGCCATGTCTTTACCTCTCAGACCGATACCGAGGTGCTGGCCCATCTGATCGAAGAACATCTGCAGGGGGATCTGGTCAAAGCCGTACGGGAAGCCCTTCAAGAGGTGGAAGGGTCATTTGCCCTGGGAGTAATGTGGCTGAAACAGCCAGAGCTGCTTGTGGCCGCACGCTATCAGAGTCCTCTGGTGCTGGGTGTCCATGAAGGTGGATCATTTATGGCATCTGACATCCCGGCACTTCTGCCCTTCACCCGGGATGTTATCTTTCTCGATGACGGGGAGATGGCAGTGCTGCAGGGGCATTCTTTGCAGATTTCCCGGCTTGATGATGGCACGCCGGTGGAAAAGGTTATGCAGCATATTGACTGGAATGCCGGCATGGCCGAAAAATCAGGCTACCGGCATTTCATGCTCAAGGAAATCTTTGAACAGCCGCAATCCATCCTGAATACCTTCCGCGGCAGGATTGATCCCGAGACCGGCGAGGTAAAATTGCCGGAAATAGCCCTGAGCAACGAAGAACTCTGTTCAATTCGCCGTATCTCTCTGGTGGCCTGCGGCACATCCTGGCATGCGGCCCTGGTGGCAAAATACTGGCTGGAGAAGTGGGTGGGGCTGCCTGTCGAGGTGGATATTGCCTCGGAATTTCGCTATAGACGTTTATTGCTGGGGCCGGATGTGATGGTCATCCCTATTTCCCAGTCAGGTGAAACCGCTGATACCCTGGCCGGACTCCGTCTGGCTAAGAAACTTGGGGCAAAGGTCATTGCCATCTGCAATGTGGTGGGCAGCACCATTACCCGTGAATCTGACGGGACGATTTATACCCACGCCGGACCGGAAATAGGCGTTGCCTCCACCAAGGCCTTTACCAGTCAACTCACCGCCCTTTTTCTGCTGACCCTTTTCCTGGGGCAGGTGCGTGGAACTATTTTGCCGGAAAAGGCGAGGGAACTTGGCAAACAATTGATTGAGCTGCCCGGCATTATTGAAAATGAACTGCCGCGGCTGCAGGAACAATTAAATGTCATTGCCGAAGAATTTTCCCGCAGCCGGGATTTTCTTTATCTTGGCCGGGGAGCCAACTTTCCCATTGCTTTGGAAGGGGCTTTAAAGCTTAAAGAGATTTCGTATATCCATGCAGAAGGATATGCCGCCGGAGAGCTGAAGCATGGCCCAATTGCCTTGATTGACCGGGATATGCCGGTTCTCGCCTTGGCGCCGAAGGACAGTGTTTACGGCAAGCTGATTTCCAATGTGGAGGAGGTCAAGGCCCGGCATGGCAGAATGATCCTGGTGGGAAGCGCCTCTGATGATCATCTTGCCCAGCTGAGTGACTATGTGATCGGTTTGCCGGACGTCCATGAAGACCTGACGCCTTTGCTCTATGTCATCCCCCTGCAGCTTCTTTCCTATCAGATCGCGGTGCTTCGTGGCTGCGATGTGGATCAGCCGAGAAATCTGGCAAAAAGCGTCACCGTTGAATGATTGCGGAATGCGGATTTCGGATTGCGGATTGGAAAAAATCGGAATGCTGATTGCGGATTGTTGAAGGAAAATGAACCAGCAGGAAATGAAAGAGCGGACCAAGGAGTTTGCCAAAAGAATTGTCAAACTGTGCCGTAATCTTCCTGCTACCAGCGAAGCGCGACTAATTGGGAATCAGATATTTCGGTCCGGAACATCTGTGGCTGCAAATTATCGGGCAGCTTGTCGAGCAAGATCTCCCGCGGAATTTATCTCGAAGATGGCGATTGTGGAGGAAGAGGCGGATGAGTCATTGTTCTGGCTTGAACTACTCGGCGAAATGGAAATATTCAACCAAGATCAACTTGAGCCGTTAATGCGCGAAACTAATGAACTAATTGCTATCGTTGTTGCTTCAATAAAAACGTGTAGAAGAAAAAAATGATGCGAGATTAACAGATTGCCAGATTGGGAACTCCGCGATCTACAATCCGGTTTTACCAATCTGCAATCCGAAAATCGCAATCAAAAAACAAGCAAGCGGAAAAATGAAAATATTACCCGGATGCGGTTTTTCTAATCCGCAATCCGCAATCCGAAATCCGCAATATGGAGTATTCCCTTATGAAAATTCTTGTCACAGGCGGGGCCGGGTTTATCGGCTCAAATGTTGTTGATGCCTACCTTGAAGCCGGGCATGATGTGTATATCATGGATAATCTTTTCAGCGGCAAATGGGAAAATATCAACCCCAAGGCAAAGTTTTACCTGATGGACATCCGTTCCGCGGAGGTTGCCAAGGTTTTTGCCAAGGAAAAATTTGATCTGGTCAATCACCATGCGGCCCAGATGTCTGTTCCGGCTTCAGTGGAAAATCCACTTTTTGATGCGGACGTCAATGTTAAAGGATTTGTTAACCTGCTTGAGGCGGCAAAAGATACCGGCATCAAAAAGGTCATCTTTATCTCATCAGGGGGGGCGATTTACGGTGAAGCGGAGGAGTTTCCCACCTCTGAAAAATCCCCGGCCCTGCCGCTTTCACCTTATGCTATTACCAAATCAGTGTCGGAACAGTATCTCGCCTTTTATCGGCATCAGTACGGGTTGGATTATACCATCCTGCGCTATGCCAATGTCTATGGTCCCAGGCAGATACCCCATGGAGAAGCTGGGGTCGTGGCGGTCTTTATGGATAGATTGCTGGCCGGTCAGGCCTGCAGTATCTATCATTACCCCAATGAGCCGAGGGGAATGACCAGGGACTATTGCTTTGTCGGTGATATCGTCCAGGCAAATCTGCTGGCCCTTGGCAAAGGCAGCGGTGGAGCCTTTAATATCGGGACGGGAGTCGAGACACATACGGCAGATCTTTTTGCTGAGGTATTTGCTGCCATGAAAAAGGCAAAACCTGATTTGGCTGAGGAGTTGTTGAAGTTTAACCGAGGCGCCGCCCGCCTGGGAGATCTGACAAAAAGCTGCCTGCTCTGCGATAAGGCGAAACAGGAACTCGGTTTTGCGCCCAAATTTTCATTGTCCCAGGGGTTGGGAAAAACAGTCGCCTGGCGGCTTGGGAATAAATAAACGTTCAAATTTTTTTGGAGTTCTCCACGGCCTTTGAGCCTTTGCGGATAAAAGGAGTAAATTGAATGCAAGCAACTATTGCTGTTGTCGGTCTAGGCTATGTTGGCCTGCCCCTGGCGGTGACTTTTGGCAGGTTTTTCCCGACCATTGGTTTTGACATCAAAGAGCAGGCCATAAAAAGCTACAAAAAAGGGGTTGACCCCAACGGCGAGGTCTCAGCCGAGGAGTTTCAGGCCGCCTCGCAGATTTCATTCACCAGTGATCCGGCGGCCATTGGCAAAGCGGATTTTATTGTGGTAGCCGTGCCCACTCCCATTGATAATGCCCGGCAGCCTGATCTCTCTCCTCTGCGAGGGGCGAGTGTCACGGTGGGCCAAAACATGAAAAAAGGCGCAGTGGTTATCTTTGAGTCCACGGTCTATCCCGGCACCACGGAAGAGGTCTGCGTGCCTATTCTGGAAAGAGAGTCGGGAATGCAGTGGAAACGGGATTTTCATGTGGGCTACTCTCCGGAGCGCATTAACCCGGGTGACAGAGAGCACACCTTGACCAGGATTGTCAAGGTGGTATCCGGTGACACCGACGAAACTCTGGAAAAGGTCGCCGGTCTCTATGGGGCAATTATTGAGGCCGGGATATACCGTGCCGGCGGCATTAAAGAGGCGGAGGCCGCCAAGGTAATTGAAAATACCCAGCGTGATCTGAACATTGCGCTGATGAATGAGCTGGCCGTTATCTTCGACCACCTGGGAATCGATACCTTGAATGTTCTCAAGGCCGCAGGAACCAAATGGAATTTTCTGCCCTTCCGGCCAGGGCTTGTCGGCGGACACTGTATCGGGGTGGATCCCTATTATCTGACCTATAAGGCGGAAACCGTCGGCTATCACCCCCAGGTAATTCTGGCCGGCCGCCGGATTAATGATGGCATGGGGAAATTTATCGCGGAGAAAACGGTAAAACTCATGCTTGCCGGCGGGATTAATCTGCAGCAGGCCAGGGTGGGCATTCTGGGGCTGACCTTCAAAGAGAATTGTCCGGATTTGCGTAATTCCAAGGTTTTTGATATTATTCATGAGCTGCAGAGTTTTGGTATAAAGCCCCTTGTCCATGACCCGCGGGCTGATCGGTCTGATCTGCAACGTTACTTCGGGGTAACACCCTCTGAATTGGAAGAAATGCAAGACCTCGCTGCCCTGATTATTGCGGTGCCCCATAAGGAGTATTTAGCAAGACCGTTGCAGGATTTCATCGGGCGGCTCGCCGCTGGCGGCTGTCTCATTGATGTCAAATCTGTCCTTGATGAAAACGAGGTGCGGCAGAGCGGGGTGAATTTCTGGAGACTTTAATCCTCCAAAAGTTTTTTTCACCACAGAGCACACAGAGATCACAGAGAAATATTTTTATTACAGTGATTCCAAATGTCTAAAGTCGCGGGCATGGCCCGCTCCTACCCCGATAGATGAGTTCCTGGAGCGGCTCAACCGGGATATGGCGGCCACAACGTTGCTTTATGACAAATCGCCGCCGCGGGCGGGGTGAGATGCTAATTCCCGTAAATTACCGTAACTCAGCAAGTTGAAATAATAAGAGAGTGATGCGTGACCCAATACGAAAAACTGCAAAATGAATTAAGAAAATCACCGCGACGCTGGCTGGTGACCGGTGTGGCCGGTTTTATCGGCTCCAATCTGCTGGAGACCCTTTTAAAACTTGACCAGCATGTGGTCGGGCTGGATAATTTTTCCACCGGTTTCCAGCATAATCTGGACCAGGTGCAGCACCTGGTCAGTGACCAGCAATGGAGCAGATTTGCCTTTGTTCAAGGCGATATTCGTGATCTGGCCACCTGCTCGCAAGCTGTGCGGTCAGGTTGATTTTGTCCTGCATCAGGCTGCCTTAGGCTCAGTCCCCAGGTCAATTGATGATCCACTGCTTACCAACGAGAACAATCTCACCGGGTTTCTCAATATGCTGGTGGCGGCGCGGGATGCCAAGGTGCAGCGATTTGTCTATGCCGCTTCGAGCTCGACCTATGGCGATCACCCTGACCTGCCCAAGGTGGAAGATAAAATCGGCAAACCCCTATCCCCCTATGCGGTAACCAAATATGTAAACGAGCTGTATGCGGATGTTTTTGCCAGAACCTACGGCTTTCAAACCATTGGTCTGCGCTATTTCAATATTTTCGGCAGGCGGCAGGACCCCAACGGCGCCTATGCCGCAGTCATGCCGAAATGGTTTTCGGCCCTTATCCGCGGCGAGAAGCTTTTTATTAATGGGGATGGCGAAACCAGTCGGGATTTCTGCTATATTGATAACTGTGTCCAGGGGAACCTGCTGGCCGCCACAACCACCAATTCCGCAGCCTTGAATCAGGTTTATAATATCGCCTTCGGGGAGAGAACAACCTTGAACGAGTTGTTCAGTTTTATCCAGCAACGCGTGCGCGCCTTCCTGCCGGAGATAAAGGCGATAACCCCGACGTATCGTGATTTCCGGCCCGGAGATGTAAGGCATTCATTGGCTGATATCAGCAAGGCGCGTACCTTATTAGGTTATGAACCGATCCATTCCGTAAAGGATGGACTGGATCAGGCAGCTGAGTGGTATGTGAGGCGACTCTCAGGTGAATAGTCTGTAGGTGTTTAGGCGGATAGGGAAAATCCCATGCAGTTGCTAAAGACTAAACGCCTACAGACTAACCAACCTAACCGGACAGATGCTAACAGACTAAAACACCCTAATCAAACTATCTAACCTAATTTCATGGAAATAAAAAAAGTACTTATCACCGGTGCGGCCGGGTTCATCGGTTTCTTCCTGGCCAAACGGCTTTTGGCTGACGGCATTGCGGTGGTCGGCCTCGATAATCTCAATGATTATTACGACCCGTCCTTAAAAAAGAGCCGTCTCGCGCAGTTATCTCCCCATGCGCGGATTTGACTTCGTGCAGCTTGACCTGGCTGACCGTAAGACTGTGGCTGAGCTTTTCACCCGGCACAGTTTTGATGCGGTCGTCAATCTGGCGGCCCAGGCGGGAGTGCGCTATTCCCTGGAGAATCCCCATTCGTATGTGGACAGCAATGTTGTCGGTTTTGTGAATATCCTGGAGGGCTGCCGGCATAACGGGGTCAAGCATCTCGTTTTTGCCTCGTCAAGTTCCGTCTATGGGGGCAATACCAAGATGCCCTTTTCTGTTCATGATAATGTTGATCATCCGGTATCTCTCTATGCCGCCACCAAGAAAGCAAATGAATTAATGGCCCATACCTACAGCCATTTGTATGGCCTGCCTGCCACCGGCCTGCGTTTTTTTACGGTATACGGTCCATGGGGCAGGCCGGATATGGCTTATTTCCTTTTTACCAAGGCCATCCTGGCAGGTCACCCGATTAAGGTGTTCAACTTTGGTAAGATGAAGCGGGATTTCACCTATATCGATGATATTGTGGAGGGCGTGCAGCGGGTCATCCACAGGATTCCCACTGCTGACTCGACGTGGAATAGCGAGCAGCCTGATCCGGCCACCAGTTACTGCCCGTATCGTATCTATAACATCGGCAATAACCAGCAGGAAGATCTGATGCATTTTATCGAGGTGCTTGAGGATTGCCTGGGCAAGAAGGCGGAAAAAGAATTTCTGCCCATGCAGAACGGCGATGTGCCGGCAACCTATGCCAACGTGGATGATCTCGTCCGGGATGTGGGCTTTAAACCCACCACCACCATCGAGGAAGGGTTACGCAGGTTTGTGGAGTGGTACCGGGGATATTATAACTGATTGGTTGAAGTGAAAAGTGAGGAGTGAGGAGTGAGGAGCAAAACCATTACAAAAAATGCGCCACAGACGATGTGAGGTTTTGATCAGAAAATGCCACAATTTTAGGCACTTCAAGTACTTCAGAACTTTAGGCACTCAAAATGATAAAAGGTCATAAACCTGAGAGTGTGGCATAACTCATTACAAGCTAAGGGAAAAAAATGAATATAACCATGATCGGTACCGGCTATGTGGGCCTTGTCACCGGGGCCTGTCTTGCGGAATTTGGCCACCGGGTCATCTGCATGGACAAAGACAGCAGTAAAATCGAACGGCTTCGTAACGGCGAGATGCCCATTTACGAACCGGGATTGGATGCCTTGGTGGCCAAGAACGTCAAAGACGGCAGGTTGTCCTTCACCAGCAATATGGAAGAGAGCGTCAGTCAGGCCAAAGCTGTTTTTATCGCCGTGGGCACACCCTCGTCCCGCCGTGGCGACGGCTATGCCGACTTGACCTATATCTATGCTGCGGCCAGGGATCTGGCCCCGTATTTAGGCAAATACACGGTGGTGGTTGATAAGAGCACCGTCCCGGTTGGCACAGCCAGACAGGTTGCGCGCGTCATAAGAGAGGCAAATCCCGCCGCCCAGTTTGATGTGGTTTCCAACCCGGAATTTTTACGGGAAGGCGCGGCAATCAATGATTTCATGCGTCCGGACCGGGTGGTCATCGGAATTGAGACGGAACGGGCCAGCGAGGTCATGAAAGAAATTTATAATCCTCTGTACCTGATCGCCACCCCATTTGTCTTAACCGGACTTGAAACCGCCGAACTGATCAAGTATGCTGCAAATGCCTTCCTGTCGATGAAGATCTCGTTTATTAATGAGATGGCAAATGTGTGCGAGGCCTTGGGAGCGGATGTTATCGACCTGGCCAAAGCCGTGGGGCTTGATGGACGTATCGGCCGCAAGTTCCTCCATGCCGGGCCGGGGTATGGCGGCTCCTGTTTTCCCAAGGATACCTTGGCCCTGCTGCGAATCGCCCAGGAAAACGGGGTTCCCGTTCGTTCCGTTGAAGCGGCTGTGGAGGTTAATGCCGCCCAGAAGGCACGGATGGTGAAGAAGATTCGTGACGCCCTGGGAGGATCTGAGGCCGGGAAAACAATTGGGGTGCTGGGCTTGACTTTTAAACCGGAAACCGATGATCTGCGGGATTCACCTGCCTTGACGATTTTGCCGCCGCTGGTTGAAAAAGGGGCAAAAATACAGGCGCATGATCCCCAGGGGATGGCGGAAGCCGCCAAAATGTTTCCTGAATTCTCATATGTTAAAAATGCCTATGAGGCGAGTGAGAACGCTGATGCCTTGGTTCTTTTCACGGAGTGGAATCAATATCGTGCTCTTGATCTCCAGGAACTGAAATCCCGCATGAAATCTCCCGTGTTTATTGATTTGCGTAATGTGTACAACCCGAAACAGATGAAAGAAGCCGGTTTTTCGTATATAGGCGTCGGAAGAGGCTAACGAGGGTACAGTGGATACTTTGAACCTGGAACTGCGGAAGACTAAGGAAGAAATTGACCGCCTTGTCAGAAACTGGCGGGCATTGCTTGATGTCATGCCTGAGATGGTTGTGCTGATCCGCGAGGACTGCGTCATTGAGTACATGAATCCCAGCGCAGTTAACGTCTTTGGTGATTTGTGCAGACAGGAATGCCGGAAAAATTTCTGTAATGCTGATGACCGTTGTAAACTTTATTGTCCCATAACCCTGTCTGCCAGCGGGAAAAGAAAAAGCGGCCTTGAAGAAACCCGCATCGGCGATGTTGATGTAGAATACAGTTTTGTCCCCTTTCAAGGATATCTGGGTGACCGGCTGGTCATGATAGTGATGCGCGACATCACCGAGCGAAAACTCCATGAGCGGGAGCTTTCCAGTTTTCATAACAATATTGAAGAAATTCTCCAGCAGAAGATTGGAGAATTAAAGGAGAGCGAGAAGACCCAGCAGAATCTTTTCCGGGAGATAAATGTCCTGAAACGCAAACTGCAGAATAAGGATCAGGCCGATGAGATGATCGGCACGAGCCGAAAGATGCGGGAACTGCGGGAAATGATTGATCAGGTGGCCGGCTCGGACGCCACCATATTAATTACCGGCGAGTCAGGGACAGGAAAGGAGCTTGTGGCCAATCTGATCAGGAAATGCAGCGCAAGGGCTGATAAACCGTTTTTGAAGGTTAACTGCAACAGCATTAATGACAACCTGCTTGAGAGTGATCTGTTCGGCTATGAAAAAGGGGCCTTCACCGGCGCTGGCGGGCGTAAAAAAGGGAAGTTTGAGATTGTTGACAACGGCACTATTTTTCTTGATGAAATCGGGGACATCAGTCCCAAAATGCAGTCTTCCCTGCTTCGTGTTCTGCAAAATGGGGAAGTGATCCGGGTTGGCGGCAACTCGCCGATAAATGTCGATGTCCGGGTGATCGCCGCCACCAATGTCGAACTTGCCAAGGCTGTGCAGGACGGGGTTTTCCGGCTCGACCTCTACTACCGGTTAAATATCATCAATATTATGATTCCTGCGCTGCGGGAGAGAAAAGAAGATATTGTCGATCTCGCCACATTTTTTGTGAAGCGTTATCGCGAAGCTTTTAAAAAAGATGTCGATTTTCTGCCGGACAGCATCATCAGCCGTTTGTTGATGCATGACTGGCCAGGCAATGTCAGAGAGTTGGAAAATGTGATACAGAGAGCCGTATTAATGTGCAAGCATTCTGTTATTACTGAAAATGAACTGATATTTGATACCAAGGCCTCCTCTTCTCCCACCAATGATTATCTGACGCAGGTATGTCATCAATTTGGCAAAAAATCTCTTAAAGACATCATCGCTGATTTTGAAAAGGAGATTATTGTTAACTGCCTGCAAAAAAATGAAGGGAATGTCCAGGTGGCCGCCAATGAGCTGAAGGTCGGCAAAACCGGCCTGTACGATAAAATGAAACGCTTCGGCCTCAGCGGCAAAATGATCAAGTCCTGAGCCCCTGGCTTTTCTTTCCCTTTACCCGCCTTTTGGTTCAGGTATGGTTGATTAAATAGCACCATTTTTGCATTTTGTTCTATTTTGTATGGCGCATGAATTGCATGATTTCATATGAAAAAGTATTCAAAAGAAAACCAATTTCTCAGCAATAATAACTGGTTTGGATTGATATGGAATGAATCTGCCAGGATTGCCCGGGAAAATGAAGGGCTGTGATGTAAATGGGAAATATGACGTGCAATCCGAACGATAAAAAATGCCCATACTGGTCGAAGAATAACGGCCATGATTGTCGTATGACCAAAGGTGGTCTCTATATCCCGATGCCTGAGCATATTGACCTGTTCTGCTCAACCCCTCATTACATTAAGTGCCATCAATATATGCGCGGGTGCGAACTCCTCCAGGAAACTGCCAAGAAATATGGATTCATTGTTGATGGCGGGCGCAGGCGTTTTCGCAGGGTTAGTGAGCGTATTTCTCTGGCTGTATCCTTATGTGACAATGACAGGCGGGCAATAGAGCTGCTTGACGACCAGGCTATGACCCTTGATCTGAGCCTTGGGGGATTAAGGATCGAAAGCCATAGGGCGATCCCCCCCAATACCCTGGTTGCCTTTGAGTTTGGCCCGGATTTTTCCGCCCCGGAACTCACCGGGATCGGGGAGGTGAAATGGTGCGAGTCCAAGAATGGCTCCGGTCTCTTTGAAACAGGGATTGCTTTTTCTGATTTCAGTCTGACCCAGGCAATCGGCAACCATCTCGGCCTGCCGATGATGTAGGGGCGGTTCGCGAACCGCCCCTACGGTCTTCATGGCCATTTTCCAGTAAAATGAACGGTATTTCATTTTTTCCGAAATTTTGAAAATTTAATAAAGCGATATTTCAGTGGGTTGCGATGCAACCCATTTTTTTTGTCCAAAATTCTGGAATCTGAATAAAAAAAACCGTTGCCTCTCCGGAGAAGCAACGGTTTTTGCTTATCAGCTTATCAGCTTATCAGCTTATCAGCTTATCAGCTTATCAGCTTATCACGCTTTTTTGCTGCGCCGTTTGCGGGCTGCACCGGCAAGACCGGCAAGGCCAGTACCCATGAGCAGCATGGTGGCTGGTTCGGGGACTGGGGCGATGTCTGATGCTGCTGACCATCAAAGTAGCGGAACTGTCTGCCATTTCGATTTGTGAAATCCAATTTGCGAGTGTGATCATGTTAAAGTGCCAGAATCACTAAGCAGTATGTAATTGCTCGGTATCTGCAATGATGAAAGGATGTCTGCTGTCGCTGCACTAAGTCAATGTTCACGTCATTCAAGATAAATCGAATACATCAACAGCTCCATAGTTGACTTGCGATGTGAGAGTCATAGGTTGCAGTATGAGGTCAAATGTAGAAATCCCGGTGTAGTGTTACAGTCTGTGCCGATAGCGCTGTAATCACAGATCTCCAGTTGCAGTCAAGAGTATAAGCTGTAATAGATCAATATATCGGCGTCAGCGAAGTCGCTACATCACTTTGATGTCAATCTGGAGTAATATGAAGTCGTTGTCAGATGCATCTGCCAACTCGTATCAATATCCATGATCCGCCAATATGTGAGATTTCGTCCAACTAATATATTGGTACGCCATCGCACTCCCAGCCACCAACAACGAGCCCACGAAAGCGAGGGCCATTCCTTTTACTAATGTTTTCTTCATCTTTTTTCTCCTTAGCTGTTATTCATTTGCAAATGTAACATGAGGGGGTTTGCCCTGACTTAAAATAAGTTGATTTTCTAATAAGCATTTGTCATGCCAATTCGGCTGTTGGAGCTGGCGTAGTGGAGGCGGCACCTTTTTTTGTCAGGTTTTATGCAGGGTTACGCGGCTTATCTCTCTCAAAAAAACATATAATATCATCGAAATAAGAAGCATAATAACCATCTCAAAATTACATAAATACGGTTTATATTCCGAAAATCAGGAAAAAAGAAAAAGCTTGAGGAGGGGGCGAGCTGGTAACAATATGATTTTGCGTTTTTTTTGATTGTTTTAATTCATGCTTATATGTAGTTTATGAATCCAAATTCCCGGAATTCATAAATGAAGCGCATTAATGGGTTGATTTCATGGAAAAAATCTAAGATGTTGTGGTTAAAATGGTAAACATGAGCAAGGTTGTTGCCTTTGGTCAGTGAGAAGTGTAAAAGTAACTACTCAGGTTGTTTAGTCTGTAGTATGTTAGGGGCAGAACAACGAATGTATCAGACACGAGTTGGATCTTCAAATGTTCTGAATTTTATATGAAAGTCCTTTGTCTGCCTTGCTGTGCAGGCGGGGCCGTAGGAGCGGGCCATGCCCGCGACCTCCGTGGCATTGCGGCGATCTCTATCGCGGGCATGGCCCGCTCCTACGGCACGAGACTTTCATTGTTCGTTGTTCCCGCTTGCGGAGATGGGGGTTAGCCTAATTTCAAATTTTTTTCTTTTTCTATTCACCTTAACACCTACAGACTATCAACCTGAGCAGTTACGGTTTGGAATAAGACAAAGGAAAATCATGCAAAGACATCTGGATTGGCTGCGTCAGGCTGAAAATGACCTCGAGTGGGCTGAACATTCACTGGCAGGAGGATTTTACTCCCAGGTTTGTTTTATCGGTCAGCAGTCAGCAGAGAAAGCCCTGAAAGGCTATTGTCTTTTCAAGGGCTTTGATACGGTTCGCACCCATTCGCTCTACCGCATCATCAAAGAGCTGAAAGAAAACGGGGAGATGGAGGCATGTGCCAGGGAGTTGGATATTTACTATATTTCCGCCCGTTATCCTGATGCGCTGCCGGATGGAGCACCATTTGAAATTCTGACGCAAGATCAGGCACAGCGGGCCTTGCAGTCGGCCAGGACAATCTTCCGGCTTGTCATGGAGCGGATAGGGCTGGGGCAAGATGACAAGCGCTAAAATTCTTGAAAAAAGCCGTCCGGCAATCTCGGTGGTGGATTTTTCCCTTGAGCAGATCAAGGAATTTCTTGCCAAAAAACTGGCAGGGAAAAATGTAATAAACGCCTATCTGATAGGCTCGGTGGCTACAGGAACAGCCAAGTTCTGGTCGGATATCGATTTAGTGATTGTCAAGGAAACGCTAAAATCCTTTCCCGGAGCGGGCCATGGAGTTTGTTGACTTGTTTGACCTGGGCGTGGCGGTGGATATCCTGGTCTATACCCCTGAAGAGATCCTCCGCATGGACCGGGAACCGACATCGTTCTGGAAAAGCGCCATGCAGTCCAAAATCCAGGTGCTTTAATATGCCGTGGTTCCCATGAGCCGCCATCAGCCAAGAGCCATGAGCAAACCCACTAAATATGTGCGGAATAGCCGGTTACTTTATCATATCCTCTGGCTCTTCTCCCGGACAGACTGATCTGGCAAGAATGATTTATCCGGTCGCCCACAGGGGGCCGGACGGTTATGGCTTTCATGTCGGACCGGGAGTTGGTCTTGCCCATGCCCGCCTCAGCATCATTGATCTGGAAGGAGGCTGGCAGCCAATCCATAACGAGGATAAATCTCTCTGGGTTATTTTCAACGGCGAGATCTTCAATTATCTTGAGTTGCGAAAGGATCTCGAAGAGCGGGGCCATCGATTTTCCACCAGTTCCGACACCGAGGTCATTGTTCATCTCTATGAGGAGAAACAGGAACAGTGTCTGGCTTATCTAAACGGGCAATTTGCCATTGCCCTGTATGATGCCAGGAAGAAGGCCCTTTTTCTTGCCCGGGACAGGATGGGCATTCGTCCGCTTTTTTACAGCATCCATAAGGGAATACTCTATTTCGCCTCTGAGGTGAAATCCATTTTTGCGGCCGACCCCTCCCTGCCGAGGGAGATCAACCCGGATGTGCTGCGGGAAATTTTTACTTTCTGGGTGACTGCCGGTTCTGAAACCGTCTTTCAGGGAATTCATCAGCTTGAAGCAGGACACTGGGCCCGAGTCACTGCCGGCGCCGGCATGATCACCAGGGAATTCTGGGATATTCCTTGCACCGCTGCAAGGCATGTTGAGCCCCGGAAGGAAGAAGAATACGCCGAACAGTTGCGCGAACTGCTTATCGATTCGGTTCGGCTCAGGCTGCGGGCCGATGTCCCGGTCGGGGCTTATCTGAGCGGCGGCCTCGACTCGTCAACCATTACCTCGCTGATTCATCATTATACGGACAACCCGTTAAAAACCTTTTCCGTTACCTTCAGTGACAGCGTCTATGATGAGCAGGCAGAGCAGAACGAAATGGTTGATTTCCTTGGGACTGATCACCATGTCGAGCACTGCACCTATGAAAAAATCGGGGCAGCATTTCCTGATGTGATCTGGCATACGGAAACCCCGATTCTGCGCACTGCCCCTGCCCCATTATATCTGCTCTCATCCCTTGTGCGGCGCCATCAGTACAAAGTCGTTCTGACCGGTGAGGGGGCCGATGAAATTCTGGGAGGCTATGATATCTTTAAAGAGGCCAGATCCGGGCTTTCATTAAAAAAGACATAGCATCCGCTATCCGACCATTGCTGTTGAAGCGTCTCTATCCGTATCTTGCCTTATCGCCGACCAAATCCGCCGAATTCGCCAAGGAATTTTTTCATACCGACGCACTTGTTGACGATCTTTTCTATGCCCACCTGCCCCGCTGGAAAACCACCGGTCGGACAGCAGTTTTCTTCACGGAAAAACTGAACAGGCAAAATTTTGATGATGCGGTTGAAAAACTTGCGGCCAGATTTACCGGCAAACTTGCCGGGCTTGATTATTTTTCCCGAGCCCAATATCTGGAGTCAAAACTTCTGCTGGGCAACTACCTCCTTTCCTCTCAAGGTGACAGAATGGCCATGGCGCATTCCGTTGAAGGCCGTTTCCCGTTTCTGGATCACCGGGTTGTGGAATTTGCCTGCACCATCCCGCCGAATCTGAAGATGAAAGTGCTGAATGAAAAAAATATCCTGAAAAAGGCGATGGCGAACCTGTTGCCGCCCTCTATTTTGAAGAGAAAGAAGCAACCCTATATGGCTCCGGATATCCTGAGTTTTTTTGGCGGGACCGAGCCTGAATATATCGATTACTATTTGATATGCAGTCGAAACTCGACAATGTAAAAATAATTTCGTAAGGTTCAGACCCCCTGACGGTTCCTCGAATGTAGGAGCGGGCGATGCCCGCGATAACTGTTTGTTCGCAATGCAAAAGGTCGCGGGCATGGCCCGCTCCTATGCACCCCTGCCGGCACAACGGAGCATGAAAGGAACTTCATATAAACTGCATGCGGGAATGATGTACATGCTGTTTTGGTGTAATTCATTGAAATATATCTTTGTATCAATTAAAACTCATTAACGAAAATGGCAGATACAATACAACAAATCCGTGTCCCTTGTTATTTTGGATGAGATGGCGGAGCGCGAGGTAACAGGATTTTCCGGGGTGCCCTCAACTTTTGCTCTGCTGCTCAACCGTTCCGCCCTCAGAAAATATCAATTCCCGAAGCTGCGTTATATTACCCAGCCGGTTACTGGAACCGTCCGCAGGATGACGGAGCAAGTCCTGCGCCCCGAAGGCTTGCGGACAGGCGATCTGGCCAGAATGGATAAGGAAGGATACTTCTATATTGTCAGCCGCAAAAATGATATGATCAAAAGCGAGCTCTCACCGCATCGCGCCAAGGAAATAGAGGAAATTATTCTTCATGAGCATGAAGGTGTTCATGAGGTGGCGGTGGTGGGCGTGGAAGATGAGATTCTGGGGGAAACAATCAAGGCCTGTGTAGTATTGAAACAAGGATATGAATGCGGAGAAAAAGAAATGTACGCTTTTGCCGCAAAAACCTGCCTGCCTCTCAAAGGTGCCCCACAAGGTGGTTTTTTTGGATGAACTTCCCAAAACAGCATCAGGAAAAATTCAGAAAATCGGAACTATGAGCCAAAAACTATGTACCAACTGCATCCTGTCCGTGACCTTTCCGGGAATATCCTTTGATGAACATGGCATCTGTAACCATTGTCAAAAATACAGGGGCAAT
>CAVSQR010000093.1:0-23291 GCA_963729825.1 uncultured delta proteobacterium | reverse complement strand
AATTAAGGAGCAGCAATAAATCTGTCTGCTTGATTAGCAAGTTAGTATCTATTTCTACTTTGTCACATTGTAGTGCAACATGTTGATTTTGCGTTGTTTTGGCAAAGTAGAACTATGTTCACGATTAAAGATTTGCCCCCGTTTCCACCCATCTTCGGCTCCTAATACGCCCGTCACACGCAGCCCTCAGGCGCGTCGCTACTGAGATCATTTTTAGCTTTGATCTCCTGATCGAGCTTGAGAGATTTGCCGAGCCCGTCAAGACCGGGATATAGCGAGGCAATGTGAATGTTCATATCTCTAAGACGTTTAAGAAAAGCGATCCTTAAGCTCTTGTTGATTGTGATTTTTCTAACAACGGGTTGAACTGGCGTGTCATTTATAGTCATCATATGGACAAGCACACCACCGAAATAAATCTGATGCACCATCTTACACAGGAACGTACCTTGTTGAGCCACCATACGTTCACTTATTTTTAGGGGATCAATGCAAATTATAATTGGCTTGTTATTATTGCTATCACGAATATAATCATTGACGCATTTTGCCTTGGCATTAAAGTCATCTCTTGAATAAGGCGAGGTTAAAGAGCCAGATTGCGCGAACTCTCTTTCTTGTTCCTCTAGCCACTTAAGATTTATAGCCCACACCGCAGAGCAAGCCGCTTCCTCTTGCGGTTCTTCAACGAGGGCGAAGTGCAGGGCTACGAATGCCGATTTAGACCAATCCAGAAGACGGGTGGGTGCGCCATAATGCTGCATTAGTGCGAGCCAACTAATAGTATCGTCTATATCAGGCACATTGACGACATGGTTATGGGCTTGTTGTTGAAAACGAAAGAGCAGGTCGCGTTGTGTAGATTCGCGTTCGCGATGGTAATATCCATTGGCGAGTTCTACTCTGACTGCTCTATCCAGGGAAGTGCTCAATAACCAAGAGGCTTCGCGTTGCCCACGGAAGCACCAAGAGCCCTGCAGCTCGCTTAGCCATTGGAGAAACTCACTCCAAGACTTTACTGATTCGGTGTATGTAAAATCCTTAAGAGGATCGTCAGAAAGATAAAAAGTTCTATCACTACTACCTAATTGTTTCAGCAACTTTACACGCTCATTTCTCTTTTGCAACCAATCCTCTAATACGGGCATATTCTTCCCCACATGCGCGGCTTAGACCAATCGCGGCGCTGACCCGTGGAGCGAAGCTTGCGGCGCCGCAGGCGCATGCAAGCGAGAGCCATCGGGTCAAGTGCCTTGTTCCGGCGCAAGGCGCCGGGAACAAGTAATTCTACCGCCCTGTATATCACCCCCAAATTGGATGATATACAAAAAAAAATAACTAACAACTATATGATCTTTCGATAGTAATCGCATTCAAAAAAAATTGCCCAAAAATATTTATGTCCAGCATTTTTTCAATCTCCATATCATTCCCTTTAATTCAACTTTCTGATTTGGCTTAACAGATCGAAATCGTGAACTATATAGCATTTTTTCCGCTCGTCATTCCGGCACTCTGTTTAGTCCCCGCTTGATGGGGGTGTTTTCAGCCGGAATCCAGTGTTTAAGCTATCCGGCCGGTTTCTGGATGCCGGATCAAGTCCGGCATGACGGATTGCGAGCTGTTTTATTCATGCAACTCATTGTAAGCTCGCATAATTCAACAACTCAGAAAGTTGAGCTTCAAGCAATCAACAACTTACGCCTACCCACCCATGCTGCAAATACCACTCGATATTGCAACGTTAGGGCGGGCATGAAACCCGCCCCCGCGGCGTCGCCGGGGTTATCAGAGGAAAAGCGGGTATATTACGGTACCGCCGCAATGACGCTGCAACCCTGCGAGAAGAATTCACAGCCCGCGGGAAAACAGGCCGGGATCGGGGAAGGCCTCACCCCGCTATGGATTTGGGAAGGTGGTAATGGGGGATTTATGGGGGATGCCGGAGTGGATTTTGGATGCGCCGCCCCGGCAAAAACCTGTGCCGGAACGGCGCTGCGACTGTACTATTTAAGCGTAAACCTGAACACAAAACGCCGTGCTCAGGTTTACGAAAGGGAGCCTTATTTTTATTTCTTGGCCATGGGAGCAGAGGGAACATCATCGCCGTGGCATTCCATGCAGTTCATCTGGGCGGTGATGCCGTAATCCTTGACCGGCGTATGCGTGCTTGTGGGTTCGTACTTGCCGTCTTTCCAGCTGTTGAGCAGTTCAACAAGATGGAAGGCGTTACTGGCCGCCACCCGTGCGCACCTGTCTTTCCGCTCCGGGCTGCCGATGGGGAAACCTGACGCCTTCATCCATTTACCGACTGAAACGTGGCACAGGGGGGATTCGGCTGTGGTCTTGACAAGTTCGGTGGTGACCTTGGGATTTTTCGGGACAAAAATCGGCATGGATGCCTCGGAATACCACTGGAACATATCCTCGCTGATCTGATGGCCCTGGGTGGCTCCGGCGATTCTCGGCCCGATGATGAGATTGGCGACGATGGCCGCGCCGGTATTGGAGCCGCAGGTCATGCCCCAGCCCACCATGCCGCCCTCAAGAAAGACAAAGGAATCCACGGGGAAAGAGGTATAAGGTTCACCCACCTTTTCCCGTAATTGGCTGAAAACGCTGTTGATGACTGCGGCGCCGCAGAAAACCCGGTACCATTCTTCGTAGGCAATCTCCGCGGTCTTGGCGGGATCGAGTTTTTCATAGGGCCACGGCCATTTTTCGGTCGGGCCTCCTTTTGCCTCAGCGGATTTCAGCAGGCCGCCCAGGTGGGCCATGGTCGCCCCTGCCGCCAGGGCGCCGGTGCCAATCATCATCTGGCGTCGTGAGACGCCCCAGTTTCCCATTTCATCATCTGACTTCATCAATTTCTCTCCTTGTTTTCAGGTTACAGTTTCTTCCTGCCTCTCTGCGCCGGCGGATGCAACCCTGCTCAGTCGTTTGAAAACACGAATAACCTGGCTGAACCAGCGACAGGAAGATGTTTCTATTATGCGCACCGCCCCTACCGCTCGTCGGCATAATGCAAAAAACCTTGCCCGCTACTCCCAAAACTGATTCCGGTCAAGGTAACACCAAAAGCAAAACTCGTAACAAGCATCGGCATAAGGCCTCAGGACGATCATGCCTGACACCAACCGCATGTACCACAATGTGTATTTTACTAACAAACAATATGCCGAATGTCAATAATAATTGATGATATTGTTTTTTACAATAGATGATATTGTTTTTTTCGAAACAATAACCCGCGGAAAATTCCACCCTCTGGAGTGGTTACTTTTGCGGCTGGAGCACCAATATTTAAGGAGCCGTTACGAAATAACATGGCCATTTTTTCAATTTCGTTACGGCTCCTTATACCCCTCAAGGGGGTACTGAAAAGAGTGCCGTTGGGGCGCATTTCTCTGGCCATGTTATTTTTTTACAACGGCTTAGGCGATACACCTCACAGCAGAATCCAGAACAATAACCAGCCGATGAGGGCGAAACAGAGACAGGGGGCCACCAGGCGGCGCCAGGTCCGGGCCTGTTCAGCCCCGAAGAACTCACAGGTGAGGATAAAGCAGATGTGGATGGGGGAAATCATCACCCCGGTGAATCCGGCAAAGGAGGCCAGCACCAGATAGGGGAGCATCAGCTCCCGCAGGTTCAGGGCATCGAGCAGGCCCAGCAGCAGGGGAAAGGTCGCGCCGACAAAGGCCACATTGATGCCTGACACCATGCCCACCAGAAAGGGCAGAAAGACCGAGGCGGCAAACAGGGCGATACCGTCCCCGGCGGACAGGGCCATGGCATCCACCACGCCGGCGGCCTGCATGATATCCTTGAAGATAAAGATGGCGGCAATGACAAAGAGCATGGTGCGCAGGCTTTTTTTGATCAGCACATCGAGGAGAAAGGCCGGGCCCAGCCGGTTCTGAACCATGACGCAGACCACGGCCGCAAAGAGTGCCGCAATCACCCCCCACTCAAAGGGCACGGCGGACGCCCAGGCGGAAAGACCGGCCTCCAGGCCCACCCCGCCGGCAATGGCCAGCAAAAGCGGCAACCCCTCTTTGCACGGCAACTTTTATACTCCGGGGCGCGGTCGAGGGGGCCCCCACCAGATCGGCGCTCTTCAGGACACCGGGCCGCAGAAAAAAAATCCAGCCCAGGACAAACATGGCGATCACCGCCGGCCAGGTGCGGGAAATAAAGGTGACAATGGGGATATCGGCCAGGGCCACGGTGAGGATGATGCCCGGATACAGCGGCCAGGCCAGCTCCCACACATGGCGGAACCAGTAATTGATCACGGCGCGCTCTTCGTTTTGCAGCGACATCTCCGCGGACACGGCCATGACCATGGGGGCGGAAAAAACCGCGCCGCCGGGCATGGGCAGCAGGCCGATCAGCGCCGGGAAAAAGACCAGCCGCAGCCGGGGGCTGGTCAGATAGCCGGACAGGGCGTCCATCAGGCGGCGCGACTGGCCGGAGCGCTCCAGGGCATCGGAGAGGATGAGGATCAGACCGACAATGGCCGCCAGCAAGAGAAACTTCTCGCGGGTCAGCGCCACGGCGGATACCCGCAGCAGGGGCATGGGGCCGAGGTAGAAGAGAAAACCCATGGCCACCCCGCCGGCCAGGATGGACAGGCCGAGGCCGATCCGGAGGCGGATGCCCAGCAGGATGAGAGCAAAGGCGCCCAGCACCTTTAAAAAGGGAAGTGAAGCGTGCAGCCAGTCCATATACAAGCCTGTGCCGGGAAAAAAAAATTGCCGACCGGATGATTTCCCATGACATCAATCGGGCCGCTGACTATGCACAACGGTCTGGTGCCTGATGAAATCCGCCTGCAGAAATTTACGCATGCCGGAAAAAAGAATTCTACAAAAAAAGTGCGGCAGGTGGTAAAAAAGATGAAATAATCCGCCGGAAAACGGCTGGACGCTTGCCCAGGAAAAAAAGAGAAATATGCGGCGCGGCATCTCACTGCAGCAAACGTCACGTTTTTGCATCATGCCGCGCAGACCGCCGATTTTCAAGACCTTATCCGGAAACCAGAGGAGAATGCCATGGTAACTTCCATTATTCTGATGAATGTTGAGCGATCAAAAATCAATGAAACAGCGGAAAAGCTGGCCGAGATGGAGGGCATCTCCGAGGTCTATTCGGTGAGCGGCAACTTTGATCTGGTGGCCATTGCCCGGGTCCGCACCAACGAGGACCTCTCCGATCTGGTGACCAACCACCTGCTCAAGATCGACGCCATCCGCAAGACGGAGACCATGCTCGCCTTCAAGGCCTTTTCCCGCCATGATCTTGACGCCATGTTCGCCATCGGCATCTGACAGCGGCAAAATCCAGACGCAAGCCCGCTGCGGCCCCGGGCCGGCAACCCGCTGCCGGTTCTTCACCTCAACCCTGCGGCAGTCCGATGGTCTGGCCGGCAAGGATCTTGTCCAGGGAGCGGCTCAGCTGGCCGAGATGGATTTTTTCCTCGTCAGCCATGTGCTGGTAAAATTGCTGCAGCCTTGGCTCCTGATTTTTCCGGGACAGGCGGCTGTAAAGATCATAGGCCTGGGTTTCCAGCATCATGCCCAGATAGATGATATCCTCAATATTTTCGATGTCATCGCTGTAGGCCTGCAGGGTTTTATCCTTGTCAAAGCCGCCTTCCATGAGCGAAAAATCTTTTCCTTTCCTTTCCATCCCGGACGCCATCTCCTCCCGATACTGACGCAGGAGCTTTGCCATATGGCCGTCCTCAAAGTCCGCCATGAGCTTGAGCAGCGCCTTCTGCTCCTGCTGGCCAACAACGTCCGCCATGGCCAGATAAAACTGCTGCAACCCCGCCTCCATCATATAGGCCATCTGAAAGACATTGGCAAACTCATCGGAGATGAAAAACTCCATCCCCCTGGTCTCGTGGCCGGAAAGCAAAAGGCCGTTCCAGGCCCTGATGCCGCCCTTGATGTTGATCACCTGGGGAAAACCTTGCCCTTTCAGCACCTGGCAGGCGGCCCTGCTGCGCATCCCGCAATGGCAATAGACCAGGGTCGGAATCCGCGGATTGAGTTCCGAACTGCGGGAAAGCAGATCCAAAAGCGGGATGTGAATGGCGCCGGGCAGGTGCTTTCGTTCAAATTCACTCCGCTGCCTGACATCCAGCAGCTGATATTCCGCTGCCGGTTTTTTCTTCATAAAGGCCCGCGCTTCCGCCGCGGACATACTCTGACCTGAGGTAAAAAGGGATTTCCAGCCCATGACTGTCTGCCATTTATAAACTCAAAGTTGGTTAGGTTATTGGTTGACTGGTTGACTGGTTCAAACAAGATTCGTTCAGCTGACAGGTGCCGGGCGGCTCGCCTGCTTTTTTATCCGTGCAGCAAAAATGACACCACATTATATTATTGGCAAAGAAATATTAATCCAAACGACAGAAAACAGCTCTTGCGCTTCCCCCCCATACCTAACCTGCTGTTTGTTGCAAAATGTCCTGGCTTTCGCTTGAAAAACAGCCCTCGCTGTTCCCATGCGGGACGCTCTTGAGATACAGGCAAGCTGACCGCAGCTAATGGCCGGATGAATCTGCAGCCCGCAACCCGGCCATGACCGCTGCGCAGACATCCTGCGGGCTGCGCTGCCGGCAGTCAATGCTGATCTCGGCATACTTGAGGTACAGAGCGGAGCGTTCGGCAAACAGGTCTTCCAGGGTCTGCTCCGGCCGCTTGACCAGCCCCCTGGTGTCGAAATCAGCAATCCTTGCCCGCAGGGTGGGCAGATCCACCTCCAGCAGGACGATCACCCCGTGCCGGCGCAGATGGTCCATGGCGGCAGGACTGTAAACCGCGCTGCCGCCGGTGGCAATCACATGGTTTGTGCAGCGGAGATCGAGCAGCACCTGCTCCTCGATCCGGCGCAGGGCGAGATAGCCTTCCCGGTCGACGATGTCCTGCAGGGAACGGCCCTGGGCAGCAGTGCGGATGAGGGTGTCGGTGTCGACAAAGGACAGCGAGGCGCGCTTGGCCAGCAGACGGCCCACGGAAGACTTGCCCGCGCCGGGCATGCCGATCAGCACGATATTTGAGCGGGAATCAGACATGAGAAGTGATTGTTACAGGCATAAGGCAAGGCATAAGGCATAAGGCAGTAAGAAAAGGTAAGGGAAACGGGCAATTCTGTCAAGAAAACCGGTGCAATCAGTCGCCTCGGTGCCAGATCAGCTGCCCGTCCTTGAAGACCTGGCGCACCCGGTGAAACGGGACCGTGCAGGTTTCCCCCTCAGGGTCGTACAGGTAAAAGGAAAAATGGTCGCCGGGGATCAACTCAATCATGGAGAAAGGGACTCTGATGATCTTCTCTGCCAGCCGGTCATAATAGCCGATTTCAAAATTTCCCCGGCCGAAATCCCTGTCCCAGATGATTTTGTTGAGCAGATCCCGGATGGGTATCATTTACTGTTGTTTTCATCATCGGGCAATGGCTGCACCGGAAGATCTCCTGCCTGCCCGTTATGATTCTGCGCTTCCTGCTGCGCTCTCTCACAGATGATCCTGTCGCCGTCCGGAAAGGCGACCAGCAGGGAATCCCCGCGAAAATTATAATAATAGTTCACCGGACCGTAGGCCCCCTCCACCCGGACCGCGCCGGTCACCATGGTGTAGGTGGTCTTGTTGCCGTTCATTTCAAAATACTCTTTGTCAATAACCAGCCTGGTCTGCTGCCCATGGATACTCACACACTGCCAGACGCCCATGACCCGTTGCGCACCATGCTGGAACTGCGCGGCAAAAACCTTTGACCCGCCCAGAAAGAGAACCTGGCCCAATACGATACCGGACACAAATGCCTTTACAATACATTTCATGACATGCCTTTCAGCCGAATGATGAGGTTTATGCTGCAACTCCTGTTTTCGCTTCCGGTCTTCATTTACGCGGTTCAAGCTTCCCGTTGGCAGTTCGTGATAGGCAAAACTCTAGCATGAATCCCCGCTGCATGGCAAGAGCCTTGTCAGGGGGAGGGCGGATTTGGCAGAACATCACCCCGCCCACAGATGACAGACGGCCACCGAGGCGATGATGCCCGCCGCATCGGCGCAGAGGGCGGCGGGCAGGGCGTGGCGGGTTCTTCTGATGCCCACGCTGCCGAAATAAACGGCCAGCACGTAAAAGGTGGTTTCCGTGGAGCCCTGCATGGTGGCAACCAGCAGGGAGAGGAAACTGTCCGGGTCCTGCTTGACGATCTCGCTCATGATGGCAAACGAGCCGCTGCCGGACAGGGGCCGCATCAGCGCCACGGCCAGGGCCTCGGCCGGCATGCCCACCGCCTGGGTGAGCGGTGACAGGATCTTTATCATGATATCCATGGCGCCGCTGGCCCGGAACATGCCGATGGCGACAAAAATCGCCACCATGAAGGGAATGATGCGCACCGCGGTGGAAAATCCCTCCTTGGCCCCGTCGGTCAGGGTCTCGTAAATCTTTACCCCCCGCAGATAGCCGAAGATGAGCAGGAGGGAGATGAGCACGGGAATCAGCCAGCTGGTGATGGCGTTCATGGTGTCCACCGAGCCCATGGAAACCGGCGGGGCATTCCGCCACTGATAGATCACCCCGCCGATAAAGGCGGCGATGAGCAGCCAGATGAAGATCCTGCCGCCTCTTCCCGGCGGCAGCAGGTCAGCCCCCTCCTCTCCGCTTTTTCCCTCAATATCGTCCGCCTTCTCATAGGGCGCGGCCTGCAGCACCTCCTGACGGCCGGCCAGCATCTTGGCCATGACAATGGCGACAAAGGTGGAACAGCAGGTGGCGATCAGCGTCGGCACCAGCACCTCCGCCGGACTGGTGGCATTGGCCGCGGCCCGCACCGTGATCACCCCCAGGGGAAGCAGGGTGACGCTGGAGGTGTTGATGGCGAGAAACAGACACATGGCATTGGTGGCCGTGCCCTTTTCCGCGGACAGCTTGTCCAGCTCCTGCATGGCCTTGATGCCCATGGGCGTGGCCGCATTGCCCAGGCCCAGGGCATTGGCCGCCATGTTCATGATCATGGCGCTCATGGCCGGGTGATCATGGGGCACATCCGGGAAAAGCCGCACCATGACCGGACGCACCCAGCGGGCGACAATACGCAGCAGCCCGCCGGCCTCGGCAACCTTCATGATGCCGAGCCAGAGGGCCATGGGGCCGATGAGGCCGATGGCCAGGATCACCGCGTCCTTGGCCGACTCAAAAGAGGCCTTGGTGACCTCATCCATCCTGCCGGTATAGGCTGCGGTCACGGTGGCGAGAAGCACCATGGAAAGCCAGATGATATTGATGGCAGAAGGTTTCTGCTTCATAAAAAGAACTCCGATTGGGGGTTTTGCCGGGATCTCATGGCATTTGCAGCAGAGGAGGCGACACGGCCGGCAGCGGCAAGGCGCATCCGTCGATTATTCCGCCCCAGCATACGCAAAATATCTTCGCACGGCGAACTATTCATGCGGATTTTGCCGGGAGCGGTGATGGTGGTGAGAGATGTGGGGGGGAATACAGCTGATTTACCGCGGCTTAAGCTTGACCTCGCTTCCTCTTTTATCTTATAAAGCCGGAAACCTCAAGTAAACAGCTGTTGATCCATTCATTGCAGCGGCAAATCACCTCAAGGTCAATATCTGCCCGGAAAACTATGGAACCCGTCACCTTAGCCTTCATCGCCCTGGCCCTGGCCATGGACGCCTTTGCCGTGGCCCTGGCCGCCGGCGTTGCCCTGCACCCGGTGAGCAAAAGGCAGCTCTTCCGCCTGGGCTTTCACTTCGGGCTTTTCCAGGGACTCATGCCGATCATCGGCTGGCTGGCCGGCCTCAGTCTGCAGGGTCTGATCAGCGCCTATGACCACTGGCTGGCCTTCGGGCTGCTTTCCTTTGTCGGCGGTAAGATGATCATCGAGGCCTTTCATGATGACGGGGAGAAGCAGAAAACCGACCCCACCAGGGGGGCGACCATGGTCATGCTCTCCGTGGCCACCAGCATCGACGCCCTGGCCGTGGGGCTGTCCCTGGCCGTTATCGGCGTCAATATCTGGACCCCGGCCCTGGTGATCGCCCTGACCGCCTCCACCCTGACCGTGGCCGGCATGCTGCTGGGCGGTAAAATCGGCATGATCTGGGGCAAGCGGGTGGAGGTGCTGGGCGGCCTGCTGCTCATCGGCATCGGCGTCAAAATCCTGGTGGAACACCTGGGGTAAAAAAAATGCGTTTTGCCTTTCCGGCTGAGGGCGGTTCACGAACCGCCCCTACACGTCTTGCTGTTGCCTTTTGCCTTTTCTCCTCACTCCTCACTCCTCACTCCTGACTTTTCACTTTTCACCTCCACCTTCAGCACCACCCTTTCCCGCTCCCGCACCGCCGGGCGCCACTGGCCGAGCTGCGACAGGCTGCCGGTGGGGCAGGCCTCCACGCACACCCCGCAGAAGACGCAGGCAAAGGGCTCGTATTGCCACAACCCTTCCTTTCTGCTGACCGTGAGGCATTGGGAGGGACAATTGCGGGCGCAGGTGCCGCACAGGATGCATTTCCCGGCGTCATTGATCAGCTGGCCCCGGCTGCCGGCAAAGAGCTGCCGCGGGCTCTGCGGATACGGCCGGGTGGCGCAGCGGCCAAACAGGTTTTTGAGAACAACCGGGATCATGAACACCATACTCTCACTCCTTATTCCAAGTTGCATTCAGACCAAGACCGCGGAGGCAAGCGAGCAGCGACGAGACAGTACATGGAGTACGGCGAGGAGCAGCACAGCGTGGCCGACAAAGGTATTGGTTTGAAGGCGACTTGGAATTACCTTTCCGTACAGCTGATGCAGGGATCAATGGACAGCAGCACCACCGGCACATCGGCCAGCTCAATGCCCGGCAGCATGACGGTCAGGGCCGGGATATTGGCAAAGGTCGGGGTGCGGATGCGCAGCCGGTCCAGGAATTTGCCGCCGTTGGCCTTGATATAATACAGGCACTCCCCCCGGGGCTGCTCGGCCCTGGCCACCACCTCCCCCGCGGGCGGCCTGCCCTTGACCGGCACGCTGGTATCTCCTGCCGGCAGTTTGGCAATGGCCTGGCGGATCAGATCGATGGACTGGCCCAGCTCGGCAAAACGCACCCGGCACCTGGCATAACAGTCGCCGTCCTGCTCCACCACCGGGGCGAACTCAAGCTCACCGTAGGCGGCATAGCCCAGCAGGCGCATATCCTGGGACACGCCGCTGGCGCGCAGCATCGGCCCGACGCAGCCAAGCTCCATGGCCTGATTGCGGGAAAGAGCCCCTTTGCCCCGGGTGCGCTTCTGCACCGTGTAATCATGCAGGATGGTGCGGCCCATGGCGCTGATCCCCTTTTCCACCTCGGCAAGTTCCGACAAAATCCAGCCCGTCTGGCCGGAATCCAGGTCCCGCCGCACCCCGCCGATGACGTTGACGGAGAGGATCACCCGGTTGCCGGCCGTGGCCTCGTTGATGTCCATGATCCGTTCCCGCACCTTCCACAGCTGCATGAACAGGCTCTCAAAACCCATGGCATCGGCAAAGAGGCCCAGCCACAGCAGATGGCTGTGCAGCCGGTGCAGCTCCGACCAGATGACCCGCAGGAACCTGGCCCGGGGCGGTGGCTCAACCCCCATCAGCTCCTCCAGCCCCTGGCAGTAGGTGAGGGCGTGGATCATGGAGCAGATGCCGCACACCCGTTCGACCACCTGGATCATCTGGCGGAAATCCCGGATATCAGCCAGCTTTTCCAGGCCGCGGTGCACATAGCCGAAGGCCGGGGTGGCGGACACGACGATCTCATCCTCAATCTTGAGATTAAGGTGCAGGGGCTCGGGCAGCACCGGATGCTGGGGGCCGAAGGGAATAACTGTGCCGGCCATCTTCACTCCTCCTTGTCCGGCCCGCTCTTCCGGCGGAAAGGCGGGGGGCTGTCTTCGCCTGCAAGAAAAAGGGTGCGCCGGTAATCAGGGACAAGCCCGTTAAAACGCAGGCCGAACTGGTCCTGGATCTCGTTTTCCACCAGAAAGGCGGCGCTATAAATGCCGCAGATGCTGGGCACCTCGTCGCCTGCCACGGTCAGCCGCAGATGGCTGAGCGCAAGCTCCCGGTCAAAATGATAGAGCAGCTCGGCGCCCCTTTGGTCCGCCCCGACACAGGTGATGGTGACAAAACGGCAGCCTTTTGCCTTTAATGCCGCCACCGCCCGGCACAGCTCAACGCTGCTGATGCTGTCGGCCTCAATGGTCATTTCTCCTCCCCTCTTGGTCCGCTTTTTCTCAGTTGCTCAGGTCGATAGTCTGAAGGTGGTTTAGTCTATCAGCAACAGAAAATTACCAGATGAGGCCCGCTTTGGCCCCCTGGCGACGAACGTTTCCGCTAACAGACTACAGTCTAAATATCTAAGCAACCTGTATAATTACTCTTTTTGCCGGAATTTTTCCAGGGCCAGCACCACCCCGTCGATGATGGCCTCGGGCCTGGCCGGACAGCCCGGCACATAGACATCCACCGGGATGACCTTGTCCACCCCGCCCACCACATTGGGCGCCTCCCTGAATATGCCGCCGGACAGCCCGCAGGCGCCGATGGCCACCACCACTTTGGGTTCCGGCATCTGCTCATACAGCACGGCCAGCACCTCCCGGTTGCGAAGATTGACCGTGCCCGTCACCAGCAGGATATCGGCATGCTTGGGGTTGCCCACGTTCACCACCCCGAAACGCTCCACGTCATAGACCGGGGTCAGACAGGCCAGGGTCTCGATGTCGCAGCCGTTGCAGCTGCCGCAGTCAAAGTGCAGCAGCCAGGGCGAGCTGCGCCGGGCCGTGCTGATCAGTTTATCGATGAGTCCCATGCCCTTACCCCTTGAGCCAGAAGAGATTGACCGCCGACAGGACAAAGGCCGCGCCCCAGCCCCAGCCGAGCATCCAGCGCCAGGTCAAACGGGCCGAGACGTTGTCCAGGACAATGACGGCCAGGAAGGCGGCCAGGGGCAGCAGGATCATGCCCCAGGACCCGGTTGCCCAGAACAGGGAACAGATGGCGAGATAGAGCACCACCTCAAGCCAGTGGGCGATTTCCAGCAGGCCGAGATGGGGTCCGACGTATTCGGTGAACACCCCGCGCACCAGCTCCTGGTGGGCATGATGGCAGCCGGCCAGATCAAAGGGCGATTTGCGCATCTTCACCGTCAAGGCCAGGAGAAAGGCGGCAAACAGCAAGGGCAGCCGATAAAGAAGCGGTTCCCCCAGGGCGGCCGCCCCGCTGACGCGAAAACTGCCCGTGGTGAGATAGAGCGCGCCGGCCATGACAAAGAGCAGGGTCTCGCAGCACAGCATCTGCCACAGTTCCCGCTGACCGGCGGTCTGGCTGTAGGGTGAGGGGGAGGCCATGGCCCCCAGCACCAGAAAGACGCCGCCGACCATATGGACAAAGAGGATAACCAGCAGATCCCCCTGCCAGGCAAAAAGAAGCAGGGCGCAGGCCGCGGCGGATAGAGTTGCCAGCGGCGAAAATGCCTGCCAGGGGTTGGTGACCATCCTCTCCTTGGCCAGCAGTTTGATCACATCAAAGAAAGGCTGGGTGAACGGCGGGCCCTGGCGGGACTGCAGCCGGGCCGTAAGCCGCCGGTCCAGGCCGCTGAGCAGCCCCCCCAGGAGGAGCGCGGCGCCGAGCACGGCCAGGGCAAGAGCGGTGGTCTGCATCACTGCCATAAGGCACCGCCGAGCATGACAAGCAAAAAACCTGCGGCGGCAAGATTCACCCACAGGGTCCAGCGTTCTTCGCCAAAGAACGGGGCCAGATACGAGTTTTCCACCATTGCCCGCACCGGCCGGTTCATGGGCCCGACAAAATGATCAGGCAGACTCGTATTGGCGCCGGCCAGATAGGGGGCGGCTTTGCGGCCGGCCATGGCCCTGCTGACCCCGAAGAGAGCCAGCAGCCCGAGAAGCGCCGCCACGGCAAAGAGCACGGCCAGGGGAAACGAGCCAACGGCAGTCGTCAAAACCCCTCCCCGGCCGGCAGAGCAGGACTGGCCCCCAGGCAACAGACGGCCATAGAGGATCGGCGCCCCAAGCGCCAGCACCACGGCGCCGCAGGCCAGGGCCACCAGCGGGAACCGGCTGAGCAAGGGTTGCCTTTCCGGCCTGAACCCCGCGACCTGCCCGCTGGCCAGCAGGGTTCCGGCCAGCCGCACCCAGTAGAGGAGGGTAAAAGAGCTGCCCAGCACCAGCATGAGATAAAAAACGATATGATCCGCCCCGGCCTCAAAGACCAGCCATTTGCCGAGCAGCATGCCGAAAGGCGGCACAATGAGCGTCAGCACCGCCAGCACCGCGATCATGCCGGTGAGCGGCATCCGGGCGCACAGGCCGCGCAGCACCTCGATATCCCGGCTGTGCACCTGCTGCTCCGCCGTGCCGACACAGAGAAAGAGCAAGCCCTTGGAGACGGCATGAAAGAGAATCAGCAGCATGGCCGCCGCCACGGCAGCGGGGGTGCCGATGCCGGCGCAGGCAAATATCAGACCGAGATTGCTGATGGTGGAATAGGCCAGCACCTTTTTGGCGTTGCGCTGACCGATGGCAAGGGCCGCGGCGGCCAGGAAGGTGAAGCCGCCGGCCAGCATGAGCCCCTGGGCGAGCAGGGTGTGGGCAAAGGCCGGGGCAAAACGCAGGGCCAGGTACACCCCGGCCTTGACCATGGTGCTGGAATGGAGCAGCGCGGAGGTGGGCGTCGGCGCCACCATGGCCCCCAGCAGCCATTTCTGCCAGGGCAGCTGGGCGGATTTGGTAAAGGCGGCCAGCAGCAGCAGGCTAAGGGGCAGGAGTGCCGCCTGATTCCCTGCGGTGGCCGCCACCAGCCCGTTCATATCGAGCTGGGCGCTCTGCCCATAAAGCCCCTGGATGGCGAGGAGCAGCAGCAAGCCGCCCAGCCCGTTCATCCACAGGGCGGTCAGGGCGTTGTCCATTGCCTCCTTGCTGCGGTCATGGCCGATGAGCAGAAAGGAGCAGAGGGTGGTCAGTTCAAAGAAAAAATAGAAATGGGCCAGATGATTGGTGAGCACCAGACCGTTCATGGCGCCGAGAAACAGGAGCAGCACGGCAAAGAACTGCGGCTGGCGGGACCTGGCGAGATTTTGATGCTGTTCATGGGCCTGCATGTAGGGGATGGCGTGCAGACAGATGAGTCCGCCCACCAGGCAGACCACCCGGACCAGGGTCAGCGACAGGCCGTCAACCTGAAAGAGAGCGTGGCCCTGGTCTTTGGCAAAGACGAAGAACTCAAGCCGGACCAATAAGCCAAGCTGGCCGGCGGTCAGCAGGACGATGAGGGGGTGGCGGTAACGGCAGCCCAGATAAAACATGACGGCCAGCAGCAGAAAATCGCAGCCGGTGATGAGCGGATCAATGAGCCCGGCCCACCGGAGGCCGGCATCCGGGGCAAGAGGCCCCTGCAGCAGCAGACTGCTGACCGCAAGCATTGCTGCGGTGGCGATGACGATAAATGCGCGGCAAGCGGTTGAGCGGATGAGCAGGCACGCCAGGGCGGCAAGAAAAGGAACGATGATGAGAACGACCAGGATGGCCTCTGTCATGCTGCTTCCCGTTATACTGAGAAAAAAATCGAACCGGTCAAGCCCGGCTGAATCGTCATTTTTACCTGTCAGCGATCACCTTACCATACAATCCGGGTAAAATCTGCCGCTGTTCACCTGAAATGATACAAATATCCCCTGCCCCGGCCAGGTTTATCATCCGGCGGTTAAAGACGTTGATCAGGTTCCTGTTGACCTTCCCCGCCGCAGGGCTTATAAAACCATCTGACCTTTCCCAGTCCGACCGGCAGGCCAAGCCCTGCCGTGAGCCCAGCCGGACTCGAACCTGCAAACCCGGAGGCCCCCCATGAGCGGCGGCAAGAAAAACAGCAAACAAGCCCTGGCCACCCCCACCGAGGCGATCCTGGAGAGCATCTCGGACGGCGTTTTTACCGTGGACATGGAGTGGCGCATCACCTCGTTTAACCGGGCGGCCGAGGAGATCACCGGCGTTCCCCGCGCGGAGGCGATCCAGCGCCGTCTGCTCCGAGGTTTTCCGCTCCAGCATGTGCGGCGCCGACTGCGCCCTGCAGCAGACCCTTGAAAACCGGCAAACCGATTATCGGCAAATCCGGCTACATCATCACTGCCGACGGCAACCGCATCCCCATCAGCATCTCCACCGCCGTGCTGAAGGACGCCGAGGGCCGGGTGGTCGGCGGAGCGGAGACCTTCCGCGACCTGAGCGAGGTCGAGGCCCTGCGCCGGGAACTGGAGGGCCGCTTCCGGGTGGGCGATCTGGTGAGCCGCAGCCCCCTCATGCAGCGGGTGTTCGAGGTCCTGCCCGCCATTGCCGCCAGTCCCAGCACGGTGCTGATTCTCGGGGAAACCGGCACGGGCAAGGAGCTGATGGCCCGCACCATTCACGATCTGAGCCCCCGGCGGCAAGGCCCGTTCATCGCGGTCAACTGCGGCGCCCTGCCGGACACCCTGCTCGAGTCCGAACTCTTCGGCTACAAGGCCGGCGCCTTCACCGGCGCGACCAAGGACAAACCCGGCCGTTTTGCCCTGGCCCGCGGGGGCACCATCTTTCTGGACGAAATCGGCGATGTGAGCCCGGCCCTGCAGGTGCGGCTGCTGCGCGTGCTGCAGGAGCGGACGTACGAGCCCCTGGGCGCCACCCGGTCCGAGACCACGGACGCCAGGGTCATCGTCGCCACCAACCGGGACCTGGCGGAACAGACCCGCAGCGGCGCCTTCCGGGAGGATCTCTACTACCGGGTGAACGTGGTCCGGGTGCAGCTGCCGCCCCTGCGCCGCCGCAAAGAGGACATCCCGCTCCTGGTGGACTATTTTGTCGAGCGCTTCAACCGGCTGCAGCGCAAATCCATCCAGGGCATTGCCGCCGAGGCCCTTTCCCTGCTCATGGCCCACCACTGGCCCGGCAATGTGCGGGAACTGGCCAATGTCATCGAACGCTCCTTCATCATGTGCAGCGAGGGCCTGATCAGCATCGGCCATCTGCCGGAGGAACTGACGGCCCATGGCCTGTCCGCTGCCATGGGCGCCAATGTGCGCTCAGCCCATGACCTGCTCGACGCCCAATCCATCCGCACGGCCCTGGAGCGCAACAATTACAACCGCCTGGCCGCGGCCCGGGAGCTGGGCATCCACAAAACCACCCTGTTCCGCAGAATCAAAAAACTGGGGATCTCCCTGCCGGAACAGGACGGCCGTTCCGGCAAGGCCCGCGCACAGTAGCGAATACGCATCGCCATTTCCAATCTCGGTAGCGGTTCCGCTACTGCATCACTCCCGATTTCATTTCACGCCATCACCATTTATATCGTATTTACAGCAAATTAGACATCATTTACCCCTGCAGCCCGGGTGGCATGGCAAATGCTCTTCCCTGAAACAAAGGATAAACAGGGCTTCATATGAGGAAAGCGGCATTTACATACTGGGACAATCGCATTGCCCCGGTCTTTGACAGCGCCCGGCAGCTTTACCTGGTTGAGCTGGACGACTCGGGACAAATCACCGCGGAAGCACGGGAGACGCTGCCCGATGATCAGCCGGTGCAGAAGGTGCTCCGCCTGGCGGAACTGGGGGTGGACACGCTGGTCTGCGGCGCGATTTCCAGATCACTGCAGGAGATGCTCTGCGCTTACGGCATCCGGCTGGTTCCCTTTGTGGCCGGCGAACTGCCCGAGGTCATCCAGGCCTGGCGCAGCGACAATCTTCAGGCCGAGGCCTTTGCCATGCCCGGTTGCCGGCGGCGCTGCCGCAGCCTGCATCAACGCGCCGGAATGGGCGGAAGGAATATCTCCTGAACGAAAATATGTCTCATTTTTTTGCAATATGGCTCAGCTTAATGATGAGTATTTCGGATCCGGAACTTACCAGACAGGAAAAGTTCCCATGTTATTAACAAATTGATATTGGGAGGAGAAATGAAAAAGGAGAAAATTTTCATAAAATTGTTTGGCAGCAGCCTGGCTGCAATCGCCTTGACAGCCCTGGCTGGCGCCGGCACCTCCAGCGCTGCCCCGGACACGACAGACATGGCGGGCATGATGGCTGAAGGTATTCCCTATGAATGTGCCGAGGCAAAGAAGTGTATTGATGCCCCGAACGATAACCGGGCCGACCTGGAGGCCTTAATGACGGAGGGCATTGCTTATGCGGATTCCGTCGTTGCCGACGGTGAGGTGCTGATCAAGCTGGATCACCGGGAGGCGCTGCTGCAGAGCATGGAAGCATGTCTCTGTGAAGGTCTCTCCGCATCGGTTGTCAGGAGATAGATGGCCGGCGAAAACCCCAGACTGAACTGCTTTTATTGACATTACCTTACGACAAAAATCGCACCTGGGAGGACATGACCATGCCAAGAGGAAATGGAACAGGACCCATGGGAATGGGGGCAATGACGGGACGGGCCGCCGGATTCTGCGCCGGGTCGGCAATGCCCGCCTGCGCAAATCAAGGCCAGGGACGAGGAACAGGCGGCTGCCGCCGGGGGCAGCGGAATCGCTTCCACGCCACGGGCGTGCCGGGCAGAATGTGGTCCGGCTGGAATGTTGCGCCGGATCAGAGGCCCGGCCAGGAGACGCAAAAATACAATCTGAAAAACAAGGCCGATGCCCTGCAGGCGGAACTGAATCAGCTCAGGACGCGCCTGGAGGAAATTGCACCCTGATCGCCGCGCAGTAAGGGCGGAGCGGCTGGGCCGGGCATTTTCCCGGCCCAGCCGCACTGCCTGGAAAAAGGAGATGAATAAATGGCGCCATTAGCCTTAGTATTGCATAAAAATAAAGGACTGCTCCTGTATCGGGCGCGCCAGGCATTTCAAGGCTATCGCCGGGAAAAACGATGCTGGAGGTCACGAAACCACCGGGGGCATTACCTTGTCCCATCATTAAGATTAAGCGGTTATCGCAATAATACTGACAGAATAGACAACAGGAGGTAAAAGCACACGATGCAAACAACTGATGAGAATTACCCGGGTCCCGGGCAAGCGGCAGCAGACGAAGGCCCCGGTCACGCCGGGAAAACCTGCGGCAGCTGCGGGGACAGCAGCTGCTCGGGAGCCCGGCGGCACACGGATGAAAGCGAGGAAGAATTCGCCGAACGCCAAAAACTTGCCTCCCGGCTCTGCCGGATCAGCCACAAGGTGGTCGTGCTGTCCGGCAAGGGCGGGGTCGGCAAGAGCACGGTGGCGGTCAATCTCGCCATGGCCCTGATGCTGGCCGGCAAGCGGGTCGGCCTGCTGGATGTGGATATTCACGGCCCCAGTATTCCCACCATGCTGGGCCTTGAGGGGGCCACGATCAGGGCGGACGGGGACGATCTGCTGCCCGTGGATATGGACGGCCTGAAGGTGATGTCGCTTGGTTTTCTGCTGAAGAGCCCGGATGATGCCGTGATCTGGCGGGGGCCGATGAAGATCGGCGTCATCAAACAGTTTCTGACGGAGGTGGCCTGGGGCGACCTGGACTTTCTGATCATCGATTCTCCGCCCGGCACCGGGGACGTGCCGCTTACCATCTGCCAGCTCATCGAGGGACTGGACGGCGCGGTGATTGTCACCACCCCGCAGAAGGTCGCCACGGTGGACGTGCGCAAGTCCATCACCTTCTGCCGGGAGCTGCGGGTGCCGGTGCTCGGGGTGGTGGAGAACATGAGCGGCTTCGTCTGCCCCAAATGCGGCGAAATCTCGGCGGTGCTTACCTCAACCGGCGGCCGGGGCATCGCCGAGTCCATGCAGGTGCCATTCCTGGGATCGATCCCCATGGACCCCATGGTGGCTCAGGCCTGTGACAATGGCCAACCCTTTGTCCTGGATTATGCCGCGTCCCCCACCGCGGAGATCATGCGGCAGATTATCGCGCCCATTGCCGCCCTGGATCAGCAACAGTCGCCGGATCAATCGCAGCCGGCCGGAACGCTGCATTTGGGTGAAAATATCTGTGACCACTGAACCCTGCGCAGGCCAATGCCCGGACCATGGCCACGCCCAGTGCCTGCTGTGCGGCAGCCAGAACCCGTGGTCGCTGCCTCTGTCATTCCTGGCGGAAAAAGATGGGGTGGTCTGCACCCAGTTCAAGGCCCACCCCGGACTGCAGGGTTACGCGGGCATCCTGCACGGCGGCGTCATTGCCGCCCTGCTTGATACGGCCATGACTCACTGCCTGTTTTACCATGGCGTGCAGGCGCTCACCGGGGACCTTCGGGTGCGGTTCGTCAAACCTGTTGCCTGCACCGAGACCCTGGCCATACGGGCCTGGATAGTGACAAGCTGTCCGCCGCTTTATCATCTGCGGGCGGAGATCGTCATTGCCGGCTCAACCATGGCCCGGGCCAAGGCCAGATTCATGCAGCGCCGTGATTTGTCATGATTGTCCCGAAGCTGTCCATCACCATTGTGGTCGATAACCAGGCCGGGGACGGGCTGCGGGCGGAGCATGGCCTGTCACTGTGGATTGACGCCGGCGACACGAGAATTCTCTTTGATACCGGTCAGGGGGCAGCCCTGGCGGACAACGCCGGCAAACTGGGAATCGGGCTGGAGCAGGCGGATATCCTGGTGTTGAGCCACGGCCATTACGATCATACCGGCGGTGTCCCCCTTGTCCTGAAATCTTCGCGGAAAACAAAAGTCTACTGCCACGCCGGGGTGGTGCAACCCCGCTACTCCGTGCGGAACGGCACGGCAAAGGCGATCCGGATGCCATGCGACTCCATGGCCGCCCTTGATAAGCTGCCGGAAGAGAATCTCCACTGGACGTCCAGAGCGCGGCTGATTGCCGGGGGGATCGGCCTCACCGGCCCCATCCCGCGCGAGACAAGCTTTGAAGACCCCGGCGGCCCGTTCTTTCTTGATCGCCAGGGCAGGCGGGCGGACCCCATTGACGACGACCTCGCCCTCTGGATGACGACCGGGCGCGGGCTGGTTGTCTGCGTCGGCTGCTGCCATGCCGGCATCGTCAACACCCTCACGCACGTCTTTCGCCTGAGCGGCACGAACAGACTGCGCGCCCTCATCGGCGGCTTTCATCTGCTGGACGCAGGCCCGGAGCGTCTCGAACAGACCATGGCCGCCCTGCGCGCCTTCGCCCCGGAGCTGGTGGTGCCCTGTCACTGCACCGGCGAAAAGGCCACAAAGATACTGACCGCCGCCTTGGGCGAGCGGGTCGTGCCCGGCCGGGCCGGGGCAGAATACGCGTTCTGAATCATGCAATAGGGCAGCCGGACAAGCCCTTTGCGGCCGGTTATCGCCGGTCAGCCGGGGCAACCGGCTGGAGTGCCCCATCCCCGCCCGGCAGTGCTTCAGGTCCGGAGCGGAACACGGATTGCACCGCAGCCAACCGGTGGTAGAGCTTGATATTTGTGAGCTGAGGAAACCATTCGATCAGGAAAGTCGCCAGGGACTCCCACAATGAGACCCAGGCTGCGACGATGAGACCCTCGGCAAACACATAGGCCACGACCGAGTGGTCCGGACCCAGCCAGCGGTTGACCCAGACGGAGATGAACAGGAATAAAAATTTACCACCGAGAGCACAGAACCCACAGAGCTAACTAACGGTAATAAAAAATATTTCGCGGTGATCTCTGTGGTGAAAAAGAAACTTTTGTCGAGTTCATCAATACTGTGAAGGCACCAAATGATTGCCGCTTCCCGGTCCTACCTCTTTGCTGTTTTCCCTTCTTTGTTTTCCTCGTCGGTATTCTTCCGGTAAAACCGCCATTCCTTATTGATGATCAGCCGGGCGCCGCGGCGGAAATTAAAAAAGGACCAGACCCAGTGCAGGGTGACAAAAAATTTGTTTTCAAAGCTGATGAGATAATAGATATGGATGACCACCCAGGTCAGCCAGGCAAAAAAGCCCTTGAAGCGCAGGCTGCCCAGTTCGATGATCGCATTGCTGCGGCCGATGGTGGCCATTTGGCCTTTATCAAGATAGCGGAAATCACGGCGGGCCTTGCCGGCTGTTTCCCGCAGAATGTTGCGGGCGATAAAGCGTCCCTGCTGCAGGGCAACCGGAGCCAGGCCCGGCAGGGGAGTGGTGCGGCCGTGGGAAAAATTGGCCAGATCCCCGGCCGCAAATACTTCAGGATGATTTTTGATGCTGAGATCGGCTTCCACCACAATCCGGCCCAGCCTGTCGGTCTCCACGCCCATGCTTCTGCCGATTGGCGAAGCTTCCACCCCGGCGGCCCAGAGGATGGTGCTGGCCTCCAGCCGTTCGTCGCCGATCTGCACCCCCTTGCTGTCAATATCGGTAACCGGGCTTGAGGTGCGGACCTGCACCCCGAGAGCGGCCAGGTCATGGGCCGCCTTGTCCGCCAGATCCGCGGAAAAGGATGGCAGAATGCGCGGGCCTGCCTCAATCAGGATGATGCGCGCCTGCCGCGGATTGATGTTGCGAAAATCCTTGGTCAGGGTGTAACGGCATATCTCGCCGATGGCGCCGGCCAGTTCAACGCCGGTCGGGCCGCCTCCCACGATGACGAAGGTGAGATGCTTGAGCTGGCTGCCGCAATCGCTGATCCGTTCCGCCGCCTCAAAAACGCTTAGCACCCGCCGCCGGATCTCGGTGGCCTGTTCAATGGTTTTCAGTCCCGGCGCATATTCCTCCCACTCCTCGTGGCCGAAATAGGCATGTTTGACGCCGCAGGCAAGCAGCAGATAGTCATAGTGAAGACCGCACTCCCTGGCGGTCACGGTGCGCTGCCGGAGATCAACTCCGATCACCTCATCCTGCAGCACGGTGATATTGCGGTAGCCGGCCAGAATGCGGCGGATGGGCACGGCGATTTCCGCCGGGCTCAGGGCTGCCATGGCAACCTGATAGAGCAGGGGCTGGAACAGATGGTGATTGTGATTGTCAAGCAGGGTGACGCGGATGTCTGTTTTGTTGCCCAGGATCTTGGCAGCGTTCAGACCGGCAAACCCCCCGCCGACGATAATTACATGTTTCATGGCAGCATAGCAAAATTGATGGTTTCGTATTTATTGGCCCTTATTCGAACAGGCAACCAAGACGTCATTCCGGGCAAGCGAAGCGCGACCCGGAATCGATTCAGGCGTCTCCCGAATTCTGCGCTTTCTCCTTCTGCCGACCGCCGGTCATACTTCATTAGTGGCAGGTTACCTAACAAAAATCAAGAGGGAAATACCGCACTCCCCCATTGCCGGAAATTCCAACCGCCGGTGCAGGCAAAACGGAATCATTCCA
>CAVSQR010000092.1:0-28392 GCA_963729825.1 uncultured delta proteobacterium | reverse complement strand
ATTATCAGATTTTCGGCAGAATAACCTGCCTGTGCCTGGGGATATACTCCAGCACGGTCTGGACAAAGGCGGCATGGCTCCAGGTAAGCGGGCTCACGGAAAGCGGCGCATTGGTATAGGGATGCACCTGTTCGGCCATGACCCCGCTCGGCAGTGTTCTGTCAGCCACCCACTGCATGATCTCCAGGGCCTTTTTCAGTTCCGCCGCGTTCTTCGCCCTGGCAATGTACCATTGGGCCAGCCACAGGGTGGAGATGAACCAGGGATTGCCGGCTACATTGGGCAGATCATCGGAAACCTGATGATACTTGTCATCCTCATAGCGCGCCATGCCCCCGACCGCTGTCCTGACCCACAGCCTGTCCTTCACCGCCTCCATGGTGCTGACAATCTGCGGATGATCAGGGGTAAACATGCCGAAATACCATAAGCCCATCAGGGAGGCGTCCAGCCGGGTGTCCACCTCCCAGGAACCGTCTTTGCCGCGGTTGATCATCCTGGCGAAACGGCCCGCCTCCTGCTGCCAGAGATATTTCTCCACTCCGGCCTTGATGCCGGCCGCCCCGCGCCGGTAATCCTCAGCCAGGTCCGTCTGGCCAAAGGCCTGGGCAAAACGGGCCGCGGCCTCAAGACCCGCCCATACCGCCCCGGCGGTCCAGCCATGCATCCCCTTGCGCTCCTCCCACAGATCCCAGGAGGGCAGCGGCAAGCCGGTTTCCTCATCCCGGAAAGCCAGCAGCCAGTTGGCGGCCCGCACAATCAGCCCGCGGTAATGGGGCTTGATAAACTCAATATCGCGGAAACGGTCAAAATGTTTCCATAATGCCCAGAGAACCAGGGCCGTCTCATCCTCCTGCACCGGCAGCTGCCGCTCGCCGTCCCGGTACCAGCCGTGCCAGGAGGAGGCCAGCGAGCCGTCCGGGTTGTATTTATGGAGCAGAAAGCCCTCCCGGGTGATGACCTGGTGGCACAGGGCGAAAAAACGCTGGGTGATTTCCGCGTACCCCGCATCGATCAGGGCCGAGGAGACCAGCGCCCCGTCCCGGGGCCACATGTAGGAATAGGTGTCGCAGTTGAAACCGGCGATATCAAAATCATTGGCGGCCAGGATGGCGCCGTTGTTGTCAATCTGCGAGCGCAAAATCAGCAGGCTGCGCCGGTACAGGCGCTGCAGATCCTTGGGCAGCATGTCGATGCAGTCTTTTTCCTTATTGACCCACAGGTGCCAGTAGTCCCTGGTTCTGGTCAGATAGGGATCAGCGCCCCGCTGGCAGAGATTGTGCTGAATATCCATCACCTGGGCATAATCCTCACCAACGGCCAGCCAGTACCACCCCTCGGCCCAGCCGCCGCCGGCAACCTCAAGATGAAGGGCCACCACCGAGTCCACGCTGCCCTGGGCCACCGGATTGCCGGAGAGTACGCCATCCTCCGCATCGCGCCAGGTGCCGACCTTATCGCCAACGCCCTTGACGCCCACGGCCCACTGGTCAAGCCCGGCGCTGCATTCCCCGGGCCGGCCCTTGGCCGTGCTCACCAGAAACCAGCGTTTGCCCTTGTAATGAAACAGCACCCGCTTGTCCGGCTCATAATAGGCACAGTCACCCACCGCATGGCCGCCGATACGCAGATCCTGGCCGAAAAAAAGGCGGACCTCCCTCTTTTTCCTGCCAGATTATGCACCAAGATCTTTTTCAGGTAGATATCCACATGAAAATCCACCAGATCATGGCAAACCAGCTCAAGACCAAGCTCAGGATGGAACAGCTTCACCTCGGTCACCAGCGAATCATCCAGATACCGCAGGCTGCGCTGCCAGCGCCCATCGTCGAGCCAGCGGAAGGTATTCTCCACCCAGACACCCATACGGCAGGGCTCCCCGGCCGTATGATTTTCCTGCCCCACATAGGGCCAGTAAATGTCGCGCAGCTGATAATTTCGCGTCAAAATTAATCAGCAGCGAGCCGTTTCCCACCGGAATATCACGGGGCATTCTGCACCTCTCTGCGGTCACGGATCTTATCCACCTGCTCCCTGGCCGCCTCCGGTCCCCAGCTGCCGGCCGGGTAAAGATGGAGCTGCTGCGCACGTCCCTGGCAATGTTCGCATTCATTTAAAATGGGGGTGAGAATTCTCCAGGTCTGCTCGATGCCGTCCTGCCGCCAGAACAGCAGGTGGTCGCCGAGAATGCAGTCCAGCAGCACCTTTTCATAGGCATCCAGCAGCGAACTGGTGTCATAGCGGAAATCCATGGTCATGGGCCGCAGGCAGACCCTGGGGCCGGGATTCTTGGTCTGAAAGGTGAGGCTGATCCCCTCCTCCGGATAGATCCCCAGCACCAGCCGGTTGGGGACAATCTTTTCCCCGAGCACATCCCGGAAGATGGAGTGGGGCACCTCCTTGAACTGGATGATGATCCGGGTCTGCTTGCCGGCCATGCGCTTGCCGGACACCAGACAGAACGGCACCCCCTGCCAGCGCCAGTTCTCCACATAAAAGCGCATCAGGGCAAAGGTGGGGATCAGCGATCCCGCCGCCACCCCCGGTTCCTGGCGATAGCCCCGGACCTCCTTGCCGTCCAGCAGGCCCGGGCCATACTGCCCCAGCACCACCTCGCCTTCCCTGCGGGAAAAGGGCCGGATCGAGCGGAACAGCTTGGCCTTTTCATCGCGCACCCGCTCCGAGGCAAAATGGGAGGGCGCTTCCATGGCGATAAGGGACATGAGCTGCAGCATGTGATTCTGGAACATATCGCGGATGACCCCGGCCTGTTCATAGTAGCCGGCCCGGTTCTCCACCCCCAGTTTCTCGGCCGCCATGATGCCCACATAATCGATGAAACCGCGGTTCCAGATCGGTTCAAAAATGGCATTGGCAAAGCGGAACATCAGGATGTTCTGCACCGTCTCCTTGGCCAGGTAATGATCGATGCGGAAAATCTGCTCCTCCTGGAAATGCTCATGCAGGGTCCGGTCAAGGTCCAGGGCGCTGTCCAGATCCCGGCCAAAGGGCTTTTCCACCACGATGCGGGACCAGCCCCGATTATCATTATGCTGAACGGCAAGCCCTACCCGGCCGAGCATTTCGGCCACCACCGGATAAAGAGAGGGCGGCAGGGCGAGATCAAAAATCAGGTTGCCCCCGGTGCCCCGCTGCCGGTCAAGCTCATCGAGATAAGCGGCCAGTTCCCGGAAAGAGTTTTCCGAGTCATAGGCCAGCTGCCGGTAAAAAAGCAAGGCGGCGAACTCGGGCCAGCGGGACATGTCGGCCTTGCCGGTGCCCGCGCAGGCCTCTTTCATCAGATTGCGGAATTCGTCACCGCTGAAAAGGGTCCGGGCGCAGCCCACGATGGCAACCGGCTCAGGCAGGGAGCCGGTCAGATACATATGATAGAGGGCGGGAATGAGCTTGCGGGCCGTCAGATCGCCGGATGCCCCGAAAATAACGATGATGCAGGGATCCAGATCACCCGCCGTCAGGCAACCGCAGCTGCCTTTCTCACTGCTTATTTTTTCCTTGATTACGTTCGTTTCCATATTGACTCTCTACAGGATGGCTGAATCCATTCACCCATAACTCACACCTTCTTCACCGCATGGCCGCCGAACTCCCGCCGCAGGGCAGCCAGCACCCTGTTTTCAAAGGCATTTTCCTTGCGTGATTGAAAACGCGCAAAAAGCGCCATGGTGATGACCGGCGCGCTGACCCCGCTGGCAATGGCCTCTTCCACGGTCCAGCGGCCTTCACCGGAATCATCCACATACCCCTGCAAGGCATCAAGCCTGGGATCCCCGGCAAAGGCCTCCTCCAGCAGTTCAAGCAGCCAGGAACGGACCACGCTGCCCTGGTTCCACAGATGGGAAACTTTTTTGAAATCAAGGTGTTCGGCATAGGGAGAGGCCTCCAGCAGGGCAAAACCTTCGCCGTAGGCCTGCATCATACCATACTCAATGCCGTTATGGATCATCTTGACAAAATGACCGGCCCCGGTGGGGCCGCAGTAGAGATAACCGTCTGCCGGGGCCAGGGCCTTGAGAACAGGCTCAAGATAGGCAAAAATCTTCTCCTCGCCGCCCACCATGGTGCAGTAGCCGACCTTGAGTCCCCAGATGCCGCCGCTCACCCCGGCATCGACAAAATGAATGCCCGCGCCCTTCAGATAGGCGGCCCGGCGGATATCATCCCGGTACCGGCTGTTGCCGCCCTCGACGATAATGTCGCCCGGGGCAAGGATATTGCGCAGCTTTTCCAGATGTTCGTCAATCACCTTGCCGGCCGGCAGCATGAGCCAGACCACCTTGGGCCGCTCATCGAGCTTTTCCGCCAGCTCCTGCAGGGAAAAACCGCCTTCCGCCCCTTCTTTGACGATCTCTTCCGTCTTGTCCGGGCTGCGGTTATAGGCAACCACCTGATGGCCGCCCTGCATGAGCCGGCGCGCCATGTTCATTCCCATTCTGCCCAGTCCGATCATGCCTATTTTCATGGTGATACCTCTTGGAATTCACGATTAAAAGTTCAGGGTTCATGGCAATGGAAAAAGCATACATTATATGTTATGAAAAATAAATGGCAACTGGGAGCAGGCAAGCAAATTTTCCGGCAGACGGTGTTATCCGGTTTTCGACAATTCACGCTCTGAAGAAAAAAAATGATATTATAACGCGGAGAAAGATGTAAATTGGCAAATCAGGATAGTTTGCAAGAGAATTGGAGCAGAGCATGCTTAATATATTGATCATCGACGATGAGACCAACATCCGCAAGACCCTCTCGTATTGTCTGGCGGCGGAGGGGCATACGGTCATTGCGGTGAGCAATCCCGCTGATGCCCTTGCGGAGGCCAGGATGCGAGCCTTTGACCTGGCTTTCCTGGACCTCAGACTCGGCGAGCAGGACGGGATGGATTTAATTCCCGTCCTGCTGTCGGATTCGCCCTGGACCAAAATCGTGGTCATTACGGCCCACGCCTCCATCGAAAGCGCAGTGGCCGCGATCAGACGAGGCGCCACCGATTACATCGCCAAACCCTTCACCCCGGATCAGGTCAAACTTGCCACCCGCCGCATCGGCAAGATGCGGGAATTGGAAACAGAGATCGCCGCCCTGCGGGAGGACATGCAGCGGCTTGGCCCGGAAGACCGGCTCCAGAGCAGAAATCGCCGGCATGCAGCGAGTCATCGGGATTGCCAGAAAGGCCGCGGCTTCGGAGGCGATTGTTCTGCTCCAGGGGGAAAGCGGCACGGGTAAATCCGTCTTTGCCAGAGCCATTCATCACTGGAGTCCGCGCTCAGCGAAATCCATGGCGGTGGTGCCGTGTCCGGCGGTGCCGTCCGATCTCCTTGAGAGTGAGCTGTTCGGCCATGCCAAGGGGGCGTTCACCGGGGCAAGCCGGGACAATCCCGGGCGGATCGCGGCCTGTGAGGGCGGCACCCTCTTCCTGGACGAGATCGGGGACATGGCCCCGGCGGTGCAGGCGAAATTACTGCGCTTTATCCAGGACAAGGAATATGAGCGCCTCGGTGATGCGACGCCCCGCAAGGCGGATGTGCGTATCCTCGCCGCAACCAACGCCGATCTGGAAAAACGGGTGGCCGCGGGCCGCTTCCGGGAAGATCTGTTCTACCGGCTCAACGTGATCAACCTGACCATCCCCCCGCTCCGGGAGCGGCAGGAAGACATCATGCCCCTTGCCGCGGATTTTCTTGCTTATTTCTGCCGGACCAACCACAAGACGCTCCTCGGTTTCACCGGGGAGGCCCAAGAGGCGCTGACATATCATGGGTGGCCCGGCAATGTCCGCGAGCTGCGCAACACCATTGAACGGGCCGTGATCCTGGGAGGCGGGGAAATGCTCGGCAAAACCGACCTGCCCGACAATATCGCTCCCACCGCCGGCACCCCCGCCATCGGCGACAAAGTGCCGTTATCCACCATTGAAGAGCTGCACATCAGAAGGGTCATGGCCTCCACCGCCTCACTCCAGGAAGCGGCGGACATCCTGGGCATCGACCAGGCCACCCTCTGGCGCAAACGGAAACAATATGGCATTTAATCAAGTCTTATCGCCGTCTTCCCGTCGCCTTGCACTTTGCAAGGTTATTTCGGCAACATCCTTGCCTATCGCAAGACACTCATCTCCGGAGTTGCCTCTATCTTATTGAAAAAACGGGATTTGTCAGTCTGGCATGGCTTGTGCTTTTAGCAGGACCTGGAGGGTCAAGCTTATGATCGGCATCAGACAAAAAATCATGTTCGGATTCGGCGGGCTGCTCGTGGTCGTCGCTGCCATCGGCGTGCTGACCATGGCGCAGATCGATGACCTGGGCAACGCCATCGATGTGATACTGAAGGAAAATTACCGCAGCGTGGTAGCCTGCCAGGACATGAAGGAAGCCCTGGAACGGATGGACAGCGGCATCCTCTTTACCCTTGCCGGCAACCAGGAGGAAGGGAACCGTCTGATCGAGGCATACACCCCCGGATTCCGCGCCGCCCTGGATAGGGAACTCGGCAATATCACCCTGCCGGGAGAACGGGAGAGGATGGAGCGGATAAAAAACCTCTTTGCGGACTACACCACCGCAATCCCGCAGGTGACCCGGCCCGATCGCCCTGCCGAGGCACGGCGGGCCGACTACTTTTCCATCCTGCAGCCCCTGTTTACGGAGATAAAGGAAAAAGCGCAGGAAGTCCTGCTCATGAACCAGACCAACATGAATGAGGCGAACAACGCCGCCCGGCGCCTGGCGGCTGCCGCCCAACAGCGCATGTTGGCGGCAATTATCACGGCGGCGTTCCTGGCGCTTCTCTTCAGCCACCTTGTCCGCATATGGATACTGCGGCCCATCAATCGCCTGATTGAATCCACCACCGAAATCCGCCGCGGCAATCTCGATCTCGGGCTGGAAGCCGCTTCCGGCGACGAGATCGGACTTCTTTCGCAATCCTTTAACGAAATGACCGCCGCCTTGCGGCAGGTGCGCAAGAAGGACAGGGTAAACCTGATGCGGACCCGCCTGGCCACGGAAGAGGTGTTCAAGGCCCTGCCGACCGCCATAGCAGTGCTCGACCTGGAGGGCAGGGTGGAGATCGCCACCAGGACCGCGGACCGGGATTTCGGCTTCAAACCGGGAATCCTGGCGGCCGATCTTGGCTATGCCTGGCTGCTTCCCCTGATCCGCCAGGCCCTGGACGAAGGACGCATCATCGAGGGTGCTCCGGTCCAGCGCCTCATCGGCAGCCGCCAGTATCTGTTTCAACCCCTGTCCGTCCCCATACCTCTTGACCCGGAACATCGGGAATCAACCGGAGTAGCCTTGATTCTGGAAGACGTCACCCAGGGGCATAAGCAGCTTAAAGAGAAGCTTGACGTGGTATCCGCCGTTTCCCATCAGCTGAAAACCCCGCTGACCTCGCTTGGCCTGTCCGTCCATCTCCTGCTGGAGGAAAGGATCGGCCCCCTCAATCACAAGCAGACCGAACTGCTCCTTGCCGCCCGTGACGACAGCGAGAAGCTGGTCCGCATCCTGGACGGTTTGCTCGATCTGATACGGATCGAATCGGGGAAGACCCAGGTGTCCCTCGAGCCTGTATCGCCCCAGGCGCTGGTCCGGGATGCCATCGAGCCATTCCTGGTCGAGGCCAGGGAAAAAGGAGTAACCATGGTGAATGACGTTCCGGACGACCTGCCCGAGGTCATGGCGGACGCCGGGAAAATCCGCCAGGTCTTTGCGGACCTGCTGTCAAACGCTCTCCGTTTCACCAGCCCGGGCGGCTCGGTGACTGCCAGGGCTTACCGGGAACCGGATCAGGTGGCCTTTTTCGTCGAGGATACCGGCAAGGGAATTGCCCCGGAGCACCTGAGCAATCTGTTCGAACAGTTCTACCGGGTTCCCGGCCAGGAGGACGAATCCGGCGTCGGCCTGGGGCTTTCCATGGTAAGGGAGATCATCAGGGCCCATGGCGGAGAGGTGAGCGCGGCCAGCGAAATCGGCAATGGGTCGATTTTCCGTTTCACCCTGCCTCTCGGCAAAACCCCGGACAAACCGCAAAGGAGTCTATCATGATGTTGATGTTGTATTTCATGCTCGGCCTGCTCATTTTCATCGGCCTGGCCCTGCTGACCACCGCCTGCGACAAAATTTGACGACCACGCAATAGGAGGCAAACATGCTCTATCTGGCAGCGATTACCCTGGTGCTGTGCATGGCGTATCTCGTATACGCCATCATCGCCCCCGAACGTTTTTAGGAAAATAGTATTGAATTTCAAAATATTAATGCAATTCAGCAGTTTGCATTGTTGCGCTACGAATTAGCGGAGGAAAACATGTCGATATTTTTCATAACTCTCCTGCTGGGAGGCACGGCTCTGCTCTCCTGGCCGCTGGGGAAAGCCATGACCTGGGCCATGAGCCCGCCACAGCAAGAAAAGGGATTTCGTTTTCGCATCGAGAAGGTCCTGCACAGGTTTGGCGGGGAAATGATCGTCATGGAGCAGAGCTGGCAACAGTATGTCCTGTCGCTGCTGCTGTTCAATGTCGTGATGTTTACCGTGGTCTTTGCCGTCCTTGCCCTGCAGCAGCTGCTGCCGCTCAATCCCGACGCCAGGGGCGCCATCGAGCCGAGTCTGATTTTCAACACCGTGGCGTCCTTCATCACCAACACCAACCTGCAGCACTATGCGGGCGAGGTGACCATGAGCTACTTTTCCCAGCTCTTCGGTCTCATGTGGCTGCAGTTCGTCTCGGCGGCCACCGGCATCGCCGCGCTGGCGGCCCTGGCCAGGGGGCTTTCGGGCAGGACCGGCCTGGGCAACTTTTACAGTGACCTCCTGCGGGCCACCCTGTTTGTCCTGCTGCCGCTCGCCACCGCGGGCGCCACCATTCTGGTGCTGGGCGGTCTGGTCATGACCCTGGACGGCGCGGCGGTCGCCACGACCCTTGAAGGCGCGAGCCAGACCATCGCCCGGGGGCCGGTGGCTGCCTTTGTGGCCATCAAGCAGCTTGGCACCAACGGGGGCGGTTTCTTCGGAGCCAACTCGGCCCATCCCTTTGAAAACCCCACCTTCCTCACCAATATCGTCGAAAGCATGTTCATCATCCTGGTGCCCATGGCCTCCGTCTGGATGTTCGGCCGCCTCACCGGCCGGCTGCGCCACGCCGCCGTGGTTTTCCTGGTGATGGGGGCGCTGCTTACGGTCAAGGTCGGTTTCGCCAACTACCTGGAGAGCGCTCCCACGGCGGCCTTCAACGGCTTGCCGGTGACAGCCGCGGCTAATCTGGAAGGCAAGGAACTTCGTTTCGGGACGGCCGCGGGGCCCACCTGGGGGGTGCTGACCACCGCCACCAGCAACGGATCGGTAAACTGCATGCACGACAGCCTCAACCCGCTCACCGGACTCGTAGCGCTGATCGGCATGTGGTTCAACGTCACCTTCGGCGGGGTCGGCGTCGGCATGATCAATATGTTCCTCTACATCATTGTCGGCGTGTTCATCAGCGGCATGATGGTGGGCCGCACCCCGGAATACCTGGGCCGCAAGGTGGAGACCCGGGAAATGAAATTCGCCCTGCTGGCCATTCTGGTGCATCCCCTGTTAATCCTGGGGGGAACGGCCCTTTTCGCGGCAACATCCTGGGGCGCCGCCACGGTGCACAACCCCGGTTTTCACGGCTTCTCGGAAATCCTTTATGAATTCAGCTCCGCCGCCGCCAACAACGGTTCGGGCTTTGAGGGGCTGGGCGACAACACCGTGCCCTGGAACGTGGCGACCGGCATCGTCATGCTGCTGGGCCGCTTCATTCCGATCATCCTGCCGCTGGCCATCGCCGGGTCGCTGGCCGCCAAGAAACCGACGCCCGAAACCGCCGGCACCCTGCGCACGGACACCCCCCTGTTCGGCATCGTCATCCTGGGGAGCGTGGTCTTCATCGGCGCGCTGCTGTTTCTGCCGGTGGCGGTGCTCGGGCCCGATCGCCGAACATCTGGCCTCGGGAGGGTGAACGTCATGAAAGGACAAGAGGAGAAACGTCATGAACAGCCACAGCAACGACCATGTCCAGGCCAAACTCGAACGCCGCAAGGCTCGCCGGGCTTCGCTTTTTGAAACAAACATGGTGCGCATCGCCGGCTGAAGCAGGCCGTGCTCATGCTGAAGCCCTGGGTCATGGCGAGAAACCCGGTGATGTTTATCACCGAAATCGGCGCGGCACTGACCACCCTGGTGCTGGTCACGGACCTGTTCGCAAACCGGGAGACCCTGGCCTATACCCTCGCCGTGACGGTGATCCTGTGGCTGACCGTGCTGTTCGCCAACTTCGCGGAGGCCCTGGCCGAGGCGCGGGGCAAGGCCCAGGCGGACACCTTGAAGCGTACCCGGCGCAGCACCCTGGCCCGCCGAGTGGTTAACGGCGGGGAGGAACAGGTCAGCTCGGACGAGCTGCGCGAAGGCGATGTCGTCCTGGTGGCCGCGGGTGAGATCATCCCCAGCGACGGCGAGGTGATCGAGGGCGCCGCAACCGTCGACGAATCGGCCATCACCGGCGAGTCGGCGCCGGTCGTCCGTGAGGCAGGCGGTGACCGCTCGGGGGTCACCGGCGGCACGCGCGTTCTCTCCGACCAGATCAGGATCCGTATCACCGCCGGGGCCGGCGAGTCGTTTCTCGACCGCATGATCGCACTGGTCGAGGGGGCCGTCCGACAGAAAACGCCCAACGAACTCGCGCTGACCGTGACCCTGGCCGGGCTGACGCTGGCCTTCCTCATGGTGACCGGCGCGCTGTGGCCGATCGGCCGCTACTTCGGGGTGGATCTGCCGATCCCCACCCTGATCGCCCTGCTGGTCTGCCTCATTCCGACCACCATCGGCGCCCTGCTGGCGGCCATCGGCCTGGCCGGCATGGACCGCGCCCTGTCGGCCAACGTCCTGGCCAAAAGCGGCAAGGCGGTGGAACTGGCCGGCGACATCGACACCCTGCTGCTGGACAAGACCGGCACCATTACCATGGGCGACCGCCAGGCCACCGCGTATCATCCGCTTGCCGGGCGTGACCGGAGAGCAGCTTGCCGAGGCGGCCATGTGCGCCTCGTTCGGGGACCAGACGCCCGAGGGGAAATCCATCGTGCGTCTCGGCGAAAAGACCCTTGGACCGGAGGCGCCCCGCGAAACCCCGCAGGCCAGGGTCATTCCCTTTACCGCCCAAACCCGATTGAGCGGCCTCGATCTCCCGGACGGCAGCTCTTACCGCAAAGGGGCATCCGACGCGATGCAGGCCTACGTCCGGGAACAGGGCGCCCCCATCCCCGCTGCCCTGCAGGGGCTGGTGGACGAGCGTCGCCCGTCAGGGCAGCACGCCGATAGTCGTTGCCGAGGGCAAGAACGTGCTCGGCGTGGTCGCCCTGTCGGATGTGCTCAAACCCGGCATCCGGGACCGGTTTGACCGCCTGAGGGCCATGGGGCTGCGGGTCGTCATGGTGACCGGGCGACAATCCGCTCACCGCCGCGGCCATCGCCGAGCAGGCCGGGGTGGACGACTACATCGCGGAAGCCAGGCCGGAGGACAAGCTTGAGTATATCCGCAAGGAACAGCGCGCGGGCAGACTGATCGCCATGATGGGCGACGGCACCAACGACGCCCCGGCCCTGGCCCAGGCGGATATCGGCGTCGCCATGAACTCCGGCACCCAGGCGGCCAAGGAGGCGGGCAACATGGTCGATCTGGACAGCGACCCCACCAAACTCATCGAGGTCATCGAGATCGGCAAGCAGCTGCTCATGACCCGCGGGGCGCTGACGACCTTTTCCATCGCCAATGACGTGGCCAAGTACTTCGCCATCATTCCGGCCATGTTCATGCTGGCCATCCCGCAGCTCGCGGCCCTCAACATCATGGGCCTGGCCACGCCCGCACAGCGCGATCCTCTCGGCCCTGATCTTCAACGCGATCATCATTCCGCTGCTTGATCCCCATCGCCATCAAAGGGGTCAAATACCGGCCCATGGGCGCGGACAGCATCCTGCGGCGCAATCTGCTGATTTACGGGCTGGGCGGCGTGATCGCCCCTTTCGTCGGCATCAAGCTCATTGACCTGGCCCTGAGTCTGATCGGGCATCTTCTAGGAGGAATCATGAACAACGCAATTACAGAGGCAGGTTTGTTTTCCCAGCTCGCGGCTTCGGTGCGGATCGTGCTGGTCACCATGACGATCTGCTGTCTTCTCTACCCCTTGCTGATCCTGGGCGTCGGGCGGCTGGTGACGCCCCACACGGCGGACGGGTCGCTGCTCCGCAATGAACAGGGCGAGATCATCGGCAGCGAGGCTCCTGGCCCAGGGCTTCGCACGGCCCGAATACTTCTGGCCCCGGCCCTCGGCGGTGGATTACAATGCGTCGGCAGCCGGCGGCAGCAACCTGTCCCCGACGAATCCCGCACTGCGGGCCAGGGCGGAGGAAATCCTGGCCCGCACGGCAGGCGGCGGAAAACCGCTGCCGGCCGATCTGGTGACCGCCTCGGGCAGCGGCCTGGATCCGCATATCACCCTGGAGGCGGCCAGCTATCAGGTCCAGCGGGTCGCGGCCGCCCGGGGAGTGGACGGTCAGCGAGGTGATGGAACTTCTTGACCAAACACGCCGTCCGTCCTGGCAGGGTGTTCACCCCTGAACCCCTGGTGAATGTTCTGCTGCTGAACCTGGCATCTGGACAGGGTCGGGCACTGAGATGAATGATAATCGCGCCGACAGTTTCCTGCGTCTGATCCGCCGGTCGCAGCGGGGCAGGTTGAAAATCTACCTGGGCTATGCGGCCGGCGTGGGCAAGACCTACCAGATGCTCCTTGAGGCGCACCGGCTCAAGGAGGATGGCATCGATGTGGTCGTCGGTCTGGTTGAAACCCACGGGAGGGCGGAAACCGAGGCCCTGCTGGCAGGCCTGGAATTGATTCCCCGCCGCAAAATCACCTATCGCGGAATATCGAGATCGAGGAAATGGATCTCGACGCGATCCTCGCCCGCCGCCCGGCGGTGGTGCTGGTCGATGAACTCGCCCACACCAACGTGCCGGGAAGCAAAAACGCCAAGCGCTATCAGGATGTGGAAGAGATACTCGCGGCCGGCATCCATGTCATCTCCACCCTGAACGTCCAGCATCTGGAAAGCCTGTATGAAACCGTTGAACGCGCCACCGCCGTCAAGGTCCGGGAGCGGATTCCCGACCGCGTCGTCGCCGAAGCCGATCAGCTGGTCAACGTGGACATCACCACCGAGGACCTGCGCCGCCGTCTGACAGGAAGGAAAGGTCTACACCAAAGAGCGCATCGAGACCGCCCTGGATCATTTCTTCAAGCCCACGAACCTCGAGCAGCTGCGCGAACTGACCCTGCGTGAGCTGGCCGCGCAGATCGATTCGCGCCGGCGCGATCCCTCAGCGGAAGACCTTCCCTCCAGTCCGGACCAGGTCATGGTCTGCCTTGAGTTCCAGAGGCCCGAACAGCGAGGCCCTGCTTCGCTATGCCTCCCGCCTGGCCGGACGACTGAATCGCAACTGGTACGCCGTGTATGTGCAGACATCCCGGGAACGTCCCACGGTCATCGATGCGGCGACCCAGCGGATGCTCTCCAACACCCTGACGCTCGCCCAGCAGCTGGGCGCGACGGTCTTCACCTACAAGGGCGACGATATCGTGAAGACCATCCTGCAGTTTGCCAGGGAATACCGCGTGGGGCATATCGTGATCGGCACCCCGGGAAGGAAGATGCCTTTCTGGCGGCGGCTGAAGGGGGAAGTCAGCATCGTGGAGCGGCTGATCACCGAGGGCACGGGATATCACCGTGGTGGTGCTCGATACCAGGGCGCTGCCGGACTACGCCCCGCCTGCCGCGGAACAGTTGCCCCCGGCCGGGTCGGAATAGCACCATGCTGGTGACCCGGTTGACATCCTGACCTCCGGCATGGGAATCCAGGAGCCAGGAGTGAGAATTCAAAAGTGGCTTATTTTATTACGTTTTATTCCGGCTTCTGAATCCTGCAGGCTAAAGGCTTTTTCCATGACATTGAAAAAGAAAATACTCATTGGCTATGGCGTCGCCTTCGCCCTCATGGGCCTGGTGGTCGCCTGGGCGGTTATCAATCTGGTGTCCCTGGGCAGGGCGACCGACGCGATCCTGAGCGAAAACTACCGGAGCATCCTTGCCGCCGAGAACATGGTGGACGCCCTGGAACGGCAGGACAGCGGCATCCTGCTCATGTTTCTGGGCGACGCGGGAGAAAGGGACCAGCCAGTTCCGGGAAAACGAGGCGGTCTTTCTCGAGTGGCTGGCCCGGGCCAGGGACAACATCACGATTGCCGGCGAAGGGGAACTGCATCCAATCCATCGAGGCCGATTACGCCACCTATCGACGTCAGTTTTCCGCGCTGACCGACTTGCGGTGATCCAGCCAGACCGGTCCCTGGCGCCCTCTGCCTTATCAGGAAACGGTCTATCCCCTTTTCGCCAGGGTGCGCGGAGGCTGCATCAGCCTGCGCCATCTCAATGAGGAAACCATGTACGCCGCCAGCGTGAAGGCCGGCATCGGTCGCCAGCCGCGCCATCTGGTCCACGACCCTGGTGGCGGCGGCGGCATTGATTGTCGCCCTGATCTTCAGCCTGTTTCTCGCCGAGCGGATCGTCCGGCCGATCCGGCGTTTCATGGAGGCCTCCCGCAAGATTTCCTCCGGCGACTATGCCGTCCAGGTGCCGGTGGAAACCGGGGACGAACTGGGCCGTCTGGCCGGCGAATTCAATCAGATGGCCACCCAGCTCGGCCGCTACCATGAGATGAACATCGAACAGATCATCGCGGAAAAGAACAAGGGCGAGGCGATTCTCGCCAGCATCGAGGACGGCCTGGTGGTTTTCGACACCAGACTGCAGGTGACCGGCATCAACCCCGCCGCCCGCCGGATGCTGGATCTGGAGATTACCGGAACCTCCTCTCTGCAGTGCGCGGATATCCTCCCGGACCCGAGTCTGCGATCTGATCCGCAAGACCGTCGAAACGCGGAGTGCATCCCGCTCTTCCCGATGAACAGCGGATCATCGTTTTCCCGGATGGAGAGCGGCCCCGGCACTATCTGTTTTCCGTCACGGCCATTCGCGGCAGGGACCGCAACCTGTCCGGCATCGTGCTGCTGCTCAGGGACGTCACCCGCCTGAAGGAAGTGGAGCGGCTCAAGAGTGAATTCGTCATGGCCGCCTCTCACGAGCTGCGCACCCCGCTGACCAGTCTGGGCATGAGTGTCGATCTGCTGCTGGAGCACGCCGCCCACGGGCTTGCCGAAAAGGACCGGGAGCTTCTGCAGGCGGCCCACGAGGAAGTGCACCGGATGAAGGCCCTGGTCAACGATCTGCTGGATCTGTCCAAGATCGAGGCGGGCAGAATCGAGATGGAGTTTGAGAACGTTCCGGTTCCGACCCTTTTTGACCACGTGCAGGCGATTTTCAAAAGCCAGGTGGACATGAAGGAGATCAGCGCTCACATCGGAGCTCGCCGGAGACCTGCCCAAGGTGCGCGCCGACGCCAACAAGATCACCTGGGTGCTGACCAACCTGATTTCCAATGCCCTTCGTTATGTGAGCAGGGATGGCCATATCAAACTGCTGGCCCACCGGATCGGCCCGCATGTCCATCTGTCCGTGCGTGACGATGGACCGGGAATTCCCCCGGAATATCAATCCAGGATTTTTCAGAAATTTGTCCAGGTAAAGGGGCAGGAGGCTGGCGGCACGGGCCTGGGGCTCGCCATCTGCAAAGAAATCGTGCGGGCCCATGGCGGCGCGATCTGGGTGGAATCCTCTCCTGGTCAGGGCAGCACCTTTACCTTTACCCTGCCGGTGGCATCAATAGGAGGAAACCATGGAAAAAAAACCGATTCTGGTCGTGGATGATGAAAAAAACATCCGTCTGACCATGTCCCAATCGCTGGAATCGCTGGAAATTCCGATCCAGACGGCGGTAAACGGCGAAGAGGCGCTGCAGAAAGCTGCGCGAGGAACCGTTCGGGCTGGTGTTTCTGGATCTGAAGATGCCGGGAATGGACGGGATGGAGGTGCTGCGCCGGATCAAGGACAATTGGCCGGAAATCCGGGTGATCATCATCACGGCCCACGGAACCATCGAGTCCGCCGTGGAGGCCATGAAGCTCGGCGCGGTGGACTTTATCCAGAAGCCCTTCAGTCCCGGCGAAATCCGGGAACTGGCGACCCTGGTGCTGGCGCGGGAGACACTGGATGAAGAGAACGCGGTCGATTATCCGTTCATTGATCGAACTGACCAAGCGTCACATCTCGGACCGCAGTTTCGCCGCTGCCCGTGAAACGGCCCGCAAGGCCATTGCCGCCGATCCGGCCCAGCCGGAGGCCTATAACCTTCTCGGCGCGCTGCTTGAGATCAAGGGTGACAGACTGGAGGCCCAGAAGTTCTATCGCGCGGCGCTGGACATCGATCCCACCTTCAAACCGGCCCGGGCAAACCTGGAACGGACCACGTCCTGGGACAAATTCGGCAAGATCGATCTTGGTCCGGATAGAAAGGATGCCGGAACGAAGAGCAAGAGCGGGGCGAGGGACCACGATGAAAAATAACCGCCACCTGCATAACCGGGATGGCTGTTTTAACTCGCTTGCCCTTTCTCAGCCATTCCTGATCACCATGAGACGGATCTCGCTCATATCCTCCATGGCGTAGCGGATTCCCTCCCGGCCCAGCCCGCTGTCCTTCACCCCGCCGTAAGGCATCTGGTCCGCCCGCCAGAATGATACGGGCCACCGCCTCGTCGAGATCGGCATCCTCATCAACTATGCAGGCCGCATTGCCGCCGAGTTCCAGCACCACCTTTTTCCTGCCCGCCATTTTCTTGAGCTGCCAGCCCACCTCGGGCGAGCCGGTGAAACTGAGCAGCTTCAAGCGCTCATCCTCGGTGAACAGCCGGGCCCCCTCGCGACGGCAGGGCAGGATGGAAAAGGCGCCGGCCGGCAGGTCGGTTTCCGCGAGCGTCTCGCCGATGATCAAAGCGCCGATGGGCGTGAGACTGGCCGGCTTCAGCACAAAGGGACAGCCCGCGGCAATGGCCGGCGCGACCTTGTGGGCGGCGAGATTAAGCGGAAAATTAAACGGAGTGATAAAGGAACAGGCCCCCACCGGCACCCGTTTGCTGACCGAGATATAGCCTGCGGTGCGCGGACTGCGATCCAGCGGCATGTATTCGCCGCCGAAACGCACCGCCTCTTCCGCGGCAATCTTGAAGGTCTCGATGAGCCGGGCCACCTCGCCCCGGCTGTCCCTGATGGGCTTGCCCGCCTCAATGCACAGGGCCCTGGCCAGCTCTTCGGCCCGGACGCTGAAACGGTCCACGCAGTGCTGCAGGATCTGCTGGCGCCGGTAGGCCGGCATCTGGCGCATGGGTTTTTCGGCGGCAACCGCCAGGCCAATGGCCTGATCGATCACCTGTTCCTCGGCCAGGGCCACCCTGGCGGCAACCTTGCCGGTGAACTTGTCGGTCACCGCCAGATCCGTGTTGGCAAAAACCGCCCGGTTGGCCAGATAATAGGGGTATGTCTCTTTAAGCATGATCACTCCATTTGGGATTGGGGATTGCGGATTGCGGAATGAAACAGCAAAGGTACATATCAGGTTTTCAAAATCCGCAATCCGCAATCCGCAATCCGCCTTCCGCCTTCCGCCTTCCGCAATCAGATCAGATGGTACAGGCCACCTTGCCCAGCCGCTCTGAAAGCAGCCGGTTTTCCCGGTAATCAATGGGCACCGAGATCAGCACCGGCACATCAAAATGAAAGGCCTGCTCCAGTACCTCCTTGAAATCACGGGAGTTCTCCACCCGGAAGCCTTTGCAGCCGAAAGCCTCAGCCAGCTTGACAAAATCAGGATTGTTGAAATGGAGGTCGGAGTGCCTGCCGAACTGGTTTTCCTGCTTCCAGCGGATCAGGCCGTATTCCTGGTCATCCCAGATCAGCACCACGATATTTGCGCCGATGCGCCGGGCGGTCTCCAGCTCCTGGACATTCATCAGAAAGCCGCCGTCGCCGCAGATGGCCAGCACCCGCCGCTCCGGATAAACGAGCTTGGCGCCGATGGCGCCGGGCAGGGCAAAGCCCATGGAGCAGAAACCGTTGGAGATCAGGCAGGTGTTGGGCTCATCGCACTGGTAATAGCGGGCAATCCACATCTTGTGCGCCCCCACGTCGCTCAGCAGGATATCCTGGGGTCCGAGCACCTCCCGCACATCCCAGATGATCTTCTGGGGCCGGATCAGGCCGCGGGTGTCATCATCTCTGTATTCGGCAAAGTCATCCAGCATAATCCTGCGCAAGGCCAGCTTGCAGCGGCTGTCATAATCCGCCTGAAAATCCTTGACCCGCTCATTCAGCATCCACAGGGTATGGGCCAGGTCGCCGACGATCTCCACATCAACGTCGTAATACTCATCCACCTCGGCCGGAATAAAATCGATGTGGATGATCTTCTGCGTCCTGCCGCCCTTGCTGGAACTCTGGCCCCAGAGCCGCGGTTCGTATTCGACCAGGTCATAGCCCAGGCTGATGACCAGATCCGCCTCCTGAATCGCCACCCTGGTGTAATCATGGGCCTGCAGACCGATGGTGAAAAGACAGTTCGGCGACGATCTGGGGATGGAGCCCTTGCCCATGAAGGTGTTGATCACGCCGATGCCGGTTTTTTCGACAAACAGCCTGAGCTGTTTGGCCGCCCTGCGCCGGATGGCGCCGTTGCCGGCCAGGATGATGGGCTTTCTGGCGGCACGGATGAGCTCCATGGCGCGATCGACGATCTTGTCGTCCGGCACCGGCCGGCGGGGATTCTGCACCGGCAGGGGATTGCCGGTGGCCGCAGAGGCGGCGATGTCATCGGCCAGTTCGATATGGCAGGCCCCGGGTTTTTCCATCACCGCCAGCTTGAAGGCCTTGCGCACCACCTCGGGGATATTCTTGCTGTGGATGATCGGCTGGGTCCATTTGGTGATGGGCCGGAACATCCTGACCACGTCCATGTTCTGGTGGCTTTCCTTGTGCTGCCTGCGGCTGTCCGCCTGGCCGGTGATGGCCACCAGCGGCGACCGGTCCATATTGGCGTCGGCCACGCCGGTCACCAGATTGGTGGCGCCTGGTCCCAGGGTGCCCAGGCAGACCCCGGGTTTGCCGGTGAGCCTGCCGTAAACATCGGCGATAAAGGCGGCACCCTGTTCCTGCCGGCAGAGAATAAAACGGATGGTGGAGTTCTGCAGGGCCATCATGAAGTGGGCATTCTCCTCGCCGGGCACGCCGAAGATATATTCCACTCCTTCATTTTCCAGACATTTGACAAAAAGTTCAGCTGCGTTCATGGGGATAGATTTCAGATTTTATGTTCAGGAGTTCAGGGTTGGGTCTGATTGTATTGTAAAAACTGAAAATTTACCACAGAAAGGTCAGCGCCCAGGGTTTTACTGCCGGCGGATCACCTCCCGGCCGATGGCCGCAAGCGGCAGGACCAGATCCACCCCGCCCCGCTTGATGGCCTCGTTGGGCATGCCGAAAACCACGCAGGTGGCCTCGTCCTGGGCAATGGTGAAGGCGCCGGCCTCCTTCATCTCCAGCATGCCCTGGGCGCCGTCATCCCCCATGCCGGTCATGATCACCCCCACCGCGTTCTTGCCGGCATAGCGGGCCGCGGAACGGAACAGCACATCCACCGAAGGCCGGTGCCGGGAGACCAGCGGGCCGTCCTTTACCTCCACGATAATAGCGGGCCCCGCTCCGTTTCAGCAGGGTGTGGTGGTTGCCCGGCGCGATCAGGGCGCGGCCGCGCACCACCGTATCGTTGTCGGCGGCCTCCTTGACCGTGATCCGGCAGAGTCCGTCCAGGCGCTGGGCAAAGGCGCGGGTGAAGCCCTCCGGCATATGCTGGACAATGACGATGCCGGGGCAGTCGGCCGGCAGCGCCTCAAGAAATATCCGCAGGGCCTCGGTGCCGCCGGTGGAGGCCCCCACCACCACCACCTTTTCGGTGGTCTGGATCATGGCGCTGGAGGCTGGTTTGTCCATCATGACATCGGCGGTCAGTTTGGGGGCGACCAGCGCTGCCGACGGCGGAAATCTTACCCGACTTCGCCTGGCTGGCCGCCTTGACCGCATCGCAGATGCGGACCCTGGACTCCTCCAGAAACTGCTTGGTGCCGATCCGCGGTTTCTGAATAATCTCCACCGCCCCGTACTCCAGGGCCTTCATGGCGGTTTCCGAGCCCTTTTCCGTCAGGCTGGAGCACATCACCACCGGAATGGGGTGCTGGCTCATGATCTTCTGCAGAAAGGTGATCCCGTCCATGCGCGGCATCTCCACATCCAGGGTGATGACATCCGGGACTCTCTTCCTGCATCCGGTCCGCGGCGATAAAGGGATCAGCCGCGGTGGCCATCACCTCGATCGCCGGGTCCGAAGACAGGATTTCGCTCATGGTCTGGCGGACCACGGCGGAATCATCGACAATGAGGACGCGAATCTTCTTGGTTTTCATTATTTAAGCTCCGAACGATTCAAGCGTTTCAAGAATACCTCTCCGCTATAGCTTTTAAAAATAATCTTACGCCCCCGCGGCCCGCCCACGTCCGAAGCCGCCAGCCGGAGTCCCTCTTTCTCTATAATCGTCAAAGCCATGTCGATATTCTGTCTTCCTATCCCTTTGTGTTCATTGCCCTGGGGGCCGGAAAACATGTCAGAGCCGCCAAAGACCTTCACCACGATTTCTCGCGCCCAATCCCCCGCTTTCCGAACCACTCCAGCATCCGCCGGATGGCGCAATCCACATAGCGCGGTGCCATCCTGGCAGCCGCCGGTGCAGGGATTTTCATTGCGGCAGGAGGGCAGCATGCTGTGGCAGAGCGAGCCGACCCGGCAACGGGGCGAGAACATGGTCACCGCCACGCAGGAACCCAGCACTGTTTTCACCCGGGCGGCCTCCTCCCCGGCAAATAATTCCCCGGGCTTGAGATAATACCTGGCCGGTTCGGCCGGAACAGGTATTTCCGTTTCCAGGCTCGACCGCTGATGGCGGTTCCGTACCGTTTTGCCGCTGGCCGGTTCATTGTATTTTCCGGTACACCGTGGAGGCGACACTGACCAGCGGCACATCAAGACCGCTCAAGGTCTCGGAATGCCCCATGAAAATATGCGCCCCTGGCCGCATGTGTCCATAAAAACGCTGCAGCAGCCTGGCCTGGGTCGGCCGGTCAAAATAGATGATGACATTGCGGCAGAAAATGATGTCCAGGGGTTCCCGCAGACCGAAATCTTCATCGAGAAAATTCAGCCGCCGGAATATTACCTTGGCCCGGAGTTGCGGCACGATGCGCACCAGACCGCTCTGCCGGTCTTTGCTGCGCAGCAGGTATTTCGTCTTGAGCACCGAAGGCACCGGCGCCAGCAGGTCTTCATGATAAACGGCCTTCCTGGCCTGCTCCAGCACCCTGGTCGAGATGTCCGTGGCCAGAATCTGAAAATCAAAGCCGGGCCGGCTGGCGGCAAACTCATTCAAGACCATGGCCAGGGTGTATGGTTCCTGGCCGGTGGAACAGCCGGCGCTCCACACCATGAGCCGCCTCGTCCCGGATTTTTCCCACCAGGCCGGCAGCACCTTCTCCCGCAGATAGTCAAAATGATCCGGCTCGCGGAAAAAATCCGTCTTGTTGGTGGTGACCAGATCGATCATCTGCACCAGTTCCTGATTATTTTCAGCCGAATTAAACAGATACTCGATATAATCGGCAAAGCTCCCCATGCCCAGAAACCGCAGCCGCTTCTGCAGGCGGCCCTCTAGCATCGTTTTCTTGACCTCCGGCATCCTGATGCCGCATTGCTCATAAATAAAGCGGCTCAAACTGGTAAATTCCCGGCTCGACATGCGCACCAGGGAATGCTCAAAGCCGTGGCTTTTTTCACTGTTCATCAACATTGTTACACACTGGTAAAGGTTGCAAAAAGGCCTGACTGCCCAGATCCCTTAATACTTCTCAAAGGCGGTATCCAGCTCATCTGGTTTCCCATCATCCATCTGCAGGTTCATCCCCCTGGCCGCTGCCCCGCCGCCGGGGGACGGCGCCCGCCGTCCGTGGCCTGCTCTCTTGACATGGGCGATCTGCGGATGGCCGTGAACCTTCCTGCCTGCTCCAACCCTGGCGCCCTGGCTGTCGATCTTGAAGAAGGCGATGGTGCCCTGCAGCTGCTCGGCCTGGCCGGAAAGCTCCTCGGCGGTGGAGGACATCTCCTCCGAGGCCGAGGCGTTCTGCTGGATGACCTGGTCCAGCTGCTGGATGGCCTTGTTGATCTGCTCGGCGCCGGTATCCTGCTCCCGGCTGGCGGCGCTGATCTCCTGCACCAGTTCGGCGGTCTTCTGGATGTCGGGCACCATCTTGGTCAGCATCTCGCCGGCCTTCTCGGCCACCTCGACGCTGGCTGAGGAGAGCTCGCTGATCTCGGCCGCCGCCTTCTGGCTCCGTTCGGCCAGCTTGCGCACCTCGGAGGCCACCACCGCAAAGCCCTTGCCGTGCTCGCCGGCCCGGGCCGCCTCGATGGCCGCGTTCAGGGCCAGCAGGTTGGTCTGCCGGGCGATCTCCTCGATGATCGAGATCTTGCCGGCGATCTCCTTCATGGCGCCAACCGTCTGCGTTCACCGCCTTGCCGCCCTCCTGGGCGTCGCTGGCCGACTTGATGGCGATCTTCTCGGTCTGCAGGGCGTTGTCGGCGTTCTGCCTGATGTTGGAGGACATCTGCTTCCATGGAGGAAGAGGCCTCCTCGGCCGCGGCCGCCTGCTCGGTGGCCCCCTGGGACATCTCCTGGGCGCTGGAGGAAAGTTCCTGGCTGCCGGCCGCCACGTTGTCGGCGGCGGCCTGGACTTCCTGGACCACCTCCTTGAGTTTCTCCACCATGGTCTGCAAGGATTCCATCAGCTCATCTTCATTACTGCGTTTTTTGAGTTCCACCATCAGGTTGCCCTGGGCCACCTGCTTGGCGGCGCCGGTAATCCCCTTGAGCGCCTCGATATTCTGCTGCAGGGAGCCATTGATCTTGTCAAAATTCTGGGCAATCGCCGTGGTGTCTTGATCACTGGCGGCCACGGCCGTATCCACGGCAAGATCGCCAATGGACAGTTTCGCCAGATTATCAAGCAGTTTGCTCACCTCTGCGGTCTGGAATCGGGCCTGCTTGTCCGCCACCCTGGCCGCCTTCTTGACCGCGGTCTGATCGCTGACCACCTCAAAGGCGCCGATGATGTTGCCCTGCCGGTCCTTGATCGGCACGCCGGAATAGCTGATGTCCAGATCCAGGCCGGGCAGCGGATGGGCATCGGTCTCACTGGTGGCAACCTGCCCGTTGAGAATGGCCCGGCCGCAGGCGCAGCGCTCGCTGCGGCAGTCCGAGGTCTTGAAGTGGTCGTAACACTTGGCGCCAAGGGTCTGCTGCTGGCGTCTTGCCGGCCACCTTTGCCCCCAGCTCGTTCATGTAAAGAATGGTGAAATCCTTATCAATGATCATGGCCGGCGCCGGCATGGAATCCAGAAAACCCACCAGCCGGTTGATGATGTCATTCATCCCTTCCACGATCCTGCGGAAATCACCCTGGTGCCGCGCCGGCATCGGCCCGGATGTTGAGCTTGCCGGCAATGGCGGCATCGGCAAGCGCGCCCGCGTCGGCGGCCAGCGCCTTGATGGCAGCCACCATCTCCCGCATGGATCCGTTGATCTTGTCAAAATTCTGGGCAATCGCCGCGGTATCCTCGTCACTGGCGGCAACGGCCGTATCAACGGCAAGATCGCCTATGGACAGTTTCGCCAGATTGACAAGAAGTTTCCCCACCTCTTCGGTCTGGAACCGGGCCTGTTTGTCCGCCACCCTGGCCGCCTTCTTGACCGCGGTCTGATCGCTGACCACCTCAAAGGCGCCGATGATGTTGCCCTGCCGGTCCTTGATCGGCACGCCGGAATAGCTGATGTCCAGATCCAGGCCCGGCAGCGGATGGGCATCGGTCTCACTGTTGGCAACCTGCCCGTTGATCATGGCCCGGTTGCAGGCGCAGCGCTCGCTGCGGCAGTCCGAGGTCTTGAAGTGGTCGTAACACTTGGTCGCCCAGGGTCTGCTGCTGGCGTCTTGCCGGCCACCTTTGCCCCCAGCTCGTTCATGTAAAGAATGGTGAAATCCTTATCAATGATCATGGCCGGCGTCGGCATGGAATCCAGCAGGCCCACCAGCCGGTTGATGACGTCATTCATCCCCTCCACGATCCTGCGGAAATCACCCTGGTGCCGGGCGGCATCGGCCCGGATGTTGAGCCTGCCGGCAATGGCGGCATCGGCAAGCGCGCCCGCGTCCGAGGCCAGCGCCTTCATGGCAGCCGCCATGGTGGTCATGGCCCGCTGCAGCTGACCGGTCTCGTCCCGGGCCGTATCATCGAGCTCGACATTCATATCGCCACCGGCTATCTTTCCTGCCGCGGTTATGCATGCGCTCAGCGGTCTGGTGATCGACCTGGTGATGGTAAACGCGAGTCCGAGACCAAGAAGAAAGGCCCCGGCAGCCAATGCGACAACAAGCTTGACGGCTGCACTGGTCATGCCGTCAGCCTCTTTGCCCGCCTCATGGACCTGTTCGGTCTGGAACCTGACAAGCGACTTGATACCATCCATATACTGCGCCTGGGCCTTGCTCAATTTCCCCATGAGTAACTGCAGGGCCTGGTCACGTTTCTCGGATTTAACCAGGCCAAGATACTCCTGCTCCAGTTCCCGGTAGGAACCGGCAGCTTCATCAAGGGCGGCCAGCTGCCTTTTCCCTTCCTCACCGCGGATTGTATCCTGCAGTGTCTTCATATTGTGATCAATCTGCTTCCTGGCCTGGGCAAGATGTTCATACTGCTGTTCAATGTGCTCCGGATCAGAGCTCAGCACAATATTACGAATGGCCCGGGCGGTGAGATTAACCGCATCATTCATCTCCATGGCATGAACCGTCTTGGGAAACCGGTCATTAACCACCTTATTGATCATATGGTCCAAAACCTGCAGTTTCTGATAGGAAACTCCGGCCATGATCCCCAACAGCATGAGGAGCATGCCAAAACCTAACCCCAACCGTAACCCGATTCTCATATTTTTAAACATCCCTCTCTCCTCCTTGAAAAAATTGAGCGGCAAATAAATCAAAGCGTACAACTCATTTGCTTCACGTTCGGCAAAGTCCAGCCCTCGACAGAGGCGGTGGGTTCCTCCACAGCCTCCTGCCCCGTGGCCACCTCCTCGCCGGAAAACACCCTGTCGATGTCCAGGATCATGATGAACTTCTCGTTGTGCTTGCCCATGCCCTTGATGAAGTCGGTGTTGAGCGTGGTGCCGATGCGCGGCGCCGGCTCGATCTGCTCCGGCTCCAGGTCGATCACCTCCTGCACCGAGTCGGCCAGGGCGCCCGAGCACCAGGGCCTCCCCCTCCAGCATCATCTCCACCACGATGACGCAGGTGTTGACCGTCTTTTCCGTGGCGCTCATGCCGAACTTCAGCCGCAGGTCCACCACCGGCACCACGCTGCCCCGCAGGTTGATCACCCCGCGCATGTAATCCGGGGTCTGCGGCACCTTGGTCACCGTGGTGAAATCCAGAATCTCCCGCACCTTGGCCACGTCCAGGGCGAAGACCTCCTCGCCCAGCTTGAAGGTCAGGTACTGGGTGGTCTCTGTTATTGCCGAAACGCTCATTGTCTACTCCTCAGCTTGCGTTAAGTAAATATCAGGTTGCCGTGGCTGCAGGTTCGCTCCTGCCCGACAGCCCCGGCAGCACCGCAGTCTGTTCCTGCGCGCTTAATATTTCTCAAAGGATTTATCCAGTTCATCTGCCCTGCCCATCATCCATCTGCAGGTTCATCCCCTTGGCCGCTGCCCCGCCGCCGGGGGACGGCGTCCCGCCGCCCGTGGCTCGCGGTCTTGACATGGGCGATCTGCGGATGGCCATGGACCTTCCTGCCCGTCCCGGCCCTGGCGCCCTGGGCAATCCCCCTGGCGCCATGGCTGTCGATCTTGAAGAAGGCGATGACGCTCTGCAGCTGCTCGGCCTGGGAGGACAGCTCCTCGGCGGTGGAGGACATCTCCTCCGTGGCCCCGGCGTTCTGCTGGATGACCTGATCCAGCTGCTGGATGGCCTTGTTGATCTGCTCGGCGCCGGTGTCCTGCTCCCGGCTGGCGGCGCTGATCTCCTGCACCAGCTCGGCCGTCTTCTGGATGTCGGGCAGCATCTTGGTCAGCATATCGCCCGGCCTTCTCCGCCACCTCCACGCTGGCTGAAGAGAGCTCGGAGATCTCGGCCGCCGCCTTCTGGCTCCGTTCCGCCAGTTTGCGCACCTCGGAGGCCACCACCGCAAAGCCCTTGCCGTGCTCGCCGGCCCGGGCCGCCTCGATGGCCGCGTTCAAGGCCAGCAGGTTGGTCTGCCGGGCGATCTCCTCGATGATCGAGATCTTGCCGGCGATCTCCTTCATGGCGCCGACCGTCTGGTTCACCGCCTTGCCGCCCTCCTGGGCGTCGCTGGCCGACTTGATGGCGATCTTTTCGGTCTGCAGGGCGTTGTCGGCGTTCTGCCTGATGTTGGACGACATCTGCTCCATGGAGGAAGAGACCTCCTCGGCCGCGGCCGCCTGCTCGGTGGCCCCCTGGGACATCTCCTGGGCGCTGGCCGAAAGTTCCTGGCTGCCGGCCGCCACATTGTCGGCGGACGACTGCACCTCCATGACCACCTCTTTGAGTTTATCCACCATGCTCTGCAACGATTCCATCAGCTCATCTTCAGCACTGCGTTTTTTGAGTTCCACCATCAGGTTGCCCTGGGCCACCTCCCGGGCGTTGGCCGTGATGCTGCCAAGGGCCTCCACCATCTTCTGCATGGCGGCCATGACCGAATCACTCTCTCTTTGCCGTGCATGTCAATGGTCAGGGACATGTCGCCGACAGCCACCCGATTGGCGATATCAGCCACCTCGCTGGGGTCGGCCCCCAGTTGGCCCTGGACAATACTGGTAATAAAGAGGCCGAGGCCAATGGCCAGGATGGCACCGGCCACCATCAGGATCAGCATGAGCCGGGAGGCGGTGTTGGCGATGACCGTGTTACCGTCTGAGGTCAGTTTGGCCTGCTCAAGCTTTGCCGCCATCAGCTTTTCAATGGCGTCCTGCTCTTCCGGAGGCCTTGCCGCCGCTCCCTGCAGATCGGCCAGGGCCTCGGTGTCCTTATCCTGCATGGCCAACGACGATCTGATCAAGAAGCGGGCCATAGACAGCCCGGGTCTGCCTTGAATTCATCAAAGAGTTTATGGCCCTCATCGGTAAGGATGGTCTTTTCGAAACTGGCGGCGTTTTCATCAACGGCAGCCCGTAACTCCTTGATGCGACCAGCTTTGTTCTGCCTGTCCTCCAGTGTTGAAGCGGTAATGATATCCCGGGCGTTGACCCGCATTCTCTGGAAAGCGATGGAAACCTCGGCCATTTCCCCGAGCGGCACCGTAATTTTTTCATAGAGTTTGGTGTCGGCATCGTTGATCACCTCGATCTCTTTGATGCCGATGTAGCCCACCACCCCGGTGATCAAGGCCACCAGAATAAACCCAGCCAACAACTTCGTTCTCATCCGTAGATTGTAAAACCACGCCATAACGATCTCCTTAATTTATCTTCATACCGCGTAAAAAAATCCGAAAAAATCAATGTGCAGGTCAATCACCAGCTCAGGGCTCTACGGTTCAGCCATTTGCCGCCTCCCCTTCAACGCCGAGGATGGCCGCCTTCTCCCCCTCGGAAAAGACCTTGTCGATATCCAGGATCATGATGAACTGGTCTCGTTGTGCTTGCCCATGCCCTGGATGAAATCGGTGTTGAGCTTGGTGCCGATGCGGGGCGGCCGGCTCGATCTGCTCCGGCTCCAGGTCGATCACCTCCTGCACCGAGTCGGCCAGGGCGCCCAGGACGATCGTCTCGCCTTCCACCTCATCTCCACCACGATGATGCAGGTGTTGACCGTCTTCTCGGTCCGGCTCATGCCGAACTTCAGCCGCAGGTCGATCACCGGCACCACGCTGCCGCGCAGGTTGATCACCCCCCGCATGAAGTCCGGGGTCTGCGGCACCTTGGTGACGGTGGTGAAATCCAGAATCTCCCGCACCTTGGCCACATCCAGGGCAAAGACCTCCTCGTCCAAGCTTGAAGGTCAGGTACTGGGTGGTCTCGGTTATGCCGAAACGCTCATTCTCGCCTCTTCTTGGTTGATGTTATGAATTTGCATTTCCTGGAGTCGCCAATTGTCAACAGTTCATTGTTC
>CAVSQR010000091.1:0-24782 GCA_963729825.1 uncultured delta proteobacterium | reverse complement strand
CAGGATCATCATGAACATCCCGTTGTGCTTACCCATGCCCAGGATGAACTCGGTATTGATGGTGGTGCCGATGCGGGGCGCCGGCTCGATCTGCTCCGGCTCCAGGTCGATGACCTCCTGCACCGAGTCGGCCAGCACGCCCATAACCAGGGCCTCCCCTCCATCATCATCTCCACCACGATGACGCAGGTGTTCACCGTCTTTTCCGTGGCGTTCATGCCGAACTTTAAACGCAGGTCCAGCACCGGCACCACGCTGCCCCGCAGATTGATCACCCCGCGCATGTAAGCCGGGGTCTGCGGCACCCTGGTCACCGTGGTGAAATCAAGAATCTCCCGCACCTTGGCCACGTCCAGGGCGAAGACCTCCTCGCCCAGCTTGAAGGTCAGGTACTGGGTGGTCTCTGTTATTGCCGGAACGCTCATGATCTCCTCCCCTTGGTTAAATACTCAACTTGTTGAGTTACGATAACTTGCTGAAATAAAATAATATTTTTCAGTTACCCGAAGCTTGTTCCCCAAAATTCAGCATGCAGAAGTCAGGAGCCGGAATAAAACGTAACAAAATCAAGCATTCTGGATTCTAACTCCTGACTCCTGAAAGTCCGTTCCCCTACGCTTAATATTTCTCAAAGGAATTATCCAATTCATCTGATTTCCCATCATCCATCTGCAGATTCATCCCCTTGGCCGCTGCCCCTCCGCCGGGGGAAGGCGCCCGCCGCCCGTGGCCTGCTGTCTTGACATGGGCGATCTGCGGATGGCCGTGGACCTTCCTGCCCGTCCCGGCCCTGGCGCCATGGCTGTCGATCTTGAAGAAGGCGATGACGCTCTGGAGTTGCTCGGCCTGGCAGGACAGCTCCTCGGCGGTGGAGGCCATCTCCTCGGAGGCCGAGGCGTTCTGCTGGATCACCTGATCGAGCTGCTGGATGGCCTTGTTGATCTGCTCGGCGCCGGTGTCCTGCTCGCTGCTGGCGGCGCTGATCTCCTGCACCAGCTCGGCCGTCTTCTGGATGTCCGGCACGATCCTGGTCAGCATCTCGCCGGCCTTCTCGGCCACCTCCACGCTGGCTGCGGACAGCTCGGTGATCTCGCCGGCCGCCGTCTGGCTCCGTTCCGCCAGCTTCCGCACCTCGGCGGCCACCACCGCAAAGCCCTTGCCGTGCTCGCCGGCCCGGGCCGCCTCGATGGCCGCGTTCAGGGCCAGCAGGTTGGTCTGCCGGGCGATCTCCTCGATGATCGAGATCTTGCCGGCGATCTCCTTCATGGCCGCCAACCGTCTCGGTCACCGCCTTGCCGCCCTCCTGGGCGTCCTGGCCGACTTGATGGCGATCTTCTCGGTCTGCTGGGCGTTGTCGGCGTTCTGCCTGATGTTGGACGTCATCTGCTCCATGGAGGACGAGACCTCCTCGGCCGAGGCCGCCTGCTCGGTGGCGCCCTGGGACATCTCCTGGGCGCTGGCCGAAAGTTCCTGGCTGCCGGCCGCCACGTTGTCGGCGGACGACTGCACCTCCAGGACCACCTCCTTGAGTTTCTCCACCATGCTCTGCAAGGATTCCATCAGCTCATCTTCATTACTGCGTTTTTTGAGTTCCACCATCAGATTGCCCCGGGCAACCTCCCGGGCGTTGGCCGTGATGCTGCCAAGGGCCTCGACCATCTTCTGCATGGCGGCCATGACCGAATCGCTCTTTTTGCCGTGCATGTCAATGGTCAGGGACATGTCGCCGACAGCCACCCGCTTGGCGATATCAGCCACTTCGCTGGGGTCTCCCCCCAGCTGGCCCTGGACAATGCTGATGATGATCAGCGCCGAGCTGATCGCTATCAGCAGCCCGACGATGACAGTGGCAATCATTGCCTGCTTGTTCCTTTTTTCAACCACATCGGACTTCACGGCTTCCTCCCTGCTCACCGTGACATTGATATCGATGATTTTGCCGAGGAGCGCCTCGGCAGCCTTGAAGTCCTTGCTTGCCTGATCAAGAGAGAATTCCTGCATCTTGGCGATGAGTTCCTTGTCGTGGGACTGTCCATACTGCTTCGACATCTGGAGGTAGTCGTTGACATCCTTTTTCCAGATATTCCAGGCCGGGACGAACTCATTCCAGAACCCGGCCTCCTCCTTGGTTTGGGGGAGCGGCGCATAGACCTTCCAGGCTGCATCCGCCCGCTCCAAGGCCTCGGTGATCTCCTTTTCGTTATTGACCCGCCGCTCAGCGGTCAGGTTTTCAATCAGCAGTGTCCGTTCCGATGCCTTAACGGCGGTCTGAGCTTCATTAATGATCTCCAACGATAGCACAGAGGGAAGCCGGACATCGGCAATTTCGGTCAGCGAATCCGCCATCTGGTTTATCCCCTTGAAACCGATGTAGCCCACCACCCCGGTGATCAAGGCCACCAGAATAAACCCCGCTCAACAACTTCGTTCTCATCCGCAGATTGTAAAACCACGTCATAACGATCTCCTTAGTTGAGTTTCATGCCACGTAAAAAAATCCGAAAAAGTCAATGTTCAGGTCAATCACCAGCTCAGGGCTCTCGCGGTTCAACCGCTCGCCGCCTCCCCTTCGACGCCGCGGATAGCCGCCTTCTCACCCTCGGAAAAAACCCTGTCGATATCCAGAATCATCATGAACATCCCGTTGTGCTTGCCCATGCCCAGGATGAACTCGGTATTGATGGTGGTGCCGATGCGGGGGGCCGGCTCGATCTGCTCCGGCTCCAGGTCGATGACCTCCTGCACCGAGTCGGACAGCACGCCCATCACCAGGGCCTCCCCCTCCATCATCATCTCCACCACGATGACGCAGGTGTTCACCGTCTTTTCCGTGGCGCTCATGCCGAACTTCAACCGCAGGTCCAGCACCGGCACCACGCTGCCCCGCAGGTTGATCACCCCGCGCATGTAAGCCGGGGTCTGCGGCACCCTGGTCACCGTGGTGAAATCAAGAATCTCCCGCACCTTGGCCACATCCAGGGCGAAGACCTCCTCGCCCAGCTTGAAGGTCAGGTACTGGGTGGTCTCTGTTATTGCCGGAACGCTCATTATCTCCTCCCCTTGGTTAAATACTCAACTTTTTGAGTTACGATAACTTGCTGAAATAAAATAATATTTTTCAGTTACCCGAAGCTTGTTCCCCAAAATTCAGCGTGCAGAAGTCAAGAGCCAGAATAAAACGTAACAAAATCAAGTATTCTGGATTCTAACTCCTGGCTCCTGAAAGTCCGTTCCCCCTACGCTTAATATTTCTCAAAGGAATTATCCAATTCATCTGGTTTCCCATCATCCATCTGCAGGTTGATCCCCCTGGCCGCAGCCCCACCGCCGCGGGACGACGGCGCCCGCCGCCCGTGGCTCACTGTCTTGACATGGGCGATCTGCGGATGGCCATGGACCTGCCTGCCCTTCCCGGCCCTGGCGCCCTGGCTGTCGATCTTGAAAAAGGCGATGACGCTCTGCAGCTGCTCGGCCTGGGAGGACAGCTCCTCGGCGGTGGAGGACATCTCCTCCGAGGCCCCGGCGTTCTGCTGGATGACCTGATCCAGCTGCTGGATGGCCTTGTTGATCTGCTCGGCGCCGGTGTCCTGCTCGCGGCTGGCGGCGCTGATCTCCTGCACCAGCTCGGCCGTCTTCTGGATATCGGGCAGCATCCTGGTCAGCATATCCCCGGCCTTCTCCGCCACCTCCACGCTGGCCGAAGAGAGCTCGGAGATCTCGGCCGCCGCCTTCTGGCTCCGTTCCGCCAGTTTCCGCACCTCCGAGGCCACCACCGCAAAGCCCTTGCCGTGCTCCCCGGCCCGGGCCGCCTCGATGGCCGCGTTTAAGGCCAGCAGGTTGGTCTGCCGGGCAATCTCCTCGATGATCGAGATCTTGCCGGCGATCTCCTTCATGGCGCCAACCGTCTGATTCACCGCCTTGCCGCCCTCCTGGGCGTCGCTGGCCGACTTGATGGCGATCTTTTCGGTCTGCAGGGCGTTGTCGGCGTTCTGCCTGATGTTGGACGACATCTGCTCCATGGAGGAAGAGGCCTCTTCGGCCGCGGCCGCCTGCTCGGTGGAGCCCTGGGACATCTCCTGGGCGCTGGACGAAAGTTCCTGGCTGCCGGCCGCCACATTGTCGGCCGAGGTCTGCACCTCACCCACGATCTCTCGCAGTTTGGCTGCCATATCATTTAATGATGCGCTGATCTTTTCGAAATTCCGGGCAACCGCCATGGTGTCTTCGTCACCGGCAGCCACGACAGCATGAATGGCCAGGTCGCCACTGGCCAATCTCTCCAGGTTGGCAAGCAATTTTTCCACCTCCGCCATTTGGAAGCGTGCCTGTTTGTCCGCCACCCTGGCCGCCTTCTTGACCGCGGTCTGGTCGCTGACCACCTCGAAGGCGCCGATGATATTGCCTTGGCGGTCCTTGATCGGCATACCGGAATAGCTGATGTCAAGATCGACGCCGGCCAGCGGATGGGCATCGGTCTCACTGGTGGAGACCTGTCCGTTCATGATGGCCCGGTGACAGGCGCAGCGCTCGCTGCGGCAGTCCGAGGTCTTGAAATGATCGTAACACTTGCCTCCCAGGGCCTGCTGCTGGGTCTTGCCGGCGACCTTGGCCCCCAGCTCGTTCATGTAGACAATCGAAAAGTCCTTGTCGATGATCATGGCCGGCGCCGGCATGGAGTCCAGCAAACCGACCAGACGGTTGATGGTATCATTCACCCCATCCACGATCGTGCGGAAATCGCCCTGATGCCTGGAGGCATCGGCCCGAATTGTCAGTCTGCCGGCAACGGCGGCATCGGCAAGCATGCCGGCGTCGGCTACCAGGGCCTTGATGGCATCGACCATCTTCTGCAGCGCTTCCATCAACTCATCTTGATCACTGCGTTTTTTGAGATCCACCAGCAGGTTGCCCTGGGCCACCTGCGTGGCGGCGCCGGTGATGCCCTTGAGCGCAGCAATCATGCTCACCATGGCGGAGAGCAGCATGCCGGTTTCATCCTTGCCGCACGATGCGATATTCACATTGAGATTTCCAACCGCCAGGCCTCTGGCTACGGTCACCGCCTCAAACAGGGGTCTGGTTATGCTGCGGGTCAACAGCCAGGTAAATACAAGGGTCAGCAAGAACAGCGACAATCGCCAGGCTGATGGCAAGGGTCATGGTTTTCGCCTTGACCTCATCAAACTCAATGTCGGCTGTTTTTGATTTCATAATCAGGGCGTCAACAAGCTTTTCAAGGGGCACCATGGCCGCTTCACCCTTTTTGTCAACCTCCTCGTTGACCCTGAGGATCTCGGCGGCATTTTCACTGAGCAGCGCGTCATGAACATCCTTTTCGACAAAGGCCAGCAACCCGTGGTATTCCTCCTTGAACTGCTCGGCTTCCTTTTTCTCCTCCGCGGTTTCAGCCAGACTCATGACCATCTCGATATCCTTGGCCGTTTCCTCCCTGAACTTGGCCGACTGCTGCTCCAGCCCCTTCGGATTGCGGGTGATGATGGAATCCGCCACGACCATGAGAAACTCATCAACCCTCATGTCGGCCTCCAGCACCTGAACCGAATCCACGTGGCGCTTCGCCGCCTCATCATGCATGTTTCCCATGAAATCCATCTTCAAAATCTGGAATACAATCACGCAGCATAAAAGCAGTGCGATCATAGAAATACCGGAGAATAACCTGGTGCCGATTTTCAAATCACAGACCCTCATCTTTCTCTTCTCCTTTCCGGATAAAATTCAAAAATTTTCCCGCGGTCTTCAGCCTGAAAATCTACTGAAGGCTCACCTCTTCCACCGATCTGACCAGTTGCGGAATATCGAGAATGAGGGCCACGCTGCCGTCGCCGAGTATCGTGGCGCCGGACATGGCCTCCACATTCTTAAAGGCCCGGCCCAGGGACTTGATCACCGTCTGGTGCTCGCCGATCACCCGGTCAACGACGAAACCGACCCGCGTGCCGTTCACCTCGGTGATGACCACCTGCTCGATGTCCGGCACCGTGCCGGCAATGCTGAATTTCCGCCGCAGCGGGATATAGGGGACGAGATGGCCGCGCACCGTGGCCATGTTCCGGCCATGGGCGGCCGCCACATCGGCCCGGGTCAGCTCGATGCACTCGTCCACCAGGGAAAGGGGGATGAGAAAGCGGTCTTCGCCGATCTGCACCAGCAGGCTCTCGATGATCGCCATGGTCAGCGGGATCCTGATGCTGATCACCGTGCCCTGGCCGGGACGGCTGTTGATGGCGATGCTGCCGCGCAGGGCGTCAATGGCCCGTTTCACCACATCCATCCCCACCCCGCGCCCGGAAACACTGGTCACCTTGCTGGCGGTGGAGAAACCGGGGGCGAAAATCAGGTTGTAAATCTCCTGGTCCGGGAGTTCGGCGTTGGGGGCGACCAGGCCCTTTTCCACCGCCTTGGCCAGGATCGCCTCCCGGTCCAGACCGGCGCCGTCGTCTTCGATGGTCAGCATGACACTGTCGCCGGAATGGACTGCCGCCAGCCGCACCGTCCCCTGCCTGGGCTTGCCGGCCGCCTCCCGCACCTCGGGCTTTTCGATGCCATGATCAATGCAGTTACGGATGAGATGGACCATGGGGTCGTTCAGCCGCTCGATGACCGTCTTGTCGAGCTCGGTCTCGGCGCCCTCGGTGGTCATCTCGATCTCCTTGCCCAGCTCGCCGGAGAGGTCGCGCACCAGGCGTTTGAATTTGTTGAAGGTGGTGCCGATGGGCAGCATGCGGATATTCAAGGCATTGTCCCGCAGTTCGGCGGTCAGCCGCTCCACCTCTTCGGCGATGCTGATGAGTTCCGCATCCTCCCGCCCGGCTGCGGTCTGGGTCATGCGGGCCTGGATGGTCACCAGTTCCCCCACCAGATTGACCAGCACATCGAGCTTTTCCGCCGGCACCCGGATGCTGGCCCCGGCCTCCTGGGCCCTGGCTCTCTCCTCCTTCTGCCTGCGCTCCTGCCGCACCTCTTTTACCTGCTGCTGCTCCAGCAGGGCGGAATGGACCTGGGTCGGGGTCACCATGCCTTTTTCCACCAGCAGCTCCCCCAGCCTTTTCTGGTTGGCGAGGGCGGAGTCGATATCTTCAACGGCGATATCACCCCGCTCCACCAGGATCTCGCCGAGCTTCTTGTATGCCTCGTCGCCGCCCTCGGCGTTACCATCCCCGTCAAGGGTGTCGATTCTGATCTCGCAATCATCCTCCACAAAGATGAATACATCCTTGATGGCGTCAAGGTTTGCTGCCGTCGTCAGGATCATATCCCAGAAGATATAGCAGGACTCCGGATCCAGCTCTCCGAGCACCGGGACATCGCACAATTGGGCGACGATCCGGCAATCGCCCAATTGCCGCAATTCGTTCAGCAGGGCGACCGGGTTGGTGCCGTTGGCAAAGACATTCCGGGCGGGCCTGAAGCGAATCCGATAGGTAGCGGGATTTTCGTCCGCCGGCGGCTCGGACGGGGATGGCTGCGGCATGGCTGTCTCCGCCGGAGGGGCCGCCGCCTGGTCCTCGTTCAGCAACTCCTTGAAGCCTGCGATCAGCTGCTCGGTGACTGCGGCATCCACCGCCCCCTCCTGTCCTGCGCCGTCGAGCATGACCTTGATCTGATCACGGGCTGCCAGCGTCAGGTTGATCATCTTCCGGCTGACGGTAAGCTTGCCGCTCCGTACCCGGTCAAAGGCGGTCTCCACCTGATGGGTGAAGGCGGCAATATCATCAAAACCAAACATGGCCCCGGACCCTTTGATGGTGTGCATGACCCGGAAAACCCGGCCGATCAGCTCCGGGTCATCAGGTCTGTCCTCCAGTTCGAGCAGGGAATTTTCCAGCTCCGCCAGGAGTTCATAGGCCTCTTCCTTGAATGTGTCCGCGTATTGATTGTCCATCATCCCAGCACCTTTTTCACCACTGCCAATAATTGTTCGGGTTTGAACGGTTTGACAATCCAGCCGGTGGCCCCGGCTGCCTTGCCTTCCTGTTTTTTCGTATCCTGCGATTCGGTGGTCAGCATGATGATGGGGATAAATTTGCAGGCAGACAGCGCCCGGGCCCCCTTGATCAGACCGATGCCGTCCAGATTGGGCATATTGAGATCGGTGATCAGCATGTCCACCTTCCGGCCCCCAAGCTGCTGCAGGGCGTCCCGGCCGTCCACCGCCTGCACCACCTCGTAGCCGCTCTGCTTGAGGGTAAAAGCCACCATCTGCCGGATGCTGGCCGAATCATCGGCCGTCATGATCACCTTAGACCATCATTGCCCTCCCCCCGCCCAGATGCAGGTATGCTCCGTGTCCTGAATACAGCCGATATGCCGGTCAAAACCTGCGCCATGGGCCGCTGCCGCGATAACCTCATTGCCGGATTTCATGACGGAAAAACGCTTGTTGCCGGCAATCGCGCTGCGATGGGCGGAACAGATGAACTGCAGGCCGATCAGATCAATCTCCGTCACCTCTGCCAGATCCAGCAGCAGGGTTTCGGCAGAGTCCATGGCCTCCAGGAGCGCGGCCTTGATCTCCGCCCCGTGCTGGATGGTCATGCTGCCCGCGATGGCAACCAGCCTGGTCCCGGGCTGGTCCGCCGGAATGTGCTGATGCACTGCAAACTCCTCCATATTCTTATCCTCTCATGTTATTTAGACTATTAGACTGTAGTCTGTTAGGCTAAAATCCGTTCACAAAAATGGTCGAAATCAAGGGGGCCCAACCGGGCCTCATCTGGTAATTTTCCATCACTGACAGACTAACCCCCTACAGACTTACGAAATCAAAATAACTCCACATTATCGCCGAGATCATCGCTGCCGCCCTGGGGAGCTGCTGCAGCGGCCTCCTGGGGCGGCCCGAGCAACGGCTGCGCGCCTGAAGGCGGCGGTGCATCCGGCCGGCCGTTGAGCACCGCGGCATGGATATGCCGTTCGCTGTGCATGGTATAACGGCTGTCGGCAGCCCGGAGCTTTTCCGTTTCCAGCGCCCATTTGTCCGCCGGCATCAGGGCCTTGGCCTCCTGGGTAATGGCGCCAAGCATGGTCTCCGCCTCCCCGATGACTGCCGCCACCTTCTGATGCACGGTAATTCCGCTGACAACCTCTTCAATATCAGCGGACAATTCCTGCACCATGGCATTGGCGCGGGTGAGTTCCTGCGCCATTTCTCCCTTCATTTCCTGCAGCGAGGCGAGCATCCCCTCCACCTCCTGCCGCATCTCCCTAACCCTGGCCTCCATGGCGGCCGCCTCAGCGCCGACACTCCGGCACATGCCATCCGTAAGGGCTTTGATTTCGACCAGGATGCCGGTTACGCCTTCCGCCTGCTCCCTGGCCTCCACGGAAAGACGGCTGATGGCCTCGGCCAGCACCCCGAGGCCGCCGCCTCTGCCGCCCAACCCATCCGCCTGAATGAGGAAATTCAGGGCAATGAGCTTGATGGCGTAGACAATATTTTCAATGTCATCGACAAAGTGAAAAATTTCGCCCATCATGCCGGTCGCTGCGGTCATGACCTCGGACAGCTTACGGCTGGTGGCCGCAGCGGCAGAAAGCATGGTGACGACCTCCGTCAGGTCATTGCCCATCTCCGTAAAAAAGGAGGACCCGGCCTGGTCGGTCACGCCAACCAGCTCCACGGTGTCACTGGACATCCCGCCCTCCTTGACCGCGATTTCCCGTAAACTGGCGATAATGCTCTCCACCGCGTTCCGCAGTTCCGCGGATGCATGGCGGAGCTGGGCTGCCTGAATCTCACATGACATTCCGGTCTCCACCGCCAGATGGTCCCGGTCATCCGGGTTCTCATGCTGCAACAGCCCGGGACCTGGCTGACGACCGGCCAGTTCATTAAGAGATTCAGCCACATGCTCGATCTGCTGCCGCACCGTGTCATGAGCCTGCAGAGCAACCACCACCTGTCCCAGGTTCTCCGTCACCACCTCCGAAGAGAGGGAAATGGCGCCAGCCGACGATGAACAACGATCCACGATACTTGACAGCGTCTGCAAACTCAGGCGGGTTTTGCCCAGAACCGCCTGGATACTGTCCTGCTTCTCGGCGCCCATGTTCACCACCTCGGCCAGGGCGTTGCGGATGTCTGCCGCCAGTTGATCTTTCTGGAGAAGAATGGCATCGGCTTTACCGATAACCTCATCGGACAATCTGGAAACATCTTTAGTCAGAGATTCAAAACCCGCCGAATTTTCACCCAGCCGGGAGCTTTCAATCTTTGTATAAACACCCAGCATCTGCAAACTTTTGTTCATGCGGGCAAAACCGGTAAGGGGGGTGGTAATCCGGTCAAGACTTTGCAGGATCGTTTCCAGCGACTGCCGCCCTGACTCATTGCGGGCATCGGCAAGATGGCTTTCCAGATCATTGAGGATAGCGGCAAGCCCGTTCATGGACGCAGAACCCTTTTCCCCGCCCAACCGGTCGACCAGACTGCTGACGATGGTGGTTATCTCTCCGGCCCGTTGATAGAAATCCTGCAATCTTGCGCCGATGGCCAGAAACTCATCCTCAGTGGAGGCGGAGACACTGCCGAGCCGCGAGGAAACGAGCCGGAGCTGGGCAATCCAGGCTTCACGCCCCGGAGCAGCCTGGCCTGGCAGGATTCGACGGCACGTGGGCCTATTCCCGGCCCAAGCCACGCTTTCAACGCGCACGACAGACTGCGCCAGGAAAAATCGCCCATGGATACTCCTATGCGATGGAACTGCTCGGTATTTACTTGTTAATATAGAATGCTGACGGCGTGAAAAAAGCCGCCATCTGCTGCGTTTGATTACAACTATCTGGTCATTTCGACGTACCGTCGTACGCCTCATTTCTCGAGATCTGCCCGCCCTTGCATCAGCAGATTTTCAACCCGGAAGGGTGTGAATGATTCAGGCTTTCGTCATTTCGATTTTTTTGGGGAATCTACCAAGTAGATAAGGCGTGGTTTGAAATTCTTCTTTTTGAAGTTCGCGTTTTTTCAGGAAGCAAAGTTCACGGGTAACTGGTTCAAGCGCGTGAGTTATCCGCTTCAGAACTGTCTGGCATATCAGCCAGTTGCAATCCCAGCTCGGCCAGATAACCAACATGGAACCTGCTTTTGCGCCACGGTAAATCCACCTATATCAGACTGTCTGCAATTGTTATATCATTTTTTATTGTGGAAAGTAGTAAAAAAAATGCCGAAAAATTTTCTGAGCAAAAAAAATTCACATATTCACGATGAATTAGTGCTGATCACGCGCCTTTCCTGGCGGCCACGGTTATCGACGCAGCAGATTTGCCAGTATCAAGCCGAAGAAATAGCCGGTCAGATCCGAGTGATACTGCCAGCCCAGATGGGAAAAACAGGAGGCGCAGAGGGAAAAACGCCAGGTGCAGCCGGTAAACCAGGTGCACTCAGTGGTGGGCGGCCCATGGTTGATGCAGCCGGGAGCCTGGGAAAAACAACCGATTTCATAAACCTTGCCAAGGGGATTGGTAAACACGTGGCGGTGGCTGCCGTTTACCGCAATCATCCGGGCCGCGGTGGTGATTTTTGCCCGGCAGAAGCGACAGCGGAAAAATTCCCCCTGGTCGCCGCCATCGGTCTTTTCTTCGCTTTTCCCCTCAATCCTGCCATCAAGGTGGAATTGCCCGGGCCGCCGGAAAAACAAACCGGCATCAAGACTGAGCCGTTGTAAAAAAATAACATGTCCAGAGAAATGCGCGGAACGGCATAAGGAGCCGTAACGAAATTGAAAAAATGGCCATGTTATTTCGTAACGGCTCCTAACTTCTCCGACGAATCCTCTCTGCACAGAACCCCTTCCCAACATGGCAACCCCTTCAGTCTCCCTCAGAAAACGGCCACTGCTGCTCATGACGCTCGACAACATAACAGAACCGGTCCCAGGAGAATTCCCTGCCGCTGACCGGGCAGCGCAGTGTCACCTTTTTCTCGTCAACATCGGCCACCAGCCAGTCCCCGCGGCGTTTGCCGTCAACGATGTGAATCTTCTCCCCTTTATTAAAAGGATACTGTTTAAAAAGCGTTACCTGATCAGCCATGGATTCTCCCCGCTGGTTATGGAAAAACAAACCGCGACTCCGTTTATCCTCATCAATTGTATTATGATAAAGCCTTGATAAAGCAAAAATCTGCTGCGGGCATTGGCACAAAAGAATTGTTAACTCCCCTCTGGCCGCAAGCACCTTTTAACATAATATGCACCATCCTTCTTTTTTTCACCTTGTTATGGCACCAGAAAAAATTATATAAAATGTTAATGAGGATGTTGACCGATTACCACCTGTTCATCTTCAAAACATATTCAGGAGCCGTTACGAAATAACCTGTACAATTCTGAGCGTTCAGTTTTCAGAATGACTCGGGTATTTTTTACAATGGCTTATGGGGAGCAAAAATGATTATTAACTGGGCATATTTCAGAAAAGGGTGTGCATCCTGCCAGAAGGCCCAGGAATCTCTCGGGCGCACGAAAGTTCAAATCAAAAAAGAGGTAAACGCGCGACAGGAGCCTCTGGAGGCACAAAAAACCTGGGACCTGCTGGCTGACAGTAATAAGATACTGATCGCCTCAGGTAAGAAAATCAGGGAATATTCGCCAGGGCCTGACAAAAAAGAGGAAATTCTAAAAATTGTTCTTGGCCGCAGCGGCACTCTGCGGGCGCCGACCCTTAAAATCGGCAACACATTCTATATCGGATACAGCAACGAAATGTATGATGAGTTGGTTGGCAAAGGCTGACATCTTTCATGCTTGCCAAAGTTTTCACCAGTAGTGTACTCGGCGTTGAAGCTCTGCCTGTTGAGGTCGAAGTTGACATTGTTTTCGGCCTGCCCGCTTTTTCCACCGTTGGTCTTGCCGAAGGTGCGGTGCGGGAAAGCAAGGACAGGGTAAAGGCGGCCATAAAAAACAGCGGCTACGAATTCCCGGACAAAAAAATCACGGTAAATCTTGCCCCGGCTGACATCAAAAAAGGTGGAACCGGTTTTGATCTGCCCATCGCCCTGGGCATCCTTGCCACTGAAGCAATTGTCACCTCCGAACAACTGCAGAATTTCGCCGTGGTTGGCGAACTGGCACTTGACGGCTTCGTCCGCCCGGTGCCCGGCATCCTGCCCATGGTTCTTGCCGCCCGCGCCGCCGGACTGCGCGGCATCATCGTTCCCAGGGACAACGCCGCTGAGGCGGCTGTGGTAAGCGGCATTGACGTAATCGCTATCAGCTACCTGCATCAGGCGGTTGATTTCCTGTCAGACAGAAAGGTTATCGCCCCCACGACCGTTGACCTTGACCTGCTGCTTGCCGGTCAGAGAGTTTATGACATTGATTTTTCCGAGGTCAAGGGACAGGAGCATGTCAAGCGGGCCCTGGAGGTTGCGGCAGCCGGCGATCATAATGTACTGATGACGGGTCCGCCTGGCTCGGGCAAAACCATGCTGGCCCGGCGGCTGCCCACCATTCTGCCGGATCTCACCTTTGAAGAGGCCCTGGAAACCACCAAGATTTACAGCGTCTGCGGCCTGCTTCCCGACCGGTGCAGCCTGATGACCCAAAGACCGTTCCGCGCCCCCCATCACACCATTTCCGATGCCGGCCTGATCGGCGGCGGCAACATCCCGCGGCCCGGCGAGGTTTCCCTGGCCCATAACGGTGTTCTTTTTCTCGATGAGCTGCCGGAATTCAAAAAAAACGTGCTGGAGGTGCTCAGGCAGCCCCTTGAAGACGGTCAGGTCACCATTGCCAGGGCATCAAGCACTCTCACCTTCCCGGCCCGTTTCGTTTTAGTGGCAGCCCTTAATCCCTGTCCATGCGGCTATGCCGGCGACATCAACCACAGCTGCACCTGTTCTCCCCTGCAGATCAAACGCTACGAGGAAAGACTATCCGGCCCCCTGCTGGACAGAATTGACATCCATCTGCAGGTGCCTGCCGTGCCTTTTCAGCAGGTGGCCTCTACCACGGAGGGCGAAAATTCCCGGGCCATCAAGGACCGGGTCATCCGGGCGCGGGAGATCCAGAAACAGAGATTTCATGGCAGAAAGGGAATTTACAGCAACAGCCAGATGAACAGCCGTGATCTGAAAAAATTCTGCAGTCTGGATAAGATCTCTCTCAACCTGCTGGAGCGGGGCATGGCCCAGCTCGGACTTTCCGCCAGGGCCTACCACCGCATATTAAAAATCGCCCGCACCATTGCCGATCTTGCCGGTAAAAAGGATATCGCCTCCGACCATATCGCTGAGGCGATTCAATATCGCCGTCTTGACAGGAGCCGCCTGCCATGACAGACAAACTACCCAGGTCGCTTACAAAAAAATTCCGGCCTTATTTTCCCCAGCACTATTTTTTTTAAAAAATCAGCGGGATGGGCTTTGCTTCTCAGCGCGCGATGTGTTAAAAATTTAAATAAAAATTCATTGAGCCTGTCATAATTTTTCGAGGGAGCGACATGAACAAAAAACATGAGGAACAGAGAAAGAGCACCCGCATCCCCGTTCAGTTTGATGTAACGATCCTGCACGAAGAAGATTATCTCATTTCGTTTACCCGGGACATCTCGGCAGATGGCATGTTTATCAACACCCCCACTCCCTTGCCAAAGGGTGAGAAAATAACCATTGGTTTTACAATAGGCGCGGAAAAAGCGATTTCGGTGAAGGCAAAAATTATCTGGATAAACATGGAGGGTCCGGAGATTGACCGTGGCATGGGAGTGAAATTCATCAATGTCTCGCCGAAAATGAAAAAAAATATCCTGCTGCTGGTCAACCGCATCGCCATATTACCGGATGACGCCCCGGTAAATTAAAGCAGTCGGTGAAGCAACGCTGACACCTTTCCATCCTGGCCGGCAAAACAGAATCCATCATCAGCACGCGGCAGAAGATTTCATCGCCTCATCATCCGCCTGTCATCCCGACCCTTGCATATTTTCCAACTCCATCCGGCAACCCTTATGCGGGTATTGGATGATAAACGATCTTCCACCGGATTTGCCGCTTTTGTTGAACCGTCACGGCAAGACCACCGCACCCTCACTCCGTATCCAATCAGCAGGGAGCCAGCAAGAAAAGATGAATCTTTTTCGGGAGGGGGGGACTGCAGCAGAGGAACAAACCCCGGCAAGACGATGGAAACGATGATAAAATAAAAAATTGTGTAAAATAAACAAGTTAAACAGATAAAGCAAATCATGGACACAGGGTATGCGGAGAAAAAAGCAATCCGGTTAAAAAACACCTTACCCTGTTGCAAAATCCTCTAGGGTTTTCGCCGTTCCGGCTGATTGCGGCGCTCATTAGGGTTGGAAAGGGAGACGATAACCCCGCTTCGCACGCTTTTCCGCCTGTCCTGTCTGTTTTTTCGCCTCTCTTTACGTTTTGCTTTTTCATAGGAGGGATTCTTTTCAGGATCCTTTTTCACAACCGGGGTCTTGCCGATAATAATATCCATGATTGTTCTCCTTGGCTGATCGTATAACTTAGAAGCCGTTACGAAATAACATGGCCATTTTTTCAATTTCGTTACGGCTCCTTATTCGGATCTCGCCGTCAACGGCTTAGGAGTCATCTGAAAAGCAGTACCGTTCTCGCGCATTTCCGTCTTGACATCAGAAGATTATTTTTTTGCAACGGCTTACATTTCCTCTTAACTTTTTTTATCGACAAGGCAAAGAAAAAACTTGACTTCTATTTTTCAAAATGCATATTTTTTTTGGTGCGTCTCCCTTTCAGTTCAGCTCAATCCTGCCCGTGGGTATTCCCGCAGGTGCCGGGTCAGCAGAAAATTATCCCGGCAAAAACCTCTTTTTTTGTATCATATTTGCTCTTCCTGCCATATTATTTATGCAATAATCAGCAGGACAAATGTCCCAGCTGCTCATAAGCGCCAGATCGATTAAGGGACGACGGTTAACCGGCTGGAAATCAATCCGGCAGGACATCATCTATGCCGGCGCAAATTTTATCGATGAAGAGATGGTGGAAGACGGCAACCTGATCACCAGTCGCAGCCCCAGGGATCTGCCGGCCTTTATCAGGGCCAGCCTGGCAAAGCTAGCCAGCTAGGGTCTGTCCATATAATGGTCTTTTTGTCCAATCTCTGTGTCATACTCAAAAAATTATCCCCGCAATATTGCGTATATGCCTCCGGTAATTTTTTTCACGGTCCTTGATCTTAAACAAAAATCCTCATTTCTGGACAACTACTTGATAGTAGGAGATGTTTTCCTGCCCTGCTATTCCATGGCCTGGAATTTTTTCATGAATCTGCGGTCGATATAGTCCTTGATGAGAAAGGCGAGCCGGCCGTCAAGCTCCAGCCATCTCTTGCGCAGAATGCCGGTGCCGTCCCCCATGTTGAAGATGAGCAGGTAATCGCCCCCCGGCGAAAAGGGTTGAAGCTGGCCCCCTTCCAGGGCGGCCATCAGGTTATGAAGCAGCACGGGATTTTGGCGGACCGCGTAAACCCCTACCTTGTCAAGGGGCTGGTCCTGGAAATAAATGCAGTCGCCGCCGCCGAAAATCTCAGGAAATTCGGGGCACTGCAGATACCTGTTCACCAGCAGACCGCCGTCAGGCCCGCTGGGCAGGCCGGACTCCTGAAAGATCGCCGACGGCTTCACCCCGATGGAGAGAAAGATAAAGTCCGTGGCAAATTGCTCACCGGACTCCAGAGTGACCCTGCCGGTTGCCACCTCCTTCACATAACCCTGTTCCAGAATGTGAATGCCGCGGCCCTGCAAAGAACGGAGCGCCTTGCGGCGGACGGATTCCGGAAAACGGCCCATAAGCTTTCTGCCGGCAAAGATACGGATATCGGCCAGATGCCGGCCACGATCACGCAGAAGCCGCCAGACGTTGCCCGCCACCTCCACGGCAGACGGGCCGCCGCCGATGACGGCCACGGAAAATTTCCCCCGGCCGGCAAGTTCCAGCAGATGCGCCTGGGCCTCCATGAGCCGCTCAATGGGTTTCACCGCAAAAATCCCCTCACCGCTGCCCTTGACACTGGTCTGGGGCACATGGCTGCCGGCATTGCAGGACAGGACATCGTAGGCAATAGTCGAACCGTCTTCCAGCACCACCTTCCGCTGCGCCGCTTCAATGCGCACCACCCTGCCGAGCACAAAGCTTCCGCCCTGTTTTTCCACCACATGCCGGGTGGCGAAACGGATATCCTCCGGCCGGTAAAACCCGCCGAGCATGCCCGGCCCCATGCCGGAATAATAATGAAAGTCCGAGGGCTGAATCACGGTCACCTGATGGCCTTTTTGCAGGAAGCTGCCAAGATTCGCCAAGGTCATCATATGGGCGTGACCGCCCCCCACCAGCACAAGCCGTTTCCCCATTTTCATCTCCGCAGGATATTGATGGTTTTCGCAAATCCGGCGACCTGCCGGAAGAGCTTGGTTTACTATAGGCAATGATCAGGCAGGGGTCAACTGGTTCGTGGGGATCAGGGCCGGGATCACTTAACCAGCTTTGGATAGCGGGGCGCAACCGGTTTGCGGCCGCAGACCTGCTGGTATTTTTCCGCAGGATAGCCCAGGGCGATGACCGCAAAAACCGATTCCCCGGCAGGGATGGCAAGCCGGCCTTTAATAGCCGGGTCGTGCCTGATGGCCTCCACGGCAAAACCGATGAGACAGCTGCCGAGCCCCATGGCATGGGCTGCCAGCAGGATATTCTGGGTGGCCAGCAGGGCATCTTCGGCCGGACAGCTGGCATCATCCATGCCGCCGACCAGCATCACCGCTGTTGCCCCGTGGAACAGGCGATCCCTGCCCTCCTCTTGCCATTCGCGCAGGCCCTGGGCAATAGTCGGATAATAGCTGCGGTAGTAGCTGCCCAGGCGGTCCCTGGCAAAAAGCCTTGATGCCAGCCGCAGCAGGGGATTTGCCGCCAGGCTGTTCAGCTTCCTGAAAAATGCCGCCACATGGTTGCCGAAGCTGATCACCGCTTCCCGCTGGTCGAGAATAGTAAAGGTCCAGCCCTGGCTGTTGGTGCCGGAAGGGGCGGTGGTGCCGATTCGGACCAGGTCTGCCAACACATCCCGGCTTACCTGCTGCCCGGTAAAGTTTCGGCAGGAACGCCGGGAACGCATGAGCCGGACCAGGCCGGCCAGATCATAATCGCCGAAGGGCAGCCAGTGCAGGTCCTCCTTGAAGGTGGCAAAATCCATGGCAGCGGCGATAACCGGGACGGTTACCGCCCCCACCGGACAGACTGCCTGGCAATGGCCGCAGCTTATGCACTCGGTCCCGCATATTGCCGCCTTATCACCAACCAGACAGATCGTCCGGTCAGGGCAGACGGCAACACACAGGCCGCAGCCGATGCATTTGCCACTGTCTATCCGCGTGGCAACCGGGCCACTCATTGCTTTTGCCGCAACCTCTTGCCCAGGGCAAAGGCCTCGCCGATCATCGGGCCCACCCCATGATATTTTCGGCCACCAGGAGAGAAAATCATTGGTTGGAGTAAAGCGATATCGGGAATATCATTTTCACCCAGGATCTCCTCATCGGCTTTGACATCGATAATTTCGCCGATAAACTGGGTATGCAGACCGATTTCCACGATCTGTTTCAGTTTACACTCCAGCACCAGCTGAAATTCGGCGATATACGGCGCATCAACCACGTCGCTTTTTACGGCGGTAAGCCCCACGGCAGCCAATTTGTCGACACTCCTGCCCGAGGACAGGCCGAAATAATCAACTTCAGCGGCGTATTTTACAACTCCCACATTGACGGTAAACGCCTCGCGGGCAATGATGCAGCCATGGGTGTAAGTCGCCTCCCGTAAGGAAACGGCAATACAGGGAGGCGCGGAACAACAGATCCCTCCCCAGGCGGCGGTCATCACATTGGCCTTGCCGTTCTGATCATAGCTGCCGATCACCCACACCGGAGTCGGATACACCAAGGTATTGGGGCCTAATGATTTTTTCATTTTCTCCTCACTTTCCCTGCTTGCAATTAACTTGCTTTCAGTAAAAATTCCGAATATATATTTGAGGTTTTACATTTGACTGTCTCGTATTTATGCCCCTTGCGGGCGAAAAACACTCTCGACAGCCGTACAGTGCATGATATATCCCTGATTTATCGTCACGGAAATTCGGCCGCAGGACCCAGGCAGTTAAAGCCAGCGGCGACGATGTGCAGGTTCTGGATATTTCGGAAGTGATCTGCGCATCCATTGAAGGCTAGGCACAAGGAGATAAATCATGGCGATATCCAAAGAAATCTATAAGGCATTAGAGGCAATCGTCGGCCCTGAATATATCTCCGACGACCCGGTGATCTGCGAGGGATATAGAAGCGGCCCCGGAGGATACGAGAACGGCTTGGGATATGAACGGGTCATGACCAAGATCCCGGGATGCGTGATCATGCCCAAGACGACCGAAGACGTTCAGAGGATCGTTAAGATCTGCTATCGCAACGACATCCCCTACGTGCCTTACAGCACAGGGTTTTATGGGCCGCGCTCCCATCCCCACGTTGAAGACGCACTGCTGATCGATCTCAAACGCATGAACGATTTCGTGCTCGATGAAAAGCACTTTTATGTCGAAGTAGGCCCCGGCATGATCTACTCGCCCATCCAGGAAGAGTGCATGAAGCACGGGGCCTACGTGGTGATCGGCGGCGGCGGCGCGCAGGCTTCGGCCATCGCCAATCTGATCGGCGACGGCTGGTCTCCCTTGAGCCATCGCATCGGGCTTCCCCACAGACGCATCCTCGGGACCGAGGTGGTCATGCCCGACGGCGAACTCCTGAAGCTGGGTTCTCTGGCGACAGGCGATGACCCGTTTTGGGGTGAAGGCCCCGGACCGGACCTCAGAGGTCTGTTGAGAGGATATACCGGCCTGCGCGGCTGCCTCGGGATTGTCACCAGAATGGCCATCAAGACCCTTCCCTTTCAGCCCGAACGGCTCGAGCCGACGGGCATCTCGCCTAACACTGCGCTCGCTCTTCCGGAAAAACGGATCAAGTGGATCAACTTCATCGTGCCGTCAAAAGAGGCCCAGGTGAAGGCCATGAGGGAAATCGGCCATGCCGAGATTGCCGGCGCCGTCACCAAGGTGCCCCTCTTCTGGCGTGCCATTGCCAAGGCGGAGTGCAAAGAGGAGTTTTGGGACATCTGGAGCAAGGAAAACGAGGAAACCGTTGCCAATTTCTTCATCGTCCGGGTGCTCCTCATCGGTTACACCTCTGAAGAGCAAATGGAGTACGATGAACGTGTCCTCATGGACATCATGACCGAAGTGGGCGGTGAGGCACGCCGGACCAAGCCGTCCGACGAGTCCTGGATCAAGAACGCGGACTCAGCCGGCATGTGGCTCATGTGCGGCGGATACGTATCCGTGGACTATGTCATTGAAACTCTGACCCAGTCGCCGGACCACGGCCCCTCCTACGCGGAACTGAAGAAGAAGTACACCCCGCCGTTGATGCCCGATTATGGCGATCCCGGCTGGTTCCAGAGCTTCGAACTGGGCCATCAGGGCTACTCCGAATTCCTTGTTTACTGGGACCCCGACGACGACACCGACCCGGTTGACCAGTTCTACGTAGACACGTCCAAGATGAACATAAAGAATCGTTTCTACACCTCTCTGCTGGGTCCGCATCAGCCGCTCTATCTCACGGGACCGAAGTACGGGCCGAATTATCATGAGTTTCTGCTCAAGGTAAAAAATGAGTTCGATCCCAAGTGGAAATCCCATCCGCCGGTTCCCCTGGCCCACGATGTCTTCGTGGAACGGGCGCCGTGGATGCATCACATGAAGGACTGGGAATCCCCGGACGATCTCCCGAAATAGCAGCGAGACACCAGATGAAACGCTGATCGGAGGGCAATTGAGCCGGAGTAAGAGCGGAAGTCGGCCATCGCCCTCCGAGCATACCGCAAACAATGGAAATGAGAGGTGGGACTGAATCATGGATGATCTCAGAATTGCTGTAGTGGGGGTTGGAGCAACGGGCGCGGTTTTGGCTGCGGCCCTGCTCAACCAAGATCCGGAGACCATGCTTGTAGATCCCAGACCCGGTCTGGGAGAACACCATTAGAAAAAATGGAATCAAAATTTCAGGGGAGGTGAACTACCAGGTTCCTGTTCGTCATTTCTTCGACCGGATTGGGATGATGAAAACCTTCAATCCAAATCTGATATTTCTTTCCACGAAGACATTTCATCTCCCACAGGTTTTGGAAGAGTTGAAGGGGGTGTTCAAGGACGGGAACAAAGATCGTCAGCACCCATAACGGCCTGGGCACGGAGGATGTCATTGCGGAGACCTTTGGCGCTGACGCAGCCTTCCGAATGTCATTGAATTATGGCGTTTCCTTGAAAGGGCCGAGTGAAGTTGAAATGGCCTTTTTCAATCGACCGAATCACTTGGGAAGCTTGACGGAGGACAACAAGAAGCTTGGTTCAAGAATCGCCGAATTGTTTACCAAGAGCGGTTTAGACACCGAATGTGTCGATGATATCAAGCTCTACGTGTGGAAGAAAATGGTGATGAAATGCACCATGGCATCCATATGTGCGGTCACCGACAGGACATTGAAGGAGGTTCTTGATTTTCCTCCCACCAGAGAAATAGCAGAAAACTGCTTCAGAGAAGTCCTTGCCGTGGCAAAGGCCCAGGGCTATGACCTGGGGGACGAATATGTCCAAACGCCTTGAGCTATCTCGCAAAGGTGGGCGCTCACAAAGATTCCATGTGCTATGACATCGCCCATAAAACACCCACGGAAATTGATTTTCTGGGCGGAAAAGTTGTTGAATACGCACGGGAATTGGGCATTTCAACACCCTTACTATATTGCCATGACGAATTTGGTGAAGGCAATTGAGGACAGCTATTTGCACAAACGGCAGTAGCGACCTGAACAAGGATGGTTTTGAGATGAGCAGAAGCAAATGGATGCATGTGGGTACTGTCTTAAAGATGAATGCCGTCAATTATCCCGAAGAAATTGGGATGGCAGGATACCGCCCGAGAATTCACATTCCAAGAGTGGAACGACAGGTCCAACCGTGTTGCAAACGGCCTGCAATGACTTGGGAGTAGGGTTTCAAAGATACTTTTGCCGTCATTTCCTACAACCGTGGGGAGTGGATGGATATCTATGCCGGCTGTGCCAAGGGCGGCCAAGTGGTTGTTCCGATCATGTTTCGTCTGGCGGGGCCCGAAATTGAGTACATTGTCAATCACTCGGAATGCAAAGGATTTATCGTTGAGGCGCCTTTTGTGGACCTGATAAATAGCATCAAAGACAAACTTCGGGTTCCCGGAGAACGCGTATGTCTATCTGGGCGACGGGCCTGTGCCTGAAGGATATATCGGGTACGAAGAGCTTCTGGCAAGGTCTTCACCGAATGAGCCGGATCGCTTGGTGTATGGGGATGATGTTTGGAACATCATGTACACTTCGGGCACTACCGGTCGGCCCAAAGGGGTGGTACGAACCCATGAGAGTCATATAGCCCATTACTTGTTGAGCAACATCAACATGGGTGTACGGCCGACGGACAAAGTCATGCTCGTCATGCCCATGTGTCATGTAAATTCCATACAATATTCATTCCCCTACACACTGGTTACGGCGCCGGTGTTTGTCTACAACATGGTGAGCTTTGATCCTGAAGATTTGCTGAAGACCATCGACCAGTATCGGATCACCTTTACCTCACTGGTTCCTACCCATTACCGGATGATTCTGGATTTGCCCGACAATGTTAAGGAACGAATGGATGTCTCTTCTATTCGGCAACTGCTGATCTCCTCCGCCCCCGCAAGCAAAGAGCTTAAGCTTGCCATCATGGATTATTTCAAGAATGCGGAGCTTTGGGAGGCTTATGGAAGCACGGAAGGAGGATTGGGAACCCTGCTCAGACCGGAAGATCAATTGAGGAAACTCGGCTCCATTGGCAAAGAAATCTTTGGCACAGATCGGATCAAGCTCCTGGACGAAGATCGAAATGAGGTCCCGGACGGAGAAGTTGGAGAATTATTTTACCGGGCGCCCTGCGTTTTCAAAGAATATTTCAAAGATCCGGAAAAGACAAAAGAAGCCTTTGAAGGAGACTGGTTTTCTGCAGGGGATTTGGCAAGACGTGACGAGGAAGGCTACTACACGCTGGTTGACAGGAAAGCGAACATGATTATTACCGGCGGCGAAAACGTCTATCCCTCGGAAGTGGAAGGCGTGCTCCGGTTTCATGAGGCTGTTAAGGACGTCGCAGTCATCGGCGTACCGGACGAAAAATGGGGAGAAGCGATCAAGGCTCTTGTGGTGCTGAATGAGGGATACGAGGCCGGGAGAGACGTTGGCGCAAGGCATAATCGATTTTGCGCGAGGCAAGATCGCCGGATACAAGCGGCCCAAGAGCATTGACTTCATAAGAGAGGAAGAGATGCCGAGAACTGCCACCGGAAAGATCCTCCATCAGTGCCTCAGAAAGTCGCTATGGAGATGTCCTCATGCCTGAGGTCCCAGAGGCCTTAGTCTTGATATGTTTTTTGGCGGACAACCCCCGAAGTATTAACTGCAGGTAATGAAGCAACAGCCAACGAAGGAGGATCTTATGAAGCGCTTACTTAGCATCCATCTTTTCGCACTTTTGGTTTTTTCGGTCAGCCTGCATGGTCACTACGAGCGGCTTTGCCCAGGAAAAGGTGATAACCCTGAAGGTCACCAACTGGTTTCCTGTGGGACATGAGCAGGATGTCCTTTTGCAGGAGTGGGGCAAGGATTTGGAAAAGCGGACCGGCGGCAAGGTAAAGGTAAACTATTATGCCGGCGGTACGCTTGTCCCTGCGGCACAGTCATACGACGCCGTAGTGAAGGGCATTGCCGATGTGAGTAACCATGTCTTGGGCTATACAATGGGAAGATTCCCCTTTTCTCAGGTCTTGGATCTGCCGATAGGTTTTCCGTCGGGTCCGGCCCCACCAAGATAGCGAACGAGGTGTACAAGAAATTCAAGCCCAAGGAATTTGACGATGTGAAGGTACTGTGGTTCCATTCCATGCCCGATGGATTGGTTCACACAAGATCAAAGCCTGTCAGAAAGCTCGAAGACATAAAAGGACTGAAACTACGGTGCTACGGTTCCAATGCCAAATTTGTCGGCTTGACTCGGGGCAGCGCCTGTAGCCATGCCCATGCCGGAAGTCTATGACGCCCTCTCGAAGGGAGTTGTGGATGGGTTGCTGTCCAGTTATGAAGCATTACAGGGTTCCGGACAGGGGAACACGTAAAATATACCACCGAAAACTTCGATACAGCATATTGCGCAGCCTTTGTGGTTGCAATGAACAAGAAGAAATTTGCGTCGCTTCCGCCGGATGTCCAGAAGATCATTGACGAGATGAGCCAGGAATACATTGAGAAATACGCGCAGATGTGGACGCGAGATAAACGCAGACGGCAAGGAATGGCTGGTACAGAGAGGCGTCGAAATTATCTCCTTGAGTCCTGAAGAAGAAGCTCGCTGGTACGAGAAAGGCGCCAAGCCCCTTGTTGAGGCGTACATCAACGAGATGAAGGCAAAAGGGCTGCCCGGCGAAGAAGCAGTGAAGTTCCTCACGGAGTCTTTCAAAGAGTACAAGAAGCAGGGCGCAAAATCACCCTGGGGAGCTTGTCCGAGGACTACTCCTCGGCCCAGACCTGTGCAGCAGAGGAGGGAGAGAATAATGCAAGGATTTCTTCGCGCTACCAAGGGATTCAGCAACACCCTGAA
>CAVSQR010000090.1:0-4768 GCA_963729825.1 uncultured delta proteobacterium | reverse complement strand
ATTGCCGCTCCAGGGGTGTTGCCACCGAAGAGGCCATGGTCTCGGGGCTGGCGCCGGGCAGGCCGGCCGTGACCTGAATGGTGGGGAAATCGACACTGGGCAGTTCGCTTACCGGCAGCAGTCCGTAGCTCATGATGCCGGAGACCAGGATGCCCAGCATGACCAGGCAGGTCATCACCGGCCGGCGGATGAAAAGCTCCGGGATATTCACCGGCTCTCCTTGCCGGACGCCTGCCGGACGCCGTCGGCAATCTTCACCAGAGCCCCGGGCGCCAGACGAAGCTGGCCATCGGTGACCACCTTCTCGCCGGGTTGCAGCCCCTGGCCGATCACCACTTCGTTATCAATGGTTATGCCGGTGACCACGCCGCGGTATTCCACGGTCAGATCATCCTTGACCACATAAACATACTGGCCTTTCTGGCCGGTCTGCACCGCCTGGGCGGGAATAACCACCTCATCCGGCCGGCTGCTGAGTTCCAGCACGACATTGACGTACAGGCCGGGCCAGAGCCTGCCGTCCTGGTTGGCATAGTTCGCCTTCAGCAGGATGGTGCCGGTGGTCGGATCAACGGTGTTGTCAACAAAGGCGAGTTTCCCGGTAAGGGGTTCCCCGTCTTCTCCGGGGATGGCCGCCCTGACCGGCAGGGGACGGGCCTGCATATACCGTTTCACCTCCGGCAGGTCCCGTTCCGGCAGGGCAAAGGCGACATAGATGGGGCGCACCTGGTTGATGGTCACCATATCCGTGTCGGCATTGGCCTTGATCAGGTTGCCCTGGTCAGCCTTGAGGTTGCCGGTAAAACCATCAATGGGGGAACGGATGGTGCAATAGGCGAGATCGAGCCGGGCGTTCTCCACCGCCGCCCTGTCGGCCAGGATGGAGGCCTCCAGGGTGGCGGCACTGGTCCGCACCTGGTCGTATTGCTCTGCGGACACATACCCTTTCTGCGCCACGGCCCCGTAGCGGTCCACCTGTTTACGGGCGTTTTCCAGCTCGGCAAGGCCCTTGGCCAGATTGGCCTGGGCCTCTTGCAGCTTGGCCTCATAGGGCCGGGGATCGATGGTGAAGAGCAGGTCGCCCTTTTTCACCTCCTGCCCCTCCTGAAAATGCACGGTCTGCAGCTCCCCGGTAATCTGGGACTTGATGGCCACGGTGGCAAAGGCCTCCACGTTGCCGATGGCCGCAAGCTCCACCGGCATGGTCTTGCGGGCGGCCATGGCCACGGTCACCGGCACGGCGGTTTTTTTCTGCTGATCCGCCGCCTTGGCCTTCTCTTTGCCGCCGGAACAGCCGGCCAGCAGCAACAGGATGACGGCCAGTATTCCGCAGACCCCGGTGCGCCGGCTCGTGTTCACATACCCACTCATGACATGATCCTCAAAAAATTGGAATACAGGAGTCAGGAGTCAAGAATTCAGAATGGTCAATTTTCTTACGTTTTATTCTGGCTCCTGACTCCTGAATTCTCTAAAAACAAGCTTCGGGGAGCTGAAAAATATTGTTTAATTTCAGCAAGTTATTTCAACTCAAAAAGTTAAATTTGCTATTTAACGGCATCGCGGCTCCCCTCTCCGCCATGGGGAGCCGCAATCGCCTGCCCTTCAGCCAGGCCTCTGCCGGGCTCGGCAAACTGCCAGCCGCCGCCCAGGGCCTTGAACAGGGCAACCAGATCGAGCAAGACCCGCTGATCACTCTGCACCAGTTGGTCCTGGGAGAGATAGAGGGCCCGCTGGCTCTCCAGGACACTCAGAAAATCCACCAGCCCGGTGCGGTACAGCTCATCGGCCATGGCCATAGCCTGCCGGTTGGCGTCCACCGCCTGTTCCAGGGCGCGCCGGGTGGTCTGCTCCCGGTCATAGGCGACCAGGGCGTTCTCCACCTCTTCGAGAGCGGCGAGCACTGTTTGTTCATAGGCCAGCAGCGCCTGCTCCTGCAGGGCATTCTCCACGGCGATGCCGGAGCGGATGCGGCCGGCATCAAAGAGCGGCAGGCCCAGGGCCGGACCGAAGCTCCAATAGCGGCTGCCGCTCGAGGCAAGATCGGAGAGATTGTTGCTCTGCAGACCGAGAAGACCGGTAAGGGAAAAGCGGGGAAAGAGCTCGGCGGTGGCCACGCCCACCATGGCGGTGGCCGCGGCCAGTTCCCGCTCGGCGCGGCGGATGTCCGGCCGTCGCCGCAACAGCTCGGAGGGCAGCTCAACGGGAACCTCAGCCGGCTGGCTGAGAACGGGACTGTCCCCGGTGAGCTCGGCAAGCAGGGCGGTGGGTGATAATCCGGCAAGAACGCCTAAACGATGGACCGCTGCCCTGAGCGCAGTCTCAAGTCCGGGGATCCGGGCCGTGGTGGTGGCGAGCTGGGCCTCAGCCTGGGCCACATCGAGCCTGCTGCTCAGTCCCGCGGCAAAACGGCCCTGGGTCATTTCCAGGGTCTGCTGCTGGGAGGCGATATTTTCCCGGGCTGTCACAATGCGGCGCTGATTGCCGCGCAGTTCCAGATAGTTTCTCGCCACCTCCGCCAGCAAAGTAACCAATACATCCCGGCGGTTTTCCTCCTCCGCGGCGATGCCGGCGTCAGCTGCCTCCACGGCCCGGCGCACCCCGCCGAAAATGTCGATCTCCCAGCCGGCGTCAAAGCCCGTCTGGAAGAGATCCTGGGTGCCGGCCGCGCTGCTGCCGGTGCCGGAAGAGCTGTTGTCACTGCGCCGGCTGCGGGAGTAAGCGCCGGCAAGATCAACCTCGGGCCAGACCCCGGCTGCGGTAATCCCGCGCCTGGCCCGGGCCTCACGGATGCGTGCTTCGGCGATCCGCAGGTCCTTGTTGGCGCCCGCGGCCCGCTCGATCAGGCTGTTGAGCTGCTGATCCCCGAATAATGTCCACCACTGGGAAACAGCGGCGGTATCGGCGGCAGCGGCGTCAACCACTCCCCTGCCCTTCTCGCTCCACCCGTCGGGGGTTTGCATCTGCGGCGGATGATAATCCGGTCCCACCGTGCAGGCCGACAGGGCCACGGTCAGTATGATCAGCAGGATTTTTTGCTTCAACATCGCCTGAAAAGTTCAGAGCGAATTATTTCTATCGTCATATGAGGTCTCGCCCATATTGTGAAAACCCTGGCTGACGTTGCAAAAAACATATGGGGAAATGCTCCATTTTTATCATGCCGCCTCACTCCACGCAGGCGTCCTTTAAGCTCTGCACATTCGCGGCAACAGGCTTTTCAAGCCATACCCCGACACTCAGCAGGCTTTGCACCTTATCCCAGCAACCAACCTTGGCAAGGGCCGGGAAGTCCGGGATCTCCGCCTTGAGATCCCGCACCTGTTCCTGCACCTTGGCATTTGCGCCAAGGCCTGCAACATGCTGAATGGTGGCAACCCCTGCCCAGATGATGAGTGCGCCCACCAGCAGCAAACCGGCGAGGCCGACGCCGAGAAAAATTTTGAACTTCCGCTTGATTTGCTCACTGGCCTTAAACTTTCTCATGAGTTCTAATAATACCAGATGTTTCAAAAAGATCTCCTTTTTTGGTTCGGATTCAAGTAGTGATGTTTAGCGCGGGATCTCCGCCGAGTCATCGTCATAAATCCCCTGCTCGGCTGTCTTGTGGCATGCCGGACAGTTTGCCGGGGAACCGATGGCAGGCCGCGCAAAGACCTGCGCCGGTATGTCGTGATGCTTTTCCCTGATATACGGGATAGCGGTGATACGCTGCGGCACCCCGCTTCCCAGGCTGCGCATGATCTTCACCGCCCGTTTGGCCCCGGATTTGTCCGCACTGTTTGCCTGCAGATACCCGGCAATGCCATTGCGGGCAGCGTCATCAAAATCCAGTGACTCGCCGAAATGCTCAGCGGAGTTACTGAGGATTGCCTGCCAGGAAGCCGCCGGCAACAATTCCGGCTGGTAGGCGAAATGGCAGGCCCCGCAGGTTTCTTTATAGACAGGGTTGGCTACGGGAGCGAGATGATGTTTGCGCTCCTTTTCCGGGTGCCGATGATCACCGCCATGATGGGAATCATCGTCAGCCAGACAGGGGCTCCAGCCTGCCAGGGACAACAGAGAAAAACACAGCAAAAAGATACCTGTCTTTTTCATCCTGTTCATTGCCGATCCTCCTTTTGCTGTCCGGCGCCTATGCATGCGCCGGGCCCGGCTGCGGTTATTGCTTTACCTTAGCGGTCTTTTTCATTGCCGTAAAGTTCCTTATCATGATGTTGGTCTTTTGGCTGGCCGTCATGATGCCGCTCCTCTTCCGCCCGGAATTTCAGCAGCTGGTCCGCGGTGAGATACTTGGCTGCCGCCAAACGTGACTCGATGCGCTGGACGAATAATTTTCCCTGCACCTCAGCCATTTTCCCGGCCAGTTCCCGCACAGTGGCCTCGTCGGGCGTTTTATCGGCAAATGCCTGTTCCATCTCCAGCTGGAGCATGCCAAGCTGATCCTTTAATTCCAGCTGCTGTTTGCGGAAGGCAAAATCCGCATTTTTCAGTTCCGTAATCTGTTTGTCTGCGAGTCCCAGTTTTTCAACAGCTTCAGGATGCTGCCAGAGGCCGCAGGCCGATGGGCGCCCCTCATGCAGGCCGAACCCCTCTCGTGCGGGCCGTCATGGGCATGCGAGCCTGCCATGGCAGGGCCGGAAAAGAAGGTGATCAGCAGAAAAATGGTCAATGCTCCGATTTTTGTCGTTGATTCGCGTACATTTTGTACCTCCGCCTCTGTGGTGTGGTGAACAAAAGGGTGCTTAGGAGCCGTTACGAAATAACA
>CAVSQR010000089.1:0-29807 GCA_963729825.1 uncultured delta proteobacterium | reverse complement strand
AAAGGCATCGGGATAGCCGTTGCCGTTGAACTCTTTTTCCATGTTCCTGGCCACAGTCAGCGTCGAGCCGGCATGAACCTGGACCCGGTAAAAGACGCTGTCGCCCCGGCCGAACTGGGTGATGACGGCAATGTTGCCCTGGCTCTTCATCTTCTCCTGCAGGCGCAGGGCGTTATTTTGGTTGGTGAAGGAGCCGATCTGCACATAGAAATCACCCTGCTGGAAATTCTGGTGGGGCAGAAAACGGGCGACCTCCAGGTTGCCCTGGCGGTAGGTCCTTGCCTCGCCCAGGGCGGTCACTTTGACCTTTGCCGTGCCATGGTCGACAATGCCCAGTTTGCGGGCCGCGGTCAGGCTGAGATCAATGATCCTGTCTTTGACAAAGGGGCCCCGGTCATTGATCCTGACCACCATCTCCTTGCCGTTCTCCAGGTTTTGCACCAGTACCTGGGTATTCATGGGCAGGGTCTTGTGGGCCGCTGTCTCCTCGTACATGTCGTATACCTCGCCGTTGGAGGTTTTGCGGCCATGGAACTGGCTGCCGTACCAGGAGGCAACGCCCTTTTCCACATACCCTTCGGAGCTCGGCAGGGGGTAGTAGGTCTTGCCCATGATCTTATAGGGCCGCTGGGTGGGCGGGATGACGCCGGGCATGACGGGCGTGGCAGGGGGTGGCGGCGGCGTGGTTTTGGTGGCGCAGCCGTGGAGCAGCAGCAGGACAAAAAGGAGAGGGATGAAAAATATCTTCATGGTTTCTTGTTTGACTGCTGATCTTTTGCCAAATTGAGCGGTTCCTTGAGCAGCTCAAGGTTCTCCTGGAGCCTGCCCTTGAAAAAGGCGCCGGCCTTGCCGATGGTATGCGGGGTGTAGGGTATGAGTCCCATGGCCGGGCCGCGGTCCGGGGCAAGGGCATCAAAGACCAGTTCATCTTTTTCGTTGACAAAGGTGAGATGCAGATCGAGCAGGGGACGGCAGATGTGCAGCATGTCCTGATCGTCTTTGCAGATAATGGGGAACTCCCAGCGCCGCATTTCATAGCCTTTCATCCACAGGCCGGAATAGAGCTCACCCGTGATCTTGTCGCTCATGAAGACATATTCATAGGAGTCGTTGCCGTACAGCGAGGTGGTCACCTGGTCTTCCACCTCGGAACTTTCCTGGACATACAGGGCGGCCCAGGGGGTGAACTCATCGGTGTCAATGCGGAAGAGGTGCGTGCCTTCATCGGTGAAGGTCCATTGGGCATGGCAGACCGCGCAGTCGGCCTTGTTCCGGTAGGTGGCATGGGCCGGATGGCGCAGAGGGGGCACCGTGAGGGTCTTGCCGCTGAGGCGGCCGGTCAGCACCAGGGAACCGCCCTGGGCACGTAAGGTTGTCCAGGGGGATTTTGTCGCCCTGCCGCCACAGGTGGCAGGATGAGCAGGTGATAGCCGCCTGATCGTCCCCCATCAGCTCCGCTCCGCTATGACAGTCGATGCAGGCAAGTCCGGCCTGGCGGTGCACATCGAGGGAAAGCTGGTGATATTCCACCCCGTATGGCCGCTGGGCCTCACCCTCCTTGGGGTAGGGGGTGCGGTAATCCCAGTGATAGTCGTGTTCAAAGTGGCCCACGTAATCCGCGCCGACAAAATTGCCGTAGTGGCAATGCAGGCACTGGCTGTCAGGCGGGGATTTGCTGAAGGCATGGGACACCGGCTTGCCTTGGGCAAACTCCAGGTGGCAGGCCGCGCATCCGGTACCGTGGCGGGTTTCCGGATAGTTATCGCCGCTGTAATAGAGGTGGCAGCGCAGGCAGCGGCGTCTGAGCAGGTCATCCACCAGGTCAAGCGGGCTGCCGATTTCCTCGTGCTGGGGAATATCGACCAGTGATGCCAGGTCGTGGCCGGCGCCGAAGGCGCGGCGCACGGCATTGACCTCCTTTTTCAGGGTGAAATGCAGCGAGTTCCGCGCCTTGGCGAGCTGCTTTTCATGGCAGGTGCCGCAGGTCCGCTCAAGCAGCAGGGGATGGGCCGGCTGTTTTTGCAGGCTGGCATGGGCCGCTTCCTTTGAGGAGGCACTGGCGCTGCCGTTATGGCAGTCGGTGCAAATGATGTCGGCATGCCGGGCGTCCAGCTCAACCGGATGGCAGTCCCGGCAGGAATAGTCCCGCACCGCGGCTGGGGCCGCAACGGGCGGCGGTTTTTGCTCCTCGGGCTCATCCCTGCTGCAGCCGGTGCAGATGATGAGTATGCAGAAAAGTAGACGCAGGATCATGGCAACAGATAACCCGAAATGCGCAAAGAGTGCAAAAAAATTCTGATTACCATTATTTTTCAGTTGGGCCGGGGGGGGGAAGAAAATCCGTAGCCTGGAGACGATTTCCGCCTGATGGTTGAGGAATGAATCTGTCAGGGTGCGGGCCCGGGAAAAATAAAGGCTGCGGCAGTTGCGATTTGGCCTGGCAACGGCCCTTTCTCCATGCCGCCCGTTGCATTACCTGGTAATCAGGGAAAATAGTGATTTTCCCTACAAATTTATTGCCTGTTTTCTTGTTTTCCGGCAACTTTTTTTATTGGAAAATAGCAGGCAGTTGCTATATAGTGACCTTCATGAAAACAACAAAACAACCCCCCAAGACCAAGTTTATATTTATTACCGGCGGTGTTCTTTCCTCTCTGGGAAAAGGGCTGGCCGCTGCTTCCATCGGCGCTCTGCTGGAGAGCCGCGGGCTCACCATCACCATGCAGAAGCTCGATCCCTATATCAATGTCGATCCCGGCACCATGAATCCGTTTCAGCACGGCGAGGTGTATGTGACCGATGACGGCGCCGAGACCGATCTCGACCTGGGCCATTATGAACGTTACACCTCGGCCAAGCTGGGGCAGCGGCATAATTACACCTCCGGCCGCATCTATCACTCGGTGATCACCAAGGAGCGCCAGGGCAAGTATCTCGGCGGCACCGTGCAGGTCATCCCGCATATCACCGATGAGATCAAGAATGCCATCAATCAGCTGGACGGCGACGCCGATGTGGCCATTGTCGAGATCGGCGGCACCATCGGCGACATCGAGGGCCTGCCCTTTCTGGAGGCGATCCGCCAGTTCCGCCTGGACGTGGGCCGGGAAAATTCCCTGTTCATCCATGTCACCTGGGTGCCTTATATCAAGGCCGCGGGCGAGGTCAAGACAAAACCCACCCAGCACAGCGTCAAGGAGCTGCGGGCCATCGGCATCCAGCCCGATATCCTGCTCTGCCGCACCGAAGCCCAGCTTTCCCAGGAGCTGAAAGCGAAGATCTCCCTGTTCTGCAATGTGCCCACCGATGCGGTCATCACCGCCCAGGATGTGGAGAGCATCTACGAGGTTCCCCTCTGTTTCCACCGGGAAGGGCTGGATAACAAGATCCTTGAACTGCTGAATGTGTGGACCGGTGCGCCGCGTATTGAGCCGTGGGAGGAACTGATCCGCAAAATCAAGAATCCGGCCCACCGGGTGTTGATCGGCATCATCGGCAAGTATGTTGATCTGAAGGAATCCTACAAGAGTCTGCATGAGGCCCTGGTGCACGGCGGGGTGGCCAACGACACCCAGGTGGAGCTGCGTTACGTCAATGCCGAGGACCTGGAGACGAAACCCGCCAAGGAACTGCTCGCCGGCTGCCACGGCATCCTGGTGCCCGGCGGCTTCGGCCGGCGCGGGGTGGACGGCAAGATCCGGGCTATCACCTATGCCCGGGAAAACAGGATCCCGTATTTCGGCATCTGTCTGGGCATGCAGCTGGCGGTCATCGAATTTGCCAGGCTTTCCGGCATGAAGGACGCCAACAGTAATGAATTCACCGCAGACACCCAGCATCCCGTGATCTATCTGATGAAGGAGTGGTTTGATCACCGCACCAACCAGAAACAGGTGCGCGATGAATCTTCCGACATGGGCGGCACCCTGCGGCTCGGCAGCTATCCCTGCGAGCTGAGGCAGGGCACCCTGGCCTTTGCCGCCTATCAGGAGGAAAATATCAATGAGCGCCACCGCCACCGTTATGAATTCAACTGTGCCTTCAGGAAAGAACTGGAGGAAAAAGGTCTGATCATCAGCGGCACCTCTCCGGATAATACCCTGGTTGAAATTGTTGAGCTTGCCGATCATCCCTGGTTTCTCGGCTGTCAGTTCCATCCCGAGTTTCAGTCCAAGCCCATGGCCCCCCATCCGTTATTCCGCGATTTCATCAAGGCGGCGCTGGAGTTTTCCCGGAAAAATCTGATGTGCTGCTGATTGCGGTTTCTGCCGAAAAATTGAGTCATAGAGAGAGTTGAGGAGTGTCCATGGTTGAAAAGCTTTTTAAGGTAGCCATAAGCCATAATGCCAATGATATTCATCTGTCCGAGGGTATCCCCCCGACTCTCAGGATCGGCGGCAAAATGGTGCGCATGCAGGCAGACCCGCTGACCGCCGATGATATCGAACGGGCCATGCGGGCCCTGACTCCCCCCGCTGCATGGTGGAGCTTTCCAAAAGCGGCAACACTGATTTTGGTTATGATTTCGGAGAAAACCGTTTTCGCATCGCCGTATTCCGGCAGAGAGGCGGCATCGGCATGGTCATGCGCCATTTCCGCAATACCATGTTCAGCCTCGATGAGCTGCAGATCCCGCAGGAGGTGCGCACCGCCATGGTGCGTGAGCGCGGGCTGTTTATCATCACCGGCCCCACGGGCAGCGGTAAGACCACCACCATGGCCACCCTTATCGACCACATCAATGCCAACTGCAGCAAGAATATCATCACCATTGAAGACCCGATTGAAATTGTCCACGCGCATAAACTCTGCAATGTTTCCCAGCGGGAGATCGGCGTGGATGTCTTCACCTTTGCCGATGGGGTGCGCTGCGCCATGCGCCATGATCCCGATGTGATCGTGGTGGGTGAAATGCGTGACGTGGCCACCATCAGGATTGCCCTGAAGGCGGCGGAAACCGGACATCTGGTGCTGGGCACCCTGCACGCCAGAACCGCCTCGGCGGTTATTACCAGAATTATTGCCGAGTTTGCCTCGGATGAGCAGGATTTCATCCGCATGCAGCTTTCCAACTCCCTGCTGGGGGTGATCAATCAGGTGCTGATCCCCACCGCGGACGGCAACGGGGTTGCCTCGGTGATGGAGATTCTCATGAATACCCCGTCGATTGCCAGTTTGATCCGGCAGTCAAAGGAAAACCAGATCATTGACGAGATCCGCAAGGGGAAAAATCTGGGCATGGTCAGTTTCGAGGAATCCCTGCGGCAGCGCTGCGTCAATAAGGTGGTTGACTGGCGGGAAGCCACCCACCATTCCCGTGAGCCGGAAACCTTCAAGACCAGGATGGAGAAAAAATGATTGACAGCGTAGCGGTCAAGGATTTTTTCCGCATCGGTCCCGGCCATCCTCTGCTGCTGATTGCCGGGCCATGCGTGCTCGAGTCCGAGGAGATCGCCCGTTGCATTGCCTCCCATGTCAAGGAGGTTGCAGGCCGGCTGGGCATCTCTTTTGTCTTCAAGGCCTCCTTCGACAAGGCCAACCGCACCTCGCTGGCCTCCTATCGCGGACCGGGTCTGCGCGAGGGGCTGCGGATGCTGGCCGCCATCCGCCAGGAGTTTCAGATCCCCGTCATTTCCGATGTGCATGATGTCACCCAGGTTGAGCAGGCTTCCCAGGTGCTGGATATCCTGCAGATCCCGGCCTTTTTGTGCCGGCAGACCGATCTGCTGGTGGCCGCGGCCCGCACCGGCAAGGTGGTGAACGTCAAAAAAGGGCAGTTCATGGCCCCCTGGGATATGGAGCATGCGGTGGCTAAGATCAGGGAGAGCGGCAACCGCAATATTCTGCTGACCGAGCGGGGGACCACCCTGGGCTATAATAATCTGGTGGTGGATATGCGCTCCCTGCCCATCATGCGTTCCCTGGGGTGTCCGGTGATCTATGACGCCACCCACAGTGTGCAGCTGCCGGGCGGCGCCGGGGGCAGTTCCGGGGGGCAGCGCCAGTTCATTGCCCCGCTGACCCGGGCCGCGGTGGCGGCCGGGGTGGACGGGCTGTTCATGGAGGTCCATCCCGAGCCGGAAAAGGCCTTGTGCGACGGACCCAATTCCCTGCCCCTTGACCAGCTTGAATCCCTGCTCACCACCATTGTGGCGCTCCATAAGCTGGCCGGTGGCATATAGCTCATGGCTAAATCTTGAAACGTCCCTCATTTAGGTAGATCCTGGATCATGTCCGGGAGGGATCTCGATCCTCCGCTGGATGCCGGCTGGAACCATGCTGGCATGACCGCACAGATAAACAGTACCTCTATGGCTTCTATTGCCCATGATTGATAACGACTCCTGCCCATCTCCCGATAAAGACGGGGTTTATCCCGGCGACTGCGAGTTCACCCGGGCCCTTTTGCAAAAGGCCGCCAGCCGCGCGGAAAATCAGCAAAAAGGCTATGCCTGGCGCAAATGTCTGCCCAAGGCCAAGGAGGTGAAGCTGCTGCTGCTTGATGTGGACGGCGTGTTGACCAACGGCTCTATTTCCTACACCGATGAGGGCAGCGAGATGAAGACCTTTAATTCCCGGGACGGTTTCGGCATGAATCTGCTGCGCCAGGCTGAGGTGGAAATCGGCCTCATCACGGCGCGCAGTTCAAAGGCCCTGAACCGGCGGGCCCAGGATCTGAATCTCACCCGGGTTTATCAGGGGAAACGCAATAAGGTTGCGGTATTTGAAGAGATTATCGCCGAAATGCAGCTTACGCCCCAGCAGGTGGCCTATATGGGGGACGACTGGCTCGATCTGGCCCTGCTGACCAGGGTGGGTTTTTCCGCCACCGTGGCGGATGCCGTGCCCGAGGTCATCGAGGCGGTCGATTATGTTGCCCGGCGTCCCGGCGGCAACGGCGCGGTCCGCGAGGTGTGTGACCTGATCCTTGATGCCAAGGGGCTCTATGGACAAACTGCGTGGGGCAGTACCTTTCCTGATTATGATACTTTCCGGTTCCCGTAATCTGCTGTGGATAGTTCCTCTGGCGCTGCTGCTGACCAGCCCGGTCTGGAAACCGGGGGTGGAAGAATTTCTTTCACCCCATGGGAACCTCAAGGTGAAAACCGGTAACTCGGTCCCGGATAAAAGTTTTGTCCTGACCGATGTGCAGCTGAGCCGCTATGAAAACGGCCAGGCCGATATGGTGCTGAATGCCGCCAGGGTGCAGAGCGGCCGCCGGGGCATGGATTCGCTGCTGCTGAGCAAGGTTGATGTCCTGCTGTTTGATAAGGGCAGGGAGCGGGCGCACATCACCGGGGGCGAGGGTTCTTATGATGGTGACAAGCAGATTCTGACCATGGTGGAGGATGTCGCGGTTATTGTCAAAAACAGCTATGAACTGCGGGCCGATGCGCTGCGTTATCTGATTCCGTACAAAACGATAAAAACCGCGGCCGACATCTTTTTCAAGAGCAAGGATTTCACGGTGCGGGGCGCCGGTATGAGCTATAACCTGGCAAGCGGCGCCTATCGGGTCGGCGGCCGGGTGGTCTGTGATGTGAAATGAAAAGAAGTGAGAAGTCAGGAGTGAGGAGTGAGGAGGAGAATGGCAAGGAAAGAGATTCAGGAGTAAGGATTTAACTGCAGTCCCCACAGCCCCATTGCCGGAGCGGTGCGCCAACCGCCCCCGTACCAGTCATCCACCAGCCAAACCAAGCAGTTTTTCCGCGTTTCCCCCCAGGATCTGCTCCTCTCTTTCCGGCCCCAGCTCCAGACTCTGCAGGAGCCTGATGGTGTTCTGCTGGGCCGCCCAGGGGGAATCAGAACCGAAAAGGACCCGGTCCGGCCCATGGGAAAGGATAATTTCCCGGGCCATCTCCCTGGGGAGATATTCCAGGGAAAAGGCGATGTCGAAATAGACATTGGTGCCGACCAGCTCTTCCTGCACCTCCTGCCATTGCTGCCAGGAACCGAGATGGGTGGCGATGAATTTCAGTTCCGGCAGCTGCCGCAGCAGCGAGGCGATTTTTGCCGGGTCAACCCGCGGTTCCCGGGGAAAACCGATGTCAAACCCGGTATGCATGACCAGGATCAGGCCGAGCTCACTGATCCGTTCAAAAATCGGCAGCAGCCGTGGTTCGTCCAGGAAAAAATCCTGATAATAGGGGTGCAGCTTGATGCCTTGAAAGCCCTGCCGGTGGATCTCGGTAATCTCCTCCAGGGCCTGGGGCGATGCCGGATGAAAGGAGGGGAAGGGGATGATCCGTGGGCTGCGGATGGAGCGCGACCAGTCGAGAATGGCGCGGAACTGTTTGGGCCGGGTGGCGATGGAGCAGACAACGCTTTTGGCAATGGCGGCGCTGTCCATGGAGGCGAGCAGGGAGCTCACCCGGCCGTCGAGGGCGGCGCGCACCGAGCCCTTCTGTTCCAGGAAGGGGATGGTTGTTGCCGCCAGTTCATCCGGGAAGGCATGGGCATGGAAATCGACACAGTGCATGGGTTTACCTGATGGGATATTTCTGTCTTTTTACTTCCTGGATGATTTTGATGCCGATGTCCAGATGCTGTTCCGTGTAGGTCTCAAAGATTTCCGAGGCGCTGTCCTTGCTTTTGATGCCCCCTTTTTTCAGGGGGAGATCCGAGACGAGCATGAGGGCTGCGGTGGGGACATTCAAGGCGTAACCGACGGAGAAGATGGTGGCGATCTCCATATCAATGGCAATGATGCGGTGTTTGAGGATATAGTCGATGAACTCCCGGTCAAATTCCCACATGCGGTAGTCCGTGGTATGCATGATGCCGGATTTCGGCACCTTGTTGACCTCCTGCATGATGACCTCTTCCGCCACCCGGTTCAGGCCGAAGGTGGGCAGGGCGGGAACGTCCTTGGGCAGATAGTGGGCGCTGGTGCCCTCGTCTCGGATGCTGGCCGTGGGCAGCAGCAGATCGCCGATGGCCAGGGAATCGTCGATGCCGCCGCACATGCCCAGCATGAGCACGCATTTCAGCTCATCGAGAAAGGAGAGACAATGCATGATAATGCCGGCGGAAGGTGAACCAACCCCGTAGTTGATAATGGAGATATCGGTGTCATGGTCATGCACGACACTCCAGTTGTTGGAGAGAATCGGCTTGCCGGTGGTTTTGGCAAAGGTTCTGATATAACGGTGAAAGTTGCAGATGAGGATGTGGGAACAGAATTCCTTGATCGGAGAACCTGTGTAGCGTTCCAGGGTGTGGCGGGCATAGTTGTCCGGGCGCAGCGTTGAGCTCATGAAGTCATATCCCTGTTTGGGTGAGTGGGGTGGAGTCCTGTCCGTGTTATTTGAATTTCCAATTTCCGGTTTGGCCGGTTTTCGGTTATTATAACGGTCAAACCTCATTTATCAATTTTTAATTTTAGCCGGGTGGAAAATGAACAGTAAAAATATCCCTCTGGACGAGCGGATCATTCTGGCCCTTGATGTCCCCGAGCCTGATGTGGCAAAGGAATGGGTCAGGAAAACAGAGGGGAAAATAAAGTTTTACAAGGTGGGGCTGCAGCTCTTTCTGGCCGGCTGGTTTGATGTGGTGGACTGGATTATCGACCGGGGCCACAAGGTGATGGTTGATCTCAAATTCTTCGATATCCCGGAAACCGTGAGGCTTGCCATGATGCAGCTGCAGGACCGGGGCGTGAGTTTTGCCACCGTGCACGGCAATGACCCGATTATCCGCGCCTCCCTTGCCGCCAGAAGCGGCAACGACAGCGCGCTGAAAATTCTGGCGGTGACCGTGCTGACCAGTTTCGGCGAAGAGGACATGCGGGCCATGGGCCTGACCGGCAGCATCGAGGACCTGGTGTACTTCCGGGCCAAGCGGGCCCTGGAGCTGGGCTGCGACGGGGTGGTCTCCTCCGGTCTGGAGGCGGCCAGGCTGCGCCAGGGGCTCGGCGATAAACTGCTGATCGTCACCCCCGGCATCCGGCCGGGCGCCAATGTTGATGATGGCAGCGATGACCAGACCCGCATCATGACCGCCCGCAAGGCCATTGCCAACGGGGCGGATTACGTGGTGGTGGGCCGGCCCATTACCCGCGCCGCAGATCCGCTCTCGGTCATTGCCGGTCTGCAGGAGGAGATTGGCGCGGCGCTGCAGGTTCTTTGCGATGGGAGAATTGTACAAGTTATTTCGTAACGGCTCCTAAGTTCAGAACTCCTGATGTTGTGACGTAATTTCAATGAGTTAAGCCACCGCCCAGGATTTTGGCCTGTTACCGGTTTGAGTACTTAAAGTGCCTAAAATGCCGTAACGTACTCAAAGTGAAAGGTTTTATCTGATCAGAAAGTACCATAACTTTAGGCATTTTTGAGTCCGATTGAGGGAATATGAAAGGGTCACTGAGCACTTTTTACATCATGCTGATCGGGCTGGTCTCTCTGGCCGCGATTGGTCCCTGCCAAGCTTTTGATCTCGGTGAACGTCTCAGTATCAACGGTTTTTTATCCCAAGGCTACATAAAAAGTTCCGGCAACAATTATCTCGGCGATTCCCAGGATGGTTCTTTCCAGTTGAACGAATTCGCCCTGACCTTCAACTCGGCCGTGACTGACAACTTGCGTCTCGGCCTGCAGCTGCTTTCCCGGGATGTCGGCGCAGAGGGGAACAACGATGTTCTGATCGACTGGGCCGTGGCGGATTACCGCTGGCATGACTGGCTCGGTATGCGGTTGGGCAAGGTGAAGCTGCCCATCGGTTTATATAATCAGGGCCGCGACTCCGACTTTTTGCGGCCCATGGTCTTTTTGCCGCAGAGCATCTACGACGAAAACAAGCGGACCCTTGTTGTCGCTGCCGTGGGCGGCAGCCTTTATGGTAATTTCTCCCTGGGGGAAAGCGGTGATCTCGAATATCAGGCCTATTATGGCCAAGTTGACTTCCGCGAGGATTCAGGGCAGGCGCGGGGGATGGAACAACTGGCAAGCAGAACCGCCCGAATGAGAAATCTCGGTGCGGTTGCCGATTTCGAGGCCGACAACCGGTATGTGTACGGCGGCTCCCTGGTTTACACCCCGCCGCTTGATGGGCTGCGGTTCGGCGTGTCGTATTTTGCCGGGAAGACAGATTTTGATTTTGACGTGGGTGCGGCCCAGGGCGAGGCCCAGGGCAACATGAAAGACTTTGTGGTCCTGTCCATGGAATATTCCCTGCAAAAATGGACGGTGGCTGCCGAATACACAGAGCAGACCGGCGACCGGGAGGTTTTGGGGATTGATGTCCCCGACGGCCGTTCCCAGGGGGGCTATGTCCAGCTGTGCTATCACTTTTTGGACCGGTTTGGGGCATCGCTGCTGTACGACGTTTTTTATGCGGACAAGGACGATCACGACGGCAGCAGTTTTGTCGCCCAGGGCCAGCCGGATTTTCTCGGCTGGCGTAAAGACCTGGGTGTGGGCCTGCACTGGGAGATCAACAGCCAGTGGCTGGTCAAGGCCGAGTACCACATGGTTGACGGGGCCGCGCTGCAACTGCCGATTTTCAATCCGGAGGGGGTCGAGAGGGACTGGAATTATTTCGTCCTCAAGACTTCATTCAACTTTTAGGAAGGTGCATGGTGCTGCTGCCAAACCGCTTGGTCTTGATCTTCCTTCTGCTGCTGCCCGCTGGGGTTGCGGCAGCCGACTTCGCGGTGGTGGTCAACAAAGAAAATCCGGTTGCAACCCTGGACAGGGATGAAGTTAAAAAGATTTTTCTGGGCAGGAAAACATTCTGGCCCGATGGGCAGAGTATTGACCTGGTTCTGCAGGCAGACGGTGAAGTTCATCGGGATTTTGTTCGCGCAATTCTGCACAAATCACCGCGGCAGTTTGAAATGTACTGGAAACTGGCGCTTTTTTCCGGTACGGGCATCCCGCCGAAGCAACAACCCGGCGACCAGGCGGTGAAAGCTGCGGTCGCCGCCAACCCCAAGATGATTGGCTATATCGATATTCGCCAGCTTGATGCCACTGTCAAAAAAATTGAGAAGTCGAGAGTCGAAAATATCTGGCAAGGATGTGAAATCGAGCGTAGCAGTGCTACGTTAGGACGATTTCCCAGACGCCGCACATTTTTTAGCCGATCGGAGTGCAGGTATAAGAGATAAATACTTGTGCGGCTGACCAACACCATTCGTAAAAAAATCTGGCTCTGTGTCAACGTGGCCTTTGCCGGGTTTATCGTGGCAACAGGTTTTGCCCTGTACTCCAACGATCAGCTCAAAATCCACCTCATCCATATCCGGGATCTCGATTTCTGCCAGGCAATGCGCAGCAATGAACTGCTGAACCAGTTTGTCGTGCAGAAGAACTTGTACAAGGACAGCTTTCTGTTCGGGCAGCCCGAGGCCGCGGATAAGGCCAATGCGCTCTCCCCGAAAATCCTGGCAAGCATCAAGGAGATTATCGCAACCAGCCGCATCCGGCCCAATCTGCCTCCTGACAGGAATGAAGCCCTGCTGGCGCTGGAAAAGAACTACCGTGACTATTCCGGGCAGGCCATGGAGCTGTATCCCGTCCTGGCCCGGGGCGATGACCCTGACGGGCACGTCGCCGCTCTGCAGCAACTGGCCGGGTCGCAGAACGGCATCCAGAACGATCTCGAATATTTTGCCGGCTTCTACCGTGAATCCTTTCGGCGCAACGTCACCACCCTGATGGATATGACCAGCCGGAACAATCGCCTGCTCACCGGTTTTTTTATCGGCCTGCTGGTCTTCATGTCGCTGGTGGTAAACTGGGCGGCCAAGCGAACCCTGATCAATCCCCTGGCCCAGATCAAGGAGGCAGTGCGGGCCTTCGGCCGGGGACAGCGCCGTTTTCCCGCCCTGGAGGTTATGGATGCCGGCGATGATATCGGCGAACTGGGAGCGGCGATTATCACTATGACAAAAGACCTGGTAAACACCACGGTCTCGAAAGCCTATGTTGAAAGCATTCTGCACAACATGAACGACAGCCTCATCGTAACCTCCGGCGACTTTCTCATCCGCAATGTCAACCGGGCCACCCTCGATCTGCTCGGCTATCAACAGGAGGAGCTGGTGGGCCGGCATATCAGCATGGTTCTTGTGGAGTTTCCCGTCGCCGCTTCAGGCTCTGGCTCTGCCGATGACCCTTGATTTTGCTGCGCACCTGTGCCGCAATGCGGAAAAATCCTTCCGCACCCGGGATGGGCGGAAAATTCCGGTGCTGTTGTCCGCCTCCCGGCTCCAGGACGGAGAAAGTGCGACCCAGGGGCTGGTCTATGTGGCCAAGGATATCACCGAACGTAAAATAGCGGAACGCAAGCTTGAACAGATGGCCCTGTATGATTTCCTGACCGGCCTGCCCAACCGCCTGACCTTCCATGACCGGTTGCAGCATACCCTTAAGCAGGCGAATCGTGAAAACCACCAGGCGGGATTGATGTTTGTTGATCTTGACCGCTTCAAAGCAATCAACGACACCCTCGGACACGCCTCAGGTGACGCGCTGCTCAAAGCCGTAGCCAAATGGCTCAGTGGTTGCGTGCGGGAGTGTGACACCGTGGCGCGTATCGGAGGAGACGAATTCGCCGTCATTCTCGACCACATCAATCAGCCCCGGGATGCCGTCAATACGGCCAGGCGTATCCTGACCGCCTTTACCGAGCCGGTTATGCACGAAGGGAAAGAAATCTTCTCCTCCGCCAGTATCGGCATTGCCATCTATCCCTTGGACGCCCAGTCTGCCGAAGACCTGCTCAAGAATGCCGACATTGCCATGTACCAGGCCAAACAGGATGGCGGTAACGGGTATTGCCTCTTTTCCAGCGAAATCCGGACGGTATCAACCTGAAAATCTGCCGAGATCAGGTTCTCTGAATATCAGGCTTTCTTGTTGCCGCTGCCCAATGAAAAAAGGCAGTATCTCTTTGCCGGGAAAAGTAAAATAAAGACTTCCCGCTTAATCCCCTGTGTTGCCCGGTGGCATGGATAATTCTGCCAGCAAAGACCACTGGTAATGCCGGTAGACTTCTCTACCCGCCGCCCTCCTTGCAAAAAATAAATTTCCTTTTCAAAATTTATTTCTATATACTTTTTTCTATCATACATACTGAGCACATTGATAATTTTGTCTGTGATTCCTGTCTGTTAAATGGATCACTGTGGGAGATGAGGTGAAAATGGGAAAGGAAGAAAAACTTTTTGCAACTTTCATCCTTGACCGGGATATCGAAATTGCCGTGCCCGCCGACCAAGTTGTGGAGGCAATCAAGGCGGTTGATAAGATCCTGCCGGTCCCGGGCTGCGTCCTTTATTTGAAAGGGCTGATGAATCTGCGCGGCAAGGTCATTCCCGTCATCAATCTGAAAAGGCGGCTTGCCATGACTGACCATGAATACGGCCCTGATCATAAAATAGCGGTTGTCCGTCTGGGCCGCAATCTGTGCGGTATTCTCGTTGAGGACGTCAGAGACGTGCTGCGGGTCCGGCAGGAGATGATTGAGCCCATACTGCCGAGTCTTCAGGGTGATGACCGGATTGTGTCAGCCATTATCCGGCTTGATGACGGCAATCGCCTGCTGGAAGTTCTTGATCTGGACCTGCTGCTTGGGCAGGCGGCCGGGGATGAGAGCGTGGCTGGGCAGGAGATTGATGAAATACGGCAGGTGTCCGCCGGCATAACGGCGCAGCAGTGCCGGCAATACCTCGTTTTTACCAGTAACGGCATGGAATACGGGGTCGATGTCAATGATGTGCAGGAGATCAGCACCCTCGCCAAGCTCAACGACACCTTTCAGAGCGGCAGCATCGAGGGGGCGGTTGAGATGCGGGGCCGGATGATCCCGGTTATTGACAGTAACCTCCTGCTGACTGAATCAAACGAAAAGATCGTGCTCACCGAGTTGAGCCGGGTGATCATTCTGCTGATCAGCGGCATATATTGCGGCATCGTTGTTAACTCTATTGTGGAAATAAGGTCTGTGGCGGCAGCCGAAGCGGTACCCGTGCCCTGTTCGAAAGCAGGAAAGGGTGCCGGTGTGGCGGGTATGCTTCATCTCGCCTCCGGCCGCAATATCATGCTGCTGGACATGGAGACCATGCTGGCCGACGAGCTTGAGGAACTGGGCCAGGTGGCAAAAATGTCTGCGGATATTACCGAAGATAAGAAAGAGGCCCAGAGCCATTCCCATCATCTGATTACCAAAAACAGCTATCTGATTTTCAGGGTGGAAAGGGATTTCGCCATTGCCCTTCACAACGTACAGGAGATTCTGGAGAACTGCAGAATCATGCCGGTGCCGGCCATGGGTGGTTATTTGACGGGAATCATCGATCTGCGCGGTCAGATGGTGCCGGTGGTCAATCTGCGTCTCTTTTTCGGCTATGATCGCAGAGCCGGTGGCGGGGAAGGCAATGATAAATATGTTATCGCCCAATCTGCGGAAGGCAGGGTTGCCCTGGCGGTGGATGATATCGTCACCATCCAGAAACAGCAAAAATATTTTCAAACCCCGGCCTTGAATCCTAGACTGCGTCCCCGTCAGGATACCCTTGACCGGACCATTGAGCTGATCACTGATGACGATCTCAGCGAGAGCGTGCTGGTGATCAATGTCGAAAATTTAATTGGTAAGCATTTGGGACTTGAGTAATGAGAAATCCATTTGCCAGGAACAGCCATAAGAAAACAACAAGAAAAGGAGACAGCAATGTGCCCAGCAGCTACAAAAAATGAGAGAACCAGCGGCGAGCATACAGCCTATTTGAATGTGCTGCCTACCCCGGTGATGAGCGTTGATACGGACTTTAACATTACCTTTATGAATCCTGCCGGGGCCTCTGTTCTCGGCCTTACTGCCGAAGCGGTGGTTGGCCGCAAATGCTATGACCTGTTCAAAACCTCCCACTGCCGCACCGAGAAATGCGCAGTGGGGCGGGCCATGCGGGAGGACCGGGTGGTCAATGAGGAAACCATTGCCCGGCCGCGGGAGGGGGTGATCATGCCGATCAAGTACACCGGCGCGCCGATCAAGGATGCCAAGGGCAATATCGAGGGCGCACTCGAATTTGTCCTGGATATGACGGAGGAGGTGAAGCAGCGCACTTCGGCCCAGCAGAAGATCAATAACCTCAACGCCTTGCCCACGCCGGTGATGAGTGTTGATACGGGCTTTAGCGTCACCTTCATGAATCCGGCGGGGGCCGAAGTGGTTGGACTTTCCCCGGAGGAGGCCATCGGCCGCAAATGCTACGACCTATTCAAAACCTCCCACTGCCGCACGGAGAAATGCGCAGTGGGGCGGGCCATGCGGGAGGACCGGGTGGTCAATGAGGAAACCATTGCCCGGCCGCGGGAGGGCGTGATCATGCCGATCAAGTACACCGGCGCGCCGATCAAGGATGCCAAGGGCAATATCGAGGGCGCACTCGAATTTGTCCTTGATATGACGGAGGAGGTGAAACAGCGCACCGCGGCCCAGCAGAAGATTAACAACCTCAACGCCTTGCCCACGCCGGTGATGAGCGTTGATACGGGCTTCAGCGTCACCTTCATGAATCCGGCCGGGGCCGGGATCCTGGGTCTTAATCCCGAGGAGGCCATCGGCCGCAAATGCTATGACCTGTTTAAAACCTCCCACTGCCGCACGGAGAAATGCGCGGTGGGGCGGGCCATGCGGGAGGACCGGGTGGTCAATGAGGAAACCATTGCCCGGCCGCGGGAGGGGGTGATCATGCCGATCAAGTACACCGGCGCACCGATCAAGGATGCCAAGGGCAATATCGAGGGCGCACTCGAATTTGTCCTGGATATGACGGAGGAGGTGAAACAGCGCACCGCGGCCCAGCAGAAGATCAACAACCTCAATGCCCTGCCCACGCCGGTGATGAGCATTGATACGGGCTTTAAGGTAACCTTTATGAATCCGGCCGGGGCTGCGGTGGTCGGACTTACCCCGGAGGAGGCCATCGGCCGCAAATGCTATGACCTGTTTAAAACCTCCCATTGCCGCACGGAGAAATGCGCGGTGGGACGGGCCATGCGGGAGGACCGGGTGATCAATGAGGAAACCGTTGCCCGGCCGCGGGAGGGGGTGGAGATACCCATCAAGTACACCGGTGCGCCGATCAAGGATGCCAAGGGCAATATCGAGGGCGCTCTGGAATTCGTTCTCGATATTACTGCCGAAACCGCTGCCAGGCAGCGGGTGGCCAAGGCCAGTGATGAGGTTGTCAATCTCACCGGTATTGCCAATGAATCCAAGGCGGAAATGCAGAATGTCTTCACCAGCATCTCCTCCATGGATAAATCCATTGGCCAGGAGGTGCAGCTGCTGGCAAACTCCAGTGGCACCATTGACGAGATGATCGGCTGTGTCAAGCAGATGCTGCGAGCCACCGGTGAGTCGTCGGAAATATCAGGCGGGGTGACCAATGATGCCAAGGTGGGTGGAGAGGCGGCGGCTAAGGCCATGCAGCGGCTGGCCAAGATCAATGAGACCATGCTGGCCAACAACGCTAATGTCGGTGAGCTGGCCAAACAGTTAAGCCAGATTTCGGAATTTATCGGTATCATCAAGGATATCGCCTCGCAGACCAACCTGCTGGCCTTCAATGCCGCCATCGAGGCGGCCAGGGCCGGGGATGCCGGACGGGGGTTTGCCGTGGTGGCTGATGAGGTGCGGAAGCTGGCGGAAAAGAGCTCAAAATCAGCCGTTGATATCGCCAAGATCGTTAATGGCATCCAGGATGATTCCAAGGAAACGATCAGCTCCATGAAAGATGGGGTGAAGCAGTTGAGTGAGGGGGTTGATGTTATTAAAGAGGCTCTGGGCGCCATCGAAAAAATTACAGGCGGCATCAACCGGATTTCCGCCTCGGTCAGCGATGTCACCCATAAAGCCGAATTGATCAACGAAAACAGTGAAAAGGTGCGCAGTAATATCAAGGAGGTGGTCGATTCCTCGGTGCATAATCAGGATCTCACCAGCCATATTGCCACGGCGGTGAAGGACGTGGTGCAGATTCTGGATCAGATCGTCAATACTTCCCAGAAGCTGGCCGAGGCCACCAGGTCAGAAGACCGTGATCAATAATAGCAACGTAAGTATGATGGATGTCATCTATGCATCCAGGCTGGTGCTTAAAAAGTTCGAGCCGGATGATATGGATTTCATCCTGAACTGCACGAACTGTCCGCAGGCTGCCGGCGGCTTCATGTCCCAGGAAAAGCTGACCCGGGAAAAATTTCAGCAGAGAATGGCCAGCCATTTTTACTGGAATGACAGGGCCAGGACCTATACCATCGGCACCAGGGAAGGTGAACGGATCGGCCTCATCCGCTACTGGGAAAAGCCCACGGACAGCAGAACCGCTCTCATCGCCCTGCAGATATGTCTGCCCCAGTGGCGGCGGCAGGGCTATGGAACCGAAGCCCAGATTGCTCTGGTGAAGAGATTGTTTGACTGTTGCCGTTATGGTCAGGTGGAAATGCATACCGACCAGGGCAATGTGGCCCAGCAGCGTTGTCTGGACAAGCTGGGTTTCACCTTTCTTGACAGCGAGGTTTACAGTGATCTGGGGCAGGAAAGAAGCGGCAAGCTTTATCGGTTGACCCGCTCGGAATATGACAGACTGCTGGGCTATATTTATTAGAAATGATAAGCTTCGAAGCGGGAAACTTCCTTTTTCGCCATTGTTCCGGGCTGAGTCAGGATAGCGGATGACAAAGAAGATTGGCATTATCGCGGATTCGCGGTTTTATGATCATCGTGCGCTTAACCCGGTGGCGGAATGTCCCGAGCGGCTCCGGCGGATCTATTTCAATATCCGCAAGCCGGAATTTCAGGATCTTCTTCGCTTTTATCCGCCACGTTCAGCAACCGTGGAAGAGCTGCTGGCCATCCATTCCGGTTTTTACCTGGATCAGTTGCGAATCCACTGCGTGGGCAAGAGTCAGTTTGCCTATGACAAGGACACCTACCTGATGGAGGACTCTTTTTATACGGCCGCTCTGGCCGTGGGCGGCTGCCTGACCCTGGCCGACGCCCTGCTGGCTGATGAGATCGATTACGGCTTCGCCCTGACCAGGCCGCCGGGGCACCATGCCGAACCGGGGCGCGGCATGGGCTTTTGTATTTTTAACAATGTTGCCGCAACGGCTGCTTATCTGCGTGATCATTACGGACTGGAAAGGATACTGATCTTTGATTTCGATGCCCACCACTGCAACGGCACCCAGGAGATCTTTTATGAGGATGACCGGGTGCTGGTGTTCTCCATCCATCAGGCCAACCTTTTTCCCCCCTGGTCCGGACTGATCGGCGAGGTGGGCGCCGGCCGGGGAACGGGCTACAACATCAATATCCCGGTCTACCCATCCTTTGGCGACATTGAATACAGCTGTCTGCTCGGCAGGGTGCTGCAGGAGGTCATTCTTCAGTATCAGCCGCAGATCATGCTGGTTTCCGCAGGCTTTGACGGGCATATCCATGATACCATCAGCCGGCTGTGTCTCTCCACGCAATGGTACGCCACGGTGACCCGCGCCTTGAAGTATTACAGTCGGAAGTATTCCGCGGGTAAGCTTATTTATGTGCTGGAAGGGGGGTATAATCTGCAGTATCTGGAGGAATCGGTAATGGCGGTTTTCAAGGCCATGGCGGAACCGGTCCCCGAGGCCATCGGTTATCCGTTCTCCCCCGGGTCCAGGAGCTGATCAGAAATGAGCTGGCCCCGGCAATAGGGGCAAAATGGCTTTTCTGAGAGAGTGGAACAATCCGGGGGCTGATCCAATGTGGAAGAAATGGGAAGGTATGCCTTGGTACGATTGGGTTGCTATCGCAAGTGTGGTCGCTAATGCCATCCTCAAGCCCTTCATGAATCAGGTGCAAAGGTATAGCCCCGTTTGCCGAGAGTTTTTGTCGTGTACATCGCATTGTCAGCCTTCCTGATCAAATCCCCGCTATTGTCCCCATGGGTGGGATACATAGCGATGCCGATGCTGGCCCCAATTTTAATCTCATTTCCATCCAGATTAAACGGGGCGGCAAGCTGTTGTACGATCTTGCCGGCCATATGGGCAGCTGCTGCCTTGTCATTGACCTCGGTCTGGATGATCAGGAATTCATCCCCACCGATTCGAGCCACCGTGTCGGCCTCTCTGACGGTTTGCAAAAGTCGCTGTGCCACCATTTTTAAAACCTTGTCGCCCGCTTCATGGCCTAAGGAGTCATTGACGTTTTTAAAACCGTCCAGGTCAATGAACATGACCGCGGCCTTCCAGCCCTTCCGTTTGGATATCGAGATGGTGGACAAAAAACGTTCCTGGAATAATCTCACATTGGGCAGGCCCGTCAACGCGTCCCGGTTAGCCAGATCGGAGACCATGGATAGGGCTTTGGCGAGTTCAGCCTCGATCTTCTTATGCCTGGTGATATCGAAATAGGTCAGCATTCTGCCGTTGTCAGGCAGAACGACGCATTGATATTGATAGACGGACCCGTCCTTGCGGCGGAATTCTTCCGGTCCGCAGCCTCCCCTCCTGACCTCCATCTCGCGCCTGTCCATATATTCGTCGAATTCCTCTTCCAGCACATCGTAGATTCCGTTATACCGATTGAAGCTGATCACATCGCGGAAAGTCGGATTTTTGGCGATCAACTCATCTGAGAGGCCCCACATATCACGAAAGACCGGGTTGGCGATACGATATCGCAGGTTGGAATCGAGGAACAAAACTCCGTGGCCGATGGTTTCCAATTCTATAACAGCTTTGAAGTCATTTATTATTTCTGTAAGCTGTGCCTCCGTCTCTTTAAGCGAGGTAATATCCTGCAGAATGGCGATGATGAAAAATGTCTTCTTTTCGACAACTCTGACAAGATTAAGGAGGATCTGATGTTTCCCGATCAACAGAGGATTTTCATAGCTGGACTGAAAGCAAGGGGATTCTCCATTTGATACCAGAGCGAACCATTGCTGAATCAGGTTGACGTCCGGTCCGGCAAGATGGTCTGTCAATCGACTTGACAGGATTGTCAAGAGATCACGGGCCAACAAGACCTGCGCAGCCCTGTTGGCCTGGATGATCTGGCCAGTATGGTCCATCTCGATCACTGCCTCGGCGAGATTCTCAAAGATTGCCTGGGCGTGTTTTTTAGACAGGAGAAGCTCTTTGGTGATTTCCCGAGGATACAGCCCTTCAACCCCATAAAGGATGTCCTCTCTCCGTTTTCCGCTATTGAATTGGTCAATCACATGGCGGACGTGTTGCTTGACACTGACTGCAGAACCTTTAGCGATATAGAGATCTGCTTCCATGTCGAAGAGGTGTTTTTCATCTTCCAAGGCGATTGATGAATAGACAACAATAAAAATGTCCTTGAATCGTGGGGATTGCCTGATAATTTGGCAGAGCTGATCTCCGCTGATGTTTGGCATGATGATATCCGTGCAGAGGATATCAGGGACAAAGGTGTCCAACGTGATTATTGCCTGCAGGCCATCCTCCGCGAGACGGATGTCACAACCTTCTGCCGCAAAGAAATGGGAGAGGAGTTTGGTGATGATTGGATTGTTTTCTGCGATCAGAACTTTATGCACGAAGTCACCGCTGCAGCATTTTCCCGGGAAATCCTCTTCAGAAAGGAAGTTATCCCAAGTTCGGCCGCCTTTTTTCAAGTTTAGACCAGGCCTTTTCGTCAGCAACCAGATGGGTCAGTTTTCTGCTGAATGAGGGGTGTTGTTTTTTTCGCTCACTGCCGCAATGATGTTGTTGGCAGATTTCTCACTAACCTTCAAAGTGAGCGAGTTGTATGGGAGACAGGGTGAAAATATCAAGAATATATCTGATCGAACCCAGTTCGAAGAATTGTGTCAGGTATTTTTCCCCGAGTTCTTCGATACAATTCCGGCATAGAAGCCCAGCCCCCCCCCGGATTGTTCCACTCTCCTTTTACTCTGTTGCGGACCGGATCGGCAACCGGATCGTGAACTGGCTTCCCTGTCCGGCACGGCTTTCGACTCTGATCTCCCCGTCGTGTTTCTTGATGATGTCGTAGCAGATGGAAAGCCCCAGTCCCGTCCCCTTGCCCACCTCCTTGGTGGTGAAAAAGGGCTCGAAGATCCTGCCCAATGTTTTCCCTGGAATCCCGCAGCCGGTATCCGAAATCACGATCACGATGGACTCGCCCTCTCTGCGCGTCTCCAGGCTGATTTCCCCATGTTTTTCGATGGCTTGGGCCGCATTCATCAACAGGTTCATGAACACCTGGTTCAGTTGGCCGGGGTTGCACGGGATCAGAGGAATTTCGCCATACTTTTTCGTGACCGTTGCCTTGTATTTCAGCTCGTTCCAGATGATATTGAGGGTGCTCTCCAGCCCTTCGTTGATATTCGCCATTTTATCTTCTTGGTCATCCACTCGGGCAAAACTCTTCAGATTCTGCACAATCCGCTTGACGCGATCACCGCCTTCCAGGGACTCCTGGATGAGCGGCTCGATGTCCTCTGTCATCAGATCTATCTTCAGTGCGTTCCGACGTTGTTCGAGCTCCGTCAAGATGTTCCGGCCGGTTTCCGGCGCTATACCGGTAAATTTGTCGAGTGCCTCTTCCTGGATGTGCTGGAAATCGATAAGCCGTGCCGTGTATTTGTTAAGCGTATTCAGGTTGCTGATGATAAAACCTATGGGATTGTTGATCTCATGCGCCACACCCGCTGCAAGCTGGCCAACCGAGGCCATCTTTTCCTGCTGCAGGATGCGTGACTGGGCCTCATGCAATTCGTCATACGCCCTTTGCAGGTCCGTATTGATGACGGTCTGGGCCGCAGTCGACTCCTGGAGCTGTTGCTCCGCCTTCTTGCTCTTGGCAAGCGCCGCCTCAAGTTGGGCGGTTTGCTGGTTCAGTTCCCTGTTGAGTTGACCCAGTTCGATATTGCGTTCCTTGACCTTCGCCTCCAGGGAGACCCGATCGGTAATATCGCGGCAGACCTCCACCCCGGCCACGATGTTGCCGTGGTGATCTAACAGGGGAAAACAGGAATTTTCCAAGTAAGAGCTGGTGCCGTCCGCTAGAATGGCGGTGCGGATAACCATGTTCGGTTTACCTGTTTCAAAGACCTTCTGAACCCCACACCTTTCACACATCCGGTCCCGCCGTTCGTAGATGGAATAACATTTCTCCCCGAGATGGTTCCCAAAGGCTTTTTCCATGGCGTCGTTCTGGAAGATGATATTGAACTCCCTGTCCTGAATGGTGATTCCGTCGGGGAGATTGATCAACACCTGCTCCAGGGGGATGGGTATGGATCGCACGGTTTGCCTCCTTATGGTTCACCTGGCTCACATTAAATGGGGTAACCCCAACATTCGCACTACCAAGAGCCTCTTGCAAAATAAGCAGCTTGTAAATCGTGGGCCAAATTTTCCTGTCGGTTTTTCCCTGTCAATGGAGCAGGATTGCCCTTTCAATGCTTTACTTTGCCGTTTGAGCGTCTTGCAAAATGACTGAAGATTTCCCTAACGAAAAGATATCATGGTTGATGGGTTTGTCCAAAGAAGTTTTTTCCCATGCTGTTTCTCAAAATAAATTGCGGATTGTTTCACTCTGCTTTTCTAACCCCGGGCTGAAACGGCAGCCTTGCGGGAAGCTACTGTGACACGTGGAGCAGGAAAATCCGGCAGGTGCGGCTACCAGTTCAGCCAGGCCTTGAGCATCTGCATGACGAGCAGGGTATAGATGCCCGCTATCACATCATCCAGCACAATGCCCAGCCCGCCGTGCAGGTGGGCATCCGCCCAGCTGGCGGGAAACGGTTTGACGATGTCGAAAAAACGGAACAGGAAGAAGGCCATGATCAGGGGGAGCGCTTTGATCGGCGCACCGATCAGGCCGATGAGCATGCCGATGATTTCATCGATGACCACAATGCCGGGATCGCCCCGGTCAAGGATCTTTTCCGCACTGCCGGCAGTCAGCACGGCCACGCCAAAGATGAGGCCCAGGCTCGCATAATAACCGCCCTGGGAAAGGCGGATGAGCAGGAGGTGCAGCGGAAAGGCCACCAGGGTGCCCCAGGTGCCGGGCGCGATGGGCAGGTAGCCGGTGTAGCATCCCGAGGCAATGGCCATGATCAGTTTATCCATGCTGCTCTTTTTTCCTGAAATTTTCCACGGGCGCCCGCCCGACTTCCCGGTACACCTGCTGTAAGGGGATCTTCTTTTCCAGAGCCAGCCGGCGGCAATCCTCATATTCCGGGTACAGGACGTCCCCGGCCGGGGTCTGCACTTTTTTTACCGCGACTGGCCCAAGACTGGTGACCACGCTGCCTGTTTCCCGGGGCAGGGTCCAGCGTCCCTCCCGGTGAAAGCGCAGGCCGATGGCTGAACTTTCCGACAGGATGCAGCGCTTGAGTTCCCAGGCAGTGGCCGGCTCGGCCACCACCCGCAGCAGAAAACCGGGACGGCCTTTTTTCATCTGCATGGGAATGACGGCAACGTCAAGGGCGCCTTTGGCAAAAAGCTGCTCGCTGAGAAAGGGGAAACCTTCCGGCTGCCAGTCGTCAAGATGGGTTTCAATAACCTCCACCTCCTGGGTTTCCGCGACCTGGGCGGAGGTGCCGATGACCAGCCGCAGCAGGTTGGGACGATGGTTGGCCAGCTGGCGGCTGCCCGCCCCATATCCCACCTTTTCGATGGTCATGGGCGGGAAGGGGCCAAAGGTGCAGCAGCATCCCTTGAGGATGGCCGCCCCGGTGGGGGTGACCAGTTCCTGGGTCAGATCCGTGCCATAAACCGGCATGCCTTTGACCAGCTCGCAGACAGCGGGCGCCGGCAGGGGAAGTCTGCCGTGGGCGCATTCCACCCAGCCCCGGGACAGGGGCAGGGGAGAGGCGATGAGCTGCTCGATGCCGAAGTGATGCAGGCCGATGGCCGCCCCGACAATGTCGATGATGGCATCAACCGCGCCCACCTCATGAAAGTGCACCTCGTCAGGCGGGCAGCCGTGCACCTGGGCCTCCGCCTGGGCCAGAGCGCTGAAGATGGCCAGGGACTTTTCCTTTACCCCTGGCGCCAGTGAACTTTTTTCCAGCAGGTCTTTAATGGTGCGGAAGGTGCGGTGATGGTGGTCGTGGGCGATGGTGATGTTGATTCTTGTGGCGGCAAGGCCGTGCTGTTCTGTTTTGGCTACTTGCAGCTGATAGCCGTCCAGGGCAAGGCCGGCCAGCTCTTTTATCAGGATCTCGTCAGGCAGCCCGGCATCGAGCAGGGCGCCGAGGAACATGTCGCCGCTGATGCCGGAAAAGGCGTCTGCGTAGGCAACGATCATTTTGCGCCGAACCGTATGCCGGTTTTTAGCGGCCTGCCCTGCAGAAAGGCCTGCACAGGCATACGGTTGGCCCCTTCCCGCTGCACCTCCCGGATAAGCAGATAGTCATGGCCGGCGGCGATCATCATGCCGTCCCGGTCTATGCGGCACAGGGTGCCGGGGGGTTCCATGGGCTCCCCGGGGATGACGGACGGGCTGAAGAGGCGCAGCCGCTGCCCTTCATGCTCGGTGTGGGCCAGGGGCCATGGATCAAGGCCGCGGATCTGGCAGCTGATGGCAAAGGCGGATCTGGTCCAGTCGATTTCCGCCTCCTCTTTACTAAGCGGCGGGGCCTCGGTGGCCAGATGATTGTCCTGCCTGGTGGGCGGCAGTTCGTCTCGGCGCAGCAGTTCCAGGGCCTCGATCAGCAGCCTGCCGCCGAGCCTGGCCATTTTGGCGGCCAGGGTGGCGGAGGTGTCATCCGCCGTGATGGGCAGACTGTCCTGCAGGAGAATGTCGCCGGTATCCATGCCTTCATCCATCTGCATGATGGTGATGCCTGTTTCCCTGTCCCCGTGCAGGATGGACCGCTGGACGGGCGCGGCGCCGCGATATCTGGGCAGCAGGGAGCCATGCACATTGATCGTGCCCAAGGGCGGCAGGCGCAGAAGCGGCCCGGGCAGAATCCTGCCGTAGGCCGTGACGATGATCAGGTCAGGCGCGAATTCCCGGATGCTGTCAAGGTATTCTTCGGTTTTGATTTTGGTGGGCTGCAGCACGGGAATTCCGGCATTTTCGGCCAGCACCTTGACCGGAGGCGGGGTGAGTTTTCTCCCCCTGCCCTTGGGCCGGTCCGGCTGGGTCACCGCAGCCACCACATTTTCCTGGTGGTCAAGCAGGGCCTGCAGGCTGGGAACGGCAAAGTCCGGCGTACCCATGAAAATGATGCGATTGATCTTATTTATCATCTTTCTCAGCCCGTTCCTGTTCTTCCATACTGAGCTGTTTCTTGCGTTTTTTCTTGTACAGAGCCCGCTTCAGTGAGCTGAGATGGTCGATAAAGAGCTTGCCGTCCAGGTGGTCGACCTCATGCTGGATTACCCTGGCAAACCAGCCATCCGCCTCAAACGCAATTTCCCTGCCCTCAAGATCCAAGGCTCGCACCTTGATATGGGAAAAGCGTTCCACATTGGCGGCATAATCAACCACGCTCAGGCAGCCTTCCTCGTCAATCACCGATCCTTCGCCTTCCAGGATTACAGGGTTTATCAGCGGAATCAGTTTGTTTTTTTCCTCTTTGGGGCTGACATCGATCACCACAAGCTGTAGCAGCACGCCTATCTGATTCGCCGCCAGCCCAACTCCCGGTGCCGCGTACATGGTTTCCGCCATGTCTGCCACCAGTTGTTTGAGTTCGGCGTTGAATTCGGTTATCAAGCTGGCCTTTTTGCGCAGCAGCGGATGGGGATATGTTATGATCTCTCGTATAGCCATTTTTACCGGGAAGTTGCTGTTTTTGATTTTAATTTCTGACTGACTTTATAGCAAATGTAACTTTTTTTTACCACGAGAACTAGAGAAAAACAAAAAACTTACGAAAATGAAGAGCATTGTAGCGCCCTGTTTTTATCTTGCTTGCATTATCATGTTGTGCCATTTCAACCAACTGTGCGTCAATAGCGTGTTTTGTCGAGTAATTTTTCTATTTTTCGCGGCTTATTTGCGAAAATAAACCACGATAGCCAAATTTGCCCTTGACGGCGCTGTGCGGATACAATATTATTAGGTACTTTTACCTATTAAGCGCTTTGTTATTGGTAATAATTATTATGAATAAGCACGGGCACTGTCTGGGTCAAGCGTCGGGAGAAATTACCCGGCTTTGTGGTGGCTATATGAAGTGGTATGGGGAAAAAATCTGTCGCAACTGGGACGGTTTCAGTTGGTTTTTGCAGTGACGGTTTGCAGCGGAGGGCTGCAAACCGGGCAATATCAACGCAATATGAGAAAGGTGAAAGGTGAAACCATGAGGAAAAAATTGGCAGCTACAGCTTGCAGTGCAGGGACCCTGCTGTTTTTGACGTTTTCCCTGCCGCAGATGGCGGCAGCGGATGATTTTGATCGCTTTCAGATGCCTGTGAGCAACCCGGTGTATAATGGCGATGCCCGCAATGTGACGATGGTGCGTCCCATTCTTTTTACCCAGTCCTTGCCGGACAGGATCAGTGTGGATATCGGCGGCACCAAAACCAAGGTGGATCTGGGAGGCGAGGTGCGGGGTGCGGCCCTGCAGTTCAGTTACGCCTTTAATGAACGCCTTTCGCTGGTGGCGGTCAAGGACGGCTATGTGGACTGTGAGCCGGACAACACCCTGGATGACCACAGCGGTTGGGCGGATATCGCCGCAGGGCTCCAGTATTCCTTTATCTATAATCCGGCCCAGGATTTCATCATGAGCGGCCGCCTTGTCTACGAAAGCACCAGCGGCGACAGCGAGGTCTACCAGGGCAACGGCAGCGGCAATCTGGCCCCGGCCATTCTCTTTCTCAAGGGCTGGGACAAGCTGCAGTTTTCCGGCACGGTGGGTCTGGTCCTGCCGCTTGACACGGATGAAGAAAACACCATGCTCTATGATTCATGGGATGTGAGCTATGCCGTGACCGACTGGTTCAGACCCCTGGTGGAACTCAATCACTTCCATGTGCTGAGCTCCGGTGACAGAGACCTGGCGGATTTTACGGCCAGCGGCGATCAGGAGGATCTGGTGGCGGCGATTGCCACCTTCAATCCCTGTGATATCATCAATCTCGGCGGCGAAAACAACGGCGACAACAAGGACCTGGTAACCATGGCCATTGGCGCCCGCTTCCGCATCACCTCGTGGTTTGACGTCGGCGCGGCCTATGAGTTCCCGCTGACGGATAATGAGGAGACATTGCTCGATGACAGGATTCTGATCGATGCCATGCTGACCTTTAAGTTTTGATGAACTCGTAAAAAGTCTTTTTTTCACCACGGAGCACACAGAGATCGCAGAGAAATATTTTTTTATTACAACTAGTTAGCTCTGTGGGCTTTGTGCTCTCTGTGGTAAATTTTCAGATGTTACGAGTCCAGCAAGTTTTCCTCCAAGAAAAAAAGCCCCTGCCATCCTTTATGGACGCGGGGGCTTTTTTTTGCCCGGAGGTATAAACGGCTTTGGCTGTAAACCCGCCTCTGCCGCCCGACTTTTTTTAGTACTTCACCGGGAGCCCCGCTTCCTTCCAGGCAACAAGTCCGCCGCTGACATTGTAAACTTCCCGGTAACCGTATTTCACCAGCATCTGGCCAGCCGCGAAACTCCTGCCACCCACCGCGCAGACCAGCATGATCGGCGTCTCTTTCGGCAGTTTCAGTTTGTTCTGCATGATGGCCCAGAACGGCACCAGGGTGGAGCCTTCAATGGCGCCTTCCCTGAGTTCCTCGGGGGTGCGGATATCCAGAATCACCATGTCCTGCCGTTTCGCGATCAGTTCCTTTGCCTCGGCAACCGTAATGGAGCGGAAAGGAGCGGAAGGTTCCTGGGTAAATAGGGATTTTTGCGGGGTGGAGGCGGGTTGCCCGGTCTCCTTTTTGTCCTCGGAACAGCCGGCAAGAAAAAAGACAATAATGAGCAGGGGCAGAAGTATATGACGTGAGGGAGCAAAAGAAGCATGCATGTTTTTTTTGTTATCGTTTGGGTTTAAATGAAAGATTGACTGTGGGCAGTAATTGACGGGAGTAATTTTTAGCAGAAAATACCAGGGGGTTTAAGAAATAGTGCATGACAGCCTTTGGCTGCCGGACAATAAGCCGTTGTAAAAAAATAACATGGCCAGAGAAATGCGCCCCAACGGCACTCTTTTCAGTACCCCCTTAAGGGGTATAAGGAGCCGTAACGAAATTGAAAAAATGGCCATGTTATTTCGTAACGGCTCCTAAATTACTTGGCATTTATAACATGCTTTCAGGGTCTACGTCCACCACCATTGTAACTTTTGAGCTGCGAACTGCGGGAACGGGTTGGCCGGCAAGACTGTCGCACAATGCGTGCAGAGAGCTGCTGTCCGCCCCTTTCACCAGGAGCTGCCAGCGGTATTTGTCTTTGATTCTGGCCAGAGGCGCTGATGCCGGCCCCAGCAGGGTGACCCGGAGAGTTTCCGCCAGCTGCCGCGCCTGTTGGGTGGTGAGGGTTGCCGCGGTGCGGACAAGTTCCTCACTGTCTCCGGAAAAACGCAGGTTGATAAGCCGGGAAAAAGGAGGGTATTGCAGGGCCTGCCGTAACTTCAGCTCTTTTTCGTAAAAACCGCGGTAATCGTGATTCTCGGCGTTGGTAATGGAATAGTGGTCCGGCTGGTGGGTCTGGATGATGACGCGGCCCGGCTTGTCGCCCCGTCCCGCCCGGCCCGTCACCTGGGAGATGAGCTGAAAGGTGCGCTCCCCGGCCTTGAAGTCGGGCATTCCCAGCCCGGGCATTCGGCCGAGATGACCCCTACCAGGGTGACATGGGGGAA
>CAVSQR010000088.1:0-17614 GCA_963729825.1 uncultured delta proteobacterium | reverse complement strand
GCCTTTCAGAAATATTACGCTGTCGTCACCGGGTTAATGGTCAAATATCACGCCCATCCCATAACCGTCCATATTCCCAACGGCGTCTTGCCGGTAGCCATCCTCTTTCTGGTGCTTTCCATGCTGTTTCAGGCAACAGGACTTGAAGCCGCTTCGTTTTACAATATGATCATCGTGGTTCTGGTCATGCCCAAGGTCCTGTTTTCCGGCTACAATGACTGGAAACACCGGCTCGGCGGCAATTTAACCAATTTGATTTTAACCAAAATGATCTGCGGCGCCACGGTTTTCTTGCTGGGGCTTTTTCTGGTTGTCTGGCGATGGATGGACCCGATGGTCGCCCTGGCGTCTTCCCCGTCCCGAATGATGTATCTGTTTCTCCACCTGGTCATTCTGGGTGCCGCAGCCCTTGCCGGGTATCTGGGCGGCAAGCTCATCCGGTTCCCGGGAGATTGACCGGAACATGAAATACATCGAACTGGATGATTCTCAAGGCCTGCCCGAGGGAGCCATTGATGATGACACGTTGTTTTCATTCGACTGCAATCCCGGGGTTTCCTGCTTTAACCTTTGCTGTCACAACCTCAACCTGTTTTTGTATCCTTACGATGTCATCCGGTTGAAGCACCACCTGAAATTATCCTCGGATGCGTTTCTGGAAAGGCACGTGGATGTGGTGCTGCGCGACGGCTGCTTTTTTCCGGAAGTGCTGCTGTCCATGTCGGAACTTCCGGAAAAGCCCTGCCCGTTTCTATCGCCTTCCGGCTGTTCCGTGTATTCGCATCGTCCGGAAGCCTGCCGCATGTTTCCGATCGAACAGGGACTCGTCTATGAAGCCAAAACCCGCCGAAATCGAAAAATCCATTATTTCAAGCCGCCCGGGTTCTGCCAGGGGTCAAAAGGCCGGAAACAATGGACGCCATCCGCATGGATCAAGGATCAGGGCGCTGAAGACTATAACAGAATGACCCAAAGGTGGTCCGAGCTGATGCGTCTGTTCCGGAGCGATCCCTGGGCCGGCGAGGGACCGGACGGAAAGCGGGGGAAAATGGCGTTCATGGCTGCCTACAACATGGATGCGTTTCGGGAATTTGTTTTCAAAAGCAGTTTTTTGAAGCGCTACAGGATCGCATCCGCGCTCCTGGATAAAGCCAGGACCGATGATGTTGAGCTGCTGAAAATCGGACTGGCCTGGATCGAGCTCTTTGTCTGGGGAAAATCATCCCCCCTGCTGCGACCCAGAAAAAGCTGAGTTTACAATACCCCTTCCGGCATGGGCGCCACGGCCTCACCGCCCAGAACATATCCGCCGTCCAGCCGCAGGATGCCTCCGGTCATAAAGGGCGCATCCCGCACCACAAAAAGAACCGCCTTGACAACATCTTCAATCTCGCCCATGCGTCCAACCAGCGTATGCGCCAGAATCGCCTGCTTCTGCAGATCCGTCAGCAGCCCCCATCCCCTGGTTTTATCGCCATGCCGGGTTTCGACCATTCCCAGCATGATTTCGTTCACCCGGACCTGCGGCGCCCCGATCCGCGCCCAGGTCTCCGTCAGAAGCGATACGCCTCGGCTTGCGGCCGCATATCCTTCGTTAAACACATAAGCGGCAGGACCGGATCTGCCCACAATCCCGGCAATCGACGACAAATTGATCACAACGCCGTTCTGGCTTGATTTTAAATACGGCAGGGCCGCGTTAAACACCCACATTTTGGCGCGAAGGGTGGTGGCCATCTCCAGATCCCACTGCTCCGGGGTATACGGGCCGTGAACCACCGGCCAGCCGCCCCGTTCGATATTGTTGATCAGGATATCGAGCCGGCCGAACCGGTCCATCACCTTCTGAATCAGCGCTTGAATGCTTTGGGTATCCAGCAGATCCGTTCGAACGATCAGCGCATTTGAGCCAAACGGCGCCACATCGTCTTTCAGCGCAGCCAGGCTTTCTTCCCAGTCAAAATAATTAAAGGCAACCCTTGCGCCCTGGCGCAGGAGTTCCAGCCCGATACCCTTTCCAATGCCTTTTATGGCGCCCAGAACCAGCGCAACGCGGCCTTTAATTTCCATTCAGAGACTCCAGTTCCTCCCACCGCAGGCAGGCGGTTTCGATCTCCTGCTCAAGGGCCTCCAGCCTGGCCTTGGCGCTGGCGATTTCGTCGCCGGCCTGCTGGTAAAACGATGGATCGGACATGGCCTGATACAGGTTCTTCTGCTCGGCTTCAAGCGCCTCAATTTGCTGCGGCAGGGCTTCCAGTTCCCGCTGCTGCTTGAAGCTCAGCGTCTGGCGGCGTTCGCGCGCAGGCTTTGGTCTCCCGGCCTTGACCTTTTCCGCCTTGATCGGCGGTTCAGGAAGCCTTCGTTGACGCAGCCAGTCATCATAGCCCCCCACGTACTCACCGACACGGCCCTGGCCTTCAAGAACGAGGGTGCTGGTCACGACATTGTTCAGGAAAGCCCGGTCGTGACTGACCAGAAGCAGGGTTCCCGGATAGTCAAAGAGCAGCTCCTCCAGAAGTTCCAGGGTTTCGGTATCCAGATCGTTGGTCGGCTCATCCATGATCAGGACATTGGACGGTTTGGTGAAGAGTTTGGCCAGCAGCAGGCGATTCCGTTCTCCGCCGGAGAGAATTCGAACCGGGGACCGGCTGCGTTCCGGGGAAAAGAGAAAATCCTGCAGATAACCGATGATATGCCGGGACCTGCCATTGAACTGGACCGTGTCATTTCCTTCGCCGACATTATCGGCCACGGATTTGTTTTCATCGAGCTGGGCCCGGAGCTGGTCAAAATAGGCGGTTTCAAGACGGACGCCATGCCGCACTGCGCCTTTCTGCGGTGAAAGTTCCCCTAACAGCAGACGAAGAAGCGTGGTCTTGCCGGAGCCGTTCGGACCCATGATCCCCACCTTGTCGCCGCGCTGGATGACCGTCGAGAAATCACGAATCACCGGCGCCTCGGGGTCGTAACCGCAGCAGACATCTTCGGCCTCAACCACGAGCTTTCCGGAACGCCCGGCCTCCTGGGCCCGCAGCCGAACCGATCCCACGCGCTCGCGCCGGTTGCGCCGATCCTCCCGCATCTTTTCCAGCATGCGCACGCGGCCCTCATTGCGGGTGCGTCTGGCCTTGACGCCTTGCCGGATCCAGGCCTCTTCCCGGGCCAGCTTCTTGTCGAACTCGGCCCTGTGTCCGGCTTCCGCATCCAGGGCTGCCTGCTTTCGCTCCTGAAACGTTTGATAGTCGCAGGACCAGTTCGTGAGATAGCCCCGATCCAGCTCAAGGATGCGGGTGGCCAGCTTTTGGAGAAACATCCGGTCATGGGTGACAAACAGCAGGGTTCCGCCGTAGCGCAGCAGAAAATCCTCCATCCAGCCGATGGCGTCGATATCCAGGTGATTGGTGGGTTCGTCCAGGAGCAGAATATCCGGATCGCATGCCAGGCCTCTTGCGAGCATCACGCGGCGCTTGAGCCCGGCGGAGAGCGTTTCAAACCGGGCCTGAGGATCCAGGTTCATGCGTGAAAGGGTTTTTTCCACCTGCAGGCGCCTGGCGGCATCTTGCGAAACGGGCAACGCCGGGTCCGATTTCTCCAGTCCGCCGGCGACAACATCAACCGTTGCACCGGCCAGGCCCTGCGGCACATCCTGGGAGAGCATGGCAATCCGCACGCCCTGCTGACGGACAATCTCGCCGTCATCCGGAAAAAGATCGCCATGAATCAGCCGCATCAAGGTCGACTTGCCGGCGCCATTTCTGCCCAGAAGGCAGACGCGTTCTCCGCGCTCGATCTGAAAATTCACCTGGTCCAGCAGCGGATGCCCGCCGAACCCCACACTCACATCTTTCAAGCTGATCAGCGCCATGCGGTGCGCCCTTCACTTTCTGACTGCATCATTCAAATACTTCCCTTTCATACAAATCACCATACTTTTCAGCGCAACAAAAGATGAATGTTCACCATCACAACCGGATATCAAGCCTGCAAAACACTAAGTCACGCGTTCGGGTCATTCTTTGATTGCTGATATTTTCTCCTCAGGACCTTGGTCTTTCCTCTTTTAATCTTGCTGTCCAGGCGTTTTTCCTGAGAACTGCGCGTGCGTCGGGTGGGCCTGCGCTGCTTGGGCGATATGGCCACGCTCTGGATGAGTTCCTGAAGCCGGCGAAGGGCTTCCTCCCGGTTCTTTTCCTGGCTTCGGTGCTGCTGGGCCTTGATAACGATGACGCCATCCAGGCTGATGCGATGATCCTTCAGCTTTAAAAGCCGATCCTTGTAAAAATCGGGCAGCGACGAAGCACCGATGTCAAAGCGCAGGTGTATGGCGGTAGAGACCTTGTTGACATTCTGGCCGCCTGCTCCCTGGGCCCGAATCGCAACGATCTCGATCTCGGTGTCAGGGAGGGCTACGGTGCCGGAGATTTGCAGCATTGACGGAAGGTAAGGGAAATATCTTCAATTAAAGGATAAATGTTCTCTCGAACAGTTCCCGAATGGCTTTTTTGCCGTTTTCTTCCAGAAAGCGCGTTCCCGTGCCGGCAAAATGAACATGACTGATGACCGGTTCATCCCCTTTTTTTCGCTCAACCCAATCGGTATGATTCCAACTGAACCATGCATTGCGCTTCTGATCGAACACATACAAGGGTTTGTTGCAGAGTTTGCTGAACTCGGCGCCCCATCCCGTGCCGCCTTTTACGGTTTTATCAGCCAGTATCTCTCCGATCACGTAAACTTCCTGTCCATTGTTGATCTGATACCAGATGCTTTGCAGGATTTTGCGGAATGTGGGATTATCCGTGTAAAACTCTGGGCCATGTTATTTTTTTACAACGGCTTAAGTAAAAAAATCCATCATATTGTCAGCTATCCACAAAACAAACCCTGCACTTCGTCAATGCTGACGCCCCACGCTGCCACCCCGGCGGAAGGCCGGGGTCCAGAACAGTCTTAGCGCCTGAATTCCCTCAGCAGTTAATTACCGGTGGGACGATTTGCCGCATTGACTCTCATATCATCCTTTCCGACACTGTTAGGAACGCTGTCGAGAAGCTCAACATCATTTCGGAGCACGTCATACCGGGCCTGACGGATTCAGCCCATAGTCGATGCTCCGGCAGAAGCAAAGGTTAGCTGGCAAGTTTGCATCGACAGCCACGAAAAAAATTACGATAAAAACTTTGCGGAGGCAGATAAAATGGTGAAACGGTGCAGTGTTCTGAAACTGTTTATAATTTTCTCCTTCCTCTTCTCGTTAATCATTGCAACCGAAGCGCTTTCCTGTCTGCATGATACGAACCATGACGGTGATGTGGACGGCGCTGACCTGGCCTACAGTATCATCCATTCGGGCGACTCTCGATTCTGCTGGCCTTGCCGCTGAATTCGGCAGAAAAGATTGCGAATACCAGAGCACGGTCCCACCGGTTATCAGCAATATTTACCGTCACTGATGTTTCCGGGCAATCGGCCACCATCAGCTGGACCACGGACCAACCCACGACCAGCCGGCTGGACTTCGGCGAGACTATCGCATACGGCATCATCGTGGCGGATACCGACACTCGTTAGCAGAACACAACATTGAGCTTGCCGGTCTTCTTGGCCGGCACCACCTATCATTTTACAATCACCGCAGCAAATGCGGCCGGAGCGACCGCCACATCGGCCGACCAAACGTTTTCCACCCTGTCGGCCATGTTGTTGACGATCACCTCACCGGCTGACGGCGAAACAATCACCACTCCCTATGTGCTGGTGCAGGGCACGATCACCGGAACCACGGCAGAAGTCGGGGTCACGGCAAACGGGGTTGCCGCTTTAACCGACAGCGGCCGATTTGCCGCCAACCGTGTGCCCCTGGCGGCAGGGGCGAACACTATCACCGCCATGGCCATGGATGGGGAAGGCAATGTTGCCCTGGTAACCATCAACGTCACCTGCCAACCGGCTACGGATTTCATCGAACTTATCCCGGAGGCGGAGTCAGGTATCGCGCCGTTCTCTGGGAACTTCAGCATCACCGCTACCTTTGATATGGCCACAGCCACGACAGCAGTCAGCGCAGTCGGCCCGGTTGCCTTGGACTCGGTGACCTTTATTGACAGCGAACATTTTACGACGATGGTTTCGGTTCCGGGGCTCTATGTGGTTACTGCCCAGGTAACCGACGCAACCGGAGAAGCTTACACTGATGCCGCCGCCATTCTGGTCATGGATAAAGATGCGTTGGACGGGCTGCTCAAGAGCAAATGGAACGGCATGAAAACGGCACTGGCAGCGGGGGAATATCGAAGAGCGGGCTGGCCTATTTCCTGCCGCAATCAAAAGAACGGTACCGAGACGCTTTGCAAGCGATCAGTGCTGATCTGCCGCAGATCTTTTCAAATCTGCCCGATGTCGAGATGATTTATGCGAAAGACAAAAGGGTAAAATACCGGGTAAACCGGCAGCATGACATAAACGGCACGCCGGTAACCATCACATATTATATTTATTTTGTCAAAAACCGGCAGGGCATCTGGCAGATTGAGCAGTTCTGATTCGGAAACGCCGATATCACGGCCATGGCCAGATTCTACCCTGCAAGACTTTCATTGTCTGTTGTTCCCGCTTGCGGAGATGGGGGTTAGCCGGAATCCAGGAGTTATGGTATCCGGGAGTTTTCTGTATGCCGAATCAATGCCGGCATGACGGATTCGCCATTTTTTTCATACAACCCGTTGTGAGCCCGAACTCAAAAAGTCGAATCACATTGAAAAAATCTGAGGCACAGATATGAAAAAAGATACCGTATCCCGGCTGATTTCCTGCTCGTTATTTCAACCATGCTCCTGGCCGGCTGCACCATATCCCGTGAATACGGGCCATATAAAGGAATGGTGCTTGACCTTGAAACAGGAAAACCGATCGAGGGTGCCGTGGTTTTTCTGACTTTCTATACCATGTTTCAGTTGAGTCCCGGCGGGCCGGTATCACAGGACGCCGATGCGGTTGAGGTGGTAACAGACCGCAACGGCGAATTCTTCATCCCCCGCCATAAGATCAAACAATTCCGGATTCTCCACGGCTGGGAACCGGAATGCACCGCCATCATCTTCAAACCAGGCTATGGGGCCTTCCCGCGTCACAAGAAAACAAAACCGCGGTTCGACCCAAGTTACTCCATTCCGGAAGATCAATACATCGTGGTCTGGCTGCCCAGGCTGAAAACAAAGGAGGAAAGGCGAGAGAATTTAAGTCAATGTGGGGGGAAATTTTATGGACGATGTATCCATATGAAAAACAACGCATCATCCTGGAAATGTACAATGCCGAACGACAGTTTTTTGGTTTTGCTCCAGTGCTGACAAGAAAATTAAAACAGCGGTGAGAAACTATGTGCCGAAAAATTCATATTTTAATTTTCATTACCCTGTTTGTTTTTCTTCGGACCGTGACTTATGCATATGACAACAAGAAGGTGCACCCCAAGATAAACGAGACAGCAGCCCGGCAATCACTTCTGCACTCTTACATGATAAACAATCTGGGCTATCCTGACGGCATTGAAACAATCTATGCCACAAAAGAGATCTGGGACTGGTGCCGTCAAGGCGGCACTGACGAGGACCAAATCCCCTGGTTTCTGAATCATTTTCACGATCCGCTGCAGGAATGGGATAAGGCGGGACTCAACATTCCCATCATCCCCCAATCCGATTCCTCGCTGACCTATGCCCAGCTGCAGCTCGCCCCCTATTCCTGGCAGAAGGCCCGTACCGCATACTTCAATGCTCTCCGCACAGGGAGTGAAGAAGAATATGCCGCACTCTTTCTGACGATGGGACACCTGATGCATCTGGTATCCGATTCGGCCGTTCCGGCCCATGTGCGCAATGATCCTCATCCCATAGATCCTGATGATCCGCTGGTCAGCATGATTCCGCAGCTGCTCTGGCCGGAATCATGGCTCAGTGATCCCTATGAAGAATGGGCTAAAGATAAGATTGATCAGATCAATTTTACCGGCGTGCCGGTGGATGGCGCAATTTTCAGCAATTTTGTCCAATCCGGGGCAGGCTATCAGCTCTCTCCCATCCCGGTAACCGCGCTTTGGGACCAGGACAGATATACCCTGGAAAACCCGGATCCGGGCGTAACAAAAGGCACGGATTCACAGTTTCATAACATCGGCCTGGCCGAATATACCAATGCCAATTTTTTCAGCTTTAATACGATTTTTTCCACTTTACAATATCCTCACCCCGCCCCTGAGGATGTCACGCTTCAGATTGACTGGTTAAATCCGGAAATGCTTGTCGCTGAAGACGGAAAAACGGATTACAGGCCATATGTATGGGGATATGCCGGGGGCACGACGCAGATAAGATTGGCTGCCGGAAGCCTGATCTCCTATAACTGCATGGCCATCGGCCATAACGGTGTGCCGATACTCGATGACAGGGTGCATGAGGATTATGCCTCCGTCCTCATCCCCCGGGCTGTGGGCTATTCCGCCGCCCTGCTCGACTATTTCTTCCGGGGAACCCTTAGCGTGCGCAACGCCATGCCCCAGCCTGGCGTGCCGATCAGACTGACTGACGGGAAAATACAGTGGATGACACCCATGTGGGACATCAGCGCCGAGGTGCAGAATATTTCCACCCTCGGCACGGATGATGACGGCAATCCGGTCCCCGAGACGCTTGGCATCGGCTCTCTGATCGGGGTAGCCCGCTATACAAATGGTGGCACGGATAAATATACAACCTCGGAAGCTGTAACCGTCGATATTGCCTTGGCCGAGGCGCTCAACAGCGGGGAACCGCAACCATTTCTCTTCCATTTTCCTCCAGGCATTCCGGCTGGAGCAACCGATCTCTCCCTGCAGGTCATTTTCCAGGGTACCCTGGGGAATGAGCAGGAAACAGCGGTTGCCGTGGGACGCTGCCCAGTCCCTGCGGGGACCCTGGCCATCACCTTTCCGGATGAGTTCGTCTATGCCATCATTGACGGCAGTGTCAGCCCTCACCAATTTACCCAAATCAAGGCCAAGATCCGCAACACCACTACCATAATCGATGAAAACGGCCAGACTGTGCCGCTGGAGATGTCCGAAGGTTCTCTTCATGCCGTGGCAGTTTACAAGGTCATCCCCAATCTGCTGGAGGATTTATCCAACTACCCGCAGGACAGTACAGCCATGGCGTCATTAATGGCCGGCGAACCTTTTACCGCCTCCGAATCTGCGGCAGTCCCGATCGACGCTCTTTCCTCCCAGCTGGCTGAGACCTATACCTTTAATTTTACCGCTGAACCAATCCCTGCCGGCGTTACCGACCTGTACCTGACTGTTTATTATGAGGGAGCAGCCCAGGAGGATCAGTCTTCCATTATCTGCCTGGGAGGCAAGGACATGAATGAGCCCCAGTATATCACTTACTGGAACTACTCCGATTATTTTCTCCTCTATGGTGCAGCGGTCAAGGCTGATGACATCCGCGATGATCCGAATGTTGATCTGTACGGTTATATCGATCCGCACAGGATTTCCGAATTTCTTGGCTTTTCAGCGGCCTATCCCTTTGTCAATCAGCCAACCATTGTCTCAATTGAGCTGCTCGATGCGGCCCGGCACAGCAAACTGATCATCCTGACGGAAAAAATTGACCAATACTATGTCACGGATCATCTGGTTTGTCATACGCCGGATGACGACACCATATGGTTTGCTGAAACCTACAAATACGCACTGCCTGGATTTGTTAACCAGATGCGACTCGACTTCACCTGGCAGTGGACCCCTGTTCATACGATAAGGGGGGTTACGCAGCATCAAAATCTGTACTATATGAATTTCTATCCTTATTTCGCTTACATTAACAGTCTGCCCGCCCCGCCGGAAAATGCGCTCGGCCCCTTTCCCGTGACCATTGATTTTCCATAGCCTATATGCGCTCGACCAAGACCGCATCGTATGCGAAACCGCAGTGAGATAGCAATGAAATAATTATATTCCACAAACATAGGTGCGACAATTTGCCCAATTGAAAGTATCTTTTTTTTCATAAAAAATAAACCTAACGTTTGTTTTGCAAACCAACCCAAATCAAGGAGGCCTACGATGAAGAAGTTGCTGTTAACACTGTGTATGTTGTTTTTCTTTGCTGCATCTGCCCTTGCTGCCGTCAACATTAACACCGCTGACCTGAAAACCCTGGAATCTCTTCCCGGGATCGGCGCTTCCAAAGCTCAGGCAATTATTGACTATCGGACTGAACACGGCAATTTCAAATCAATCGATGACCTGAAGAACGTCAAAGGAATCGGCGACAAGGTCCTGGAGAAAATAAAAGACCAAATCGATATCAAATAGATTTTCCTGAATAAAGAAGGGTGCCATTCGTGGCGCCCTTCTTTAAACGTTACATTTTTCCCCATCGCAAAGCACAAAGGAAGGCGAAGCTGCCCGGTGACGGTCGGGCTCTGGAAACCAACTGGCTGCGGCTATGATAATCTTGAACAAAGTCATGGTTATTTATAGATAAACATTCAATGTCGTTAACTTAAGAAAAATCTGACTACCCTCGTTGTCACCCCGAAGGTCGGGGTCCAGCATTGTCGTAACTACCTGGAATTCCGGCCTTCGCCGGAATGACGAACCTGGGCCCAGGCAACCGTGCTGAAAAGGCTTAAGTTAATGACATGATAAACATGTACATAATCGGAAACGACGGCCTTTCTCCTGAGAACTACCGGACGAAAAGCAGTCCTTTTCACTTTCTATTCGTTCGGGCTCGCCTATCTCTTCCTCTTACCCCATAACCACGGTAACAGCACAAACCATTGCAGGTAGCCCACGAAAAAGAAGGCAAGCCACATTCAGAAAAACCAATATAGTTCGAGCTGATAAGGTCGAGCAGAGGCATCCTCAATTGCTCTTGCAGTAACGTCGCTAGCGCAAATAGCCTGCGACAGCAAGGCTGAACGGGAAAGCGAGGAAGAGCATGCCGTATACAAGGAAAATTCCAATATCGGTCACTGAATCCGGCTCATAGTGAACAATCGTTAGAACAAGCACAGCTATGGAAGAGAGAACCCAAATAACTTTCAGCAACTTAATCAAATGATTTATCCCCTCTTTAGTCAGATTAAAATTCTGATGGCCTTTTACAACCTCCTTCATATTTCTTCTTGTTCATCCGACTACATTGCTCCTGACAGTCCTTCATGGCAGTGTCTGACCACTCTTGCAGCGGTGCCGAAGGATGCCATACCGGGGACGCGGACTTGTAAATTTTGCGCAAGCACTGCTCAAGGCAATAGTTATCCGGCTCCTTCTGTTCGCAAATCTGAGAATCGTATTTATCGTCGCTTGGCTTGCCAGGCCCGCTGATCGGGTCAAACCATTTCGACCGCGTTGATCTTGCCACCGCAAGTGTAACCACCATTACCTTCATTGACACACAGTACCGGTGATATAAAGGGTTACCGCTATAACATCCCATCCAGAGCGCGCACCTTCACCACCAAGAGAGTGCAGAGGCTTAATGCACATGCCAAGGTTCTTAGCCCCCACGGATCGATAAAATTAACCGGATCATTTTGGACATACCCATACAGAACAACATCCCCACCAGCAAACCCAATCGGATCCTTAGAAATAAACCTCCCCATCTGCGGGTCATAGTACCGGGCCCGGTAAAAATACAGCCCTGTCTCGCTATCCCATTCTCGTGCCGTAAACCCATACGGCTGCTTCACATGATTCCCCTCATACCGCATATTGCCAAACGAGTCATACTCATAGGTCTGAACCACCTGGCCTCTGGCATCGGTCAGGCTGGTGATGCTGCCCAGCCCATCAGCATGGTAAAAATATACTCTTTCTTTCTGTTCAATTGCAAGGGGCTCGTCTATGCCGGGCCCATGCACAAAGCGACTGACTGATGGTTTGCTGATCCGTTTCCGCCAATGCCTCTGGCCTGACTCGCTGCGGCCCTGCTCCTCACCATCCTCATCATCACCGCCTGAACGGACCTCCAGGATGATGTCCTCGTTGTCGTAGACATAGCTGTAGGTCGCGGTCTTGAGGCCGCTGGGCAGGTATTGGGTCTCGACCTCTTCCACCCTTTTTTCGATCCTGCGGCCAAATGGGTCGTACTTGAAAGAGACGGTCTTGATCTCGTCCTCCCTGGTCCTGGTTGCCTTGATCAGACGATTCTCAAAGTCATACTCATAGGTCCAGGTATCCTGGTCGTCGCTGCTTGTTTCGATCTTAGCACTCTGGTTGCCGTTGGCATCATAGAGGAATTCGAATTTCCTGCTGGCAAGCAGCTGGTTGGCTTCGTTATGGGTGTATATGTCATCCCATCGCGGGCCGGTAATTCGGTTGCCCACCGGATCATAGCTGAAGGATTCCGACAGGTTGCGCAGCTCACTCGCCCATTGTTTGCCTTCGCGCACGGCCAGGGTATCGATGAGCTGGTACGCCGCATCATAAGTGAAGTCAAAGCGCTCGGCCATATAGGGATGACTATGGCCGCCGCCATAGCCCCTGCTCTCTTCCACGCTCTTGGAAAGCCTGTTGCCCACTGCGTCATGGCTGTATAAAAGAGAGCTCAACAGATCGTCCCGGTTGCCACCTTTAGTGATGATCTCGGTGAGCAGGCCCGCCGTATCGTAGCCGTATTCTGTGGTAACGCCGTTGGGCGCGGATAGTTCGGTGCGACGGCCCAGGGCGTCGTAACCGAAGCTGAAAGCACCCAGGAAGGAGTCGATTGCCATGATCCTGTTTGACTCGTCATAGCGGTAATCAACCTTATCGCCGTCCGGCATGATCATTCGGGTGCGGTTGCCCAGCTTATCATACTCATAGCTGATGGTGTTCCCGTTGGCATCGGTGATGGAAAGCAGCCGGCCCAGGGTATCATAGGTCATGGAGTAGGCGATATGCTGGTTGGCCGCCGTCAGCAAGCGGCCCTTGGCATCATAGCTGAAGGAGGCCGAGGTGCCGTCCGGAAAACTCTTGGCCAGCAGCCGGCCCAGGGCGTCGTAAGTGTAGGCAATGGTGTTGCCTGCGCTGTCAATGCGGGCGATGAGGTTGCCCCTGGCATCGTACTGATAGGTGACGGATTTGCCCAGGGGATCGGTCTCCCGGATCAGGCGGCCCAGGCTGTCATAGGTAAAGTTGGTGGTCTGCCCCTTGGCATCGCTGAGGCTTGCGGGCAGCTTGCTGCCGGTAAGATAAGTGATAGCGGTCACCTGGTTCAGGGCATCAATGATGCGGGTGACCTGCCGGCGATGATCATACTCGTAGCGGGTGGTGTTGCCGTTGGCATCGGTCACTGCCACCCGGTTGCCCAAGACATCGTATGCAGAGCTGGTCACCTGGCCCTTGGGATCGGTCCTGGTCAGCATGCGGCCCAGATCATCATAGGTAAAGGTAGTGATGTTGCCCAGGGCATCGGTCATGGCAGTCAGGTTACCGGCCGCGTCATAGGCCATGGTGGTGACAGTGCCCACCGGATCAATAAAGGAGGCGACATTCCCCTGGCTGTCATAGGCCAGGCTGCTAACCCGGCCAAGGGCATCGGTGTTGGTGATGATCCGGCCTTTATAGTCGTAGGCATAGGTTGTGGTGTTGCCCAAGGCGTCGGTGGAGGTGAGCAGGTTGCCGTTGGCATCATAGGTAAAGGCGGTCACTGCGCCCTGCGGGTCGGTGACCGAGGTGACCCGGCTCAGTTCGTTATAGGTGTAGCTGGTGGTCTGACCGAGCTGGTCGGTGCTGGAGAGCAGGTTGCCCTTGGCATCGTAAGTCATGGTCACGGTGCCCGCGGCATCGGTGACCGAGGTCTTGTTGCCGGCATCGTCCCAGGTGTTGGCGGTGACATTGCCGGCCGCGTCCTTTTTCTGGATGATCTTCTGGTCCTGGTCAATGGTGTACTCGGTGGCGTTGCCGGCAGGATCAATAACGCGGGTAAGTGTATCGTTCACATATTCAATGGTACGGGTCTCTCCGGCGCTGTTCACCGTGGAGACCACCCGGTCCTGGTCATCGTAATGGTAGTTATTGGTCTGCCCGGCCGGGTTGGTCTTGGAAGCGTAATTGTGCTCATCGTCATAGCCATAGAGGGTGGTCTGGCCGGCCGGGTCGGTGATGGAGATGAGGTTGCTGTTACTGTCGTAGGTGAAGGCGAAGGATTTATTGTCGGCAGAGGTAATGGCGATAATGCGGCCCTGGCTGTCCGTGGCAAATGCGAGTTCTTCGCCGTTGGGGCCGGTGAGCATGGAGAGCCTGTCATTATCGTAGACCAGGTTGGTGGCGTTGCCGTTGCTGTCCATGATCGCAAGGGGCTTACCGGTTGCATCAAAGTCGACAGAGCCGCCGGCCTTGCGGTGCAGGCGGAAGGCCTCGCCGAGCTTTTCCAGGCGATCATGCACATCCGCGGCAGAGGTGAAGGAGCCGTCGCCGTTTGGGGTGAACATCTCCTCTGATCCGTCCAGATCGATGAGCACGCAGGAGCCGTCCGGGTTAATCAGCAGACGAATGTCAAAATTTGCGTTCCATCCATAGCCGAACACGCTCTCCCGCTCAGACTTGGAGTTGTAGGAGATTGTCACCGGCAGCTTGCCAAGCGGCGAGACGCTTACCTGATCGTACAGGTTGCCGTTGGCGACATTCACCGAGGCTGCCTGAAGTGGCAAAGCAACGCCCAGACTGAAAATAATGGCCACGAAGATAGTGATCAGCTTTTTCATTGTTTCCGCTCCCAATATTTCGGAAATAATCTGTTGGTTTTCTGCTCCAGCGCGGCCGGCAACCGCAAACAGCACCGGAAATAGTTGCCCGTGCAGGCCCCACCCATCCTAATCAAATGCAACGAGATTTTTGTTGCTGTGGCATCCGCCTGGATCAGGATCCGGACTCTGGTTGTCCTGCGCAGGGGCTGGTTCGCCGATGAAAAATGGCACAGAGTAGCTGGTGATAACCTCTCCGTAACGCTTTTGGGCGGATCCCAGATACCACCAGTAAGCAGGCTTGCAGTAGAGAGAAAAGATATCGATAAGCTCAATCAGGATTTCGTGGGGCGCATCTTTCTGCAGGTTTTTCAGAGAAATGGAAAAGGAAAAGTTCAACAAGGTGTTGAGCCGGTCGTACTCGGTGCCCGGGCTGTAGGCATGCCCATAACGGACTGAACCTATACTATGGCGAGACCCTCCATCAACCCGGAAAAAAAGTTCGGCATAATAGCCGACCGGCCCGCCGTCACGGCCATCCCAGTAGCGGGGCTGTAATGTTCCTATGCCGCCTGAGCAATATTCGGTAGGACCGGTGAAATTCGGGGTTGCGTCTTCCGTGAGGATATAGGTGCCGGAAACGGCAAGGGAAACCTGATCCGTCGGCACGGCAATGATATTTATATCGTCAACAACCGGCGAAGTCACCATCACCTCGCCTGTTGCGCCTTGGGATTTGCCTGCAATCAGGCAACAGAAAAAAAGAAAACAGAGAGTTTTCATAGATGAGGGGAAATGCATACCCGGCCACTTATTCATTCGTTTCCTCCACTTGGTTCGAGGTCAAAATGTCGGCTCGCAAACAAAAAAAGCCCGCCTCCGAAAACCGAAGACGGGCTTAAAACGTATTGCGCAGTATCTCTTCGGCAACCCGGCTGCCTCCGTGAGGCCCGTGGCTTTGCGTCCCCGGATCGCTCCGGGTTTGCCTTTGTCGTATAATCAGGTTAAGGAATTCAAAATGTCCAGTCAAGAAAAAAAAGTTAGGTTTTTTTTAGGCGGAAAACAACAAAACATAGAATAATCCTATAGCAGCATTACCATGTTTCCCACTTCAACTTCAATATCAGCTAGTTAAAAACGGTGTCGACATACTATGTTTGATGGACTCGACAAAACTTAATTCCTGGTGACCAAAATTATTATGAGCCTCACCAGAGATTTTTCAGACTTACTATGCATGTTTACGGGAATTTCATTCCTGAATAGACCCCCATAGCCCGTTTCTACCCTGAAAAGCGCGTTTCGCGGGTGTCTCTGAGTAGCGGAAATCTCAGGGACTATGGGATTGATTCGGGCAGATCGAGCAGGAACCGCCAGACTGGAACCACCTCTATGGTCCCACTTCCGACAGCGATCCGCTCATCTTCATTGCGGGTCACGAGAGTGCCGGTCGTGAGACCCAATTCGGTCATCGCCTCGCTTAAAGCCATCGTCTCCCGCTTCCGCGTTTGCGGCTCGGCCAGGGATTCGCACACCTGGACCAGCATTCTTTGCCCTGACGCAGGATTCGCGGCAGGGAGGATGAAATCGACCTCACGACCGGTCTTGGCCTTGTAATAGTATATTTCGGGACGCAGACGCCGAAGCGCCGTGAAAACGAAGTTCTCCAGGAGATGTCCGGAGTTGACCAGAATCCCCGACGACACCGAGGTGACCAGCGCATGATCGATGCAGTAGACCTTTTTCGGATTGGTGTTGCTGCGCGCCAGCGACGCGTCAACGACCCCAAGGTGGCCACCTGCATCTCCTGCCACGACAAGCCCCACGGATCGGGCCAAGACCAGGGCAAGCATGGGATTCGGGCCGTCGACGACCTGGAGTCGCCGGTCTATCGTACGCACGTGGCCAAGACCTGCGCGAAATGCCATGCGGACGAAAAGGTGATGGCCGGCTATCAATACCACGGCCACCCCTTGGGTCACGAACAATATGCAGAGTGGCGGGCGAGCGTACATGGCCGGGCGCTGCTGGAGAAGGGCGACCTGAGTGCGCGCCACCTGCAACAACTGCCACGGCAACCACGGCGCCGTGCCTCCCGGCAGTCGGCTCGGTGGCCAACGCCTGCGGCACCTGTCACGGGAAGATCGCCGGGCTCTTCGCCGATACCCGCATGAAGCATCGTTTTGAGGAAGAGAAGCTCCCCGGTTGCGCCACCTGCCACAGCAGCCACAAGATCCAGTCGCCCTCGGACCAAATGGTGGGAATGCGAGGGCGGCGCGGTCTGCGTCAAGTGCCACGAGAACGGCAAGTACGGGGCCACCCTGGCCGGCGCCGCTGCCGCCAGGACGATTCGCAGCGGGCTCGATGAACTCCATCAACAGATCGCCCAGGCCGAGGCGACGCTCGCCGAGGCGGAACGCCTGGGCATGGAGGTCAGCCAACCGAAATTCGAACTCCGCAACGCCGTCAACGCCCTGACCAACGCCCGCACCCTCCTGCACTCCTTCCAAGTCAAGCCGGTGGAGGCGGCCCTGGCCGACGGCGAAAAGGTCGCCGCGGAGGTCCAAGGCAAGGCCGATCATGCCTTGGAGGAATATACCTATCGGCGGGTATGGCTGGCCGGGTCGCTGGTGCCCATCTTGATCGTAATCGGCATGTTGCTCCTCTACATTCGGACGCTGCCCATCGCCAAGCAGTGACGCTACGGCCGACTGCTAAACGTGGGAAGAGAATTGACTATAACCATTGCGGTAAAGTCAATATCGCCTCACGGACCGGAAGCGTCCCGAAGAACGGTGCGACCTGCCGTGCCAAGCCAACGGTACCTTCCTGGACGTGAGAATCTCAGTCCTCCGGGGCCGGATCGGCGAGCCCCCCTTCTTGTGCAGGACTT
>CAVSQR010000087.1:0-5121 GCA_963729825.1 uncultured delta proteobacterium | reverse complement strand
CCATGCTGTTCTTGGCCGCTTTCGCCTTGACTTTTTTTTGCCGCAGATCGCATCATAATACTATGCTATGCCACCGGGATACGACCCCGTGGTATCGATGTCCAAACCGGTTTTATAACCCATTTTCTTGCCCCAAGGAATAACTATGCAGGAACTGAGAAAATTCGTCGCCCCTGAATTCGTTTTCGGCTGCGGCTCCCTGAATCTCGCCGGTCGCTATGCCATCAATTTTCGGGGCCGAAAAGGTGCTGATCGTCACCGACCCGGGGGTCATTGCCGCAGGCTGGTGCGGCAAAGTCAAGGACGTCCTTGCTGCCGCGGGGATCGACAGTGTGGTCTTCTCAGCGGTCTCCCCCAATCCCCGGGCCGAAGAGGTCATGGCCGGGGCCGAGCGCTATCGGAGCCACGGCAGCGACCTCATCGTGGCCGTGGGCGGCGGCAGCGCCATGGACTGCGCCAAGGGCATCGGCATCGTGGCCGCCAACGGCGGCTTCACATCCTGGACTTCGAAGGCGTGGACAAGTTCCCGTGCCCATGCCGCCGCTGATCTGCATCCCCACCACCGCCGGCACCTCCGCCGACGTGTCCCAGTTCGCCATCATCACGAACTCCACGGAGCAGGTGAAGATCGCCATCATCAGCAAGACCGTGGTGCCGGACGTGGCCCTCGATCGATCCCGGCACCCTCCTGACCATGGACCGCCTACCTCACCGCCTGCACCGGCATGGACGCCCTGGTGCACGCCATCGAGGCCTATCGTCTCCAACGCCCACTCGCCCATCACCGACCTGCACGCCCTGGAGGCCATCCGCCTGATCCGCGGCAACCTGCCTGGGCGTCCGTGGCCAACCCCGCAGACCTGGAACTGCGCAGCAGATCATGCTGGCCAGCCTCGCAGGCCGGGCTGGCCTTTTCCAACGCCAGCCTGGGCGCGGTCCACGCCATGGCCCACAGCCTGGGCGGCTACAAGGACCTGCCCCACGGCGAGTGCAACGCTCCTGCTTGATCATGTCATCTCCTTTAATTACCAAAGCTCGGAGGAACGTTACCTGAAGGTCGGCGAGGCCCTGGGCATTGATATGCGGGGCATGGCGGCAAAAGACAAAAGGGTGGCGATTCTGGAAGAAATCGCCGGACTGAAACTGGCTTCAGGCATTGACAAAACACTGCGGGAAAGAGGCATTCACCTCACCGACATACCGGAGCTGGCCGAAAAAGCCCTGCGCGACCCGTGTCTGGTCACCAATCCAAGACGTTTTAATAAACGGGATATCGAGGTAATCTATGCCGAGGCCCTCTGATGATGAAGAAAAATGGACGATGATGCGGGAAAAAATTATCGGCCTGGGCGAAAAATCCATCAGAAAAAGCTACTATCCCGAACTCCGTCTGAAAATCATCGAGCTGGAAAAGGCCAACAGGGAATTGGCCCTTGAAGTTATTGAACGGCAACGGGGCGAGGAGGAAATCAAACGCAACTACGAAATCCAGACGATCATCAACTCTCTTCTCAAACTCTCCCTGCAGGATATTTCCTTAGATGAGCTGTTTGCCATCACCATTGACAAAATCCTCTCTCTCCGCTGGCTTTCCCACCAGGGAAAGGCCTTTATCTACCTGGTTGAGGATGCCCCGAAGGTCCTGGTTCTCAAAGCAGGCACCGGTCTGCCGGAACAGCTGCCCGCCCATTGCGCCACGATTCCCTTCGGCCAATGCCTGTGCGGTCTGGCCGCGTCCACCGGGGAGATACAATTTGCCGACCATGATGATGAACGCCACACCCTGCGCTATGAAAACATGCAGCCCCACGGCCACTACGCCGTGCCGATCCTGCTGGACAACCAGACCATCGGGCTGATCTGCATCTTCTTACCGGCAGGGCATAAGCGGGACGCCAAAGAAGAGGAATTTCTCGCCTCCATTGCCCACACCCTGGCCGGCATCATCCAGCGCAAGCTGATGGCACAGGAAAAGACAAGACTGGAGGAAGATCTGCGCCAGGCAGCGAAGCTGGAGGCCATCGGCACCCTGGCCGGCGGCATTGCCCATGACTTCAACAACATCCTTACCGCCATTATCGGCTTCACCGAACTGGCCCGCATGGATAAGGACGATCCTGCAAAGGTGGTTAAAAATATAGACGAAATTTACTCGAGGCGCCTTGCGGGCCAAAGATCTGGTCAAACAGATCCTCACCTTCAGCCGGCGGTCGGAACAGCAGAAATAGCCCCTGCAGCTGGTCCCTGTCATCAAGGAATGCCTCAAGCTGCTGCGCTCCTCCATTCCGGCAACCATTGAGATCCGGCAGGATATCCGCTCCACACGGCATGGCCCTGGCCGATCCCACCCAGATCCACCAGATCATCATGAACCTCTGCACCAACGCCTATCATGCCATGCGCGATACCGGCGGAATTCTGACCCTCACCTTACAGGACATGGAAATCACCAAAGAGGATGTCGGCCTCCTCTCCGGCATAGCCCCGGGGCCATACATCAGGCTTGAAGTAAGCGATACCGGCACCGGCATGGCCAAAGAGACCTTAAGTAAAATTTTTGAACCCTATTTCACCACCAAGGAGATTGGAGAAGGAACAGGTTTGGGCCTTGCCGTTGTGCACGGAATCGTCCAGGGCCATAACGGCCACATCGCTGTTTCCAGTGAACCGGGAAAAGGCACCACCTTTCATGTTTTTCTGCCCCGCCTGGAAAAAGATGTGGCCGAATCCGCCACCTTCCTGGAAGATTCTCCGGCCCAGGGGGGACGCGAGCACATTCTGATCGTTGATGACGAAGCAAACATTGTCAGGATCGCCAGAGATATTTTCGAAGACAGCGGTTATCACGTCACGACCCACAAGACCGGCAGCGAGGCATTACAGGATTTCCAACAGCATCCCGGAAAATACGATCTGCTCATTACCGATATGGCCATGCCCGGCATGACCGGAGTCGAGCTGGCCCGGCAGGTCATGGAGATCAAGCCGTCCATGCCGGTAATCCTCTGCAGCGGGCACAGCGACATGGTGAACAGGGAACAGGCATTGGCCATGGGCATCAGAGCTTATGTCGCCAAACCTTACTTCATGAGTGAAATGTTGCGTACCATCAGAAAAGTACTCAACAGGAGCCATTATGAGTAAAGAGCCGACCCTCTTATGTATAGATGACGACCCTTCAGTCCTCAAGGCGCTGATCAAGCCGGTCGATTTCCAGGAACTCATTTCGGTGCTGATGCATATAGCGAAAAGAGCACAATATCTTTCCAGCTAAAGGAAACCAGGGGCTGCCATGTTTAATCTGAATAATCTCAAACTGTCGGTGCGGATGCTTCTTATCGGTTTAATTATCGTCATTACCTTTACCGGCCTTCTGGCGGCAGGTTACTTTGGACTCATGCATGAGAAATATGCTGCAAAAAATGTAAAAACCCAGCATGTGGTCGAGACCGCCTGGGGGGTGATTGACCACTATGCCAAACTGAGCAATGCCGGAACCATTTCCGTGGAAGAAGCTCAGACAACCGCAAAAAACATTATCCGCAATCTGCGTTACGAACAAAATGAATATTTCTTTATCAATACCACCAGCGGAATAAGCATCCTGCACCCCATGAAACCGGAACTGGAAGGGCAGGATCTGAGCGGCATGCCTGACTCACACGGCAAAAAACTCTTTGCCGAAATGGCGGATATCTGCCGGAAAAACGGCAACGGCTTTGTCAATTACTACTGGGAAAAGCCGGGGGAAACAGAGCCATTGCCCAAGATATCCTTTGTCAAGCTGCACCCGGCATGGAACTGGTTTGCCGGTTCAGGGATTTATGTTGATGACGTGAAAATGGAAATGGCCCGCACCTTCTGGACCATGCTGATCGGCGGCTCATTGCTTTTGGGGACTTTAATGCTTCTTGGTTTTTTTGTAACCAGATCCATCGTCAAACCCATCAATCAGATAACCGATGAACTCAATAATGCCGCCGCAACGGTGGCGGAGGCCTCCAGCCAGGTGGCCGGCAGCAGCCAGATCCTGGCCGAAGGGACATCCGAACAGGCTGCGGCCCTTGAAGAAACCTCTTCCTCCCTGGAAGAGCTTTCTTCCATGACCAAGCAGAATGCCGGCAATGCCCGGGAGGTGAACACCCTGATGACGGAAACAAAAAATGTAGTGAATCGTGCCAATGAATCCATGGCGGAACTAACCGTTTCCATGCACGACATCGCCATGGCCAGCAAAGAAACCCAGAAGATCATCAAGACCATTGATGAGATTGCCTTCCAGACCAATCTGCTGTCGCTTAATGCCGCCGTTGAAGCGGCCCGCGCAGGAGAAGCGGGAGCCGGCTTTGCCGTGGTGGCCGATGAGGTGAGAAATCTTGCCATGCGGGCCAGTGAAGCGGCAAAAAATACCAGCGAACTGATTGAGAAATCGGTAAAAAAAATCCAGCACGGCGCTGAGCTGGTGCAAAAATGCAATGCCAACTTTGCCGAGGTTTCCCAGGGCGCGGAAAAAGTGCATAAACTGGTGAATGAAATCGCCACTGCTGCCACAGAACAGTCACAGGGAATCAACCAGATCAGCACGGCGGTCAGCGAAATGGACAGTGTCACCCAGACAAATGCCGCCAACGCGGAAGAATCAGCCGCTGCTTCTGAGGAACTTAATGTTATTTCCGGCCAATTAAATGAGACGGTGACCAAACTGGAAAAAATTGTTTCCGGCAAAATCGATGCAACAAGAGAGGCGCAGACCCGCGGTCTGCATAAAACCTCAGCACAGAAAACGGGACAGCCAGGCAAGCGTTCGGCAGCGCCAGGAAAAACAAAGCTTCTCAGCGCCGCGGATTACCAGAATTTTGAAAATGACTTTTAGGAGCCGTTACGAAATAACATGGCCATTTTTTCAATTTCGTTACGGCTCCTTATGCCGTTCCGCGCATTTCTCTGGCCATGTTATTTTTTTACAACGGCTTAGGGCGCGGCGGCAATATAACTGAAGAACATCAGTCAATTGCCTGTTCAACTCAGGGAGAAACGGTTGCGCTGTCACCATTTTCAGAATCAGCCGCCCCGTTTTTCTTCTCTTTTTTACACTGATACATCGCCTTATCACCCAGGGCG
>CAVSQR010000086.1:0-3653 GCA_963729825.1 uncultured delta proteobacterium | reverse complement strand
CGAAAACAGCAGCGGGCAACAGGTGTGTGCTGGCCGCAAGCGAGATCATCCCCTGGGCCATACCGCTCCCCCGCTTTCACCTTGACTTTTTTTTACCGCAGGTCGCATCATAATACTATGCCACCGGGATACGACCATGTGGTATCGGTGTCCAAACCGTTTTTTGATAACCCATTTTCTTGCCCCAAGGACCGACTATGCTGGAACTCAGAAAATTCGTCGCACCGGAATTTGTCTTCGGCCCGGAGGCCCGAAAACTGGCCGCGCAGTATGCCATCAATTTCGGCGCAAAAAAAGTGCTGATGGTAACCGATCCCGGAGTTCTGAGCGCCGGCTGGGCACCCGAGGTCGCCGGTGCTTTCGAGACAGCCGGAATCAATTGCGTCTTGTTCTCTCGGGTCACGCCCAACCCGCGCGCCGATGAAGTCATGGCCGGCGCGGAACTTTACCGCTCTGAAAACTGCGACGTCATTGTCGCCGTGGGCGGCGGCAGCCTCATGGACTGCGCCAAGGGCATCGGCATCGTCATGCACCAACCGCAGATCCATCCTGGACTTTGAGGGGGTCGACAATGTGCCGATGCCCGGCCCGCCCCTGATCTGCATTCCCACCACCGCCGGCACCTCCGCCGATGTGTCGCAGTTTGCCATCATCACCAATCCGCGAGAGAACAAGTCAAGATCGCCATCATCAGCAAGACCGTGGTGCCGGATGTGGCCCTCATCGATCCGGAGACCACCCTGACCATGGATCGCCTATCTGACGGCCTGCACCGGCATGGATGCCCTGGTTCACGCCATCGAGGCCTATGTCTCCAACGGCCAGTTCCCCGCTACCGACCTGCATGCCCTGGACAGCCATCCGGCTGATCCATGACAACCTCCTGCGCGCTCTCGCGCAGCACCCGGACGACCTTGAGCTGCGCAGCCAACTGATGCTGGCCAGCCTCGAGGCCGGCCTGGCCTTTTCCAACGCCAGCCTCGGGAGCGGTGCATGCCATGGCCCACAGCCTGGGCGGCTCTGCTGGACCTGCCCCATGGCGAATGCAATGCCCTCCTGCTTGACCATGTCATCGCCTTTAATTACCAAAGCTCGGAGGAACGATACCTGCAGATCGGCGAGGCCCTGGGCCTTGACATGCGGGGCATGGCGGCCAAAGACAAAAGGGCGGCGATTCTGAAAGAAATCGCCGCCCTCAAACTGGCTTCAGGCATTGACAGAACCCTGCGGGAGAAAGGCATCCGCCTCACCGACATACCGGAGCTGGCCGAAAAAGCCCTGCGTGACCCGTGCCTGGTCACCAATCCAAGGCGTTTTAATAAACGGGATATCGAGGTAATCTATGCCGAGGCGCTCTGAGGATGAAGAAAAATGGGAGATGATGCGGGAAAAAATCATCGGCCTGGGCGAAAAATCCATCAGAAAAAGCTACTATCCCGAACTGCGGCAGAAAATCAGCGAGCTGGAAAAGGCCAACAGGGAATTGGCCCTTGAGGTTATTGAACGGCAACGGGGCGAGGAGGAGATCAAACGCAACTACGAAATCCAGACAATCATCAACTCGTTGCTCAAACTCTCCCTGCAGGATATTTCCCTGGCTGAACTTTTTTCCATCACCATTGACAGAATCCTCTCCCTGCGTTGGCTTTCCCACCAGGGAAAGGCCTTTATCTTCCTGGTGGAAGATGCCCCGAAGGTCCTGGTTCTCAAAGCAGGCACCGGCCTGCCGGAACAGCTGCCCGGCCATTGCGCCACGGTTCCCTTCGGCCAATGCCTGTGCGGTCTGGCCGCGTCCACCGGGGAGATACAATTTGCCGGCCATGATGATGAACGCCACACCCTGCGCTATGAAAACATGCAGCCCCACGGCCACTACGCCGTGCCGATTTTGCTGGACAACCAGACCATCGGGCTGATCTGCATCTTCTTACCGGCAGGGCACAGGCGTGACGCCAGGGAAGAGGAATTTCTCGCCTCCATCGCCCACACCCTGGCCGGCATTATCCAGCGCAAGCTGATGGCCCAGGAAAAAAGCACCCTGGCGGAAGAACTGCGCCAGGCCGCGAAGATGGAGGCCATCGGCACCCTGGCCGGCGGCATTGCCCATGACTTCAACAACATCCTTACCGCCATTTTCGGCTTCACCGAACTGGCCCGCATGGATTTGCTCCAGCCGGAAAAGGTTGAAAAAAATCTAAATGCAATTTACCGGTGCACCCGCGGGCCAAAGAGCTGGTCAAGCAGATCCTCACCTTCAGCCGGCGCTCTGGAGAGCAGAAAGAGCCCCTGCAGCTGTCCCTGCTCATCAAGGAATGCCTCAAACTGCTGCGCTCCTCCATTCCGACCACCATTGAGATCAGACAGGATATCCGCTCCACCGCGAGATCCCTGGCAGACCCTACCCAGATTCATCAGATCATCATGAACCTCTGCACCAATGCCTATCATGCCATGCGGCAGAGCGGCGGAGTTCTGACCCTTGCCCTGGAGGACGTGGAAATGAGCGCAGAGGATGCCGGCCTCTCCGGCATCTCTCCGGGGCCATACATCCGGCTCGCCGTAAGCGATACCGGCACCGGCATGGACAAGGAGACCCTCAGCAAGATTTTCGAACCCTATTTTACCACCAAGGAGATCGGCGAAGGGACCGGGCTTGGTCTTGCCCTGGTGCACGGCATTGTCCAGGGCCATAACGGCCACATCATGGTTGCCAGCGAACCGGGCAAAGGCGCCACCTTTCATGTTTTTCTGCCCCGCCTGGACAGAGCCTCTGCCGCCTCCGCCACCCTCCCTGAAGACACCGAGGCCGAGAGGGGGCATGAACACATTCTTATTGTTGATGACGAACAAAACATTATCAGGATCGCCCGGGAGATCCTCGAGGACAGCGGGTACCAAGTCTCGGCCCACCGGACCGGCACCGGCGCCCTGGAGCAATTCCAGCGGCAGCCGGACAAATTTGACCTGCTCATCACCGATATGGCCATGCCCGGCATGAGCGGGGTGGACCTGGCCCGGCAGGTCATGGAGCTCAAGCCGTCCATGCCGGTGATCCTCTGCAGCGGACACAGCGACATGGTGAACCGGGACCAGGCACTGGCCATGGGCATCAGCGCCTATGTCGCCAAACCTTACTTCATGAGTGAAATGCTGCGCACCATCAGGTCAGTACTCAACCGCAGAAATCAAGCATAAAAAGCCGATTCCCGCCTGGTGGGAAGGCCCCGCACCATCCGCATCCCCCCGCCTAACCTTGACTGCAAATGGCAGTCGCAGCCACCGGCCTCCCTGAAAAAGGGTATTAATGACCCATAGCGGCCAATTTTACCCGACCCTGAAAAACGTGCCTGGTTTCGGCAGGTTAACGTGAAATCCGCCATTGGCAAAGGGCATCTGCACCCGGATCATTGCCATCCGACCTTTACCCTGGGATCCATTTCATATTCAGTGCTGACGCACCTCGCGCGAAGAGTACAGGCTCTCCGGTTCTAACCCACTTGCCGGGTTGTTGATTTATTACGTTTTATACTGGCTGGCGGCAGACAAGTTGCGCCCGGGCCGCTCAGATTGCGGCTCCGCCGTCATTGTCAGCACCGGGCGCAAAATTTTTCTTCTCATTTTTACACTGATACATCACCCTGTCGCCCTGGGAG
>CAVSQR010000085.1:0-24367 GCA_963729825.1 uncultured delta proteobacterium | reverse complement strand
TTTAACAATGTGGTTATATGGGATTCTCCAAATGGATTCTACGGTATGTATAATGTTGGCACAACTCCTATCCTCTCTATAAATAATATGACCGTTGGTGATATTACGGGAACATATAACGATTCAGCTCCTGGTGGAACTGGCATTAGCCTCTATTCAAACATGAGTAATGCGGTCCAGAATTCTATCCTTTATAAGAACTCATCCTATGGGATTTCAGACTATGTAAATTCCGACTATAACATCTTTTACAATAATGGCGCGAACGCCGGGGGAGAACACCAGACGCCCGCACTTGGATCGCATAGCCTTACGACGCTAAACCCTGCCACCAACGGACTTCTTTATTTACCTCGTGTTGAAGCGGGCTCGGCCTTAGCAACGGCAGGTAGTGGTGGAAGACCAGTTGGTGCTCAAATACTGTATCAGGTAGGCGTATCTGGAACATTATACGGCGAACCTGGTTGGAATACTTTAACAAATGTACCGTTGTGGCCATGGCCAAATGCAGTTTGCTTTTCCATAGGCCTTTTTTACTCGGAAGCCTGGCCAAAAGCTTACGAGTCATCTCTTTGCAATCAATGGAAGATATGTGCTAACCACCTTAAACAACGCTTATTTCAACGATTAACGCGTCCATCTTTGCAATCAAGCCACTCTCAATCCTGGTCAGCAGATATCGTCCTGGATTAATGGAACTTTCAGGCGTTGACGCGTCCATCTTGGCAATCGGCGGCCGACCGGTATCCTGTCCGCAACGACGCAAGTTACGCTCCCGTTGATGTTCGCGATTGCGCTTCACGTAAACCGGATTCCTCTCGCGATATTTTGACCAGTAGCCGGGATTCTTCTCTCGCCAACTGCTCTGGGCGGCACTCTGGTTCGCATGGTAATCGGAGTCGGAAAGTAACTTCCGCTTTTGCCAAATCCGTTTACGGGCTCGCTGACATACCGGATCCGAGCAATAGTGTTGATCAGGATTCTGCGGCCGAGGGCTAAAACTCTGGTGGCAGTGTTTGCAGTTGCGCCTCTCGGCCATGTTGATCTCCTCAACAAATTAATTGCATTGAGCAGATCAGCAGTCAGATGGGAAAATAAAAAGGAGGGGAAAGCAGGATTTCAGAAAAAAAGAGATGGAACCGGTGGCTCACTTCTCGTTAGCAGAGGTGGCTCAGTTTTGATTAGCGTTGAAGGTTCGGTCAATGGCAAGCGGGGACCACATGATTTTCATGCCTTGATCCGCCCCATAATTGTTTCTTTTGCCTCATTATGGCCAACACCTGCACCTGAATCGATTTGCGCAATAGCTGTTTGAATGTCTTGTAAAATTTCTATTTTTTCTTGCATGGCTTCATATTCTGAAACATCAAGCAACACCGCGACACCTTTACCGTGCTGGGTGATGACAAGGGGTCTTTTGGTTTCATGTACCTGCTTGAGAAATGATGCAATTCCAGTACGAAATTCTGACATTGGACGGATGTCTTGATCTACTTTGAGCCTTTGCATAATGCACCTCTTTTATATTTTTGGTACATTATAGCGTACATTATATTGATACATCAATGTTATTTTTGAGGGGCATAACAGTGTTAACAAAACATGGGAAACATGCCGAAGCGGCCCGCCATCAAATCCGGGAGCAGGGAAGTCGTCCCTTGTGCCTTCCTGGACCTTTTGCCTCATTTTTCCACAGGAACAATCAACTACGCAGAAATACCCATACCGCGCATGCTAAAATTTGCAAGGAAAAACTCCTGGCAGATGGCAGGAAATCAGGGGAAAATTTCTAATTGACCAGGCAGGGTTCAACACCCTTTTGCCTCTTGCCTTATGCCTTTTGCCTATTATAAAAGGGCGGGCATAAAACCCGCCCCTACTGCAATAACGCTGCAATTCTGTGGCCGATGCCAAACATCACGGCCTGCTTTCCAGCACCACCACGCTTCTTGCCCTGGTCACCACGCATTTTTTTTCCACCGGTTGCTGGTTTTCGGGCAGCCGGATGTCATCGGGGCCGGCGGCCCCGGTATCAATGGCCAGGTGCCATTTCCGGCCGGGGATTTCGGGCAGGGCAAAGCCCATGGTTCTGGCCGACATATTAAAGATGACGTGCAGGTCTTCCTCTTTGCCGGTGCCGCCCAGGGTCAGGGCCAGCACGGTGGCTTTGGGGTCGTTCCATTGCGGCTGGTTGAGTTTTCTGCCGTGCCAGGTGATGTCCGGCAGGCGGCCGTTTTTTTGTTTCTGACCGCTGACAAAGCGGCGGCGCATCAGGCAGGGATGGCGCTTGCGGAAGGCGATCATCTCCTTGACAAAGCGGAACATCTCCCGGTTTTTCGCAACCAGGCTCCAGTCAAACCAGCCCAGTTCATTGTCCTGGCAGTAGCAGTTGTTGTTGCCCTGCTGGCTGCGCAGCACCTCGTCGCCGGCAAGCAGCATGGGCACGCCGTGGCTGAGCAGCAGGATGGCCATGAAGTTCTTGGCCTGCCGCCGGCGCAGGGCGAGGATTTTCGCCATCCGTGGTTTCGCCCTCCACCCCGCAGTTCCAGCTCAGGTTGTCGCTGCAGCCGTCCCGGTTGTCTTCGCCGTTGGCCTCGTTGTGTTTCTCGTTGTAGCTGACCAGGTCGCACAGGGTGAAACCGTCGTGGCAGGTGACGAAGTTGATGCTGTTGATGGGCAGGCGGCCGGATGGTTCGTAGAGGTCGCTGCTGCCGCAGAAGCGGGTCGCCATCTCGCCGACCATGCCCTGTGTCGCCCCGGACGAAGCGGCGGACCACGTCGCGGTAGCGGCCGTTCCACTCCGCCCAGCGATAGCCGGGGAAGCCGCCCACCTGATAGAGGCCGCCGGCGTCCCAGGCCTCGGCGATCAGCCCGGTGCGGTCCAGCACGGCGGAAAACTCGATGCTCCAGATCACCGGCGCGAATGGTCACGGCCTGCCGTCCATGCCGCGGGCCAGCACGCTGGCCAGATCGAAGCGGAAGCCGTCGACGTGCATCTCCCGCACCCAGTATTCCAGGCAGTCGACGATGAAGCGGGCCACCAGGGGATGATTGCAGTTCACCGTGTTGCCGCAGCCGGTATAGTCGAGGTACAGGCTGCGGTCATGGGGCTCCAGGTGGTAGAAGCCGCTCGTTGGCCAGGCCCTTGAAGTTGATCAGCGGGCCGTCTTCCCCGCCCTCGGCCGTGTGGTTGAAGACCACGTCCATGATCACGGCGATGTCGGCCTTGTGCAGGGCCTTGACCATGTCGCGGAACTCGCGGACGTGGTTATCGGCCGGGGATCGGTGCAGTAACTGGGGATGGGGGCAGAAGAAGCTGTGGGTGCTGTAGCCCCAGAAATTTTTCAGGCCGAGCAGCCGGGCGCTTGCCGGCAGGTCCTGCTCGTCGAAGGCCATGACCGGCAGCAGCTCCACCGCGGTGATGCCCAGCTCCTTGAGGTAGGGGATCTTCTCGATGACCCCGGCGTAGGTGCCGGGATGGGGCACCCTGGCTGAGCTGTGGCTGGTGAAGCCGCCCACATGGAGTTCATAGATGACGGTCTTTTCCGGCTTGTGGTAAAGGGGGGTGTCGCCCTGCCAGTCATAGTCCTCCTTGACCACCACGGCGCGCATGCTGCGGCCGTTGCTCGGGCCGGGCAGGCAGGTGCGGGCCCTGTCCCACAGGTTGTCGGTGACCGTTTTCGCCCAGAGATCGAGCAGTTCCTTGTCCGGATTGAAACGGCAGCCGGAGACACTGGTGTCCCGCGGCCCGTCGGCCCGCCAGGTATAGCAGACGCCGGCGGGCAGTCCTTCGACAAAGACGTGCCAGAAGAAGAAGGTGCGGTTTTCATGGGGGTCCAGGGTGATCACCTGGAAGGGTTCAGTGCTGTGGGGATCGCGGTAGAGCAGCAGTTCCATGGCGGTGGCCTGCCTGGAGAAGATGGCGAAATTGACGCCCCTGGCAGAGACCTTGGCCCCGGGCGGGTATCTCTGGCCCGGTTTTACCTGATATTTTTTCATCTTCTCCATCCTTTTGGTCTTACTGGTCCTATTTGTCTAACTGGTCTTACTGGTCTGATTGGTCTGACTGGTCGTAGCTCGTCGCAGACCTGCCGGATTCCTGATTCCGTAGACTAGCAGGCCAAAAGCCGAGTTAATGGCTTGCCGGGACACTATCACGCCAACAATCCACTTTTACTTTCGTCACTTCATCTCTTTGCCCGGGGCGCGGATATTGATGATTTCCATGCGGTGGTTGGCCTGGGGATGGGCCGGGGACGGCCCTTCGGTGACGACAATATGGCTGCCCCTGATGCCATGGGTCTGGGCCATTTGCCTGGCAAAGTCGGTCCAGTTCTCCGGGTGGTCCTTATACGGCACCGGCAGCACGCCATAGGAAAAGAGCAGTTCCTGGCAGGTTTTGTCGCTGGGGCTGACGGCTAAAAGCCAGGCCTGCATCCGGAAGCGGGCCATGTTCCTTGCCGTGGAGCCGCTGGCAGTGGGCACGATGACCGCCCCGCAGTCGATCTCTTCCAGGGTGTTTTCCACACTGAGGGTGATGAGATCCACCAGATTTTTCCGTTCCTTTTCCCGCAGGTAACCCAGGATGCGGTGGTAGTGCCTGGTGGGGCGGTAGGGTTCGGTTGCCGCGGCGATCTTAGCCAGCATGGCCACCGCTTCCACCGGATACCTGCCCATGGCCGACTCGCCCGACAGCATGACACAGTCCGTGCCGTCCAGAATGGCATTGGCCACGTCGGTGGCCTCGGCCCGGGTCGGCCTCTTGTTGCTGGTCATGGATTCCAGCATCTGGGTGGCGGTGATCACCGGTTTGCCGATAACATTGGCCTTGGCGATGATATATTTCTGGGCCACGGCGATATCCTCAATGGGGATCTCCACGCCGAGATCACCCCGGGCGACCATGATGCCGTCCGCCGCCTCCAGGATTTCATCGATATTTTCCCGGTTGCTCTTGCGCTCGATCTTGGCGACGATGAACGGCCGGAAACCAAGATCCGCCGCCGCCTGGCGCACTGCATTGATATCCGCCGCCGAGGTGACAAAGGACTGGCTGATGCAGTCCACCCCGTTTTCCAGGGCGAACTTCATGCAGACCTGGTCATGCTCGGTAAAGGCGCTGATGCCGAGATCGATACCGGGCAGATTCAGCCCCTTTCTCGACCGCAGTTCGCCGCCCACCACCACATTGCACAGCACATCATTGCCCTGCACCTCCAGCACCTTGACCTGGATCAGGCCATCGTTGATATAGAGCATGTCTCCCGGCTTGACCACCTGGGGCAACTGGCTGAAGGTGGTGGAAACCCGCTTGCCGGTCCCGACGATGTCATCAGAGGTGAGAATGAAACCATCCCCCTGTTCGAGCTGCTGCGGTTCCACGGCAAGCTCCCCGAGCCGCATCTTGGGTCCGGGCATATCAGCCAGGATGGCGATGCGGGCGTTCAGGGCCGCGGCCTCGGTCCGGATTTTTCTGATGACCTCGCCATGTTCCTGAAACTGGCCGTGGGAGAAGTTCAGCCGGGCGATATTCATGCCCGCCAGAATCATCTGCCGGATGACCTCGGGAGAGTCCGAAGCCGGGCCGATGGTACAGACGATTTTTGTCTTGCAGGCCGGCAGATTCATCAATCTTTCCGGGGAATTTTTTTTGTCCATGGGTTCATTTTACCAAAGAAGGGGTGACCAGGCTGCGCAGGAAGATTCTATCTTTTCAAATTTATAATAAAATTAAGCAAATTGATAATAAATTTTCAGGCAAAGGCACCACCAGGTCTCAGGCTCCAGCTTCCGCCCTTAACGCGGGAACGCCCCGTTATTGATATCGATACAGGTGCCGTTGATGTATTCGGGACAATCCGTCGCCAGCCAGTACATGGCGTCCGCCACCTCGGTGGGATAGGCAAACCTGCCCGTGTAAACCGCGTTTTTGATCTCCTTTTTCCGCTGTTCCGGGATGACGGCGAGCATATCCGTTTCCACCGGCCCGGCGGCCACCGCATTGATCACAATTCCCTTGGGCCCGAGGATCTTGGCAAAGCTCTTGGTCATGTTGATGACCCCGGCCTTGGTGATGCCGTACCACACATCCGGGTGGCCGATCTCCCCGGCAATGGAGGCATTGTTGACAATCCTGCCGCGGCCTTTGGCGATCATGGCCCTGGATGCCTCCCGGATAAGGGCCACCGGAGACTGGATATTGATCCTGATGATCTCATCCATTTTCTGCCAGGGATAGTTGTCAAAGGGCAGGGCATGCATGATGCCGGCATTGTTGATCAGGATATCAACGTCTCCGATACCCGCCATGAGTTGCGGAATGCCCTCCACATCCCGCAGGTCATAGGTTATTGCCTCGACATTGTCGCAGTCCCGCAGGGCAAAGCTGCTGAAATCCCGGGCCAGGACCTTGACCTGAAAACCGGCGCGCTGAAATTTTTCGGAAAGCGCAAGCCCGATGCCTTTATTGCCGCCGGTGATTAACACGGTTTGTCTGTTCATTTTTTCTCCCATGATTTTGATTTAGAGCCGTTACGAAATAACCTCGGCTTTCTGAACCATTTCGTTACGGCTCCTTATGCCGCTTTACAAGCCAGATGAGGACATTATTTTGTTACAACGGCTTGCCTGCCTGGATGAGCGAGATCAGTACGGTCTTTCTCCGATGATGTTGCCGGCCGGGGAGTAGAGACAGAGCCAGACCTGGGATTTGTCCCTGCAGATCGATCTGCCGCAGCCGATTTCCCTGGTATCGTGCCAGACCAGTTGCGTGTAATGGCCGCAGGTTTCACCAAGGGGGGCATGACAGCTTCCCTGAGCACTTGCATACCACTCCTTTTCACTGGCCCACATGGAAACAACCTCCTTTTCGCTGATCTTCTGCACAGCGCTGTGCCAGATCCATTGACCGAAGGCGTTTTTCTTATTCGCGGTTTCCCTGGCGCTGGCCCAGAAGAGATTTTCCCCTGGCCCGCCGTGCTTCATGACGCAGCCCAGTTTCTGCAGCTGCTTTAAGCGGTTGATGGCCTTGGTTTCCAGCGCCTTGGACCACTTGACTTTCGGGGAGCCGACAGCGGCACGCTGCGCATTGTGGGCCTTGACCATGGCAGCGGCATCAATGGTGAAATCCCCGGCCCGGCTGCCCGTGGTTAGGGTGAGCAGGGCCGGGAGACAAAACACCATAATGCGAAAAATGCGATGATGAGTTTTCAAGCCGTCCTCCAACACGTCGTTTAATGCCGGTTTTGTCCGTTTGCATCCCTTGGGATATCAAATAAGCAGATTTAAATCCGGTTCGGAAAAATCTTGAGAAATCCGCCATGCACATGGCTAACTTACCAAAACTTGGCACAAAAATACATACCTTTGCAGCAGTATCTCATTTTTTTTGCCTTGACAATTCCATGGGAAAGCGAATAAAAAAAATTCTTTAAATGAGCAGCCATTCATTGTTTCTTTTGAATTCCAAATTAAAAAAATTGGAGGATGAGCAAATGAAGAAGATGTTGAAAGCTTTCGCCCTGGGATGTTGTCTTCTGGCAGCCACCGCTTTTCAAGCAAATGCAAGCGGCAGCACGGCACCCAAACCCAGCCCTGATGCAGCCATAAAGATACTGCAGGAAGGCAACGCCCGCTTTGTGGCCAACAAAGCCACCAACCCGCACAGCGACACCAACCGTCTGATCCAGGCAGGCAAAGAGGATCAGGGGAACTATGCCTATGCCACCGTTGTCAGCTGTTCCGACTCCAGGGTTCCTGTTGAGCGTATTTTTGACGCAGGCGTGATGGACATCTTCATCATCAGGGTGGCCGGCAATGTCATGGACGTGGATGAAATAGGCTCCAGCGAATACGGCCTCGCCCATGTCAACACGCCGGTGCTGGTGGTGTTGGGACACACCCAGTGCGGCGCGGTTACCGCTGTCACCGCCGAGGTGGAAGGGCATGGCCATGCCCTGGAGAGAAATATTCCGCCCCTGGTTGACAACATCATCCCGGCGGTTAAAAAGGCCATTGCCGCACATCCGGACAAGCACGGCAAAGACGTTGTTCCTTATGGCATTGAAGAGAATATCTGGCAGGGAATTGAAGATCTGTTCATGAACAGCCCGGCCACCCGTGAAATGGTCAAGAGCGGCAAAGCCAAGGTGGTCGGCGCCATGTATGATGTCAGCACCGGCAAGGTCGACTGGCTGCCGGAGGCCAAGGTAACCGAGATACTGGCCAAGGTTGAGAAGAATCCGGCCAGGGCCATGAACGCCATGGCGGAATAAGGGCGCCTGGAAAAGATAGCATTATTTTCGCATAAACATTAAAAAAGGCAGGCTTCCACACGGAGCCTGCCTTTTTTATGTTGCCGAGTCACTTCAAGGAGCCGTTACGAAATAACATGGCCATGTTATTTTTTTACAACGGCTCAGGGAATCAGCCGCCGATTTCCTGTAGACGTTTTCTGGTCTGTGCGATTTTTGCCAAAGTGGCGGACAGAGCTTCCACCTTTTCTTTTTCCTTGGCCACCACATCCTCCGGCGCATTGTCCAGAAATTTCTTGTTGCCGAGTTTCCCCTGGCTCTGGGCGAGCTGTTTGTCGATCTTGGCCTGCTCCTTGCTCAGCTTGTCCAGTTCCTTCTGTACATCAATGAGCCCTGCCAGAGGAACGGCGATCTCAATATCTTCAAAGATATAGGAAGCGGCCCCCTTGGGGCCATGCCCTTCGCTCTGCACCGTCAGGGTGCCGGTGCGGGTCAGACCCTTTATTTCGTCGCCATGCTCTTCAATGGTTTTTTTCCGCGCCTGATTAGGGCAGATGACAATCGCCTCAACCTGGGCGGAGGGATGGATCTGCATCTCGCTGCGGATATTGCGGATGCCGCCGATCAGACCCATGACCAGCTGGGCCGTGGCCTCGGCCTCGGCATCATCCCAGTCCGGGTCTTCCAGGGGATACGGTTCGGTCATGATGCTTTTTCGCTCCCCGGGCAGCACATGCCAGATTTCTTCGGTAACAAAGGGGATCACCGGGTGGAGCAGCTTGATAACCGACTCAAGGACGGTAAAGAGGACGGCCTGGGCCTGGTGTTTGGTATCATCCGATTTGCTGAAAAGTTCCGGTTTGATCAGTTCCAGATACCAGTCGCAGAACTCATGCCAGACAAACTGATACATGGCCGAGGCGGCATCATTGAAACGGTAATCATTGAGTGCCCGGTGCACCTCGGCGATGGTACGGTTGAGCCGGCTCAGGATCCAGCGATGGGCCAGCCCGAGAGCTTTGGCGTTGATGCCGTGGGTCACAGAGGGATCGCAGCTGCTGATATGCATCAGGGCAAAACGGCTGGCGTTCCAGATCTTGTTGATGAAATAGCGGTAACCTTCGATCCTCTCCTCTGAGAGGCGGATGTCCCGGCCCTGGGCGGCAAAGGCGGTCATGGTGAAGCGCAGGGCATCGGTGCCGTACTTGTCCATGACGAGCAGCGGGTCCATGACGTTGCCCTTTGATTTGCTCATCTTCTGGCCCTGGGCGTCGCGCACCAGGGCATGCAGATACACATCCTTAAAAGGCACCTTGCCCATGAAGTGAATGCCCATCATCATCATGCGGGACACCCAGAAGAAAAGGATATCAAAACTGGTGATCAGCACCGAGGTGGGATAGAAGAATTTGAGTTCCGCCGTGTCGTCGGGCCAGCCCAGGGTGGAAAAGGGCCAGAGGGCGGAACTGAACCAGGTATCAAGGACATCGGTTTCCTGCAGGAGCTGTCTGGACTGGCATTTGGGGCAATGCTCCGGATCATTTTCACTGACGATCAGCTCTCCGCAGGCCTCGCAGGTCCAGGCGGGAATCTGATGGCCCCACCAGATCTGCCGGGAAATACACCAGTCCCGGATATTGTACATCCAGTCAAAAAAGGTGTTTTCCCAGGATTTGGGATGAATCCTGATGTCGCCGTTCTTTACCGCGTCAATGGCCTTGGCGGCCAGCGGTTTCACCGAGACAAACCACTGCTTGGACAGGGATGGTTCAACGACGGTGGCGCAGCGGTAACAGTGGCCCACCCCGTGCTGGTAATCCTCGATGCCATCAAGATATCCCTGCTGCCGCAGATCCTCGACGATCTTTGCCCGGCATTCGAACCGGTCGAGCCCGGCATAGGGGCCGGCCTCCACATTCATGCGGCCATTGTCATCCATCACCTTGATTGCGGGCAGATCATGGCGGCGGGCGATTTCAAAGTCATTGAGATCGTGGGCCGGGGTCACCTTCAAGGCGCCGGTGCCGAATTCCCGCTCCACCTGGGCGTCGAACACCACCGGGATCTTGCGATTGACCAGCGGCAGGATAACCGATTTCTCCGGCAGGGAGGTGTAGCGCTCATCCTCGGGATGGACGGCAACCCCGGTATCGCCCAGCATGGTTTCCGGCCGGGTGGTGGCGACCACGATGTAGCCGTCACCCTGGGCATAGGGATATCTGATGCGGTAGAGTTTGCCGTCGGTGGCTTCATGCTCCACCTCCAGATCAGCCAGCGCCGTATGGCAGCGGGGGCACCAGTTGATGATATAGTCGCCCTTGTAGATCAGCCCTTCATGATAGAGACGGGTAAAAACCGCGCGCACCGCCCTGGACAGCCCTTCATCCATGGTGAAGCGCTCCCGGTCCCAGTCACAGGAGCAGCCCAGCCGTTTGAGCTGATTGATGATCTGCCCGCCGGACTGGGCCTTCCATTGCCACACCCGTTCAATGAATTTATCCCGCCCCACGTCATGCCGGGTGAGATTCTCCGCGGCAAGCTGGCGTTCCACCACATTCTGGGTGGCGATACCGGCATGATCCGTCCCCGGCACCCAGAGGGTATTGTAGCCCGACATGCGTTTGTAACGCACCAGGACATCCTGCATGGTATTGTTCAAGGCATGGCCGACATGGAGCACGCCGGTGACATTGGGCGGGGGAATGACGATGGAAAAAGAGGGCCGGGAGGGATCCATGGCGGCCCTGAATTTTTTCTGTTTCTGCCACTGCTCGTACCATCTGCGTTCTACATCTGCAAATTCGTAGGCTTTGGCAAGCAACTCTGCTGTATTTACCTGGTCTGCTTTATTTGTCATGCTGATACTCTTTTAACTTAAACCGTGGGCCGTTTTGGCCGAGCTCATTTTTTTAATTGAAGGCCATCTTGATGGACTGGTAAAAACACGGCAAAGACTGTTTTTTTGTCCTTGCCGTGAAACGGGCATTCCGTAATTTCGATGTGTTATAGATTCCCGCCGGAGTTTATCCCCAGCATATGGGGGCGGGCATGAGGCCTAAAAAAAATCCCTGACACTCTACTGCACACTCCAGCGTTTGGGAAAGAAAATATTTGTGTAGAGATCCAGGGCATAACGGTCCGTCATGCCGGCGATGAAATCGCATACCTTGCGCGGCCGTGCGGTTTCCTCTCCGTAAACGGTTGAGGCCTCCCAGATATCTCCGCTGGGAAGCTTCACATCCTCTTCCATGAAATAATGGTATAAATCCCGGATAATCTTCATGGCCTTGATGAATTCGCGGTGCACGCAGGGGGTCTGGTAGACATTTTCAAATAAAAAGTTGCGCAGGTCGGATGTTGCCGTCAGAATTTTCGGGCTCATGGCCAGTCGCGATTCGCCGGCGTCAATGGTATTCATGATCAGATCATTGACCATGGCGCTGACCCGCTGGGAATTTGTTTCCCCCAGGTCGGCCCGGATATGGCCGAGCATATCCTTTTCCTCGAGGAGTCCGGCCCGGATGGCATCATCAAGATCATGATTGACATAGGCCAGGATATCGGCCACCCTGACCACCTGACCCTCCATGGTTTCCGGCAGTTCGGAAAGATCGTCGGGCAGGATATCCCTGCGTCCCTTGGAGTGCTTCAAGATGCCGTCCCGCACCTCATAGCTCAGATTCAGCCCTTTTCCTTTGTTTTCCAGCACATCGACCACGCGCAGACTCTGTTCGTAATGCTTGAAGCCGCCGGGATGCAGTTCATTTAAAACCGCCTCGCCGGCATGGCCGAAAGGGGTATGGCCGAGGTCATGGCCCAGGGCGATGGCCTCAATGAGATGGCCGTTTAAGCGCAGGGCGACCCCGATGGTCCGGGCAATCTGGGCGACCTCCAGGGCATGGGTCAGCCTGGTGCGGTAATGGTCGCCGGTGGGAGCGAGAAAAACCTGGGTCTTGTGGGTCAGACGGCGGAATGTCTTGGAGTGGATGATTCTGTCCCGGTCGCGCTGAAAGGCGACCCTGATGGGACACTCCGCTTCTTCCCTTGCTCTTCCCTTGCTGTTTTTGGTGTGGCAGGCAAAAGGGGAGAGATTCCGGGCCTCCCGGTCCTCAATTTCATGGCGGAGACAGCGTATCGGATTATTCATAGGCATCATCAAAAAAGTACCCACAGAGACACAACGGCCTCTGTGGGTTTTTGTCAGACAGCACAGCCAGCTGGATAGTTTCCCGGAATATTTATTGAGCCCGGCTGCTCACATGGGTGACGATCGGCCCACGGGTGAGATCCTTTAACACCGGATGCTCCATGATCTTGTTCGGAGATTTCTCGCCGTTGATGTTGGTGATAATCAGCGATCCGCGTCCCTGGCCGTAAATATCATTGAAATCGTAAACAGCACCGACCACCACCAGATCGCCGTGGGAGACTTTTTCATCATAAAGCTTCATGGAATAGTCTACCTGATAATCAACATTGCGTTCGACATTCTTGGCCCAGCGTTCCTTGAACTCGCCACTCTGGTCATCGAGGGCGATAACCGGTTTCAACGGATCAAGTTCTTTTTTTATCGCGGGAGCTTCGCCGGAATAATCACCCATGGCCGCCTTCACCGCGCCGCAGCTCGAATGACCCAGGATCATGAGAATCTTGGTCGGCAGATGCATCACGCCATAATCAACGGAGCCTTCGGAATTGGCCACCTGATTGCCGATATTTCTGACCACGAAGATATTGTTATCCGGCACGATTCCGAAAAGATTGGTGTGAACCCGGGAGTCGGAGCAGGTGACCACGGTCAGGACGGGAATCTGGCTGTCTTGAAACAGGTCAAAGTACTTGCTCTCATGGTTCATTTTAAATTTTTCGTTACCTTCAATAACCTCCCTCATGATTACGCTGGCAGAGATTTCCGGTTGGGCCGCTGCAGCGCCATGGCCGCCGCCGTGCGCCTCGCCGTGATCGGCAGCCATCGCCAAGGGTGCTGCGGCTAACAAGGCGGAAAAGCTTAAGGCCAGAAAAGCGTTTTTCAATACTTTTTTCATTTCAATCCTCCAGTGAAATTCGGGGTATTCGGGTTTTATGCAAGGCTCAAAATACGAGTATTTTTTTAGTTTAGGAGCCGTTACGAAATAACATGGCCATTTTTTCAATTTCGTTACGGCTCCTTATACCCCTCAAAGGGGTACTGAAAAAGAGTGCCGTTGACGCGCATTTCTCTGGCCATGTTATTTTTTTACAACGGCTTGTTATTCTCTTTTTATTAATGAAGGAAATCAGCAACCCGGCCTGAAGATTTTACCAGGGTCTGTGTCGCCAATCCTCTCCCTATTTTCTGTGGCCATGTATTCCAGCGGAATACCGTTACGACATTACTGGCATTTTTTATGATGGTCAAGAAGTTGTCATCATTAATATAGAACAAAATGAATACTTATTCAAAAAAAAACAGAGCCCTGATTCCCCTCCCTGGAAAAGCAGCCGGAAATGAGGACGGGGACGGCAGCCGTGCCTGGAAACCGCTTGGAGGATATTGACTTATGCGGAAAACGAACTTTCAATCTGTTCGACTTTCTCCTGATTGACTTCCCATTGCTGGTAGAAACGGGCCAGTTTGCGCTCAATCGCGGCATACTCCTTGCTTTTTTCGGAAAAAAGCTCCTGGTCTTTATACAGCTCAGGATCCGCCAGCAACCCCTCAAGTTCAGCTTTGCGGGATTCGAGACTCTCGATCTCTTTTTCCGCCTCTTTGATTTTTGCCAGATAGGGTTTTAACCGGCTGTTTTTCTCCTCGCGGATTTTGGCCTGTTCCTGCCTTGCCTTTTTCCCCTTAGCCGCCGCCCCGGACGAGGGAGTCTGTTCAGGGACGGGGGTGGTTTCCACCAGTGCCGCATGCTGCCGTTCCCTGGCGGTTTTTTCCAGATAATAGGCCAGGTTCCCCTCAAAAAGAGTGGCGCCGCCGTTTTTTATCTCCAGCACCTTGTTGACGAAATGATCGAGGAAATAGCGATTATGACTGACAACGATGATGGTGCCGTCATACTGGGCCAGGGCCTCCTGCAGTATCTCCTGGGACATCATGTCCAGATGGTTGGTGGGTTCATCCATGATGAGCAGGTTGGCCGGAGTGGCGATCATCTTGGCCAGGGCCAGGCGGCTTTTTTCTCCACCCGACAGGACCTGTACCTTTTTGTCCACCTCATCTCCCTTAAAGAGAAATGCCCCTAACAGGGATCTGGTCTGGGTGACCGTTTTTTCGGCTTCGGTCTGGTTGAGGGTCTCAAGAACCGTGTACTGCGGCGCAAGTTCCTGGGCCTGATGCTGACCGAAGTAGGAGAGAGAAACGTTATGCCCCAGACGGATGGCGCCGCTGTCGCAGGGAATGAGCCCGGCCAGGATTTTCACCAGGGTTGATTTTCCTGCCCCGTTCACCCCGACAATGGCCATCTTGTCGCCCCGCTGCAGCTCAAAGCCGAGATGGGTAAAAACCTCTTTACTGCCGTAGCTTTTGCACAGATCGTTTACGTCAATGGCCAGTCTGCCGCTGGCAGGGGCCGGGGGAAAGCGGAAGGAGATTTTCTGCTCGGTATCCTCAAGCTCGATAACATCCATTTTCTCAAGCTGCCGCATGCGGCTCTGGGCCTGTTTGGCCTTGGTCGATTTGGCCCGGAACCGGTCGATGAAACGTTTCGTCTGGTCGATCTTGGCCTGCTGGTTGGTATAGGCGGCCCGCTGGATCTGCAGCCGCAGTTCCTTTTCCTTGACGTAATTGGAATAATTGCCCTTGTACACGGTGAGATTGCCCAGGCTTAATTCCCAGGTAAGGGTGGTCATGTTGTCAAGAAATGCCCGGTCATGGGAGACAATGATCAAGGCCCCGGGATAGGAGGATAAAAACTCCTCAAGCCAGGTCAGTGACTCAATGTCAAGATGGTTGGTCGGCTCATCGAGAAAGAGAAAAGACGGGGCGGCCAGCAGCTGTTTGGCCAGCATCAGCCGCATCAGCCAGCCGCCGCTGAACGAGTGGCAGGTGCGGTTCAGATCACTTTCCTTAAATCCCAGGCCGGCAAGCACCTTTTCAATGGTCGCCTTGATGCGGAAAACGTTTGAGTGATCAAGTTCGTGCTGCAGTTCACCCTGCCGGTTAACAAGGTCCCGCATGACGGCTGGGTCTTGCAGCGGGACGGCGAGTCTGATGTTGATTGCATCAAGCTCTTTTTGTTTCGCCAGCAGCGGGGCAAAAGCGCTTTCCGCCTCCTCATAAAGGGTCCGGTCTAGTTCCAGGCCGACAATTTCCTGGGGAAGATAGCCGCAGGTGACCTGTTTTGATCTGGTGATGATTCCGGGATCGGTTTCGGAGATACCGGCGAGAATCTTTAACAGCGTTGACTTGCCGGCGCCGTTGACGCCCACCAGGCCAATCCTGTCCCGGCTGTTGATGCGGCCGGATATATTTTTAAATAAGTGCTTGGCACCATATTGAATGGAAAGGTTGTTAATGGTAATCATAAGAAGTCACAAGATATGGGAAGAAAACGATAAACCGCTGCGGAACAAAATCGGGCTGCAGAGAAGATAAAAGGTTTCGCTGCCTGCGGCAGATTAAATTTACACCTCAAATGGCTGACATGCAAATATCAGAAAAGCCCAAAAAAGGCACTGTTTTTTCCACTGATTATACAAGCTGGGACAAAAGCCTCAAGATTTTGCTGGCAAAAAGCGGGCTGGCGGATGCCCTCAAAAACCGGCACAGGATACTGCTCAAACCCAACCTGGTTGAGGCCTTTAAACCACCGATCACCACGCCTGTAGCCTTGATCGGTGCCCTGGTGGATTGGCTGCGGGAAATGGCTCCCCACTGTACGCTCATGATCGGTGAGGGCTGCGGCTCAGCCCAATACGATACCTGGCATGTATTTAAGCAGCTGGGCTATAGCCAGCTTGCGGCAGACAAAAAAATCGAACTGCTTGATCTTAATGAAGAGAGATGCATTGCCAGGGAAAATAAAAATTTTCCCAGATTTCCGAAAATCTTTCTGCCGGCCGTCCTTTTCGACTGTTTTCTCCTGTCGGTGCCGGTGCTGAAGGCCCACAGCCTGGCGGAGGTGACCCTCACCATGAAAAACATGATGGGAACCGCACCGCCAAAGCATTATCAGCAGGGCGGTCACTGGAAAAAGGCCTCTTTCCATCGCGGCATCCATGCGGCCATTTTTGATCTGAACCGCTACCGGACCCCTGATTTTACCATCCTTGATGCCACGGTGGGCATGCCCGAAGCCCATCTGTGGGGACCGGTCTGCCAACCTGCCAAAAACAAGCTCGCCGCGGCATTTGATCCGGTGGCAATAGACGCCTGGGGATGCACCCTGCTTGGCCGCGACTGGCGAAAAATCGGCCATATCCGCCTGGCCGACGGAGTGCTTGGCCGCGGGGAATTTGAGGAGGTCTGCTGTTAGGGCCGCAGCATTAATTTCTTCTTGGGCAGTTCAATAACCTGGCAGATCTGGGTGGCGATTTCTTCGATGGATTTTCCGGATGACGAGATGCTGGGGATACCATTGCGGCGATAAATCTCTTCAGCCTGTTGAATTTCCTCCCTGCAGGTGGAAATTTTGGCATATTTACTGGCCGGATAGCGTTTTCCCCTGACGCTGCTGAGAAATTCCGGGGAGGTGGTGAGTCCGACCAGCCGCTTTGTTACCGCCTTCAATTCCGGCGGCAGCTTGTATTGATTCAGGTATTCACTGGTCAGAGGGAAATTGGCTGCCTTATATCCCATCTGGGTGGCCAGATAAACGCTGACCGGTGTTTTGCCGGCCCTGGAAACCCCGAGAATGACGATCTCAGCCTCATTGTATTCGTAACTCTTGGTGCCGTCATCGTGTTCCAGACTGTAATGAATGGCCTCCACCCGTCTGCCCATTTCCAGACCATCCATGTGGTGGGAAAATCCCGGCACCCGCAGGGCTTTTGTTTCCAGCGACCGTTCAAGATCATCCAGCAGGGAACTGAAAATGTCGAAAAATTCCACCTCCGGGTTGTCGAAGATACTGCGGACCTCCGATCCAGGATGGAGGTAAAGACCAGGGGCCTTCTGCCGCCGGAACGCTTCAGGATCGCCCGCATAATTTCTTTCGCCTGGCTGATCGTCCGAACAAAGGGATAACTTTCTTCAAGAAAGTTGATTTCCGGGAACTGACAGGTGAGGGCCTGTCCCAGATTGGTCACCAGGATGCCGGTGCTGTCTGAAATATAATAAACATCTTTTGAATTCCACATGCTGTAAACTATAAAAAATCACAAGAGAAAAGTCAAAAGTAACATCTGGCCAAGAGGGGATTTGTTTTTCGTTGAACCGGCGGAAGAGGGGAGACCCGGCCGCATGTTTTAGGTAAAGCGACATGAAGAAGCTGCCGGGGCACTGGAACTTTGGCAGGCGACGAACAAGCAGCAAAGACGCCTGGTTTAAACAGTATACATCCAGTCAGTGAATTCCTGCAGGAAATTGTCTTTCAGCATATTTTTCTGGCTGGAAAGAGCGGGATACCGCAGACCATCCGTCTTATTGTCAATGGCCTCATGCGCCAGTGACAGACCAAACGGCGCCAGTCGCGGATGTTTGGCAACCGTTTCCCGCATCCTGTTCATCATCTGGCGGGCTGCCGGGATGTTCTCATCATCCTGGGGTGTGACCGGAATCGGTTGCCGCCACAGGGTCAGCTTCCTGAGCAATGACAGAATCCGCTGCCGTCACTGGATCGGCGGTTTTTGCCTCTAGGAATTCCTTAATCTGCTGCCATTGGGCCTGCAGCATCTCGGCGTATTTCATTTCATCGGTGTGAGCCTGATCAACTATCTCCGGGAGTGCGGCAAAAACATCGGCAAGAGAGTCTCCACCCTCTTCAGATGCCGGAACAGGATGATAATCGGTAATCTGCGAGGAGGCGGACCAGCTGGCGTTATAACTGAACGAGGCGGAGAGCTGGGAAATGGAACCCATATCACCGATATTCATGGCCTGGCCCATGGCTTCAGCCAGATTGCCGCTGAAAAACTGTTCGGCAATGGATGACAGGTCAGTCATCAGGTTCTGGATGTCCGCCAGCTCCTCTTCATTGAGATCACCCTGCACGCTGAGGCTGGAGGCGTCAACGCTTAACGCTGAGGCGGTGAAATTCATACCCTGCTGCAAGGGGCTGGCCCATTTTTCCGAGGTAAGGGCGTATGCCTGCTCCTGATAATTGGAGATGGTTACCACATCCCCTTCAGCCGTGGTGAAAGAGATATCGGCCGCGCTGCGCTGGGACATGGCCTCGCTGTAGCTTTGGTATTGCTTCTGCAGCCCGGATGAGGAAAGCTGGGAAGAATGGGGAAAAGGGGCGGCAGTGCTCTGCTGAATTGGGCTTGTCATGACTTTCCTCCGGGTTTTCGCGATTGCTTTTTTCCTGCTAATTTTTCACTTGTAAAAAGCGGATCGGAATTTCCGGAGGAAACTTGACTTTTTTATACGTCACTCAGATAAATTTTCCGCAACTTCTGCAAGCGCTTGTTGACCGCATCCGGCAGATGCAGCCTGTAACGATCGACATATTCCGCCGCCATGCGATGGGTGTTGAATATCGGACAGTTGAGCTGCAGATTATTGATGCATTTATCAATATATTGGGGGTGAAGTTTCTTTTGATAAAACATCGCCAGGATCTTGGGGAAAACTTCGTAAAACGAGGCTGAGTCCTGCTCGTACAGCAGGGTGGACGGAGCTTCGCTCAGACAGGCGGTTTCAACATCCGCTTCATAACCGAACTTCCAGCCGGTTTTCCCGTCATGATATCCCTCCACCCACCAACCATCCATGGTGCTGATATTCGGTATGCCGTTTATGGCAGCCTTCATGCCGCTCGTGCCGCTGGCCTCGAGAGGCCTTTTCGGGCTGTTCAACCAGGCATGGACACCGGATACCATCATTTTGGCAATATCCATGTCATAGCCGGGAATAAAAATCAGTTTGCCCAGCCCCTTGGTTTTGATATACAGATCATCCTGCAGATCAAGCACCAGCTTGATGATTGATTTTCCCGGCTCATCAGAGGGATGCGCCTTGCCGGCATAGATGAAATTCACCGGGAAATTATTGCTGACAATGATATCGGCCAGTCTGTCCATATCATCAAAAATCAGATCAGCCCGCTTGTAGGTGGAAAATCTCCTGGCAAAACCCACGGTAAAGACATCAGGGGTGAGGACATGCTCGCCGTCGTCAAGATTGGAAAGATAGTTCGGAGGATCAATCCATGTTTCATGCATCTGCTTGCGATGCAGGGAAAGCATATTGTTAATATAGTCGATTAGTTTTCGGGTATCCTCTTTCCAGGCCAGCTCGAAACTTTGGCGGAAATCTTCAGAGGTGAAGAGCAGTCCGGTATTCACGAAAACCGCAGGGTCTTCGCGCCAGTTTTTCAGTTCTGCGAAGCTGTCATAAAGCGCTGCCTTGGCATCACTGATCCAGGTCAGATGGTGCACCCCGTTGGTTATGGCGGTTATTTTTTTGGCAAATTGCGGGAACTGCTTCTGGGTGACGGCCTTGTGCAGCCGACTTACGCTGTTGGTGGCCCGGTTCACCCGCATGGCCAGCTTGGTGAAATTAAACTGATTGGGATTTTCATCATCCTGGGCCAGCAGGTGAAGAATCCTGCTGCAAAAGGCATGGCCGATGTGACTGATGATATTTTTGTCAAATCGATCATGGCCGGCCTTGACCGGGGTGTGAATGGTGAAAACGATATGTTCCGCCACAGCTTCCGCAGCCTGCAGAATGTCATTATCCGTTGCCTTGACCGAGTAGGCCGGCCCAAGTTTTTCGGCAAGCCATTCTGCAATCAGATTCAGCACAACGACCACCCCATGCTGCTCGTTCAGGTGGATGGTTCTGCCGGTCAAGCCCAGCGTTTTTTTGATGGTGACAATGGAGGCGCCAAGCAACCGACGTTGCACCGCCTTGGCCTGATCGGATATGCTGTCATAGAGACTCTGGGAAACCTGCCTGATCCATTCAGGTGACGAAGGAATACTGTAGTCCAGCAGTATTTCCGGTATGAAAAAATCAAGATTTGCGCTGACCTCCATTTTCAGCCACAGTCTGGCCCTGGCCAGCACCTCCCTGTCATGTCCATCATAAAATGGAATTTCAATTTCCAGTGGCAGATCAGGAAAATCCGGGTTTTTCATCAGATAGAGGGAAGGGGTGTTTTCAGGGGACCAGTCGGTTGCCGTGGAAATCTGGCCAAGACGGGAGTCGACAAGCTGTGAAAAATAACCCTTGCGGTAAAGCAGGGAGACGGCAAGGGCAGGTATTTTCAGGTCGGCAAAACTTTTCAGCGTATCACCGGCCAGGATGCCGAGACCGCCGCCGTAATTCGGTATTTTTTCCGGTCCGTTCAAAAATAATCTGGAGAAATGGCGCAGCAGATTGGTGGAATTTTTGTCAATATCCGGTTGCAGGAGCCTTTTTTTAATAGGATGATACACATCCCGGTCGGCTCCGATTTCCATGGAAATATAGATAACCGAATCCCCGGCGGAATTGGTCAGATTGTCCCAGACAGTATCAAGGGTCTCCTGAGTAACCCCGAAAAAAGTGCCCCACCGATTTGTAGCTATATATTTGTTCATTTTTTTTTATAATAAGGGTATAATAGTAATTTGTAAAAAACGCATTTAAGATTTACACTAATTTGTATTTTTGACTCAAATGATAAATTTTGCAACACATTTGATCATAAGAGAGCGATGGGGCTGAAAAAATACAGAATAACTTTTTGGGGAGATAGGAGGGACATTTCATAAAAATCATTCGTGATTTTAAAATAACAAAAAAAATATTGAATTTTAGATGAGTATTCTTTAGTTTAGTTATGAGAAAAGGGGGCTGTTAAAGCTTACCAGGTAAGAAAGGTTTTTTTGTGAGATGGGAGTTATATTTTGTCGAGAAAGGAGACAAAGATGAAAAGTAATTTGTTTAGGATGTGTGCAGTGGCTTCTTTAATGGTTTCAGCATCATTGCTGGCTGGCGGTTGCGCTAAAAAGGCCGTTCCCACCGAGGAAATGAAGCCCGTTGCAGAGGTCCCTGCTGTTAAAAAGACGGATGTCGGAGATAGGATGGGGGGTTCGGAATCTTTAGATTCAGATCCTTATTCTGCGGCTAATGCAAAAATTTCCGAGGGGAGAACCCACGGACCGATGCTTCCTGTTTATTTTGATTTTGACAAATCAAACGTTCGTGATGACCAGAAAGCTAGACTTGAAGGTAATGGCGATTTCCTGAGCGCCCACCCGAAAGTCGTGATCGCCATTGAGGGAAATTGCGACGAGCGTGGTACCAATGAATACAATATGGCTCTGGGCGAAAGAAGAGCTCAGAATGCCAAAAAATACCTGCTGAATCTTGGTATCGCGGATGACAGACTGTTTACCGTGAGCTATGGCGAGGAAAAACCTCTCCTTTACGGACATGATGAATTATCCTGGGCACAGAACAGACGGGATGATTTTGTAATCCGGTAAGCATATTTAATTAGGTAGATCTACGAAGCCGGGAAGACTCTGAGTCTTTACCGGCTTTTGTATTAATATATGCCTGAACAGCAGGCGAACCATCACGGACAAGGAGATAGTATGAAATTTACGCGATCAGTCAGAACTGCTTTGGTCATGAGCCTTTTTTGTCTGCTTATTTTCCCTGCGCAGGCGTTTTCAGCAGCTGCGGCAGGAATGAAAGTGGCCACGATCAGTCTGCAGGATGTGCTTACCCAATCCAAGATCGGGCAGAGCGCTCAACAGCAACTCCAGGGCAAGGTTCAGGAATTTCAGGATAAATTCGGTAAAGAGCAGCAGGATCTTGAAGCCCAGGGCGCTGAACTTGAAAAGAAAAGTTCTGTATGGAGTAAAGATATCCTGGAAGGCAAACAACGTGATTATCAGATGAAGATGAGAGAGTTCAAGCTCAAGACCGATGATGCCCAGTTTGAACTCAAACAGATGGAAAAGAAGATCATGGAGCCGATCTTAAAGGATCTCCACGAGATTATCGCCGAATATGGTAAAAAAGAAAATTACACCCTGATTTTCGAAAACACGAAAAAAGGGTTGCAGTCCCGCACCGGTCTCCTCTACGCAACCGACGAGATTGACATCACCAAAGATATCCTCAAGCTCCTTGATGCCCGCCCTAAAAAGTAATGCTGTCCTTCAAGGCGGAGAAAAATCTTTCACTTCGGGCCATGGCAGAAAAAAAATAAGAGCCATGGCCGGAAGTGAAAAGACGAAGCTGATCCCGAAGAAGTAAGCATATCCGAACCATTTAACCAAAAATCCGCTGAAAGACCCTGCGTACAACCCGGCAACGCTCATCAGGCCGGTGCCGATGGCATAGTGCGCAGCCTTGAAATCCCCTTTGCATAAACCCATCAGAAAAGTCATGAGCACTGCGGTGCCCAGACCTCCGGCCAGAGAATCAAAAGCAGCCACGGCACAGGCCAGGAGTATGTTTGCCGTGGTAGCTGCCGGCACGCTGCCTGAGGCATGCGAACCAGAACCCAGCAGATAAAATGCCAGCATCATGTAAGCCAGATTGGTCAGGTTCTGGGCCAGCAGAAAGGGCAAGATCATTTTCTGTAGACTTTTCCTGGCGATCAGCCAGCCGCCCGCCATGGCGCCGATGATGGAGCAGGGCAGCCCCACCACCCCGGTGATCCATCCGTAATGCTCCTTCAGCCCGGCATCAATAAAAAAAGGCCCCGCCATAGAGGAAAGCATGAATTCCCCAGCCCGGAGACAGATAATAAACAGGATAATAACGGTAATTTTATCTCGATCGATAAAGGACAGAAAGGATCGGGCAAAAATGGAATCAGGACGATTCCTGACAGCGGCAAAAAACCTGGTGCGCATGGGAACAAGCAGCAGCAGCGAGACCAGCAGCAGAATGCCCACCAGATTGGAAAACGGGAAAGCCGCCAGCTGGGAGCTGTTTTTATACCAGACGATAAACGCTGCGAGAAAAACAGACACCATAAACGTTATCAGGACAAAAGGCAGGGTGAAAACCTGCGCCATCAACTGACAGATCGGGTCTTTTGCCAGCTCGCAGCGGGGCAGCAGGGCAACATGGAAAAAATAGAGCAGGGCCATGACCAGGGCACCCAGGCCAAAGGCCCACACCCATCCTGCGCGCGAGCCGATGGTGACAATCACCCCGCTGCCGAACATCATGGAAATTCGATAGGCCATGACCCGGTAACCGACGAACCGGGACTGTTCTTCCACCGTTAAGGCCTCCAGATAGTAGCCGTCTATGGCGGTATCGTGGCTTGCGGCAAGAAAGGCGGCAAGGAAAAAAAGCAGGGCAATAACCGGCAGGGCCCAGGAAGAGGTGGCCAACAGGGCAATCAGGGCAAAAAAACAGACCAGCAGCCCCTGGGTGATGAGCAGCCAGCTCCGTTTGGTGCCGAATGAATCAAGAAAAGGCGCCCATAAAAATTTCACTATCCAGGGCAGCCCGTAAAGAGAGGTCAGCCCGGTGGCCTCCAGGCTCACCCCGCTGGCCCGGAAGAAAAAGGTGGACAGTGTTCTGATCAGGATGTAAGGCAGGCCTTCGGCAAAATAGGTGGTAAAGGCCCAGATAAGCGGGGAGACGGATTTCTTGCCGGCCGGATCTTTATTCACTTGCCGACAAGTTCTAAGGCGCTGTTGATAATGGCAGGGGTGTCTATTTTGTTATTATGGCGGAGAATCTCCTGACTGCCATGTTCTATGAAGCGGTCGGCGATACCGAGAATACGGACAGGAATATGGGTAATCCCTCTTCTGGCCAGCAGCTCAAGCACCGCACTGCCGAATCCGCCTTTTTTTACATTGTCTTCCACGGTGACCACCTTGCCGGTCTTGACCGCCCACTCGGTGATCAGATCACCGTCCAGGGGATTGATGAACCTGGGGTTGATGACCGCCGCGCTGATACCGATCTTCAGCAGACCCTCTGCCGCCTCCAGGGCGGGATAAACCCGGTTGCCCACCGGCAGCAGCAGCACATCACCGCCTTCCCTGAGCAATACATC
>CAVSQR010000084.1:0-44336 GCA_963729825.1 uncultured delta proteobacterium | reverse complement strand
TGATCTTGAAGCGAAAGGGGTCGCCATAAAGCGCAACCTGACCGGCCAGCATGGCATCGCCCACGCGCTGGCCTTCAGCCAGGGCCTGGTAAAACCGCTCCACAAAGCGGCGGGCGGTCTCCACCAGCACCCTGTGGCTCATGGCCACCACCGAACCGACCCCTTCCTCGAGCAGTTTGGCCGCCACCGAGGCCTGTCGGGGTCCAAAGGGCCCTGGGCGGTCTGGCAGGCATCCAGGTAGATGAGCGGCACGCCATATTCCCGCAGTTCGGCAGCCAGTTCCGTGGCGTGGACGAGCTCGAGCCGGCGCTGCCCAACTTTACGGCTGTCCTGGGGGTCTTCGAAGCAGAGCGCGCCCAGTCCCACCCGGCGGTCATAGACCCCATGGCCGTCAAAATGGACGATCTCATAGGGGTTGTTCTCGGCTTTGCGCCTTTTGAGCGCCTCTTTCAGGGCGGGAAGGTGGGCGGATGCAGGAAATCGACCTTCACCAGCTCCTCCCCCAGGTTTTCGACGGCCTGCACGAGCGGCAGGGCGCTGCTGCGGTGATCAAGATAGCCTACCGGTCACCCTCTTCCGTACTTCGGGGCGCGGGCTGAGCAGCAGCACCCGGATCGGGAGCGCTGGCTTGCGGCGTGATCGGTCTGCTTGCGATGCGGCAGGCGGCGGCGCACCCGCGCCCCGTTGCCGCCCTGCGAGAGATAGCCGACTACCATCGTGCATGATCTCCCAGGGCAGCGAGAGCAGGTCGCTGGCGGCTTCACGGATCTGGGCGCTTTGCTCTTGGTCGGTCCCTTCCGGCGGATCGGGGTCGACCTGCACCGAAAAGCGGCGGCTGCCGGTTTTCCGTTTCCAGGCTTCCAGCGGCTCCCGGGCCGATTCTCCGCCCAGGGCGGCGGCATAGAGGGCCTTGCCCCACTCCGGCAACGCCTTTTCGGTCTTTTGCGCCCGCTCTCTGAAAACGCCGCTGGGCCAGCGGAAGTATTTTTCGATGTACCAGCGGAATTCGCCCAACTCGACCGGCCCCAGCGGGGCCGTGAATTTGTAGCGCCGGCTGGTGATCTCCCTGCTCGTTGTATCAGCGGGATGATAGATCAGCTCGGCCATTGCCGCGGCCCGGCGCACCCCATCCGGTTCGCCGATAACCGGGTCGCTGAGTTTCAGGATGAGTTCTTCAACCGGTTCCGCCTGGACAGTTTCGCCTGTCTGCCAATCTTCGGGCAATTGCTCTCCCAGGGCGGTAAATATTTGAGGCATCGCCTCGCTCAATCCGGTGGGGCTGTCTTTTATGAAAATATGGACCGGCTCAACCGGGAAAAGAAGTTTGAGATGACCCGGCTGCACCCCGGGCAAAACCACGGAAATCACCTTGTAGCCATCGGTGCGCTTCTCTTTTTCATCAAGTGCGAGGGCCACCTCCCGCTGCACCCATTCAGAGCCCAGGGCATCAATACTGACCAGCACCAGAAAATGGCGGGCCGTGCGGATGCTGGTCTCGATGCGTTTTTCCAGATCATCGCCGCCGGTCAGCTCACGGGAATCCACCCAGGCGAGTGTGCCGTGGAGTTCCAGGATCTCGCGCAGTTTTTTGACGGTGTCGTCGTTTTTAGTGGAGTGGGAAATAAAGATATGCCGGTGCATCTGGTCATCTCATTGGTTGAAGGGTCCCTTAGGAAATACAGCTCGAAGCATCCTGACCTATGGCAGTGAATCATGTTTCATTATCAAGGAACAGGAGCGTCTGCAACCAAAAAAAGGACGAAATTCCAGGACGCCAGACGGATCCATCCCCCTTAAAGATCCTTTGAAGCGATGACTGACAACCACACTTTTACCCCTGCACGAGGCCCCTGCGAGTGAGTGCGAGTGAGAGTGCGAGTGAGGGTCAAATCTTTATCTTTGATATGTTATCACAAGTCCATGGTAATGCCTTGAAAAAATAGATTTATCGCACGGAATGGACGAGGTTTCAGCAGTGTACCGGAGACTTTATCGTTGGCCAAATAGCTTCATTTGACATGGTCCGCAATGTGGATTAGTATAGCTATAAAATACCACATTATGGAGGTGTGACATGAGAACCATCCAGATGACCCTTGATGATGATCTTGGTCAAAGCGGTCGACCGCGTTTCAAAGGAACTCAGCACGAGCCGCTCTGCTTTCGCAAGAAAGGCGCTTCGTGACGCGCTTGCCCGTTATAATCTTGAGCAACTGGAGCACAAGCATCGCCGGGGGTATGAACGACACCCGGTTGCTGCCGATGAGTTTTCGGTTTGGGAAACCGAGCAGGCCTGGGGTGACGAATGAAACACGGCGAAATACGTTGGTATAAGTTCGTACCGCCAGATAAAAAACGGCCGGTTCTTATCCTGACACGAGATTCCGTGTTGGAATATCTTGGTGAGGTAACTATCGCTCCCATCACAACTACGGTCCGCAATATACCGTCAGAGGTGTTTCTCTCGAAAGCCGACGGCATGCCCCAGGATTGCGCTGTCAATTGTGACCACTTGCAGACTGTTTCAAAGGCAAAAATCGGACCATTGATCACATCCTTGCCTCCGTCAAAGATGATTGATGTCGGGCGTGCAATCCGTTTTGCCCTCGATATTTGAGACAGGAGCGGCCAACCAAACAGTTCCGCCAAGTTCCGGCGACGCCATATTTAAATTCACCCCCCATGCGGGGCCGCATGCTATGCCGCAAAAAAACATACATTTGCGCGCACCATACGATGTACGATTCGCGGCTGAGCACCGGCGAGGATTCGGCGGGAATTGAGGGACAGGTCTTCCTATATAAGAAAGTGATTTTTCAAGACCTGGCCCTATGCTTCCACGGCGCGGCTTAGTTTTTCGTTAGCGCGCAAAATAATATTCGCAACAAATATAATGGCATCAAATAAAAATCATACAACTTGTAAGAGGTGCAAAGATGCCAATCAGCATAACCGAAGACATCAGATCCATAACAGATTTAAAACGGAACACAAACGCTGTCCTAGACCAAATTCATAAAACTAAACGGCCTGTCATATTAACTGTTAATGGCAAAGCCGAGGCTGTCCTTGTTGATGCCAAAGAGTATGAAAAAATAACTAATGCATTCAATTTATTAAAACTGCTCGCCCCCGCAGAAGAAGATGTAAAGGAAGGGAGGTTTACCGACGCTAAAGAATTTTTCCAGGAGTTCAAACGTGGCAAAGAAATATAAAATAAAGTTAACGTTCAATGCCCAAAAAGACCTTGAACATATTTTCTTTTATATCGCTGAAGACGGCATTAATAATGCTCACAATTTCATTCTCGAATTAGAGCAGAAAATTTACAGTCTCGACACAATGCCAGAACGTTTTGCCTTGATAGCGGAAAACATCTTTTTCGGCACAAACTACAGGCAAATCATTCACAAAAAATACCGCGTTATTTATAAAGTAAGCAGCGGGGTCGAATCGGACTTACCCGGAGAGGTTGCGTACAATGTCCTGTAATGAAAGTGGCGTGGAGCGGGCATGGCCCGCCCCGTCGCCGGGAGACGTTCCTTGTTCGCTGTGCCGCTGCGGGTGAGGTAAATCCTTATCCCCGGCATTTGACTGGCCAGCGAATGCACAACCCGGGCTGCCCCGTTATGTGCTGAAAAAACGATTAGTTATCTTCCTGGCCCGCTCTTACTCTTTATTGTACTTGAACGAGAGCGCCACTCTGGTCCGGTATGCAACCACCTTCCCATTGTCGATCTTCAAATCCATCTTCGTCACCTCGGCGACCCGTAAATCCCGTAAACTCTTCGTGGCGGTCTCCACCGCGTTTTTGGCTGCCTCTTCCCAGGAAACACTGCTGGTGCCGACCAGTTCGATGACCTTGTACACACTATCATTCATACGCTACCTCCTTCCTGCTGTTTTTTTATGGATAAATTCCGTTTGTAAAACACCCAGTCCCCAACATCCCTCCAGGCCCGTAATCAACCTCTATACAGAGCACTACAACGCTGGGGCAGCCTTTGTCAATGTGAATTTGGAAGAAAAAGGCAACCGTTTTTCCCCCAAAACAAGACCGTTGCGGAGCGGCTCAAAACCGCACACATTCTTAATTACCCAGTGAACCGCTGGTTACCATCTCAAGACAGGATTCCCTAAAGAAACTCCTTGATTTTTTTTTACTCCATGAAGATGTAGCCTGGCAATGATTAAAAACTGGCAGTGACTATCATCTCTCATAATTTTTTTTAATAAGCTCCGCAAACAGACTTTGCGCCATATCACCCATAAAAGCAGGCCAGGCGGGCAAAAAAGGGTGTAATACCTAACCCGGACAAATCCAGTTTTAATAATAATTTTTAGCAAATCATCCCTATCTCTCCCATCTTTCTTAAAAAGATTTTCCTAAAAATCTGAAGAAAAGTATGGCATAATTCCTGTATTAAAAAAATCAACAAGACCATTCCACACCTGTGAAAAGGCCAACCCTGCCCCAGGGCGGGGACGGAAAGCCGCGGATTTCTTCATGAGACAGCCGGGCTGCCGCAGGTGGGACGGCAACCTTGCCGGAGCAGCGGCAAAGGTTGCCGCCCATCTCAGGCCAGAGTGAACTTTTTTTACCCGGGAGGGGTTCATGAATCATCAAGCTGACTTTGATCTGCTGCTGGCCGAGATTGCGCATCTGAAAAGGCAAAACAGATCACGCACCGCCAGAGAAATCGCCCAGGAACAGATCATCGATCAATTAACGGTGTTGCTGCAGGGCAGCCGGCAGCAGATCGCTGAACTCACCGTCAGCAACCTGGAACTCGCCCAGTTGTCCTACACCGACGGCTTGACCTCCCTGTATAATCACCGGTTCATGATGGAGCGCTGCAGTTCCGAGTTCAACCGGGCCAAGCGGTACAACAGCGGGCTCTCCTGCGTCCTGATCGATATCGATAATTTCAAGCTGTTCAATGACACCTATGGCCATCAGTTCGGCGACTTCGTGCTCAAAAAGCTGGGCGCCCTGCTGAAGAAAACGGCCAGATCCTCGGACATCTGCGGCAGATACGGCGGGGAGGAATTCATCGTCCTCATCCCCCTGCCCCTGGAAGAGGCCATGGAATACGTTCTCCGCCTGCACAGCACCATCGCCGAGCACGTCTTTGCCGACGGCGAAAACAGCGCCAGGATCACCGTGAGTATCGGGCTTGCCGATTACCGCTGCGACATGCAGGCCTGGAGCGAGATGATCAGCCGGGCCGACCAGGTCCTCTATCTGGCCAAGAACTCCGGCAGAAACCTGGTCCGCACCTGGACGGAAAGAAACGACGAACCGGAAGAAATCATTGACAACGGCAGCGTCAACCAGCTGAAAAAACAGTTTACCGATATCTACCAGCAGGTGAAGTCGAGTTACGTGGAATCAGCCAATGCCCTGCTCAAAGCCATTGATGCCAAGGACCATTATACCTTCCGCCATTCCCAGAATGTCGCCCGCTATGCCATTCTCCTGGCCGAGGCCCTGGGGCTCAGAAAGCAGGAGATTGACACCGTGAAAAACGCCGCATTGCTGCACGATCTGGGCAAAATCGGCATTGATGAGCGGTTGCTGGTCAAAAAGGGCTCCCTGTCCGGCGCTGAGTATGAAATAATGAAAAAGCATCCGGTGATTGCGGTCAATATCATCAAGAACATCAGCCTGCTGGCCAGGGAGATCCCTCTCATCCTCCACCATCATGAACGTTATGACGGTCTGGGTTATCCCCATGGCCTGAAGGCAAACGAGATCCCGCTGGGCGCCAAAATACTGGCCATTGCCGACGCCTTTGACGCCATGACCACCAGCAGACGGTTCAGGACGAAAATGACCCGATCCGAGGCCCTGCAGCAGATCGCCGCGGAAAAAGGCCATCAGTTCGACCCGCAGCTGGTGGACGTCTTTCTTATCTGCATGACAACTCCGCAAAAGGATGCAGTCGAGGATCCGCCGTCAATTATTTCACCACCTGCAGAACCCAGCCTGCATCTCGCGGCACGCCTGTAATCCTCCGCGCTGACACAGCGTGGTGCGCCCCGCCCTTGCCCGCACGGGAAAAAGCTTTCATAACCTGCTGTTTTAACCATAATTTCCAGAAGAAATACTTTTTGACATTACTTCCCGAAATATCATAGACTATTTCTATAATAAGGCAGCCTGATATAGCCTGTCCTTATCACCGAACCGTTTGGCCTTTCCGCTACTTGATCTTTTTTTGCGCCGCCTGTTTCGTTGGGTATTTGCCGAGTTCTCTTCTCAAAAGGATAAACATGTCAGCAGCCGATGATGCCATACTGGATGAGTTGATTATTGAATCAAAGGAGCATCTCGAGAATATAGAGCCCAATCTCCTGGCCCTTGAAAAGGAGGGCGGCCAGGTCTCCCCGGAAATCATCAACACCATTTTCCGCGCTATCCACAGCATCAAGGGAGGTTTCGGCTTCTACGGCCTGAAAAACATCCAGGGACTCAGCCACGCCATGGAAAGCGTGCTCATGCAGGTGCGCGACGGCAAAATGGCCATCACCCCGGCCATGACCGACGCTCTGCTCGTTGGGGTGGATAAGCTGCGCACCATGCTTGATGACGTCAATGCATCCGAGACCTGCTCCATCGAGGCGGAATGCGACCGTCTGCTGCAGCTGCTGCAGGGCGGTGATCTTCCCGCCCCCCCGGTTGCAGGAAAAAAACGGGCAGTTGGGTCCTGCCGCCGACTCGGTGGACCGTTTCGGCCTCACTGCCGAGCAGATCTGCGGCCGCATGCGCAACGGCCAGCATCTCTATCACCTCTCCATCCTCTGCCCGGCAGACCTGGGAGACCGGCAGCGCAACGGCGCGCAGCTGCTCACCTCCCTGACCGAGCTAGGCGACATCATTGCCGCCGATCCGCCCCAGGCTGATATCGCGGCCTTGACCGGCGAGGAGCAGCAGCCGGCAGCCCTGACCATCCTGTATGCCACGGTGCTGGATCACGATTTTCTTGCCAGAACCATCGGCATTGCCGGCAGTCAGTGTGTTACGGCAAGCATCACCCTCCACGGTAAAAAGGAACAGGAATCATCAGCCGGGCTGCCGCCGGAGAGCGGAGAGACCGCCGCCGTACTGCGCAAAACCAAAAAACAGGAAAAGGCTGAAACCATTCGCGTCAAGGTCAGTCTGCTCAACAACCTGATGGCCCTGGCCGGGGAACTGGTGCTGGGCAGAAACCAGATCAAACAGGCACTGAACCGCAAGATCTCCAGCGCCCTGGCCTCCACCGCCGCCCTGAAACGTTTTGAAGCGGGACTGGCCAACTCCCGCAAGGTGCTGCACAGCTCCATTCAAAGCGACCCGCGCCTCAAGGACGAAACCAAGAAAAATGATCGCCTGCTGGCCACGGTGGATCGGGAGTTCGGCCAGATCCTGGGCAACTTCCGCTACTCACTGGGCTTCAATCTCATTGATATGCCCGGCATTTCCGGACTCATGCAGAATGTCGATCTGGTCACCAGCAAGCTGCAGAACAACATCATGAACACCCGCATGCAGCCCATTGATGCGGTGTTTTCCAAGTTTCCCCGCATCATCCGCGACATGGCCAAAAAACTGGGCAAGGAGATCCAGCTGACCGTGGAAGGCAGCGAGGTGGAGCTGGATAAATCGGTCATCGAGACCCTGGGCGACCCCTTGACCCATCTGATCCGCAACTGCGCGGACCATGGCATCGAGACCCCAGCTGTCCGCATGAGCGCGGGCAAAACCTCGTTCGGCAAAATTCTCCTGCGGGCCCACCATGAGGCGGGCATGGTCAACATCGATATCATCGATGACGGGGCCGGCCTTGATCTGGAGCGCATTGTGGAAAAGGCGATCTCCACCGGCTGCATCACCAGGGAAGAATCGGCCATGCTGACCCGGCAGGAGGCCATGGCGCTCATCCTCACCCCCGGGCTGTCCACCGCCAAGGTGGTAAGCGATGTATCCGGCCGGGGCGTGGGCATGGACGTGGTGCGCACCAACATCGAAAAACTGGGCGGCGAGGTGGTGATAGACTCCACCCCCGGCAAGGGCACCCGCATCAATCTCAAGCTGCCCCTGACTCTAGCCATCATTCCTTCGCTGATCATCAGCGCCGGAGGCCGCACCTTTGCCGTGCCCCAGGTCAACATGGAGGAACTGGTCCGCATCAGGGCCAGGGATATAGACGCAAAAATAGAGGAAATCCAGCATAAACCCGTGCTCCGCCTGCGCAACAAACTGCTGCCCCTGATCCGGCTTGACGAAACCCTGGGCATGGAACGCACCTTTGTGGACAGCAAGGGAGTGCGCCGTCCGGATAAGCGCCAGGGCATCCTCGACCGGCGGGGGATCACCGCTGACCGCGGCGGTGAAAACCCGTCCGAGACCGAAAAGGAGCTGCTGGACAGGCGGGAATTGCCGACCCGCCGGGTGAGGTCGGCCAACGCCCTCAACATCCTGGTGCTCAAGCTGGGCACGGACCGTTACGGCCTCATCGTTGAACGGCTTTTCGACAACGAGGAGATCGTGGTCAAACCGCTGTCATCCTATTTCAGCAATTGTCCCTTCTACTGCGGCGCCACCATCATGGGTGACGGCCGGGTGGCGATGATCCTCGATGCCGCAGGCCTTGCCGAGGCAGCCGGGCTCAGGTTCGCCGACACCCTGAAAAAAGAGGGGGCTCTGCAGGCGGAACGCTACCAGCGGGAGACCATGCGGGAGGCCCAGTCCCTGCTGCTGTTTCGCAACGGCACCAGCGAACTGTTTGCCGTCAACCTGGCCATGGTGGCGCGCATCGAAAAGATCAGTTCCTCGGCCATCAAACAGATCGGCGACCTGGAGTACATCACCCATGAAGGCTCCTCCATGCGCATCCTCCGTCTGCATCACTTCCTGCCGGTGCAGGTGCCGGCCGCGACTCCGGAGACCTTTTATGTGATCATCCCGAAACTGGTGACCGATCCCCTGGGCATCGTCGCCAGCAGGATCGTGGACATCATTGCCACCAGCGAGGAGATCAACCCCAAAACGATCCGGGGCCCCGGCATCATCGGCTCCCTGTCCCTGGCAGAGGGGCTGATCGTGGTGCTCAACATCTACAGCCTTTTTGAGGCTGCGGACCCGTCCCGGGCCAGGGCCGAGGTCGAACATGGCGATCTGCGCGGCCTCAGGGTGCTGCTGGCCGAAGATACCGGCTTTTTCCGCACCGTGATCCAGAACTATCTGGAAAGCGTGGGCTGCGAGGTCGCAGTGGCCAAAGACGGCATGGAGGCCTGGGGAATGCTGGGACAGGGCGGTTATGACCTGCTGGTTACCGATATCGTCATGCCGGGCCTTGACGGCATCGAACTGACCGAACGGGTCAGGGATGCGGCCGCCTTCAGGCATATGCCGATCATTGCCCTCACCTCTCTCATGGGGGAAAGCGACCGGACCCGCATTCTCGCCGCAGGTGTTAACGCCTATGAAACCAAACTGAACAGGGAACATCTGCTGCAGACCATCGGCGAGGTCATGTCCGCCAGATCCGACCGGCCCGCGGTTCCGGCCAGCGGCAGGTAACCACCGGCCGCCGGCCACAGGAAATTAGAGATATGGAAAAACAGTTTACCACCTTCTACATCGACGAGATGCACTGCGGCATTGATATCCTGCTGGTCAAAGAGATCAACCGGCAACTGGAGATCAGCGAGGTGGCCGGGGCCCCGGTTTTTATCCGCGGCCTGCTCAATCTGCGGGGCCAGATCATTACGGTGATCGACATCGGCGTCCGCCTGGGCTTTGCGGCGCGCCAGCCCACCCCCCGCTCCCGCTGCATCGTGCTCAAGACCACGGCGGAGCTTGCCCTGCTGCCCCAGTCCGCCGACATCGAGGAGGATACAACCAGTGAAATGGTGGGTCTTTTGGTCGACCGGATCGGTGACATGATCACGGTGGACGACAGGGAAATCCAGCCGCCGCCGGCCAATTTCGCCAACATCGAAGGCAGGTACCTGAGCGGCGTCATCCAGCGGGAAACCGATCTGCTGGTCATCCCGAAAATCGGCGAGACGCTCGGCTGCGAAAAAAATATCGTGTAAATTCATCCATGGCTGGTTCTATCCCTGGATGTATCTCCATAGGCGACACTGCTGCCGAAGGAAAATGAAAAAGGAGGCCTTTCTCATGTTCAAAAATCTGAAAATACGGTGGAAAATCATTATCAGCAGCGGTGTTCTTCTGCTCCTGGCCATGCTTCTGACCTCAGCCATCGTCATCCAGAATATCAGAAGCAATGCCCAGAAGGAGATCGAGGTCTTCCGGGTCAAGGAAACGGAAAAGGTGAAGGCCCATGCTCAAAAACTATATCGACATCGCCTATACCACCATTGAGTCCAACTACACCAGCGCCACCGACCCTGCCTATCTCGGCAAGCGTTACGGCCGGCAGCTGACCAATACCATCGATATCGCCGAGGGCAAGATCAGAGAGGCCATGAGCCGGGTGGCCAAAGGCGAATTCACCCTGGCCAGGGCCCAGCAGTGGGCCGCCGATGAAATCCGCCAGATCCGTTATGACCACGGCGCGGGCTATGTTTTCATCACCGACACCACCAGGCCCTATCCCGCCATCATCATGCATCCCACCGATCCCTCCCTGGATGGCAAGACGATGGATGACCCCAAATACAACCGGGCCCTGGGCCGCAAGGAAAATCTGTTCAAGGCCATGGCGGATGCCTGCGCCGCAAACGGCGAGGGCTTTGTCGATTACACCTGGCCCCGCCCCAACAAGGACGGCCTGACCGAGGAACAGCTCAAGCTCTCCTATGTCCGTCTCATCAAGGAGTGGAACTGGCTCCTGGGCACCGGCATCTATGTGGACGAGGCCATGCACGATGCCATTGACAAGGCCAAAAACGATGTGAGAAACATGCGTTATGACAATGGTGAGAACTACTTTTTCATCCTGGACACCACCACCCCCTATCCGGTCATGGTCATGCACCCCAAGGATCCTTCCCTGGAAGGAAAGATCATGAACGACCCGAAATACAATCAGGCCTTTGGCCGCAATGAAAATCTGATGAAGGCCATGGTGGATCTCAGCGTCCAGAACGGCGACGGCTACGTGGATTATATCTGGCCCCGGCAGAACAAGGACGGCCAGACCGAGAACCAGCCCAAGCTGAGCTATGCCCGGCTGTTCAAACCGCTCAACTGGGTGGTTGGCACCGGCGTCTGGATGCACGAGATCGACGCACGGGTGGCGGAGATGGAGGATGCGGTCAATGGCCAGCTGAAGGCCATGCTGCTGCGCATCAGCGGCACGGTGCTTGCCGCCCTGGTCCTGTCGCTGCTGGCCCTGTGGTTTGTGGCCAACTCCATCTCGAAACCCATTGACAAGACCGTGGGCATGCTCAAGGACATCGCCCAGGGCGAGGGTGATCTCACCAAGAGGATCGAGGTCAGCTCCAGGGACGAGGTGGGCAACCTGGCCGAGTATTTCAACCTCTTTGTCCAGAAACTGCAGGAGATGATCAGAAATATCGCCGCATCCACCACCACCCTTTCCGGCGCCTCCGAGGAACTGTCCTCCACCTCCACCGAGATGGCGGCCAGCGCCGAGGAGATGAGCACCCAGGCGTCCACCGTGGCCACGGCCGCGGAGGAGTTGTCCGCCAACATGAACAACATGGCCACGGCGGCCGAGGAGATGTCAACCTCGGTCAGCACGGTGGGCACCGCCATCGAGGAGATGAGCGCTTCGCTCAGCGAGGTATCGAAAAACTGCACCCAGGCCTCCAGGGTTGCCGCCAATGCCGACGAAAAGGCCAGTGACGCCAACGAGATCATGAAACGCTTAAACAGCTCCTCCATTGAGATCGCCAAGGTGCTTGACACGATCAACGATATTGCCGACCAGACCAATCTGCTGGCCTTGAACGCCACCATCGAGGCGGCTTCGGCCGGGGAGGCGGGCAAGGGCTTTGCCGTGGTCGCCAACGAGGTCAAGGAGCTGGCCAAGCAGACGGCGGTGGCCACCGAGGAAATCGGCGCCCAGATCGAGGGCATGCGGGATAATACGGCCAATGCGGTATCGTCCATCGACACCATCGTGCAGATCATTGCCGAAATCAACACCATCTCCCATACCATTGCCAGCGCGGTGGAGCAGCAGTCGGCCACCATCGACGAGATAGCCATGAGTGTCGGCAATTCCTCCAAGGGGGCCAGCGAGATCGCCAGCAACGTCCAGTCCGCTTCCACGGCGGCCAATGAGATCACCTCGAATATTCTGGACATCAGCAAGGCCACCCAGAACACCGCCGCCGGCGCCACCGAGACCAATGCCAGCGCCGCGGAACTGGCCAGGATGGCTGATCAGCTGCAGAAAATCGTCAACCAGTTCAAGGTGTGAGGATGGCAGGCCGGACCGGGTGACAGATGAAGGTTCTCGTTGTCGACAAAACGGTGGGTTTTCGTAAACTCATGGCCGCGGCCCTGGCCGGCATTGCCGGCGTGGAGGTGGCGGGAACCGCGCCTTCCGCCTCGCTGGCCCTGCGTAAACTCCGCCAGCTGCCCTTTGAGGTGGTCCTGCTCGACAGCGAAACAAATGACGCAGACTTTCTCGACCATATCCAGCGCGATTTTGCCCGGGTCGAGGTCATCATCGTCGGCGGATCAACAAGCCAGAACAGCCATGCCACCATCCGCGCCATGGAAAAGGGGGCCATGGCCTTTGTCGAAAAACCGGAGAAAGCGGAGGATGAGCAGGCACTGCAGCAGCTGCGCAGCGCTCTGCTGCCGCTGTTTCGCCTGCTGACGACCAGAAGTCTGACCAGGCAGCCGCAGCATATTGTGCGCCCGGAGAGACTGCCCCGGGAAAAACAGCCGCCCCCCGGCTCCTCCTCCCGGAAAGCAGCACCCGCACTACCTCCCGGCAGCCTTGAGGTGGTTGCCGTGGGCATCTCAACCGGCGGTCCCAATGCCCTCATGCAGCTGATCCCGGCCCTGCCCGGCAATTTCCCCCTGCCGGTGCTCATCGTCCTGCACATGCCGGTGGAATTTACCGCCACCCTGGCCAGGGACCTTGACCGCAAATCCCAACTGCGGGTCAAAGAGGCGCAGGAAGGCGACCCGGTTGTCCCGGGGACCGTCCTGCTGGCCCCGGGCGGACGGCACATGCTGGTCCGCAGAGAGGGCAAAAAGGTGGTGATCGGCCTTGATGACGGGCCCAAGGAAAACAGCTGCCGTCCGGCGGTGGATTTCCTCTTCCGCTCCCTGGCCGACTGCTACGGGGAAGGCGCGGTGCTGGCCGTGATCATGACCGGCATGGGCAACGACGGCATGCGGGGCATGCGGCAACTCAAAACAAAAAACTGTTACGCGCTTTCCCAGTCGGAGGAAAGCTGTGTCGTTTACGGCATGCCCAAGGCCGTTGATGATGCCGGTCTGTCTGATGAATCCGTCGATCTTGAAAAACTTGCCGGGCGGATCAATGAAATTGTCCATTTGAGGAGGAATGAACTATGAAGGTTCTCTGCGTCGATGATGATGCCAATGCCCGCACCGTGTACCAGGGACTGCGCAAGATCCTGCCGGACGACGAGATCTCGGTGGTCAACTCGGGCGAGGAGGCTATTGCCGCTGTTGAAAAAGCACACTATGACGTTATCATTTCCGACTTGCAGATGCATGAGATATCAGGTATCGATGTGCTCCGTTATGTCAAGAAGGTCGATCTGACCACGGAGGTGATCATTGTCACCGGCTTCGGTTCTGTCGACTCGGCCGTGGAGGCCATGCGGCTGGGCGCCAGGGACTTTATCGAAAAGCCGATCAACATCCTGCTGCTTATTGAAAAAATCAATAAAATCAGGGAATACCAGCTCAGAATTCAGGAGATTGAGGAATACCGGCAGGTCAAGGAAACGGTGGAGGAACAGGCGGGCACGGGAAACCCACGCCCTGGAAAAACGCCTGCAGCTGATGCAGACGGCCATCAACGAGGCGATTGCCATCCTGGAGCAGCTTGACAGCAAAGCCGATGCCGCAGCGATCGAGACCCTCATGACCAAACTCACTCCTTTCAAGATCTAACCAGGCGCTTTTCAATGGATATCAAACTGCAGCCTGAAGAATTTGCCCTGATCCGCAGGTGGGTGGAAGAGATCAGCGGCATCAGCGTCGATGACCGGAAGACGTATCTCATAGAAAACCGCCTGGGCGGGCTGGTGGCTGACAACAGATGCTCCTCCTTCGGCGAATTCTATCAGAAATTTAAAAACAGCTGCCCTCCCGCCCTGCGGGACCGGATCATCGATCAGATGACCACCAATGAAACCCTCTGGTTCCGGGATATGCATCCCTTCACCATCTTCAGGGAAATCCTGTTGCCGGCATACTGCCAGGAGATCGCCGCCGGCAAGAGAAGAACCATCCGGGTCTGGTCGTCGGCCTGCTCCACCGGACAGGAGCCCTATTCCCTGGCCATCCTCTTTCTTGAGGCCATACGGACCAACAACCAGCTGAAACGCGGCATGATCGACATCACGGCCTCCGATATCTCCGACTCCGTTCTCAGCCAGGCCAGAAGCGGCTGTTATGACAAGATTGCCGTGAACCGGGGCCTGCCGCCGGACTACCGGGCCCGCTATTTCAGCGATGAGGGCCGGCTGTGGCACGTTGCCCCTGAGGTGAAGGAAATGGTCAAATTTGAAAAATTCAATCTGCAGGACTCCTTTAGCAGACTCGGCTCCTTTGACCTCATTTTCTGCCGCAACGTGGCCATCTACTTTTCGGAAAAATTCAAACGGGAACTCTTTGCCAAGTATGCCGGGATTCTCACCAAGGGGGGCATTCTCTTCCTCGGTTCCTCGGAATCCATCAGTCTCTACAGCAACGAATATGACATGCTGGAGCACAACAAAGGCATTTATTACCGGGTACGCAAATAAATCATCGCAAAAAAAATTAAAGACAGGGACGGCTATTACTGATCTTCTTTTGCCGCACAGGGTCGAAAAAATGCTCAGAAAAAAAATGCGATTTATCTTACGGCAACCGGAATTCCCTTTTTTACTCTTTTTTTTCAGCCTCTTTCTCTTTGTCACCCCGTTTCAAAGGAATACGGACAAGACAGGCATCGCAGCAACCTTTATCTACCTGTTTCTCGCCTGGGCCTTCATCTGCCTGCTGCTCTTTTTCATGAACAGGGCGGATGCGGGAAAACCGGATAACCGCAAAGATGACAGCGATAAAATGATTCCATGACCTTGCTCAGTCCCGCGAACATACTCTTTGCCATCCTGGTCTATGTGGGGCTGCTGTTTCTGCTGGCGCAATGGGTGGAGAAAAAGGCCAGCGCCGGGGTGAACCTGGCCCACAATCCCGTGGTTTACTCCCTGGCCCTGGCAGTATATTGCACCACCTGGACTTATTACGGCAGCGTCGGCGTGGCCACCACCTCGGGCATGCTCTTTCTCACCATCTCGCTGGGGCCCACCATGGTCCTCATTTTCTGGTGGCAGGTCCTCCGCAAACTGGTGCGGCTCAAGGAGACCTACCGCATCACCAGTATCGCCGACTTTCTCGGCGCCCGCTATGGAAAATCCGAGACGGTGGCGGCCATCGCCAGCCTGGTCGCCCTGATAGGCGCCGTGCCCTATATTGCCGTGCAGTTAAAGGCGGTGATCGCCACCTTTGGCCGCATCACCAGCCATGACCCCGGAACTTCGACCTTTATTGAAAACAATCTGGGGGTGATTATCGTCTGCCTGATGATTTTTTTCACCATTGTTTTCGGGGTGCGACGGCTGGACGCCACGGAACGGCACCAGGGAATTGTTGCGGCGGTTGCCGCCGAATCCCTGGTAAAGCTGGTGGCCTTTCTGGCGGCCGGGGTGTTTGTCACCTTTTTCGTTTTCAACGGCTTTACCGATATCTTCCAGCGCCTGGCAACCACTGCCCTGCCGGAACAGTCCTTTCTGGGCACGCCCACCACCATCCCCTTTGTCACGGTGTGCAGCTATCTCTTTCTCGCCATGTCCGCCTTCATGTTTCTGCCCCGCCAGTTTCATGTCGCCGTGGTGGAGAACTCAAACGAAAAGCATATCCGCACGGCCATGTGGCTTTTTCCGCTGTATCTTATTCTCATCAATCTCTTTGTCTTGCCCATTGCCGCAGGCGGACTGCTCATCGGCCTGCCGCTGGAGCATGCCGACACCTTTGTTCTCGACATTCCCCTGCACTACAACAGACATTGGCTTGCTCTGCTGGTTTTCATCGGAGGTTTGTCCGCCGGCACCAGCATGATCATGATCAGCTCCATGACCCTGGCCACCATGATCAGCAATCATCTCCTGCTCCCTCTGCTCGTCTGGTTCCCGGGGTTGGCCTTTTTACGCCGGTATCTGCTCAAAGTGAGATGGGCCACGGTGGCCCTGATCATCACGGCCGGCTACTGGTTTGAAACCATTGCCGGCGAGCATTACTCCCTGGTCAGCATGGGGATCATCTCCTTTGTCGCCGTCCTGCAGTTTACCCCGGTCATGCTGGGAGGGATCTACTGGCGGCGGGGCAACCATGTCGGCGCCCTGCTGGGGCTCTGCGCCGGTTGCCTGGTCTGGTTTTATACCCTCATTATCCCTCTGCTTACCAGAAGCGGCATCCTGCCGGCCGATCTCCTCCTTGACGGCCCCGGCGGCATCGGCTTTCTCAATCCCGTGCATCTTTTCGGCATCACGCAACTGGAACCCATCAGCCACGCCGTGGTGTGGACCATGCTCTTTAACATCGGCTTTTATGTCCTCGGCTCATTTTTTCATGAGGCGAGCGATCAGGAGAAAAAATCATCAGCGGAATTCACCGATATCTTCAGCCCCGCGCTCCCTGCCGCAGGTCTTGCAGCAGCCCCTGCCATGACCGTGCATCTGCCGGCCAAAAAAATACTGCTGGAGGATCTGTTAAATGAATATTTCCCTCCTGCAAAAACCAGCCACATCATAAGCAGTTGCCTGGCCAGAACAGGGACAAAAGGCAAAGAGTACATTTCAGTCATCGAATTGGCCGACATCTGCACGGAGCTGGAAAAGAGTCTCGCCGGCTCCATCGGCAGCGCCACCTCCCACAAGGCCTTCCAGCTGCAGAGGATTTTTGCCCCGGATGAGACCCTGCAGCTGCAGAAGTCCTATGGTGAAATACTGGCCGATCTGAAACTTTCACCGGAGGAACTACGACAGCGCATTGATTTCTATAAGGAGCGCGAAATGCTGGTCAGCCGGCATGCCGAGGAACTGGAAGAAAAGATCATCGAACTCCATCACCAGATCAGCAAACGCCGCCAGGCGGAAAACGCCCTGATGGAACAGCTGCATTTCCTGCAGGAGCTGATGAATTCCATCCCCAGCCCGATATTCTACAAGGATGACAAAGGGATCTTTATCGGCTGCAACACCGCCTATGAAGAATTCTACGGCATCAATGCCGAGGAATTTGTCGATAAGACCGTCTTTGATATTGCCCCGCAAGAAATGGCGGACACCTACCACCGGATGGACCTGGCCCTGCTGCAGCAACCCGGCAAACAGGAATACGAGTCCGCTTTGTCCGACACCAGATGGGCAAGTCCACGACGTGATCTTCTACAAGGCCACCTTCCGCAGGATAGACGGTTCCGTCGGCGGACTGGTGGGGGTCATTCTCGATATCACCGCCCGCAAACAGGCCGAGAATGCCCTGGCCGAGCAGGTGCGGCTGCTCTCCCTGAGTTCGGAAATCGGCTTGATCCTGACCAAGGAACAAACCCTGCAGGAAATCCTGCAGCAGTGCGCCGAGGCCATGGTTCACTTTCTTGATGCCGCCTTCGCCCGGATCTGGACCGTGAACAGCGAAAAAAATATCCTGGAGCTGCGGGCCAGCGCCGGTCTTTACACCCATGTGGTCGGGGCGCGCAGCAACATGCCCATCAGTGCAGAAAATAAAATAGGCTTGATCGCCCTGCAGAAGTCCCCCCATCTCACCAATGAGGTGCTCGGCGACCCCCAGATCACCGACCAGGACTGGGCCAGAGAGCAGGGACTGGTGTCCTTTGCCGGCCATCCCCTGCTCATCGAAGACCGGGTGATCGGGGTCATGGCCATGTTTTCCCGTCATACTTTGACGGAGATAACCGGCAAATCCCTGGCAGCCATAGCCGATATCATCGCCCTGGGAATCGAACGCAAGAACAGTGAAGAATCCCTGCGCCGGGCCAGAGACAAGGCCCAGCGCTATCTGGATACCGCCAACGTCATGCTGATTCATCTGGACGAAAGAGGCATGATCCTGCTCATCAATAAAAAAGGCATTGAGATGCTTGGCTATGATGAACAGGCGCTGCTGGGTAGACACTGGGGTGATTTCGTCCTGGAGGATGGGCAGCGCAAGCATCTGCAGGCCCTCTATGCCGACACCATGGCAGGGGGACCGGCCCGTTCCCGGATTATCTGGAAAACACCATCATCAGCAAAAGCGGCGAACAGAAAATGATTGCCTGGCGCTGCACGATCCTGCGCAACGGGACAGGCAAAGCCACCGGCATGCTCTGTTCCGGCAATGACATCACGGAAAAATATCAGGCGGTTGCGGCCCTGCACGAGAGCAGGGAACGGCTGCGGGCCATCATTGATACGGCTGCCAGCATCATTCTCATGCTGTCGCCGGATTTTGCCATTCTCGAATTCAACCCTGCCGCGGAAAAGCTCTTCGGCAGGACAAGAGATGAGGTATTTGGCAAAAATTACCTGGAACTGTTCATTCCCGAAGATCAGAGACCCTCTGTCGGCCAGGAAATCGTCAAGGTCATGAGCGGAATTCCCACCAGAGACTTTGAAAATGATGTCTTCGCCCGCCATGGCACGCGGCTGACCCTGCTGTGGAATGCGGACAGAATGCTTGATGCCAGTGGCCGGACCCTCGGCGTCCTGGCCACGGCCATCAACATCACTGAACGCAAAGAGGCGGAAATCGAGCTGAGAAATGCCCATGCCCTGCTGAGAAGCTTAATCGATTCCGTCCCCGATCTCATTTTCTTCAAAGACCATGAAAGCACCTATTTAGGCTGCAACAAGGCCTTTGCCGAATTTGCCGGCAGAGATGCGGCTGATATCATCGGCAAAACGGATCATGATCTCTTCAGTCCGGAACTCGCCGGATTCTTCCGGGAAAAGGACCGGCAGATGCTGGCCAGCGGAGAGACGAAACGCAATGAGGAGTGGGTTGATTACCCGGACGGCAGGCACGTGCTGCTGGATACCTTGAAAACCCCATACCACACCCCTGACGGAACAATACTGGGGCTCATCGGCGTCAGCCGCGACGTTACGGAGAGAAAAAAAACCGAGGAGGAAAAGGAAAAGCTGGAAGCACAGCTCAGGCAGGCCCAGAAACTTGAGGCCATCGGCACCCTGGCCGGGGGCATTGCCCATGATTTCAACAACATCCTGTTTGCCATTCTGGGCAATGCCGATATCGGCGAAATCGAGATCTCCCGCGGTCACTTTCCCAGGGAGGAGCTTAAAGAGATCAAAACCGCCGGTATCCGGGCCAGGGATCTGGTCAAGCAGATCCTCTCCTTTGCCCGCAAGGCAAAGCAGGAAAAAAGCAGCATTAAGCACCATCTCCATCATCAAGGAGGTGCTCAAACTGTTGCGCTCGACCCTGCCGACCACCATTGAGATCCGGCAGGACCTGCGTGACCCCGAGGCGTCGATCATTGCCGATCCCACCGAAATCCACCAGCTGTTCATGAACCTGTGCACCAATGCCGGCCATGCGATGATGAAAAAAGGCGGGGTGCTGGAAGTCGGCCAGCGCATCATCGATATTGATGAGGACTTTGCCGGGAATACTCCCAATCTCCAGCCCGGTCCCCATCTCCTGCTGACCATAAGCGATACGGGTGAAGGGATGACGCCTGAGACCATGGAGCACATCTTTGAACCGTTTTTCACCACCAAGGGCAAAGCCGAGGGCACCGGCATGGGGCTTGCGGTGGTGCACGGCATCGTCACCTCCCTGCACGGCGCCATCAGAGTTTACAGCGAAATCGGCCTTGGCACTTCGTTCACCATCTACCTGCCGCTTGTCGGCAAGGGCGCCAACCGGGATGAATCAGCCCCCGAGCAAGATACTCTTTCCCCAGGCAGACAGGAACACCTCCTGCTGGTCGATGACGACAAGGCGATCGCCGTCATGCTTGAAAAGATGCTTACCGGGCTGGGGTATCTGGTTACCTCCAGGACAGACAGCCTGGAAGCCCTGGCAATTTTTCAGGCCGAGCCCGGAAAATTCGACCTGGTCATCACCGATCAGACCATGCCGAAAATGACAGGGGCGGAACTGGCAAACGAGATACTCAAACTCAGGCCCGGTCTGCCCATCATTTTATGCACCGGCTTCAGCCAGACCGTTTCATCCGAAAAGGCGAAACACATAGGCATCCGGGAATATTTGACCAAACCGGTCATGAAAAAAGAACTGGCCGTTGTTGTCCGCCGCCTGCTTGATCAAGGGACGGCATGACCGGAGGCCCTGGTGAAGCTGCGGCGTGACTCCAAACGAAAAATGGGCATTCGCGCCGCCTGCGGCCCTGCGAATGCCCATCTGTTCCCTGCCGGAAAATCAACAGGAAGGGATTGAACGAATCAACCCGCGTTTGTCCGTCTATCTTTACGGCCTGATCCCTGGGAAAGGCTGCGGACATCAAAATCAAAGGCCACGGCCCGGCGTCTCTGCTGGTTTCCCGTGCCTGCCGCCGGGAGATGAGTGCTTTTTCTTCTGACCTGCGGCGAACGCGGCCGTTCTTCTCTTATTTCCGTGTTGGCGGGGATTGACTCACTCTCAGTAACCGCTGATGCCGACCTCGCCATTTTTTTACCTAAATTCCGTTCAATAATATTAATCATCTTCATATCTTCGCGACCGGCAAAGGTGAAGGCCTCGCCTGTGCGGCAGGCACGGCCGGTGCGGCCGGTGCGGTGGGTATAGGTCTCGGCCGTATCAGGCATATCATAGTTGACCACATGGGAAATCCTTGACACATCAATACCGCGGGCAGCGATATCAGTGGCCACCATTACTTTAAATTTCCCGCTTTTAAAGCCGTCCAGGGCCTGCTGCCTTTTCTGCTGGGAAAGGTTTCCCTGCAGCGAGGTGACGCTGCAGCCGAACTTCTCCAATTGCAGGGCAAGGGTCTTTGCCTTGTGTTTGGTCCGGGTGAAAATCAGGGCGGAAACCATCTCGGTCTGCTCCATGATCTTTTTCAACAGTGCGGTCTTGCCCTGCTGTTCCACCTGGAAAAGCACATGGGAGATGGTGGGCGCCGGCAGGTCATGATTGATCTGCACGGTTACCGGCGATTGCAGGATATTTTGTGCCAGATGCCGAATTTCGTCAGGCATGGTGGCGGAAAAGATAAGGGTCTGCCGCTGCTTCGGCACATACTTCAATATCCGGCGGATGGCGGGCAGAAACCCCTTGTCAAACATGTGATCCGCCTCATCCAGCACCAGCATCTCAAGTTTGCTTAAGTTAAAGGCTCCGGCATCGAGATGATCAAGCAGGCGGCCGGGACAGGCAACGATAATTTCCGCCCCATTGCGGATTTGATGGATCTGGCCCTGTTTGCCGACCCCGCCATAAACAACGGCACTGGCAAGGCCCGTCTTCCCGGCCATCTTGCCGATATATTCGTGGGTCTGCTCAGCAAGCTCCCGGGTCGGGGCGACAATCAGGGCCCGAACCTTTTTACGGGGGCCCTCCATGAGGCGTTGCAGAATAGGCAGCACAAATGCCGCTGTCTTGCCGGTGCCTGTCTGGGCCAGCCCCAGGAGGTCGTGACCGGCAAGTACCGGCGGAATCGCCTGCTGTTGAATGGGGGTTGGTGCTGCATAGCCGCAATCCTTTATCGCTGCGGCTATTTTTTCATGAAAACGAAATGATGTAAAACTCATTAAAACTCCTTGTTTCTGGTTATAAATCAACAGCAATGCCGCCATGGTCCTAATCTTTTGCACAGTGAACCACGGGGCCGGACTGTTATAATTTGTTCATTAAAGGTTTATTTTTTATGGGCAGGGAAAAACCGGTACGGAAATAATAGCTATCCCCATGCCGGGGGTGGACTAACGGCAGAAATATCCTCTCACATGCCATGCAGAGTAGAAAAAAAGCAGGAAACCTTGGGGGGCATAAACAGGAATAAAGAGCCAGGAAATGGCAGGTTTAACGGCGTCGTGCACCTTTCTTCTTTGGCGGCTTGGCTTCGTTGCAGATCAATTTACGATGGCTGACCTCTGTGCCGTTGAGCCCTTCCATCACCTTATGGCCTTCAGGCCGGCTGGACATCTCAACAAAGCCAAAGCCTTTTGTCTGGCCTGAAAAATGATCAGTAATGACTTTAGCACTGACGACACTTCCGAAGGGAGTGCAGAGGGTGTTCAGTTCCGTATCGTTCATATTGTATGGGAGGTTGCCGATAAAAAGTTTCATACTGTACTCCTTTAAGTGATCAGCAAAAACTTCAACGACATCAAATGGGGCCAAGAGGTAGCGTAGGGCGAGAATATTGACGAGAAAAGAAGATGCTAAAACTTAAATTAAGATTAATAACTTTCTTAATTACTCGACCCTCCCATTCTTGTCAACCAAAATAAAAAGAAATAGCTTAAGGAACTTCCAGGAGACAGCCAATTCGGGACCTGTGGAAAAAAATATTTTTCCATGGAACCTTTTGGGAAAAGCGAGCGTTATATAAATTGTAAAATGTAAGAGTTAACATCCTCAGTTACCTTACTTTTTCACTTTTCATTTTTCTCATTGTTTCCAGCAATGGAAACAGAAAGCCGGTGACCCTCATCACCGGCTTTTTTTTGCCCGGCAGATTTTTTTCTGGAACCTATTCTCAAACAAAGAATCTTAATAACTAAGACTGTAAGAATTGACACTCCTTACATGTTCCATTCTTCTCATTTTCTTCTCTTTTTGTTGTAGTGAAAACCGGTGACCTCCCATCACCGGTTTTTTTTTGCCCGGCACTTTTTTTCGGAACCTATTTTCAAACAAAGGATCTTATCAATTAAGACTGTAAGAATTGACACTCTTTATTGTTTCTTTCTTCTCATCTTCTCCTCTTTTTTTGTTGTGGTAAAAAAACCGGTGACCCCCCATCACCGGTTTTTTTTTGCCCGGCAGTTTTTTCTGGAACCTATTTTCAAACAAAGAATCTTTATAAATATGACAATAAGACTTGATACCCCTTTTTGTTCATTGTCCCCTCCTTCTCATTTTCTCCTCTTTTTTTATTGTGGTAAAAAACCGGTGACCCCCTATCACCGGTTTTTTTTATTCCTGATTATTTTTGGAACCTTTCCAGCAACGAATGAATCATAGTTAGTAAGACTGTAAGAATGAGAACTTCTTACCAGGTCGTTTTTTCTCACTTTTCTTCTTTTTTTCTCCTTAGCACATGAAAAAGGCCGGTGTCCCCTCACAACACCGGCCTTTTTCATCTCCCAGCCAGTCCATAATCCGCAGATAATCCGCAAACCCTTACCAGCCATGGTCATACTGTTATTTTGCTGTCAAACCAGACAAAATTATGTATAGTTACTTGTTTTTCCACCTTCTTTTGAACATAATTCATCTTATAGAAATCAGCAGCAAGAGGGCTTTGTATTTAATGGACGATCGTTTTCTGACCATCATCGGCGGAGGGCTGGCCGGCTGCGAGGCAGCCTGGCAGGCGGCGCAACGCGGCTGCCGGGTGACCCTCTATGACATGAAACCCCAGCGTTTCAGCCCTGCCCACTCCTCCGCCGATCTGGCGGAACTGGTCTGCAGCAACTCATTGCGCTCCGATGACCTCTTCTCGGCCGTCGGTCTGCTGAAGGAGGAGATGCGGCAGCTTGACTCCCTGGTCATGGCCGCCGCTGCCGCAACCAGGGTCCCGGCCGGCAAGGCTCTGGCGGTTGACCGCACTCTGTTTGCCCGCTTTATCACGGAAAAAATCGCAGCCCATCCGGCAATTGAAATCCGCCGCGAGGAAATCAGCACCATACCCCGGGCAGATGCACATCATCCGCTGACGATTGTGGCCACCGGTCCCCTCACCGCCGACGGGCTGGCCCGCTCCCTGCAGGAAATCACCGGCGAACATCTCGCCTTTTACGATGCCATTGCTCCGATTGTCACCGCCGACTCGCTGAACAGGGAAATCATCTATCAGGCCTCCCGCTATGATGATGGGCCGGGGGACTATCTCAACTGCCCCATGGACAAGGCCCAGTACCTGACCTTTATCACGGAGCTTGCGGCGGCTGACAAGGTGAAGCTGAGACCCTTTGAGGAGAAAAAATACTTCGAGGGCTGCCTGCCCATTGAGGTCATGCTGGAACGGGGGGTGGACACCCTGCGCTTCGGCCCCATGAAGCCGGTTGGCCTGCCCGATCCCCGCACCGGCCGCGACCCGTACGCGGTGGTCCAGCTCAGAAAGGAAAATGCGGAGGGAACCCATTACAACATGGTGGGGTTTCAGACCAAACTGACCTATCCCGGGCAGCAGCGGGTCTTCCGCCTGATTCCGGGCATGGAGCAGGCGGAGTTTGAACGGCTGGGCAGCATCCACCGCAATACCTTTGTCTGCGGACCCAAGGTGCTGGAACCAACCCTGCAGCTCAAAACAAGACCGGACATCCTGCTGGCCGGGCAGATCACCGGGGTGGAGGGCTACGTGGAATCAACGGCCATGGGCCTGCTGGCGGGCATCAACGCCGCGCACCTGCTGCAGGGCCGCAAACCCGCTCCCCCACCGGCCGAGACGGCGCTCGGCGCCCTCATCCGCCATCTCACCGACAGCGATGCCGCCCGTTTTCAGCCGTCCAACATCAACTTCGGCCTCTTTGCCGATCTGGCCAGTGAGAATGGCAAGAAGGTGCCGAAAAAACTGCGTGGCCAGTTGCGGGCGGAAAAGGCCCTCGCGGCTTTGGGCGAATGGAAGGCAGCGATTCATGCAGGATGATCTCTCTTCTTTGAGCAGTCTGCTGCAGGCAACAAGAAACCTTCTTGCCTTTCACCGCCATTGCGAACTCGACTACCCCTTATCCCCGGCATTAAAAACTTTTCTCAACCCCGCGCCGGCAAAGGGAAAAACCCAGCCCTTTCTCCCCACTCCGGCCGCAGCAGCCGCAAAGCCCGTCGACACTGCCGGACCGGACAAAGCAGACCGGCAAACCCTTGATGATCTGAAGCACGCCCTGGAGAGCTGCCAGCAGTGTCCCCTGGGAAAATCACGGCAGATAACTTCGGCGAGGGATCCGTCCGGCAGGGTCTGGCCCTGTTTATCATCTGTGAATCCTCCCGGGGCCGAGGAAGAGGCGGCAAGCAGGCCGATCAGCGGTGCTCCCCGTGAGCTGCTGGAAAAAATGCTCGGAGCTATCAACCTTTCCCTGGACGACATTTTTCTGACCAACATCGTCAAATGCGCGCCGCCGGCGGAGCGTGGCGCGACCGCTGAGGAAACATCCGCCTGCCTGCCCTATCTCATCCGGCAGATTGAGCTGATCAAACCGAAAATCATCTGCACCATGGGCCAGCTTGCCGGCCAGAGCCATGCTCAAAACCTCCCAGTCTCTGCTCAGCCTGCGGGGACGATTCCATGACTTCCAGGGCATCCCTCTCATGCCCACCTTTCATCCGACCCTGCTGCTCAAGACCCAGGAACTGAAAAAAGGGGCCTGGCATGATCTGCAGATGATCCAGAAGAAGCTCAAATCCCTGGACTGACAACGCCTTCGCCTCCTTCCCCCTTTTTTTTTAATGCAGCCCCATCCGGCCTGACCGGCAAAATTATCTTGAAATATCAGACAGGAGAGGCGCACTTGAAAAAATATGGGCGGACAGGGTCAACGGTCTGCTCACACCGCCCCCCTGGCAATCGGCTCCAGAAATTTTCGTGCCTGCTCATGGCCGGGATGGCTCCGCAGGCATTGCTCAAGCGTCTCCTTGGCCTGGGCAACATCGCCCTGCTGCAAATAAATCTCGGCAAGCTTCACCAGATATTCCGGCTGGTCAGGGACCAGCTCCAGACATTTCCTGAACTGGCGCACAGCGGCCTCAAGGTTGCCGGCATCGCCCAGCTTCTGGCCCAGCTGGGCGAAAATGAAGGCCGTCTCCGGCAGCGGTTGTACCGTTTCATCAAGATAGGCTGCCGCATCCTCCGGCCTGTCCTTTTTCAGAAAGGCCTTGCCCATTTTTATGAGATTCAGATCAGTAGGCCCGGCAGACATCACTGCAGCAAAAATTTCCCGGGCCTTGTCCTCCATATCCATTTCCAGATAAAATTTACCCAGGTCAATGGCCAGATCGAGGTTGAGAGGATTCTCCTTGTGCGCTTTCAAGAGCAGCCCGAAGGCATCGCCGTATGCCCCGTCAAGCCGGCACACCTTGCTCAGCAGATGCATGCCCTTGCCGCTGGCGGGGTTTTCCTTCAGGTACATATTGAGAAAATGTTTGGCCTTATCCAGCTCCTGCTGCCAATAGTAACCTTCGCTCAAAACAAACAGGGCGTCGCTGTTGTTCTTGTCCTGGGCGAGAACCCCTTTGGCCTTATCAATGGCCTTTTCATAATTTTTGACGAGGATGAGATGCCGTGCCAGACGGAGCTCATTCTGCAGGGCAGTGAGTTTTCTTCTTTTATGAATATTATTGATGGACTGGCGCAGATCCTCCGCCCGGTAGGGTGTGGCCAGATACCCGTCAACCATTTCATCAATGGCGTAAAGAATCGTTTCCTTCTGGCGGTTATCGGAGATGATCAGCACCGGAATATCAAACAGCCCAGGAGTTCGCCTGATGAGCCTGAGCAGTTCGATACCGTTCATGCAGGGCATCTGCAGATCCGTAATAACAAAACGCACCCGCGAGTTTTTCAGCACATGACGAGCCTCGATGCCGCTGCGAACAATGCGGATATTTTTATGCCCTGCCTGCTGCAGGACACGGGCATCCTGCTCCAGCACCTCCTTATCCTGACCGACCAGGAGGAAATCCAATTCCTGCATCTGCGACTGACTGTTCATAAAGATGGCAAATGATCTGTTGAGGTGAACGTACGGGGTCACGTTAAACCACGTAACATACCAATGATACAATTTAATTGTATACTTTAGGTTTGATTATATGTCAAAAAACAATGCAGAATCACCCGACCGCTCCCTGAGGCCTTGATAAAAATAATAGTGCGCCGTAAACATGCCAACCCAGGGATAATTGTCTAACAATTATGAAGATATTTCTCTCCAACAACTCCTCAGAAAAAATCTTGCCGGAACACCAAGACTAAAATGCTGGAATATCGGCATAAAATTCACTATAATCTGACCACCAACTTGAACCCTCACAATATCTAAGCCGTTGTAAAAAAATAACATGGCCAGAGAAATGCGCGGAACGGCATAAGGAGCCGTAACGAAATTGAAAAAATGGCCATGTTATTTCGTAACGGCTCCTAATCAAAAAATCTCAAAAAGGATAACCCATGGGAAAAACAGAAGAGAATTTGCAAGAGGCCTTTGCCGGCGAATCGCAGGCGAACAGAAAATACCTTGCCTTTGCCAATAAGGCGGACAAAGAAGGCTTTGCCCAGGCGGCAAAATTATTCCGGGCGGCTGCGGCGGCGGAGACCATTCACGCCCATGCCCATCTACGGGCGCTGAAAGGCGTCGGTGCCACCGCAGAAAACCTGAAAGAGGCCATCGCCGGTGAGACCCACGAATTCAAGAACATGTACCCGCAGATGATTAAAGATGCGGAAGCGGAAGGGCATAAAGCGGCACTTCGCTCTTTTCAATATGCCAATGCCGTGGAAAAAATACATGCCGAACTGTATCAGCAGGCATTGGACAGTCTTGAAGCAGGGCCGGCGGAATATGATTATTATGTCTGTTCGGTATGCGGCCATACCCACGAGAAAGAGGCCCCGGAAAAGTGCCCGGTTTGCGGCGCCAATGCCAATGCCTTCTTTAAGAGCGAATAAAAGACAGACCACCGATAAAACAGTGTAAAGGTAAGTCCTGCCCGCATGCTGTTTTTCGGGCCGGCTACTCTCCGCACTCATCGGCAAAGGGCTGGCAGCCGGACCACGGCCCCTCACCCGGCTCTTTTCATGTTATTGTTTAAAATGGCCTGCAGCGCAAGCGCCTTTGGAGAGAAACCGCTGGCAGGAGCCGGGCTGTATCCGGGCAGACTGGCGGATAAGGAATCACCCGTTCTTTATGCATTACCTGTGTTATACTGTGACAGGAAAAAGGCAATCATGTCTCTCTGCTGGTTGGTCAGACCGGCAAACTTCACCCCCACCTTGCTCATGATGACGGAATCCTTGCCTAAGGCCGACGAATGGTTGTTCCAGACAACGGTGACGGGAACTTTCGCCAGGGAGAGGTTGCCCAGGAGCATATCGACATATTCCTTTTTTTGGATAGGCGATTCCACATCAATGTACTGCAGAGAAAAGCCCCCTGCGCTGATGTCCAGTATCCGCCCGAAACTATCGGCGGTATACACAAATGTTTTTGCAGAAGGGATGTACCGTTGATGTTTTCGCTGATCGACTTGATTCATCATTTTATTCACCTCTGAAAATATTTGTCGTGGACAGGCCATCGGCCTGCCGAGGAAGTCTCGCCACCCTTCAGGGATTGCGCCCTATTCTTCCTCCTGATGTCATTTTTTTGCCTGGGTATTGAAAAAAGCACAGCCAACCGGCTCCATTTCGCCTTCTCCACTTTTGTCTTTCAGTTCACCGGCACCGTGCCGAAGGCCGCGGCGAATTCCTGCAGATCCCCATCACTGATCACGCCATCCCGGTTGAGATCGGCCGAGGGTGCTGCGGCCTTATAAACGCCGGCAAAAAGAGCCAGATCCCGGCCATCCACATCGCCGTCACCATCCTGATCAGCCCGGTCCGCACTGCTGCCTCCGCACAGCCCGTCAAGATAGAGCTTGGCCTTTTCCGCCTGCACCAGTCCATAACCAAAGGATATATCATAGCCCGCGGGGCCGAGATCTTCGGCGCTCAGGCGCAGGGCCTCCCGCACCTGGGCGGCACTGCAGGTCGAATGGTGATAGCTCCAGATCAGGGCGGCAACCCCGGTGACATGGGGGGTGGCCATGGAGGTGCCGCTCATCTCCTGATAATCCAGATAGGAACCGACGCTCAGGTGCGCCTCGTCGCCAATGGCGGACAGCAGAGCCAGCCCGTCCGCCCGGGAAATCGACACAGAGGGAATAAGGGTGCTCACATCCGACAGGGTGCCGGAAAACGTGCCATCCACATTGTTGTAAATTACCGCGCCGATGCCGCCGCCATCCTCACAGGCCTGCACCTTCTGCCAGAAATAGAGGCTGCCCCGTTCCATGAGACAGATTTTCCCCACCGCGTCCGGGCACGGTTCCGCGCCGAGGCCGCAATCCGCCAGAGGGCCATCCGCCTCGGCAGAGGGGGAACCCTGCAGGTTCAGCGCGCCATACAGCACATTGTTGACAATGAGCTGGGATAAAACAAACGGGGTGGTGACCGTACCGATGGGCACGGTGGACAGGACATCGACGCCCGGGGCTGCCAGTTCGACCTGCTCATTCTGCTGGGAAAAGGAGGCCCTGTTCCTGTTTTCGTCAATGGCGGCCACGGAGATGACCGAATCATAGGAGGCCGGATAGGACAGTGCCGTGGTGCCGCTGTTGCCGGCCGCAGCCACCAGCAGCACCCCCTGGTTGGCGAGGTCGCGGAAGGTCTGTTCTTCACTGACGCTCGTTTCTTCACTGCCGAAACTCATGTTGATGACATCGGCGCCAACCCCGGGACGGACACACTCAGCCACGCCGGTCAGGATATCGGAAACATAGGCCGCGCCCGAGGAGTCAAACACCCTGACGATAAAGAGATTGATGCTGCCGCCCGGCAGAACGCCCACCACGCCCACCTGGTTGTTCATGGCGGCGATGGTGCCGGCCACATGGGTGCCGTGTTGATTGGTATCCTCATACCAGGCGCCGCTGCCGATAATATCAACGCCGTCGACGTTATTTTTACTGAGATCCTCATGGAGCAGATCATAACCGCTGTCCACGATACAGACGGTCACCTCGCCGGCATGCAGGTCGGCCAGGAGGTCCGCCTGGACCATATTGATGCCGTAAGGCATGTACTGACTGGACAGGTAGCGGAGTTGATCCTCTTCGATGAATTCAACCCGGGGATTGCTGCGGAGACTTTGCACGCCCTTGGCATCAAGATTCGCCGCCACCAGGCCGAAACGGGGAATCTGCCGGATGAGCCCCGGTGCGGCCTCAGGCAGCATCCGGGGAAGCAGGGCGGGATTTCCGGCAAGTTCAGCGGCAGGTGCGGGTGATACTTTGATCAGATAGCGTTTGTTCTGCCCGGCAGGGGATGAGGAGCTGCCGCCGGCCTGTTCGTTGCCATTGTCCCATCTGCCGCGGGTTCTCCCCTGCTGGGCGGCCGGGGTAATGAGGCAAAAGGACAGCAGCAGAGAGCCGATGAGCTTTGTCATTTTCATGATCATATCAAACACCTCCATGATTTTCCCGTCAGCCGATGCCTCATTGCCCCATGGCCTGACCGCAGATATAAGCCTTTAATTCATTGTGCCTCATCTTGGCCGGCACTCACCAGCAAATTCGTATCCTACTCGGAAAAAAGCAAGAGAATATCTACCAAGACACGGTCAAACCCGAAAGGCCCCGGTCGGAGAGGTGGCAGACATGCTCTGTAGAAGCATTGTCTAGCAAGAGTGATCGATACATACTCCCTGATTCAATTTATACTTTTTCCGCGGACCATCTGTCAAAATAATACCCAATCCTTTTACCAGGAAAACTTCTCGCCCCCTGACGTCCCCGCTCCAACCCTGCCGCTCAAACTCTTCATCCTCTTTTGCATTTCACTTCGGGTATGTTTTTCTGCTATGATCAGATGGACAGATTTCCTCTGCCATGATTGCCAAAATAAGGACACGAATAATGCATATTTTACTGCTTGAAGACTCACCGGTGGTCAGCAAAATGCTCTCCACCCAACTGATCAAACTGGGCCACAAGGTTGATGCGGTTGAAAACGGCCAGCAGGGCTTTCACCGGGCAACCTCAAGGCATTACCACCTGGTCATCACCGATCTGGCCATGCCCCAGTGGGACGGCTTCAAATTCATGGAGGCCATGCAGGTCATCTCGCCGCAATGCCCCATCGTCGCCATCTCCTCGAGCCTGGACGAACAAACGATCCGGCAGCGGCTGGCCCGCTTTGCCAATGTCATCGGCTTTCTGCCCAAACCCGTCAAAGCCGCCCATCTCAAGGAGATAATTGAACGGGTAAAGGCCTATACCACGGAAAATGTGCGCAAACTTGCCAGAATCGTCTGCACCGTGGGGCCGGCCTCGCAGTCACCCGAGGTATTGGGCCAGATGATTCTGGCCGGCATGGACATTGCGCGGCTCAACTTCTCCCACGGCACATACGAGGAACACGAGAAAAGGCTCAAGGCGGTAAGAGAGGCGGAAGAAAAATGGTCCAGGCCGGTGGGCATCCTCATGGATCTGTGCGGGCCGAAGATCCGAACCGGCCTGATGCGGGACGGCAGGGCCGACCTGGTGGCGGGCAACCGGATCATTATCCAGGCCGAGCCCGTTGCAGGAACTGACGAGCGATTCTCCACCATCGCCCCGGAGATTCTGGCCGATCTGCGGCCCGGCGACCCGGTACTGCTTGACGACGGCCTGCTGGAGCTGGTTGTCGAGAAACCAGGCATTACCGAGGTAACCTGCCGGGTAGTGGCCGGCGGCCCGCTCAAATCAAGCAAGGGCATGAACCTGCCGGCTACCCCCCTGTCCCTGCCCAGCGTCACGGACAAGGACAAACAGGATCTTGCCTGGGGGCTTGAACATTCCATCGACTTTGCCGCCCTCTCCTTTGTCCGTTCAGCCCGGGATATCATCGAGGTGAAAGAACTGCTCAGCGGCGGCAAAAGGAACCTGAAGGTGGTGGCCAAGATTGAGAAACCGGAGGCGGTGGAAAACATCGATGAGATCATCCAGGTCAGCGATGCGATCATGATCGCCAGGGGTGACATGGGCGTTGAACTGCCCGCCTCCAGGGTGCCCTGGGTGCAGCGGGAGATTATCAAGCGCTGCTGGCTGGCCAACGTGCCGGTGATCACCGCCACCCAGATGCTGGACAGCATGACCACCAATCACCGCCCCACCAGGGCCGAGGTGACGGATGTCAGCGTCGCGGTGCGGGAGGGAACCGATGCGGTGATGCTGTCCGGCGAGACCGCCGTGGGTGTTGATCCGGTCAATGTGGTCCGCACCATGGCCTCGATCATCAGCGAGGAGGAAAGCCATGCGGAGCCAAGCAGCGACCACTGTGAACTGATGAAAAGCCAGCAGGGTTTCAATCCCGCCCTGGCTGCCGCGGCAAGTCTCGGCAATGCGGCAGCGGTGATGGTGATCGATTTCAAGGGGGAGATCTACCGCCATCTGTCGAAATGGAACAGGTCCGTGCCCACCCTGCTCGTCACCGATTCCGTGCATGTGGCCCGTCATTCCTGTATCTACAAAAACATCAACCCCATCATCATCAAGGAAAAACTGAGCCGGGATCAGGTGGTGCTGCGGGCTAAGGAAGAAGCGGTGGCCAAAGGCTTTGTCTCGGCCGGAGACGTGCTGGCCGTGCTGGAGGGAGAAAGGCTGACCCAGGGAGGCATTCCCCAGCTCGGCGCCTTTCAGATCATCCAGGTGGAACAGGGGACATAAACCCTTTAACCGAGGGCCACATCGAGGATCATCATCAGGGTAAAGCCGCCCATGGTGGCCATGGTGACCATATCGATATGCTTCTCATTCTGCTGGGATTCCGGGATCAGCTCCTCCACCACGACAAAGATCATGGCGCCTGCGGCAAAACAGAGGGCATAGGGCAGGATGCTCTGCATCTGCATGACAAAATAGGCCCCCAGCACCCCGGCCACCGGCTCCACCAGCCCGGAACTCTGGCCATACAGGAAACTTTTCCAGCGGCCCATCCCCTCCCGGCGCAGGGGCAGGGAGACCGCCGCCCCTTCCGGGAAATTCTGCAGGCCGATGCCCACGGCCAGGGCCATGGCCGAGCCGATGGTGGCAGCGGGCAGGCCGGCCCCGGCCGCCCCGAAGGCAACCCCCACTGCCATGCCCTCGGGAATATTATGCAGGGTGATGGCCAGCACCAGCAGGGTGCTGCGCTGCCAGGAGGTCTTGATCCCCTCACTCCGGGACATGGCCAGACCGGGATGCAGGTGGGGCAGGAACATATCGATCAGCCGCATGAAGACCCCGCCGCCGAGAAAACCCACTGCCGCGGGCAGCCAGGGAGTGGTGCCGAGCTGCTCCGCCATCTCGATGCCGGGCGCCAGCAGGGACCAGAAACTGGCGGCGATCATCACCCCGGCGGCAAAGCCCAGCATGGAGTCCATCACCCTGGCATTCACCTTTTTCGTGGCAAAGACCAGGGCTGCGCCGGCGGCGGTCACCAGCCAGGTGAACAGGGTGGCCAGCAGGGCCTGGCTAATGGGATTGAGCTGTTGCAGGGAGTCTATCATTTTCTTTCCTGGTCAGTGTTTGTCAGTCACGGGAAAATCACTTGAAACGCGTTGCCGAACAAAGAACTGGCCAGACGCGCCAGTAAAGAGACGCCGGGGTAAAAAGATGCCCGTTTGCCTTACAGGGTTTCCGGGGTAAAGGCAACCACCTCATCAATGCTCCGGGCGCCGCACAGCAGCATCACCAGCCGGTCCACCCCCAGGGCGATACCGGCGGCGGACTGCAGTTCGCCCAAATCGGCCAGGAATCTGTCCGGCATGGGTCCCGGCTGCCGGCCCTGCCCCTCGATGACGGCCCTTTCCTTGTGGAACCGCTGCCGCTGCTCGTCCGCATCGGTCAACTCGGAAAAACCGTTGGCCAGTTCCAGGCCGTTGACATAGAGCTCAAAGCGTTCCGCCACCCGGTTATCCCCATTTTTCAAGCGGGCCAGGGAACCCAGGGCGGCCGGATAGTCATGGAGAAATGTCGGCCTGGCCCTGCCCAGATTGGGCTCAACGTCTCTGACCAGTATTTCGTCAAACGCATCCTCTGCCAGGGCCTGGTCAACGGAGACAGGGGCATACAGGGCAAAGGCCCGCTGCACGGTGAGATACTCCCAGTCCGCCTTGCTTAACAGTGCCGCAGCAGACCTGTCCGGGCAATCGATCTTGGCTGCGACAAAACGGAGCAGCTCGGCGCATTCGGCCATGAGCGCCACATAATCAATGCCGGCCCGGTACCACTCCAGCATGGTGAATTCGGGCAGATGGCGCGCCCCGCGCTCATGCCTGCGAAAGCAGCGGCAGATCTGGAAGATCCTGGGCAGGCCTGCGGCCAGCAGCCTTTTCATGCACATCTCGGGGGAGGTCTGCAGAAACCAGCCGGAGGATTGTTCCGGTTCAATATGGGGTTCGGGGATGAGGCAGGGAAGGCGAATGGGAGTATCCACCTCCAGATACTCCCTATTGATGAAAAAAGTGCGGATGCCCTGGATGATTTCAGCCCGGCGGCTGAGCAAGGAATACGCCAAACAGCCTACTCCTTGACCCTGGTCAGATACTGGCCGGTGCGGGTGTCGATCTGCAGCTTTTCGCCTTCTTCAATAAAGGGCGGCACCTGCAGGGTGTAGCCGGTCTGGACCGTGACCGGCTTGGTATCCGTGCCGCTGGTATCCCCTTTAGCCCAGGGATCGGCCTTGATCACCACCAGATTGACGAAATTGGGCAGGGTGACCCCGATGGGCCGCTCCTTGAACAGCAGCACATCCACCTCCATGTTATCAATCAGAAAATTGACGTTCTCCCCCAGCTGCTCCCTGGTGATGATAATCTGCTCATAGGTCTTGTTATCCATGAAGTGAAATTCATCCCCCTGGGAATAGAGAAACTGCATGGTGCGTTCTTCCAGGGGCGCCCGCTGGAATTTATCATTGGAGCGGTATGTCCTTTCAAAGGCATTGCCGGTAACCATGTTTTTGAGCCGTGTCCGGTAGAGGGCCTGTCCCTTGCCCGGTTTGGAAAACTGAAAGTCGGTGACGATATAAGGGTCGCCATCAATTTCAATCTTGAGTCCTTTGCGTAAATCTGATGCGGTATACATAAGTTAACTCCGTGTTAAGCAAGTAATAAACGGCTTGCAAAAAAAGTCTGTCTGGGGAAAATGATAAGAATAAGCCGGCAAATTATCCGCTGCGCCGGGGACGATCATTCTTTTTCAAGCCATCAACAATTGAGAAAGGGTACTATCTACTCTAATACAAGCACTTTTTCAAGCAGAGACAACCTCTTTTTTTGTAATTGCCTCCGCTTTTACCCGATCAAGAACCTCTGCCAGCACCGGCTTGACGTTTTCCCGCAGATCGCCGGCCACCACAATGAAGAGAAGATCATCTCCCGGCTTGAACCTCCCGGATTTTGCCTCGATAATGATCTCAAAAATCCCTTGCCCTGGCGAGAAATTCCTGCCGGATGGCCTCAATCCTGGCAAGATCAGGGGTAACCTCCAGCGAGGTGACATTTTCCTTGCCTTTACGGGACCAGGCCCTGACCACGCCGTTGTGCACCAGCACCATGCCCACATTCTCGGCAAAGGCCGGATTTTCCTTCATCCTGGCTATTGTTTTTGAAATATCCATCAGTTTCCTCTATTTTTTCATTATCGTTTAAGTTGGGGGCCGAGGCCGGGGAAGCGGCGCGCAGGCTCTTGGAGGCCACCTCATACACGTCTTTGGAAAGTTCGCTGCCGGCCAGAATTCGCTCCAGCTGCCGGCACATCAGATTCTGCCGGGCGGCATCAAAACGCTGCCAGCGGCTGAGCGGCGCCAGCATCCGGGCGGCGATCTGGTGGTTGAACCGGTCGATGGCCAGCACCTGATCGGCCAGAAAAACGATAACCCTCCCCGCTTTTATCATGGAAACAGAGCTGATTCGCCCCGCAGAAGGCGCCGATCAGCGACCGCACCTTATTGGGATTTTTCAATGAAAAGGCCGGATGCGCCATCAGGGATTTCACCTCATCCAGGGTCTCGGGCAGAGGCGCAGTGGCCTGCAGGGAAAACCACTTGTCCAGCACCAGACTGTCCCGATGCCACTCGCTGTAAAAAGAGACCAGCACGCTCTTTCGTTCCGGGCAGTCGGGATTGTGGACAATGGCCTGCAGGGCCGCCAGCACATCGGTCATGTTGCCCGACTGCTCAAACTGGCGCAGACACATATCCATCACCGCCCTGTCATGGTTAACCATCAGATAGGCCAGGGCAACATTTTTCAGACTTCTTTTCCCTGCGCTCTGCTGATCATAAACGTAAGGCTCCATGCTGGTGTTGGCATGAAAGAGTTCGAGAAAATAATCGCGCAGCATGGCCGCCAGGGTGCGGCGGACAAACAACCGCACCTGATAAATCGCCTCGACATCGATAACTGCCAGCTGCTCACCCAGATATTTTTCCGAGGGCAGCACCAGCAGTTCGGCCAGGAAGGCCGGGTCAATCTCGCTTTCCGGGGTCAACAGGCCCTGGAAAACAACGACAAAATCATCATCGAGCTGCAGCTCTCTGCCCTGTTGCAGGTCGGCAATCAGGCGCAGCATCAGGCGGCAGGACAACCGGTGCCCGGCCTCCCAGCGGTTGAAAGGATCGCTATCATGGGCCAGCAGAAAGCGCAGCTCATCTTCCGTGTAGTCATAATGCAGTTTGACCGGGGCGCTGAAACCGCGCAGCAGCGAAGGGACCGGTTTTACCCGGATATCACGGAAAACAAAACTCTGCTCTCTCTCCTGGACATTCAGCACCACGGTCGTGGCCGCTTCCTGGCCGTTGACTGAAAGTTTCATGTCTTTGCCCATGTTATCCAGCAGACCGACAGCCAGGGGAATATGCAACGGTTGCTTATCATCCTGTCCCGGCGTCGGGGGACAACTCTGGCTGACCCGCAGGGTGCAGGTCCTGCTCTGGGCATCATAACTGCTTGCTACACGCAGCTCAGGGGTGCCGGACTGGCTGTACCAGAGGCGAAACCGGGTCAGATCCACTCCGCCGCCATCCTCCATGGCCCGGACAAAATCATCGCAGGTAACGGCCTGGCCGTCATGCCGCGCAAAATAAAGATCCATGCCCCGGCGGAAACCTTTTGCCCCCAGCAGGGTATGGATCATGCGGATCAGCTCCGCCCCCTTTTCATACACGGTCACCGTATAGAAGTTGTTGATCTCGATATAGGAATCAGGCCGGACCGGATGGGCCATGGGCCCGCCGTCCTCCACAAACTGGAGATTGCGCAGCATTCTGACATCGCTTAAGCGCTTTACCGCAGCCGAGGTCATGTCCGCGGAAAACTGCTGATCACGGAACACGGTGAGGCCTTCCTTGAGGGAGAGCTGAAACCAGTCGCGGCAGGTCACCCGGTTGCCGGTCCAGTTATGGAAATACTCATGGGCCACCACCCCCTCGATGCCTGCATAGTCGGCATCGGTGGCGGTCTGCGGTTTGGCCAGCACATATTTGGAGTTAAAGACATTCAGGCCCTTGTTTTCCATGGCCCCCATATTGAAATCATCCACCGCCACGATCATGAACAGATCAAGATCATACTCCAGGCCATAAACCTTCTCATCCCAGGCCATGGCCTCTTTCAGGCAGCGCAGGGCATGATCGCACCGGTCGCTGTTATGTTTCTGCACATAGATATGCAGATCAATGGTGCGGCCGGAGCCGGTCACATGGGTACCGGCCACGCGGACCAGATCGCCGGCCACCAGGGCGAAGAGATAGCAGGGTTTGGGAAAGGGATCCCGCCAGATGGCGTAATGCCGGCCGTTGGGCGCGCTGCCCGTCTCAACGAGATTGCCGTTGGACAGCAGCACCGGCACGGAGTTGTCCGCCTCAATGGTGGTGGTGAAGCGGCTCATCACATCAGGCCGGTCGAGGAAATAGGTGATCTTTCTGAAGCCCTGGGCCTCGCACTGGGTGCAGAAATTGCCGCTGGATTTATAGAGCCCTTCCAGGGCCGTGTTCTCTTCGGGACGGATCAGGGTGGTGATGGTCAGTTCAAAAGTATCCGGCACCTGGTTGATGGTCAGCGACTCCGCGGTCAGCACATAGTCATTAGCAGAGAGCTTGCTGGAATCGAGAAAAACCGACAGCAGCTCCAGTTCCTGCCCGTCAAGCACCAGGGGAGGATTGGCACCGGCTGCAGCATTACGGCGGCAGTGCAGCCGGGAGGTCACCACCGCCTGCCTGTCCCCCAGGAAAAAATGCAGGTGCACCGTATCGATCAGATAATCAGGAGCACGATAATCCCGGCGATAAATTATTTGCGGCGTAGCATCGCTCATTGCGGTTCAATTTCCCCCACCACCGGAATAATTAACTGTTCGTCAAGCTTCAGATTGTTGAAATCATGGGCACTATTGAATTTCCTGATCAGCCAGAATGGCAGATCAAATTCAGCCTGGCAGAGGCTCCAGATGTTATCACCGGCCTTGATCCGATACAGCCTTGCCCCTTCAATCTTATAAACGGCAAAGAAATCTTCTTCAATCTCCTTATGGTATTCATAGCGTTTTTCCTCAAAATCCTCTTTGCTTACCTTGGTGAATTCGAGCTTCAACCGCTGGCCGAGCTTAATGGGGTGGCCGAAACGCAGACCGTTCAACCCGCGGATACTGCTGGTGGGCACCTGCAGCCAGTCTGCGTAGTGACCGAGGGTCTCACCGACCTCAACCTGGATGGAGCCCACGCTGCGCCCCTTTTCAATACGGCTGTCGGCAACCAGCAGATCGCCGGTGACCACCTCCGGATTAAAGGCCGGCTCCTCAAGGGGTGCCTTGGGCAATTCATCAACAACCGCGGGCTGGTTTAACTCTGCCTGTTGCTCTTCGGCAACCGTCGTCTCCTCCATGGCCGGCTCCTCCGCGGCGGCCGGCACCGGCGCCTGAGCCTCCGGTTCAGCCTGTTTTCCCGCCTGCGGCCGCAGTTCCGCGACAACAGCGGCAGGCTGTTGCCGCGGAACTGCCGGGATCTCAGCCAGGGGGACGGGCTCTTCCTTTTTCCGGGGCGCAATCGCTTTTTTAACCGTGTCAGCCTTTAAGGTAACAATTTCCCGTACCTCTTTTTTACTCTCCACTGCCTTTGCCGGCACACTATCCGCAGCAGGTGACTCGACCTTGGCCAGCAGCACCACCTTTTCATCCTGGGTGGGAATGCGCAGATTCTGCCCCACATGGATGGTTGCCTTGGCACTGAGCCCATTGGCGGTCATCAGATCCTCCAGCTTCAGGCCATGTTTTCTGGCAATGGCCCCGGCCGAATCGCCCTTCTGCACCTGGTAAAAACGGCTGCGCTGCTGTTTTTCGGCAAAAGCCTTATCCGGCATGCGCGAGGCAAGTTTTCCCATTTCGCCGTTTTTGCCGGGCAGCCGAAGCTTGTAACCCTTGGGCACATGCTTACGGCCTTCGAACACCGGGGCCCGGAGGGCGGGATTCAGCTCTTTCAGGGTGACCAGATCCACCTGAAAATGGCGGGACAGATCTTTTATCGGCGCATATCCCGGTATAGCAACCTCGACGAAGGAAACAGGCTCGGCCAGCTTGACATTGCCGAAATATTTTCGGTAATTTTTCGCCACTTCCCGGGCGGCAATAAATTCGGAATAGAAATTCCTTGAGGCGAAACCAAAGAGATTGCCGTCATAATTATTAAAGATTTTTTCATAGGTACCATGCTGATTTTTGGCGCGCATCATGCCGTTTGGCCCATGGTTGTAGGCTGTGAGCGCCATTGGCCAGCTGCCGAGCTTGCTGTGATTTTCTTTTAAAAAACGGGCCGCGGCATGGGTGGCGCGAATGGGATCACGCCTCTCATCCAGGGTATAGTCAATGGTCATGAAACGTTTACCGGTTGACTGGGTAAACTGCCAGATGCCTGCCGCGCCGAACTTGGAATAGGCCTTATAATTGAATGAAGACTCCACATGGGGCAGATAGGCCAGATCCTCCGGCAGGTTATAGCTTCTGAATATTTTCTTGATCTCGGCCAGATAGGCCTCGGAACGGACCAGCCCATCAAGAAAATGATCCTTCAGACACCGTTGAAAACGAACGGCATCCACTGCTTGCAGGAGCTGTGAAGAGGATGCCCCGCTGAAAAAGGCCAGCACCTTTTTTTCTTCATCTGTCCGGGCGGCCCCCCCGCCGGCTAATGACCGCAGAATCTGCCGGTATTTTTCCTTGGCCCGTTCAACCCGCGCGTTGTTGGTTGCCCTCTCGCCGGGCCGCCCCTCAGGCACAAGATCAATCACCTCATAGATGATTGACATATCACGATTGTCATGAATCAAGCCCTTGGTGGTCGGGTATTCCGCGTACACCTTCTTCCAGAAAGCGACATTGGCCCTCATGCAGGGGTAAACGGGGAAAAGGTCTTGGCTGACTGAGGCTTGGGAGTAAACGGCTTGGAAACAAAACAGTAAAAGCGCTGCAAAAGCCACGGCAAGGCTGAATCTGGTTCTTACCATACAGTAATCATAGAGTCCTTGAGCCGGGGGAAGCTTCTACCGGCTCTCTTAGTGTTATGACAGAGGCAAATGCCCAGCGGGCAGATAAATCGGCATACTAACACATTTCCCCCAGCGCCTCCAGTGCCATTTGCGCCTCTGTTTTTTTGTTTTCCGCCCACCCGGCGAAAGAGGATCAGGCCTGGCTTGCGCGGCGGGAAAAGGTCCGGGAACAGCTCCGGGACGGACTTTCGATTCAACTGGGCGGCAGAGGGCGGGACAGAGGAGATTTTCCCGGCCAAAAGGCAGCGACCGGCAAGATTGGTGCATGGGCGACGCTCACAAAACGATTCACTGCGGGATAGGGGCGATATTTTGCGAGGGGCCTGCGGCTAAGGAGTCGAGCAAAAATAAGTTGGGCAAAATTGCGCTCGAATTGAGTCAGATTTGGATGCAGCGATTGAACAAAACCGCAGGCGTAGCAGGGCTACGTCGAGGATTTTGTGATTGAGCTGCGGCCAAAGATGGCTCGAAGATGAGATGCAAGATGTTCAAGTTATTTTTGCTCGACTCCTAAGGCATGAGATAAAACCCGAGGGTCTTTTCATAAACATACTGATTCCCATCACTGAACTCACCGCCGATATAGCCATCATCCCCTACGTGGCGGACAATAATCCTTCGTTCCAGATGCGACTGTTTCCGGTCGTCAAGGATAAAATCAACAACCAGTTCATCCCCAACCGCAATGTTCTGTCCGCTGGCATGCCGGAGGCCAAGGCCGCCAAGGGAAACATTGACAATCCTGCAGTTGCGCGGCAATTTGCCGGCATCCGAAGCATTTGTCCAATTTATTACCTTGCAGAAAAAGCCCTCAAGATCTGTCTGCTTGCGATACCTTTTCCGGAAATTAAGATCGACGGTGAACATCTGCCCGCAAACGCATTTTACCTGCAGAGAGTGCTTCTTATTTTTAAACCTGGCCACGGATACATGCTTCATCGCCCCGCAATGGGGACAGTTGAACAGGGCCATATCTTCCTGATTGACAAAAACTTCAGCCTTAGCCATGCAAAAAAACTCCTTTTCCAGCAAGTGATGCCGGTATCATCTTTGCTATTATGACAGAATATTGTCATGATGTTGATATGTAAAATGATTTCATGTTAATTTAGATGAAATTTTTCCGGCCGTTTCCCCTGGATGATCAGCCGGCCCACAACACAATATACCATATCAGCGATTATGTCTGCCTACTCACCCATTCTAGCCACCCTGGGTTTTGTTCTTTCCCCGGACCGGGCCCAGACCCTGCTGGTCCACCGCAATGCCAGAGACGATGACCAGCATCTGGGCAAATACAACGGACTCGGGGGCAAGATGCAGGCCCATGAAGATGTGGCCGGCTGCATGCGGCGGGAGATCCGCGAGGAGGCGGGCATCGAATGCACGGAGATGACCCTGCGGGGCACCATCAACTGGACAAACTTCGGCAGGGACGGGGAGGACTGGCTGGGATTTATCTTTCTCGTCAGCGGCTTCAGCGGCATGCCCTTTGCCGAAAACAGCGAGGGAACCCTGAGCTGGCAGCCCGTCGACAGACTCCATACCCTGCCCATGTGGCCGGGGGACCGTTATTTCCTTCCCCTGGTATTTGACGGAAAACCCGGGGTTTTCCATGGCTGGATGCCATACCGGGACGGCAATCCCGTCTCCTGGCATTTTGAAAGATTTTAAACGAAGGAGTCAGGAGACAGAATTCAGAAGCCAGAATAACTGCTCTATTCGTCGTCCTTTTTTATTCTGACTCCTGTCTCCTGACTTCTGTCTTCTCACTCCTCACTTTTCCCTTTTCACTCTAATTCCCCGAACCGGGGAATCCGGGGCTTATCAGCCGCAGTCCGCGGCACTGTTCGGATTATACGTGTTGGCACCGTTGCGGTACAGGAAATCATTTAATTTCAACTGGTCATTGACAGACAGGGCGCCCCAGGAACCATCCTTGGCACACTTGGGATATTTCTGAAAAAATACCCTGTTCCAGGCCTCGGGACTTTTGGACTCCGCATGGAGAAACTTCGCGCCTTTGTCATTGTTCCGGTAATGGCAGCTCTTGCAGTTGTTCTGAAAAATCTTCGCGCCCTCGCCCCACCACATACTGTCAAAACCAAGTATACGGCAGGTCTGGGTGCCCGGGTCGAATCTTTTGACCGGGCTGGCCTGGCCCACGGCCGCCGGGCCGACAAGCAACGCAAACATCACCACGAAAATCCTGATTCCTTTCTGCATATCCGTCTCCTGTAAGAAAAATTTTCCGGAACCTGGCAATATTTACCATGGTACCACATTGTGCTAGAGTGCAGCCAGGGATGTTTTGTTCATTTTTTTTGGCTATAAGTGTCTGTCCACAATCAACCTGAACATTTTTTATCAATTGTATAGTTCCATTCGCCGTGAAACGAAGCTTTTGTCAGGTTGACCGTTTCCAGTTCCTCATCACTTATGCGAATGCCTTTCGGATAGAGGTTGGTGTCCAACTCGGCATTGATGGTCAATCCGCTTTGGGTAGTCGTGCTACCAATGAGATTGACGATGACTTCGTGGCTGATCAATGGCCTGCCCCGCCAGTTCATGCTGATGTGGCTGAACATGCGATGTTCAATCTTATTCCATTTGCTTGTGCCTGGAGGGAAGTGGCAGACCGAGATACGTAATCCGGTCTCGTCGGCGAATTTTTGCAGAGCCACCTTCCACAGGCGAACCCGATAGCCGTTACTCCCTCCGCCATCAGCGGTAATCAAGAGTTCTGTGGCGTTCGGATAGCGCAGTTGCCCCATCTTGTTCCACCAACGGCGGATGCTTTCCACAGCAAATTCGGAGGTGTCGTGATCCGTGCCGACACTCACCCAGCCGACATTGGCATATTGATCGTATACCCCATAAGGGTTCGCCTTGCCCAGTTTCGGATCAGGAAAATCATGCCCTTGTACCTGCTCGGGATCACCCTTTGGTTGCCATTCTTGGCCCCCATTCTTGAACTCACCTACCAATTCCTTCTTCTTCGTATCCACCGAAATAACCGGTTCATTGCGATGTTGAAATGCCGTCGCCTGCTCATTGATGTAGTTGAACTGCTGGTCTCGATCCGGGTGATTTGCCGAGCCTTCTTTGGTCTTTTTATTTGCTTGCAAGCTATAACCCAACTCGCCAAGCAGGTCGGCAACCTTTTGCCTTCCCACAACGTGACCTTGCTCTAACAGTGCCGCCGCCAGTTGTCGGGTACTCTTGCACGTCCAGCGCAGCGGGGACTCGGGGTCGCCTCGAGTGACCGGATCCACCAAGTGCTCAAGATCTCGGCGCAACGTGGGGTCATACTTATCGATCGGCTTGCGCCCGCCGCCAACCGCACGAATTCGTTTCTTCTTCTCCGAAACTGTCGTTTCACGCAACTCAACAAGGTCTTTTATTCCTTGATGAATTGTCGTGCGTGAAAGCCCAGTCGCACGTGCAACAAGTGAGATTCCGCTACGACCCAGTACTTGAGCTTCGGCTGCAGCCCATAGCCGACGAGTTTGTTCATCGAAGAGGGGCGCAAGTAAATCCAGTTTTTCGCGTACCGAGGTTTCTGTTTGAGTATCCATCTCCACAGCATAACCGTTATACTTGCGTTTGTTCAAGTTATATATGGACAG
>CAVSQR010000083.1:0-65362 GCA_963729825.1 uncultured delta proteobacterium | reverse complement strand
GTCCGGAAGGGGACTTTCTTGCCACTGACCTCACGTTGAACAGGTTCCGGGAGGAGATCTGGTCTCCCACGATCATCGACCGAAGCACGAACGACAAATGGGCCGCAGGGGGCGCAACGACGCTTCGTGACAGGGCTCGTGACAAGGCGCGGGATCTGCTCAAGAACCATGAGCCGCAATGCCTGCCGGAAGACGTCCGAAAAGAGGTCCGCGCCATCGTGGAAAGATACGTGCAGAGCCGCGAATGAGGTGCGATCTCATTTGTTTCACGCCATCGAAGGAAGGATTGCCATGACACACGCTCAGTCTCTCCTGGAAAAATATCACCTGCCATCGCGCGATCTGCATGATCTGCCCTCGTCCCTGGCGACGTTTCCGGATGGATGCCAGTTCCGCATGGAGGTTTCCGGTGTTGAAAGCGTTGCGGAACTGGAAGCGGTGGCTGACGAGAGCCAGAAAAAGGGCATTCCCATCCACCGGGTCATTGCAATTGGCGCGGGCACGCACAGCCTGACATTCGCCGAATTGAAGGATCTTGCGCGGATTGCGCGGGAGGCCCGCATCGAGCTGATCGTGATTCCCGGGCCCCGGGCGAACTTCGACGTGGGCAGTCACTACCACTCGCCGTGGGGGCACGCCTCCGGTGTGCGCGCGCGCGGCGCAGACCAGCTGGCGTATCTTGTAGAGGATGTCCTGCGCTCCGTGGAGGCAGGACTGCGGGGGTTCCTTTTCTATGGCGAAGAGGCGACGCAGCTTTTCCACCAGATGCGACTGCAGGGTGACATGCCGAAAGACACAGTCTTCAAGCTTTCCTACACGGCGGGCGTCTCCAATCCTGCCGGCGCGAAGCTCGCCGAAAGCGCTGGCGCTGACAGTATCAATCCCGTCTCTGACCTGACGCTTTCCATGCTCGCCGCCATCCGTTCGGCGGTCCGCGTGCCCCTGGATATCGTCACAATGGCGGCAGAGCAGAACCTGGGAGCCATCAACCGTTTCTGGGATGGCGCGGAGATCATCCGCGTCTGCGCGCCCTGTTATTTCAAGCAGGAGTTCGGCCCTGGCGTGGAGGGCGCGAGAACGAAGGTGAAATATTGCGAGATCATGCAGGAGCTCGTGAAAAGGCTGAATCCGTCGCTCCGTATGTCGGGCCGCGGACCTGCGGATCTTCGTTTGCCGGTTGCCCCCGCATAGCGAGCGGGGCAGACGCTCAGCTCTTGTGCCGCCCAATTCTCCTTCCCTCGAAGAGAAAGAACGCGGAGGGAACGACGTAGAACGTCAGGACCGTGGAGGAGATGATTCCGCCGAGCATGACGATTCCCAGCTTCTGCCCGAACTCCGCTCCCTGGCCTTTCCCGAACATGAGCGGGAAGCTGATGACGAGCACCGTCAGCGTGGTCATGATGATGGGTCGGAAGCGAAGCCGCGCGGACTCGATCAGCGCATCGGTGAAGGGCATCTGCTTCATCCGCTCGACCACGAAATCCAGGTAGAGGATCGCGTTCTTTGCCGACAGGCCGATCAGCATGAGCATTCCCAGGAGGCCGAAGATGTCCAGGCCGCTCCCGAGCGCCCAGACCAGCCACAGGGCGCCTGCAAGCGCCAGCGGAACGGGCAGGAGAAGGTAGACGGGATAGCGCCACGAGTTGAACTGCGCCCCCATGACGAGGTAGACGAGAAAGAGCGCGAGGAGGAACGCAAACGGAGCCTGGCCGGCAAGCTGCGCGGCCAGGTCCGCGGGCCCGAAACGCTTCTCCGCGCCAAAGCTGACGCCGCGGCCGAGGATCCCTTGCCCTGGTCATCTCCGCGGTGACGTGGTTCTGGAAAGAGAGCGGGGGCGGGGCATCGGGCGCGAGGTCGATGTCCAATGTCCGTGGAGTATCGCCGGTTGGTGCGATCGAGCCTCAGGGGAGCCTGGCTGAGCACGAAGCTTCCGAACTGGCCTGCCCGCATCGTACTTTGGAGAGTGGACGAGTACACCGGGCAGGTTCAGAAGCGACTGCGCACCGGAGAGCGCGGTGGGATCCATCTGGACGATGATGGGGTAGCTGATTCCGCCGAGCTGGACCATCGAGGCCTGCGTTCCGGACGTGTAGGTCTGCAGCGCATCGGCAAGCGTGCTGGGACTGATCCCCGTGCCGTTGAGCTTGTGGGGGTCGGGAATGAAAGTCGTTCTCGAGCGTCGTGTCCGAGAGAGTCGGAGCTGACGTCCGCGACGTACCGGTCTCGCCATGAGGAACGCAGGACCTTCTGATTGGCGTCCGAGAGAGCATTGAAATCCGAGCTCGACAAGGGTGAAGGAGATCCGTGACCCCTGCCCCTGCAGCCCGCCCGCCGCGCTTGCGGAAATACCGGGGGAGGGCAGATCGCTGAGCAAGCTGCAGGAGGCTCCCGCCGAAAGTCCCGCGCCAGGAGGAAGACGTTCCTGCGCTGTCTACGGGCGTCAGCTGGATCGTCATGCCCGCCGACGTTCGAGTTCGTGCCGAAGCTCGCAGTCCCGATGGAACCGACGGTCGTCTGGACCGTCAGGACCTCGGGCTGCCTGGAAAGCCACGCCTCCAGGCGTCCCGTGGCTTCGTTGGTCACGTCGATGGGCGTGCCCGGCGGAAGGCGCAGGTTGACCTGCATGACGCCCGAGTCGGCCTGGGGAACGAAGCTGAACGGGATCCTCGGGCCACAGGAGAAGCAGCGTTCCCAGGAAAAACGCCGCTCCCGCAAGCACCCACCCTCCTCAGCACCGAGCCCAGCGCATTCGCGTAGCGGTCCCGTACCCATTCGAGGCCCGCCTCGGCGATCCATGTGATCGGTCAGGGCCTGGATGAGGATCAGGAGCATTTCCCAAGGTAGGCCAGGGAAAGGGCCCTGGGAGAGGCAGGCCCGGGAGCCACCGTACCAGTGAAGATGGCACAGCGAGCACCCACGGCAATGCCCCGGCGTGGCCGAGATCCTCGATGCCCGCGAAATCACCGAAGGCGTCCCTGGAGGACGGCCCAGGTCCTTCCAGCCGAGGCCTCGAGTCCGGAGTGTAGGCCAGGCGGACGGTCAGGAAGAGAACCGCTTCCAGGAGTGAGAAGAAGACCGCGGCTGCCAGGCCGAGGGAGAACTGCATGAGGTAGCGCCCGACAAATCCTCCGATGAAGCTCACCGGCAGGAGCACCGCAGATGAGGGAGAGCGAGGCGGCCACGACCGCGCTGAAGACCTCGCTTGCGCCCTTGAGCACCGAATCCTTGAGCGGAGTAGCCCATCAGCCGGTAGCGCTCCACGTTCTCCGCCACGACGATGGAGTCATCGACGACGACGCCGATGGCCACGATCAGGGCGAGGAGCGAAACCAGGTTGAAATTGAAGCCCGCAAGCTTGTAGAGAACGGGCGCCGCGGACAGGGCGATCGGAATGGCCAGGATGACGGAGATGGCCGTGTTGAGCTTCCCGAGGAAGAGAAGGCAGACGATGGCAACGACGATGCCGGTGACGATGAGCTCCCGGTAGGTGGAGCGGATGGAAGCCGTGATGGGCCCCGTCGTGTCGTTGCTGATCACGATGGAATAGCCCGCCGGGCAAGGGGCGTGCGGCAGCAGATCCCGGACGTTCTGGACAACGGCAACAGCGTTGCTTTCCGTCGTCTTCTGGATCGATACGAGCACGACCGGCTGGCCGTTCACGCGCGCGAACGTGGTCGGCTGCGGAACATCGCGGACGGCTCCCAGGTCGCGCACCCTGATTCCCCTTGCCGGATCGACGAGGATCGAGGCAATCTGGGCGACGTCTTCCGGTGTGCTCTTCGTGGAGAAGGTGATCGTCTGCCTGTTGCTGCTGACCGTCCCGATGGTCTGGTTCAGCGCCGATCCCGCGACGGCGGCCGTGACCTGTTGCGGGTTGATCCCGTAGTACTCGAGCTTGTTCGGGTTCAGGAGGACCTGGAACTGGCGCTGCGGGAGCTCCGTCGAGCTGGATGTTCGCCACGCCATCCACGCGCTGAAGGACGGGCGTCAGGTCGTTCTGCAGCGTAGATCCCGACATCCTCGAGGCTCGTTCCGGAGGCGAGGATGCCGAACTGGAGGATGGGCAGGGCGTTCGGATCGAAGGTCTGCACGGATGGCGCGCCTACGCCTGCGGGAAGGAACGGGCCACCGCGGAGACCAGGGCGGCGACCTGGTTCGTGTCGGCAAAGCGATCCGTGTCAGGATCGAAGCTGATGACGACCCTGCTGGAGCCGAGAACGCTCGTCGATTTCATGGTCGTAATGCCGCTGAGAGTCGAGACGGCGTTCTCGATCACCTGCGAGACCTGCTGTTCAACGACGCTCGGGGACGCGCCGGGGAATGTCGTGTTGACGACGACGACGGGTATGTTGACCGAGGGCAGGAGATCCACGCCGAGGTTCATCGTGGAGATCAGACCAAAGGCCGCCACGGCAACGAAGAACCCGATGGACAGGACGTACCGCGTGACGGAGAACTGCACCGCCGGATTGATCCTGTCGAATATCTTTGCCTGGAGGTCGCGCAGAGTGCTCATAAAGGGCCCTGCGGATTCATGATAGCTCCCATGAGTTGTGTGCTGATTCATCTACAGACGGCGGGATTGGGGATCAAATGCATTCTCTTAAAAAAACCTCAATTTTCTCGATTATGCTTGTAAATATCTAAAATGTAGGCTAAAATAAGAAGCATGGAGAAAAGTTAGTGTTTGTCCTTCTGTCGGGATTTTCTGCAGATATCCATTGGTTTCCTGGTGACAGGAGTAGTCGTGGGCAAGCTCAGTGACAACCGATTCAAGAAATTTGTCGAGTTGATGCCCCAGTGCGCCGCGGTGATTCAGAGCGGCGGGTTCGTTCTCTGCAACGGCAAGATGAAAGTTTCCACTGGGTTCTCTGACGGCGACCTGAGAAGCATGTCTTTTGCGGATATTGCCCATCAGGATGACCGCCAGGCTTTTCAGGACATGATTCAAAAAGTCATGGAATCAAAAGCGGAAGAAACCTCTGGAGCACTTCGGATCATCAACAAGAGCGGTGAGCTGCGGTGGCTCGAAATCTCGTCGAAAAGGATCATATGGCAGAGAAAGCCCGCAGCCTTGATTCTTGCGGTCGATGCAACGGCCCGCAAGGGCAGCGAGCAGACTCTCACGACAAATTACGCCCGACTGGAAGCGACCTTCAGGGCCCTCCCTGATCTCATGCTGGAGGTTGATCACGAAGGACGCATTTTTGAACCCACGGCCCCACATCCCATGCATCCGTCTGCCAGGTCCATCAAAGATTTCCTCCCCGCGGAAGCTGTTGCAGTCAGCATCGAAGGGATCAAAAAGGCCGCGAGGACCGGAAGACATTCCGGGACCGCATTTCAGGTGCTCTGCGACGGAGAGGAAAGATGGCTTGAGCAGTCGGTGTCCGCAATCGGAGACCATCACAGACCGGACGTCCATTTCATCGTGCTACTCCGCGATATCACGGAGCGCAGGCGTCAGGAGAAGCAGGCTGCGGAAACAGGAAAGATGGAGGCAGTAGGGAGGCTGGCAGGCGGGATTTCCCATGACTTCAACAATATCCTCCAGACCATCCTGGGCTCCTGCAACCTCATCAGGGAAAGGATTGACGATGAGCGGGAAGTGCTTCGATGCTCGGAGGTGATCGATGACTCCGTCGAAAGGGCCGCGGCCCTGACGCATCAGCTCCTGGCATTCAGCAGAAAACAGATTATCCAACCGGTCGTGAGGGATTTGAATGACTTCCTGCGCAACTCAGAGCCGCTGCTGAGACGCGCCGTGGAGGCAGATATCGAGCTGGTCGTAGCGACGGAACGCGAGCCGCTCTGGGTCAATGTCGATCCCGCCCAGCTGCAGCAGGTTCTCCTGATTCTTGCAGCGAATGCGCAGGAATCCATCCCCGGCAAAGGAAAACTCTCGTTTGAGGTTCGGCGCGTGGAGGCAGGCCCGCAGATGGTCGGGGCGCCTGCGGGCATCCCAACCGGGACCTATGCGCTTCTCACTGCATGGGACTCCGGTATTGGAATGGACCGCCTCACGCTCTCTCATATCTTCGAGCCATTTTTCACGACAAAGGATGTCGGGAAGGGATGCGGTCTCGGGTTGTCGATAGGCTACGGGATCGTCAGCCAGATGGGCGGCTTTATCTCCGTGGACAGTGTGGCGGGGAGCGGCACGACCTTTCGCATATACCTGCCCCTGATCGGACAGGTCGCGGGCCATGATTGCGCTGCTGACGGACATGAAGTGGACAATTCCCCGGGTGGTGAATAAACTTCACAGGATGAAGGCCTACACAGGCGGCGGAGACCGCGGCAGGACCAGCCTCCTGAGCGGGGAACGGGTTGCGAAAAGCCACTGTCGTATCGAGGCGTGCGGCGACGTGGACGAGCTGAACTGCACCCTTGGCGCGCTCATCGCCGCGCTGCCTCATGAGGATCTGGGGGTTCAAAGCGACCTGCTGGAAGCGCAGGCTGACCTCTTCCGCCTTGGCGCGCGCCTGGCAACGGACCCCCATTCCCCGGCATTTGCTCTTCTCCCGGCGTTCGGCCCCCAGCAGACCAGTCGCCTGGAGGAGTCCATCGACCGGCTGGAGGCGGAGCTGCCTCCATTACAGGGGTTCATACTGCCGGGAGGCTCTGCAACTGCAGCGTGGGCGCATGTTGCAAGGGCGGTCTGCCGCCGGGCCGAACGCACGGGTTGTCCAGTGCGCATTGGAATCCACTGACGGCCATTCAGAGGAGACCCTCGGCAACGAGATTGCCTATCTGAACAGGCTCTCGAGCCTTCTTTTCACAGTGGCTCGTTTGTGCAACAAAATCCTCGACGTCACCGAGAGAACGTGGCAGGCGTGACAGGGACCGGGCAGTACCAGGCCAGGCTCCTTGCGCGTTCTCGCCTTTCCGACGACACGTACCAGGTGGATCTTGATCGACCGGCAGGGTTTGAGTTCGCACCGGGCCAGGGGATCAGGCTTTCCCGCAACGGACTCCAGAGGGAATATACGCTCGTAAACGGCCCGGCTGATGATCGCCTCTCCCTGTGCGTTCAGGTGGTCCAGAAAGGGCCGTTTTCGCCTCTCCTTGCCCGGCTTGATATTGGCAGCAAGCTGTCATTCAGCGGCCCTCACGGATACTTCACGTTCCAGTCAAGCCAACCAGCAGTTTTTGTTGCAACAGGAACCGGCATCGCGCCATTTGTTTCAATGGCCAGGCCTCAGCGGCTTCACTCTCCTGCATGGGGCCTCGACCTCGAACAATCTGCACTACCGGCAGCTCATGCAGTCAGCCGCAAGCAGGTATGTAGGCTGCGTCACCCGGGAGTCCGCCGATCAGGCCTGGAAATACCCGGGGACGCGTGAGCGATTTTGTCGGCAAGGAACTGTCCTCCCGGGGCATTCGATTTCTACCTGTGCGGAAGGCGTGAGATGATCCGGGAGGTGGTCAGCATCGCCGACGACCGTTTTCCCGGGTCACGGGTCTTTTTCGAGATTTTTTCTAGCTGGCTCGTCGAAACGAAAGCGAGCCCATCACCAGACGCCGGCGCGGCGAAGAAGCGCTGTCACGCTGCCGGCCCAATCCCGATTTGCCAGAGGACTGGCTGGGCTCGGGTGAGGGATGCCCGTCACAGTTGCCCCCGTTCCACTCCTGCTCGCGCTGGAGCGCTTACTACACCCCTGCCCTGGGCAAACCTGCCAATGCCCACGAGCCATACAGGCTCAAGCACGTCAATGACTAGATGGGCGTCGCAAGCGCTGAGAAGGGCCGGCTTACGGTGTCCCAGGGCGAATTTTGTCAGGAGTCAGATTGCGCCCGGAAACAGTCGCAGAAAGAGAAGCGGGCAGTAGTTCACAACGAGATGGGACCGGAAAAACCCCCCGGCGCGCGTAACGCTCCCGCATGAGACCCCAGAGCCGATTCCCGCTCACCTCGCTTCGACGGCAGTCGAAGCCGGTGACTCCTGACCCGCGGGTGCTGCCTGGCCGGGGCGGCGACCGGCGCGCAATGATCCCATCCAGTCGCGCACGGCCGCCACCTCGCCGAAGGGAACGCCGGTCTGGGCCATCCCCCACGGGCCGGGATTCATGCCGAGAAAAAGGACCCGTTTTGCGCCTGCCGCCGAACTTGCGCAGGTATTGCTCGTGGCCGGCCCGGGCGTACATGCAGCGGGTTGTACACGAAGCGCACCGGGTCGTGGAACCTGATCCTCTGGCACGCCGGGCAAGTCGTCGTGATGCGCGGATCAGGGCCTGGCTCTGTCAGAGGCGGTCATTGCCTCGCTCAGTCGATGCGGTAGCGGTAGATGTCCCCCCGGGAAGTCTCGGGGAGGAGCGTTGGAAACCGCCAGTAATGGGAAACGATGCGGGCGCCGGCGGGAAGCTCGCGCTTCACCTTTGCCTCCAGCCGTCCCATCACGAAGCTCACCTGGAAGACCGTGACGATGTCGAAAGAGGAAAGGTCCGCGCGCCAGAAGCTTCGCCAGTGGATGAACGCGTGCCCTTCGAGGCCCGCGCGCCGGATGTTCCTTCGCGAGATGTGGACAAGGACGGGATTGACCTCGAACCCGTGCGCCTCGGCGCCGCGCCGGGCCAGGGCAATGACCACGCGGCCGTCACCTGAGCCCAGATCCGCGGCCTTTTCCCCGACGGCAACGGCCGCCACCTCCGCCATGGTGACCGTCTCCTCGTGCGTGCTGGGATCATAGATGGCCCCGCGGCCGAGGGGAAAGAAGACGTAGAACACGAGATAGAACGCGACGCAGACGATCAGCACGGTGAGGATGGTACCTATCACGCCGCCATAATAGCAGGGATGCCGGCATTGGAACAGCCGGCGGCCGGATGAGAGCCGCCCACGTGATCACTGGCAGGCGCGGAAACCGATTGCCGTGTTGCCGCGGTTTGCTACCATCGCGGAGTGCTCGACGGCCCAGGTGCTCGCGGGATTCATCAGGACGTCGTTCGCCCTTGCCTTCGACCTGCGCTCCTACCGGGCGGGCTGGAGGGCGCTGCGCGTGCCTTCCCTCGTGATTGCGGCCGTCTCCTGCGCGCTGGGGATCGCGCTTGCCTTCCAGGCAGGGAAGGGGAGACTGGATCAACGCCGCGGCCGTCATGGTGTGCGGTCTGGCCCTGCAGGCCGGGGTCAACCTCGTGAACGATTTCTTCGAGTTCAGGCAGGGAAAGGTCGACGACAAGGTGGAGAACCTCGGGTTCTCCCGGGCAGATCGCGTCACCCTGGAATGGCTCATCTTCCTTGTCGGCCTCGCGCTTCTTCGGCCTGGCCGGCCTGGTCGGGCTGTTCATTGCCTGGCGGACGGGATGGCCGGTGCATCGTCCTCGGGATCGGTGGGTTTCCTCGGCGGATTCTTCTACACGGGCGAGCCGCTGAACTACAAGCGGCGCGGACTTGCCGTGCCGCTGGTCTTCTTCCTCATGGGCGTCATCATGATCTCGGGCTCCTACTACGCCGTCGCGCGGGACTTTTCCTGGGATATCGCGGCGGTGTCCGTGCCGGTCAGCTTCCTCGTGTCCCTCATCCTGCTCACCAACGAACTGCGTGATTTCGAGGCGGACACCCGCTACGGAATACGGACCCTCACCGTGCGCATCGGCTACTCGCGGGCGATCCTGGTGTACTGCGTCCTTCTGCTCCTTGCCTACGCCACTCCCGCCCTGCTGGCATTGCGGCAGGTCTTTTCCCCCACCTGCGCTACCTGTACTCTCGCCCTGCCGTTCACGTTCCTCCCGTTCCTCCTCATGGGCCGCCCGCGCGGCAGCGCACCATGATCGTCCCTGCCGTCATGCTCCACCACCTCGCGTACGGCACGTTGTTCTGCCTCTCCTATTTGCCTCCACATAGTCATGACGGATCTGGTGACCGTATATTGAACAATCCGGCCTCCTCGCTACGATGGGTTGAATCCCCGAAAGGAGACATATGACGGATACGACCCGCATCGTCGTCCTCGGAGGAGGATACGGCGGCGTGCAGGCCGCGAAGGTGCTCGCACCGCAGGCTGGGCAGGCGGCGCGACATCGAGATCACCCTCATCGACAGGAACTCCTACCACACCCTCATGACGGAGCTGCACGAGGTGGCCGGCGGCCGCGTCGAGCCGGAATCCGTCCGCATCAGCTATCGCAAGATCTTCGGCGCCACGCAGCGTGAGCCTCGTCACCGACAGCATCCGGACCGATCGACTTCGAGAACGCGAAGCTCGTCTCCGACGCGGCCAGCTACCACTACGACTACCTCGTGATCGGCGTCGGCGGCGAGCCCGAGTACTACGGCATCCCCGGCATCAAGGAGCATGCCTTCACGCTCTGGTCCTTCGACGACGCCATGCGGCTCCGCCGGCACATCGAGGACATCTTCCGCGGGGCGTCCGCGGAGACCGATCCCGCAGCGCCGCGCGGAGATGCTCACCTTCGTCGTGGCCGGCGCGGGCTTCACCGGCATCGAGCTGGCCGGCGAGCTGAAGGACCAGCGGCGCGTCCTGTGCCGGCCGTACCACATCGACGAGAGCGAGGTGCGGATCATCGTCGTGGAGGCGCTGGGCGGCATCCTCCCGAACCTGCCGCCGAAGCTGCAGGAGAAGGCGCAGCGCTACCTGGAGCGGCGCGGCGTGGAGATCATGCTGCGCTCTCCGATCATCGGCGCGGAGACGGGCAAGGTGCTCCTGGCCGGGAACACGTCCATCCCCACGAGGACCTTCATCTGGACCTGCGGCATCCAGGGCTGCGAGTTCGCCGGCAACCTGGCGCTCACCAAGGGAAAGTGCGCGAACCGGCTGTGCCGCTTCGCCACCACGCAGGGCACCTGCGGCGTGAAGAACTGCACCTTCTCCAAGGACCGCTACATCGAGGGCAAGCGCGGGCGGCTCCTCGTCAACGAGTACATGCAGTCGGTCGACTACCCGAACGTGTACGTCGTCGGCGACGTCGCGTGGTACCTGGAGGGCGGAAAGGTGCTGCCCCAGATCGTGGAGACCGCCGTGCAGACCGCGGAGACCGCGGCGCACAACATCGTCGCCGACATCGAGCACGGCCAGATGAAGGCCTTCCACTCCAACTACCACGGGATCATGGTGTCCCTGGGCGCCTTCTCGGGCGTGGCGCACGTCATGGGCATCTCGCTCACGGGCATCTTCGCCATCGCCGTGAAGCACATGATCAACGTCGTGCACCTCTTCGGCGTGGCCGGCGTCAACCAGGTCTGGGAATACGTCAAGCACGAGTTCCTGGACGTGAAGAACGAGCGCTCCTTCATCGGCGGCCTGGCGTCCTACAAGGTCCGCGGCTACTGGCCGCTGCTCCTGCGCCTGTGGCTCGGGTTCATGTGGGTGGTCGAGGCGACGAACAAGATCACCGAGGGCTGGCTGGACTTCTCCAGCCGGCCAGAGCAAGACGGGCTGGATGTTCTCCCCGGGGTCATCCAGGCCGGGGTCAAGGGCCAGCGCGGCAAGCGCAGCGCGCAGGCGGCAGCCGCGGTGGCCGCAACCTCGGGGGCTTCGGCCGCAGCGGGCGCCTCCAACGCGGCAGGCGGCTGCCGCTGCCGCTACGTCCGCGGGCTGCCGCCGCCGCAGGGGCAGCGCAGTGCTGCCCGGAGTGGCCGCCACCTCCGGCGCCTCCGCGGCAGCCGGGGCCGCTGCAGGCGCGGCAGCGGCGCCGCGGCACCGGCTGCGGCAGCCGCATCAGCGGCATCCGCTGCCCCGCGGCCGCCGCCGCCACGGCAACAGCGCGCAGCCGCGGCGCAGGCGCCCGGCCCATGCTGCCCCGGGCCCTGGCTGGACACGACGAAGAACATCCTGGACCCGCCTGGGGGCTCGTGACATGGTTCCGCCACACCTTCATGGACGGGATCTTCGCCCATCTTCCGTACACTGTTTCCAGGTGATCATCGTGATGACGGAGCTGCTCATCGGGCTTGCCCTCTTCGGGGGCTTCTTCACCTGGTGGGCGGCCGTCGTCTCCATCGGCCTGTGCATCATCTTCACGCTCTCGGGCATGTTCGCGTGGAACCAGCTCTGGTTCTTCTTCGCGGCCATCCTCATGATGGGCGGGGCGGGGCGCGCGTTCGGGCTGGACTCCTGGACGGTGCCGTTCTTCAAGAGATGGTGGAACGGCACGCGCCTTGCGCGGCGGACGCGCTTCTACGCGGATGAGCCGACGAAGTAGGCAGATGAGCCCTTCTGGGACGGGCATCCCGAGCTTGCCGCGAGCTGGAGGAGGTGCGGCGCGCCATCCGCGAGCGCCGCGCAGCGACGACGCGAGGTCCAGGCGGCCGTCGGCCAGCTCCTGGAATCGAGCGGCAAGATGCTGCGTCCCGCGTTCGTCCTCCTGGCGTCGCGGTTCGGCGACGCCTGCGGCAGGACGCGGATGACCGCGGATCGCGCGCGGCGGTCGAGATGCTCCACATGGCCACCCTCGTCCACGACGACATCATCGACGGCGCGCGCGCTGCGCCGCGGGCGTGGCGACCCTGCACGCCGCTGCGGGGCCCGCGGACGGCGGTGCTCGTGGGCGACTGGCTCTTCGCCTCCTGCTTCTCCCTGGTCGCCGACATCGCCGCGGTGGAGAACGCGCAGTCGCTGTCGCAGGATCGTCGCCCGCATCTGCGGGAGCGAGATCAGCCAGTCCGCCGACAGGTATCGGTGCACACGAGCGTGCGCCGCTACCTGCGGCGGATCGCGGGCAAGACCGCCGCCCTGTTCGCCCTGTCCTTCCACGTCGGCGCGCAGGAAAGCGGATGTCCGCCCGAGGTGTGCAGCAGGCTGCGGCAGGCTCGGCTACTGCCTGGGCATGGGGTTCCAGATCATCGACGACATCCTGGACTTCGAGGGCCCTGGAGCCGACACCGGCAAGCCGACGGGACAGCGACCTTGCAGAAGGGATCTACACGCTGCCGACCATCCTCGCCCTGAAAAACGACGACGGACGACTGCAGGCCGCTCTTGCCCGGCGTCCTGGCTCGCGCCGGGCGTTGTCCAGGATCGCGTTGCTCATCCGGGAGATGGGCGGCATCGAGAGAGCGCAGCAGATGGCGGGCGTTACACGGAGCGCTCGCTGCGGGAGATATCCCAGCTTCCGTGCGGGACGCCGGACGTGCTGGAGAACGTTGCTGAAAAACTGCTCCATCGCACCAGATGATGAATCAGACGTGAATCAAAAAAAACTTTGACTTGTCCGAATGATCCTTAAATCTTGAAAAAATGAAAGAATACTCATTTTCCTGGTTGCCGTGGTTTTGCTGGTCTGCTCAGCCGGCGGCGTTTCGCCTTCGAGCAGAAGAGCAAGACGTACCCGTGGATGGCGTCGTTCGACAAGACAGGGCAGCTCAACCTGTACGCCGACGTTGGCTTCTACACTCTGGGCCTCGGCTTGACCGCCGGCCCGGAGTTCATTCTGGATGATTTCGACTTTTCGGGCGTGCCAATCGAAATGGGGTTCGCCGTGCGCGGCCTGCTCGGCTTCGCAAGCTACCTCGGTGTCTCGGGAATCGACTGGGGCATAGCTCCCATGCTGACCTTTCACTGGGGCTTTGATCTTGGCGGGCCGGCGAAGTTCGACTGGTACATTGGCCTCGGCCTCGGAATCTCGAGCTCCACGGTAAACTACGGCTTCTACTCGTACGGTACGGGGATTGGTTTCGGGTTTGCGACTTTTGACGGAGTGGCGTGGCACTTCTCGAACAACCTCGCCCTGATTCTCGATGCCGGGTATACGGGATACGTGGGAGTCTACGGCATCGGGTTGAAGCTGAACATTTAGCCGCTCCACGCGGCCTGCGGCTCACTTCTTGCGTGCTCCTTTGTTGCGCACTCGTGGCGATTGCGCTATGGTCGAGGAATATGAGCCGCACCCTGGAAGTCCTCGTGCTCGGCCTGCCTCTTTTTTTGTCCCTGGCCTGGTTTGCGTTCTGGGTCCATCCGGATTTTGAGGACCGCAAAGAAGCTCAAGGAACAGCGAAAGTCATCGACCACGGACCAGCATTCATCGCCTTCGTCTTCCTGAGCCGGGAGCGCTCCAGTGCCTGATTGTGCAAAACCGCCGCTTGTCATCAACGACCTTTCCTTCCGCTTTCCTTCGCTTCACCGGCCAAGGTGAGGTGCCTGTCTTCGACGGACTTTCCCTTGTGCTTCCCCGTGAACGGGTAACTGTCGTCCTGGGCGCCGCTGACGCTGGAAAAACAACTCTTGCGAGGATCCTCGTGGGTGCGGCGCCCCGGTTTACTGGCGGTGTCCTCACCGGCTCCGTGCGTCTGGAGGACAGGGAAGTCCCCGAGGCCAAACCATTCGAGCTCATGGAGACAATCGGGTGCGTCTCCCAGGACTCGGACGAGCAGATACTGACCACACGATGCGATACCGAGGTTGCATTTGCTCTGGAATCACTGGGAATGCACCGCGACGAAATGATTGACAGGGTCGCCGAAAGCCTCCGGCTGGTTGGCCTGGATGGCTTCCAGGAGAGAAATCCGTCTACGTTGTCTGGCGGTGAGAAAAAAAGGCTCATAGTCGCTTGTCTTGCAGCCGTGGGACCTCCTGTGTGGGTCCTGGACGAATCCCTTCTCGAGCTGGACCAGCACTGGCGGAGACGGATCATCGAGATCCTTCAGACAGCGCACCGGACTGTCCTGGTCCTCGATTCGAGGATTTCACCGCTCTTGGAAGAAAAGAGCGATCGATTTGCGATCCTCTCGGGGGGCCGGTTGTGCCGTCAGCCCTCAAGACCGGACGAGGCCGCCTTCATCTCCTGCGCTCGAAACGAGGGCATCCTGCCGGACGACGGAATCCGCGACCGGCAGGATCGGCCCTGGACCCGGCTCCTGAGAGCGGAAGGCGTCAGTTTCAAGTTTCCCGGGCACTCCGGTTTTCTTTGGAGGTCGAGTCTCTGGAGCTGAGCAAAGGGGTCGTATGCTCTCTTCTCGGGGACAACGGCTGCGGGAAATCCACGCTTGGAAAAATTCTCTGCGGGCTGCTTTTTCCTGCAAAGGGTTCGGTATCCATGTGGAACGGCACGGAATACCGGACCGCGACAACCGGACAGCTGAATGGCAGGATAGGCTATCTCTTCCAGAATCCCGACGCGCAGATTTTTCTCCCGACTGTTTTCGATGAGCTTGCCCTGGGCCTTCGCAAACAGGGCCTCACACGTGCGCAGGTGCGCGAGCGCGTGGAAAGTACCTGTGAAATATTTTCCCTGCCTGATCCGCAGGCGCCGCCGGCGCTCATGACACCGCCGTGGTGTCGCCGCGCACGGCGCCCGGCGTCACCCGCAGCAGTCGAAGCGGATCTCGGGTAGTCGGCCGCGCCCAGGGTGCGGCGCATGCGGCCGTCCAGCAGGCCGATGCCGGTGTGGATCTGCGCGGTGCGCGCGACCGCCACGCCGCGCACGGCGGCGAGCGAGTCGCCGGTGAACGCGGCGCTGTCGGCGCTCACGCGGGCGGTGAAGGCGGGCAGGATGTTCACGCCCACGCGGACCGCGATCTCGCCGCGCCGGAGGGGCAGGGGCGCGAGGGCCTGCGCCGTGGCGGTCCTGGTGCCGAGGGCCGAGGAGGAGCGTCATCGCCGCACTCGCCGCTGCTCCAGCTCCACCTCGCCTCAGTGACCCGCACCCTGCAACCTCCTCCTACCCCACCCGCCCGCCGCGCGGAGCCCACGCTGCAACAAATGGCTCCGCCGCTCGGCTATCCGGGCGGGCAAGAACGACGTGGGCCCTTGCCAACCCCTCGCCGAGCCGAGAAGACTATGGGCATGCCCGAGACAGCCGAGCTGTGGACCGCGGAGCGCATTCGCGCGCTTCCCGACGACGGCTTCCGCCACGAGGTCGTGGACGGGCAGTACCTGGCGACGCCGGCGCCGCGCGCCCAGCACCAGATCGCTCTGTCGGAGCTGGAGGCGATCCTCCGCCCCTATGTGAAGGAGCACGGACTGGGAGAGTCATTCCACTCTCCGGCCGATCTCGAGTTCGATCCTCACACCCTGATGCAGCCCGACCTGTTCGTCACGACGAAACGCAAGGTGAAGACCTGGACGGACGCCCTGCCGCTGCATCTCGCCGTCGAGGTGCTCTCGCCCAGCAGCGCCCGCGCGGACCGGATCGTGAAGCGCCGCCGCCTGCACAGCTGGGTTCCGGTATACGACAAACTCGTCGGCATCGTTATGCGGAAAGATGTCTGGCTGAGCGTCGCGGAGGCGCGGATGCTTTCCTCACTGATGGAACGGCTTCATTTTGTCCGGAAAACGCCCAGCTTAACACCATCCTGTCGAAATTGGCTGCAGACAACATCCTCCTGCGTTGTCGACGAATATGGGTCATGACTGGTTCATAGCCTGGGGAATTATCGAGGAGATCGTCGGTGAGGAAATTATTGATGAAACGGACCTTTGAGTTACGAGGGAAAATCGCCAGACAAGGAAAAACATATCCGTCAGCCGGAAAGCGGCAGCAGAAGAAGGTTGTTCCCTCTAAAAATGACCAGGAGGTAACTGAACAAAGCGCCGCCCAAGTACAAAATGAATAATCACAAAATTTTTCAGATTAGGTCTCAAAAGGGCCGAGGCAATAACGCCATAAAGGCACACAAAGCCCCGGGTGTGTCATCAAAAACTGACCGGAAACACCGGGATGGAAAAGGAGAGCTTTCTAGGACGCCGAGCCGAATCTGCCGATGGTTGGAATGAAATCACCGACGCCTTCGGCAAAATGCGCCATCCGGTAAACAAGCTCGCCCGTGAAGGCCATGGGGATAAGGATGGGCACCATGGGCGACAACTTGCCGACAATGGGGTCATCGTCCACCACTCCGAAGAGTTTACTCCCGAGTCTTATCACCAGCAGAACAATGACAATGCAGATTCCCAGCAGAAGACTGAAAAGCAGTGGATCGGGGAGGGCGAAATAGTCGAGCGCCTGGTTGTAAACCGGTTTTTCCCGCATGAAACGGGCAATCTGGAGCCGATGAGAAAGGGCACCGTGTAGGTACAGGTTTTGTATCTCCCGGCGGCGACGATTTCCATTACCGAGTTCCGGGCTGACCATGATAAATGCCGGGGCTGTAAAAGCGTTTCCTGCAAAAAGGGGTCGGATAAGAGGCGCGGTTGCCCTGTATATCTCGGCGCGGTTTCCGTCCAGAATAATCTGCATTGCCTCGTCTGCGGCCATTGCCTTCCTCTCTGCGACCGTGACTCGCCTCAGTTTCTTTTGCGCAATCCCTATAATGAGCTTATCCGCAACGCCGGGAGATACAAAACCTGTACCTACACGGTGCCTTTTCTGATCGGCTCCCAGATTGCCCGTTTCATGCGGGAAAAACCGGTTTACAACCAGGCGCTCGACTATTTCGCCCTCGCCGATCCGTTGCTTTTCAGTCTCCTGCTGGGAATTTGTATTGTCATTGTTCTACTGGTGATAAGACTTGGGAGTAAACTCTTCGGAGTGGTGGACGATGACCCCATTGTCGGCAAGTTGTCGCCCATGGTGCCCATCCTTATCCCCATGGCCTTCACGGGCGAGCTTGTTTACCGGATGGCGCATTTTGCCGAAGGCGTCGGTGATTTCATTCCAACCATCGGCAGACAGTTCGGGGTGCACATCCTTGAAAGGCTCTCCTTTTCCATCCCGGTGTTTCCGGTGCAGGTGCTGTCAGCCTTTTTTATGATGAACGGCGCCATTGCCGGGGGCTATATCTTATGGCGTTATTGCCTCGGCCCTTTTGAGGGATTCGTTGATCTGAAGAATTTTGTGATTATTCATTTGCTGCTTGGCGGCGCTTTGTTCAGTTATCTCCTGGTCATTTTTTAGAGAGAAAAACTTTCTTTATTCGTTTTGGTGCCGCCTTCCGGCTGACAGAAATGTTTTTCCCTTGTCCCTGGCGATTTCCCTCATTGACTTGGATGGGTCCGTCTCATCAATAATTTCCTGGCCGACGATCTCCTCGATGATATCCTCAAGGCTGATGACGCCGGTCATGCCGCCATATTCGTCAACAACGCAGAAGAGATGCTGTCTGCGCTCAAAGAATTCAAGCAGGATGGTGTTAAGCTGGGCTGTTTCCGGGACAAAATGAACCGGTTTCATCAGGGAGGAAAGCGTCCGGCGTTCTTCCCCCTCCGCGACGCTCAGCCAGACATCTTTCCGCATAACGATGCCGACGATGTCATTGGGGTTTTTGTCGTATACCGGAACCCGGCTGTGTCTGTTCCACTGGGCCTTCATGAACTGGGCCTCGGTCACCGACAGGTTTTTATCCAGGGTAAAGGTGACGGTGCGGGGCGTCATGGCCTCTCTGACGGTTTTTTTCTTCAGGTCAATGATGTTCTTGATAAATTCTTCCTGCTGTGCGTCAATCACTCCTGATTTTCTGCTGAGCACGGCCATGACGTGAATTTCTTCCGCTGAAATTTCAGTCTTTTTGTCATAACCCGGGATGAGCATGGTGGCATGTTTGACAACCCAGACAATGGGAGACAGAATTTTAACCATACCGAAGAGAGGAATGGCTATCCATGGAGCAAGTTCCCTGCTGTAAATAACCCCTATGGTCTTGGGGAGAATCTCGGAAAAAATGAGGATAACGAAGGCGAAGAGGGCGGAAAACAGACTGAGATATCTGTCACCGAAAACTGCGGCCGCGGATGCGCCGGCAATGGCGGCACCCATGGTGTTGGCTATGGTGCTGAGGGTAAGAATGGCGGTAATGGGTTGCTGGATATTGTTTTTTAATTTTTTCAGCAGTTTGCCGGAGAGTTTGTTCGATTTGGCAAGGATTTCGACCCGGCTTGCCGGCACGAAATAAAGCACCGCTTCGATGGCACTGCACAGGGCTGAAACGAGGATGGCAATACCGGCTGCCAGGCAGAGTTTTACTATCAAGTGTACCTGATTGGGCTGTGGTGTGAATAAATCAACTTATGAACTTAGGAGCCGTTACGAAATAACATGGCCATTTTTTCAATTTCGTTACGGCTCCTTATACCCCTCAAGGGGGTACTGAAAAGAGTGCCGTTGGGCGCATTTCTCTGGCCATGTTATTTTTTTACAACGGCTTAGAGGTTGCAAAAGTACCGTTTATCTATGCCGTCATGCTGGCAGGGTTCCAGCTGGCATTCAGCGGAGGAGCTGAGCTGGATTCCGGCTTAAGTCATGCTGTAATGACAGAGGCCTCGGGACTTCGTAAGCGTCCCTTAATGCGATGTAATCTCAGGGAAGGAAACTTTCCCGGAGCTTTCTGCTAGAAATTCTTCTATTTTCTGCTGTTGCTCAATGCTTAACTCGCCGAACTGAACGCCGTTGCGCCGAATGATAGTTGATCCTGTCGGATGAATCGGGGCGGAATCCGTGGAGGTTATCGTTTTACACGGAATGTTTTCAAGGTAAAATCCGCTTGAGCTGTTTAAGATGCCGAGTTCAAAAAAGGAATCCTGGACGATGTCCCTGCTGGTGAGAAAGCGAAAAGCCAAACCGCCTTTGCTGATGTTGATGATCTGCCCGAAGGTTGTTTCGTTGAAGACAAGAATGTCATCAGACAGATGGAACCGTTGGAATTTTCTGCGTTCAACAATTGGTTTGCTTTGCTCCATGGACATGCTGTTCCTTCCAGGCTGTTTTTACGGGGAAACAGGGTCTGGATATGAATTAAAAAAAACCTAACAATTATACCACAAATAAAAAAATGATACTCGATTCATTATGTGTTTTGCAATATTTATTCCTTGATTTTTTTGATTACTTTTACCATCTTTTCGGCATGATGCATTATTTGTGGAAAATTGAAATAATTCATTTTCCCGGAAAGCTGACCGTTTCCGTGGAAATTTAATCCGTGCTGACCATTGATCGGTATGCCGCTCTGCTTGCCCGCTTGAATGTGAAAAGCGGGAAGGCCATCAAAAATATCATTCTCCTGCCGGGTATGGATTTCCTGGATCGTGGGAAGTGGTGGGTTGGGGGTGAGTGGAGATGCCGCCCCCATGAGGGAGTGGATGTGGTCTGCTGGGCGGATGACGCGGGGGAAAAACATTTCCTCGGGGAAGGAATAAAGGTTCCCTGCCTCCTGGCCGGTGAAATCCTGGCCATCTGCGATGATTTCCTGGGACAATCCGTTTTTGTCAGCGGTGATGGTGGCCCCCTCGGGAACATTGTCGCCGTGCATGCCCATATCCTGACGAAGGTCAGGCTGGGAGACCGCGTGGTGTCTGGTGAAGAGATCGGCATGATCGCCCCGGGCAATGGCCCGGTTCCTGCCCATCTCCATCTTTCCCTGCTCCGGTTCAGTCCGGCGCTGCCTTGGGCGGGTATTGGCTGGAAGCATCTAAACGCATGCGACCGGAGCTTGTTTCTCAATCCATTTGCATAAACAATTAAGGAGTTTGTCATGGCAGAGGCTATCGATAGAAAATTAATTCCCAGTCTTCGTGAAGGAATTGATGTGGTGCGGATGATTTTTTTTAAGCAGTTGAAGGATTATCTGCGGAAAAAATTCCCCGAAAATGGGGATGTCTATGCCGGTATGCTTGCCGGGGCAATGATGAACGATCTTTTCGGTACCCAGAATCCCCAGGAGAAATTCACGATTTTTGCTGAGGAAAACAGCAATCGCATCAGGCAGGAGCTGGAAAACGTCCCCCATGAATTTCAAGATTTATGCCTCCTGCTTACCGACGCTTTGCGTATGCACTTTCTCTGTAACCATCAGGAAGGCATCAAAGGCAACGGCGAGGAGTTTCTGAAAAAGGCAAGAGATTACGGCATACTGATTGAATCCAGAGATGTACCGTTGCCCAAAGGTTTTATGGAACTGATCTACAGGGTCGGCAAGGCGAACGGCTTAATTGTTGAGCAGAAAGCATAATTGCCGTCTGCTGGCCCGCCAGGTTGATAATCACCGTGATGCGGGGCTGCTATTGATTGTTTGCTCTACAAAAATAAAAAAAGATGCTTGCATTCGTCACTAATTTTGCTATGCTAATTTTTGATGAATTTTAAATGATGAATGGTCATTCAGAAAAAAATGATGTTTTTAGTTTGGTTTTTTTAATCTGACGAATGAAGTGTTAACGAAATGAGCAAACGTGAAGCTATCCGCATCCTGATGTTAAGTCCGATTTATTTCAGATTATCCCTTGCCGAGCGACATGAGTTGATCGAAGAGTTTTTGCAGATTCATATGCAATCCTCTTTAAAGATGTCCCAGGATAATAAGTAAATTATACTTTTTCATATCCGCTTTTATTTTCCCCTCAAACCTACGGGTTATGAATTTCTCATAACTCATAGAGTGTGTTATCTTCAGCTGGCGGGGTTTTGCCGGCCCCTCTCATTTTCCTCCGCATTGCCGCAAAGGGATCTTCATTTTCCAGGAGTTCTCCCATCTCCGCCTCGATCTTGTCCGGGTCTTCACCCGCTTCCATGCGGCTGATGGCCTCCTCCATGCCTCCACCTAACGAGAGACCGGTCTGTTGGGAGAATTTGCGCATGAGCTGCGCCATCTGTCGGGGATCGTCCTTATTGACATTATTGGCCTCCTGGGCAATTCCGGCCAGAACCCGTTCCATTTTTGCCTCATCAAAGTCAGGGATAAAATCTGCTTCCTCCCCTTTTTTTGCTTTGCCTATGGTGACGAAGGCCGAGACCTTACGCTGAAGCGTACCTTGACATTTTGGGCAAGGGGGCTGGGCAGAGGTGTTAACCCGTCGCGATAGAAAATTAAAGATCGTATGGCAGTGCTGGCAGTAAAATTCATAAATCGGCATGCTGTTGTCCTTTAGAGCTATTAAGCGACAAGCTCTGGGTTAATTTCGTGACTCAAGATCCTCCCAGCGGGCATAGAGCTTATTGACTTTTTCCTGGGTCGGCTGCAACAGGGAACACCACCTGGCCAGTTCCTCCGCATTGCTGGTGACAGCCGGGTTTTCCAGCTGCTGCCGGCATTGCTCAAGTTCCTCCTCCGCCTCGAGGATTTTTTCTTCAATGGTGGCAAGTTCAAGTCTTTCACCATAGGTTAGTTTCGCCTCCCCCTGTTTCTGGGGCTTTTCTTTGCCAGCGGTTTTCTTTTTCACGGGTGCAGCCTGCCGGTTCTGATCCTGTAGCCACTGGTCGAAATCCTCATAAATGGCGGTCCCGCCCCTGCCGTTAAAACCGAGAATTTTTGTGGTCACATTGTCGAGAAAAAAACGATCATGGCTGACCAGGACCACGGCCCCGGGGAAATCGATCAGGCTCTCCTCCAGCACGCAAAGAGAGGGGATATCCAGATCATTGCCGGGTTCGTCGAGCAGGAGGATATCCGCCTGCTGCAGCATGAGGCGGGCAATGAGAATCCTGGCCTGTTCGCCGCCGGAGAGGCGGCTTACCGGCTGATCGAGCTGATCCGGCTGGAAAAGGAAACGTTTGGCCCAGCTGACGATGTGCAGGGGGCTGCCGCGATAAATGAGCGTGTCCCCAGCCGGTGAAAGGGACTGACGCAGGGTTTCATCCTGGTTGATCTGTTCCCGTTTCTGGTCAAAGAGAATAATACGAATGCCATCGGCCAGCATAATTTTCCCGCTGTCAGGCGTCATTGCGCCGGCCAGGATATTGATAAGGGTACTCTTGCCGCTGCCGTTTGCTCCCATGAGGCCGAGGCGGCTGCCCGGCGAGAGGACGAAACTGAGACCGGTGAACAGTGGACGTCCTGCCGCGGATTTGGAAAGATCCAGGGCCTCAAGAAGTTTTTTCGTCTTGCGGCCGGTGGCATCAAAATCAATCTTCACCTGTCTGTTGGCCGCGTTCATTTCCCGCACGGCGACCAGTTCATTCTGCAGGTCATGTGCCTTATCAATACGGAAACGGGCCTTGGTGGTGCGGGCTTTGGGCCCGCGGCGCAGCCATTCCGTCTCCCGGCGCACCTTGTTGGACAGCGCGGACTGGCGCTGGCTCTGGCTGTCGAGAAAGGCCTCTCTTTCTTCAAGAAAGCGGCTGTAATTGCCGTTGACCCGGAAAAATCCCTCGGGATAGCAGCGGTTGAGTTCAATGATGCGGTTGGTGGTGTTCTCCAGGAAGGCCCGGTCATGGCTGATGAGGATAAAGGCAAAGACCGGGTTGGCCAGGATTTTTTCCAGCCACAGGATGCCCTGGATATCAAGATGGTTGGTGGGTTCATCCAGCAGCAGCAGATCCGGTTGCCGGATCAGCGCCCGGGCAATTGCCAGTCTCTTGCGCCAGCCGCCGGAAAGCTCGGCGACTTTTTGGTTGCCGTCCTCCAGCTGGGTCTGGCCCATGATGATCTTAATCCGGCCGTGGCGGGAAACTTCGTCATGGTCATCGGCGATAGCCTCCTCAAGAACCATCTCCACCGTCTGGTCCGGCTGGAATGTGTCATCCTGAGCCAGGTAAACAACCTGTAAACCCTTCCGGCTGATTACCTTACCGCTGTCCGGAGTTTCCAGGCCTGCAAGAATTTTCAGCAGGGTTGATTTGCCGGAACCGTTCGGCCCGATCAGGCCGAGACGCTCATTGCTGTAAAAACTAATGGATATGTCGGTAAAGAGCTGGTGTGCTCCGAAACTCTTACTGATTGACTGGCAATTAATAATCATAAAATGAGAAAAATATGTCTCGCAACAGTTTTTGGTCGTGACATGGTAAAGGATTGATGTAAGCAGCTAATCTAATCTTTTTTGCTGAAAAATAAAGGAGGAGAGATTTTTTTTTGTCTTTCCCCGGCAGCCAATCACCGCCATGGCAAAACAGCCGGCCCGGCAAAAGCGATTCCTGAAAAAAGTTGACTTCTCAAGTGGGTATCGGGCAAAATTGATTCCTGGTAAGTGACATCCTGTTGCAGGGAAAATATATTTTACAGATGAGGTTATTATAATGTCAGATGAATTAGAAACCATTGATATCGTGGCTAATATTTTCAGTCAGGCCATTAAGAAAACCCTGGAGAAAAGCACCAAGAAAACCATCAAATATTCTTCGACGTTTCAGTCCATCCCCCGGGTCAGCCTCAAGCCTGCAATCGGATGTTTTGTCATGTTCTCAGGCGATTATTCCGGGCTGGTGGTGATGAATTTCACAGCCGAAGCGGCCATGGATCTCTATAGAAGTTACATGACCAATATGGGTTTGCCGGAAAGTGATTTAGTCAGGGAATGCACATCAAATGACGTCATTGATACCATGGGGGAGATGACAAATCAGGTCATGGGCCGCGCCTTGAGCATGGTGGAAAACAAATTTGAACTTACCTCCAATTGCGGCCAGCCCAAGGCCCTGGCCTTGAGTAATGCCATTACCCTCACCCCTGAGATGGATTATCAGACCAATCGCCGGGTTTCCTTTTCCTTGGGGACCAACAGATTCCATATGGAGCTTGCCCTGGAACAGACCCGGTTTGTTATCTGCAAATAGCGGAGAGCCCATTAGTGTATGCCGTGCTGGTTCAGAAACGGAGCATACTGTTTATCCTCAATCAGGATGTGCGTTTGCAGCCACTCTTTCAAGAAGGTGAGGACATCGATGAAATTCACCTCCTTGCCTTCATTGATCTGGATGATAATTTCTGACACCCTGCCGAGCAGTTTCTCGTGAATTGCCTTATGTTTTTTGGTTTCCGGATAGTTGAACCGGGCAAAATATCTTTCTTCGTTGGCAAAGTGGCCCACGGTAAAGTTGGCCAGATCACCTAAAATCTTTTGGATCTCATTGGCTGGCTGATCCTTTTTAACCGCGGCATGGATCTGGTTGATGTAGTCCATGATCTTCTTATGCTGCTCGTCAATTTCTGCAATGCCGACGCTGAATTCGCTGGTGAAGGAGATAAATTTTCTCTCAGTTGATTTTTTATCGGCCGTATATTTTTGCGGCACCGTAAAAACCCGCAGCACTCTGTCAATATCCTTGCCCAGGCTTGCCACCTCCATCCCGCTGGCATAGACCTTGGTTGAATCGGTTTTCATCCGGGTGCTTTCGGCGGTGACTTCAGTCATCGATTCAGCAACCAGATGGGCAAGTTGCGCGGAATCCGCTATGAGCCTGTTGACTTCCGTAACTGCTTCACTGGTGGTGACCACGGCGGAAGTCATTTCCTTGATGCCGTCCGTAACCTTGGTAAGGCTTACCGAGATATCCTTTGTTGTTACCGACTGTTCCTCCACTGCCGCGGCAATGGTCGCCACCACATTATTCACCTCGTTAATGACCTCATGGATGGTGCTGATTTCCCTGATGGTCGATTCTGTTGCCGACTGGATGGCCTTGACTTTATTGCGGATATCTTCCGTCGCCTTACTGGTCTGGGTGGCCAGATCCTTTACCTCGTTGGCGACCACGGCAAATCCCTTACCCGCTTCTCCAGCCCGGGCCGCTTCAATAGTGGCGTTTAAGGCGAGGAGTTTTGTCTGGTCGGAGATCTCGGTGATCACGGAAATTACGTTGTTGATTTCCGTGGCCGCACTGCCGAGGCTGTTCACCCTGTCTGAGGCATTCCGCACGGATTGGGCCGCTTTGTCGGCAACAACTCTGGCCTGTTCGGAGTTCTGAGCAATTTCGGTTATGGTGGCCGACATCTCCTCGGTTGAGGTGGAGACAATGCTTAAATTGCCAGACGACTCTGAAGCCTTGGCGGAAACGGCATTCATGTTAAGGGCAAGTCGTGAGGCAACAATGGCGATGGTCTGCAGATTTTCTTCCATTTCCTTGGAGGAGACGTCCACATCGGCAGCGTGACGGGCCATTGTTCCGGCACTATTGCGCATGCCCGCGGACAGGTTTTCCAGTTCCGCTGAGGCAAAGGCGAGATTTTGGGTATTGCCGATGACATCGCTTACGATTTTGGCGAGATTTTCCTGCATGTTGGCGATGGAGCGCAAGACACTTCCGCTGCTGGCCGGGTCCATGTTCGTCGTGAGATCGCCCTGGGCGATCTTTTCAATGATTTTTTCAACTTCGGCAAGGGAGGAGCCGCTCTTGCAAAAAAGACCTTTCCCGAACATAAAATCCTCTTTAAGTTGCTTGTTGCATCAGAGCAGTAGAGAAAAAAGTGGACAATAAATAACTCTGACTTATCTTATGGAGATCTGAACCGGCAATCAACCCCTTCTGCTTGGCCTGATAGAAAGCAGAAAAGGTTTTTAAAAATGTATGTGATGCGGTAGTATAGCAGACTTTGATTCTTTCCGGTTGTACTGCACTGACCATAGTGTATTGATAGCGGTATCGTCCATGGAATTGAAACAATTTTTTAATTATATAACAATCTTTTATAAATTTCACCCATAAGGAGGTTCTACATGGGAAATTCCTGTCAACAGAAGAGCAGTTCCTGCAGCAGCGGCAGCTGCGGTTCACCTGACGCAGCAGTCGCCAAGCAGAATATGGCGATCACTTCGTCGCTTGGGAAGATTAAAAATAAAATTCTGGTTATGAGCGGCAAGGGCGGGGTAGGGAAAAGTACCGTTTCAACCAATCTCGCCCTGGGGCTGGCAAACAGGGGCTACAAGGTCGGGCTGATGGACGTGGACCTGCATGGACCTGATATCTGCCGTATGCTTAATCTGACCGAAAAGCTGCAGGCAACCCAGACTGACGGACGCTCCTTGTTCCCGCCGATGCAATACGGAGAAAACCTCAAGGTTATTTCCCTGGAATACATGATGGAAGACCGTGATGATCCGATCATCTGGCGCGGACCCCTCAAGGTTCAGGCGATCCGGCAGTTTATTGCCGATATGGACTGGGGGGAGCTTGATTACCTGATTATCGACGCACCTCCCGGCACCGGCGACGAACCGTTAACCGTGGCCCAGACCATCAAGGATGCCCAGGCCATTGTCGTCACCACCCCCCAGGAGGTGGCGCTGGCTGATGTCAGAAAGTCCCTGAATTTCTGCAAGCATGTGAAGATGAAGGTTATCGGCATGGTTGAAAACATGAGCGGATTCATCTGCCCGCACTGCAATAAGAGTGTGGAAATTTTCAAGACCGGCGGCGGTGAGAAAACCGCCGGGGAATTCGGCGTTAATTTCCTGGGCAGGGTGCCGATTGATCCCCGGATTGTCGTGGGTGGAGATGACGGCAAGCCTTATCTCAGCTCTGCTGCGGAGAGTCCGGCCACCAAGGCCTTCGCCGAAATCATCAGCAATGTGGAAAAATACATAGCGGCAGCCGCTCCTTCTTCGTTGAAGATTGCCGATGCCAGCTGCGCCTGCGGCTCTACCTGCAATCCCACCACCTGCAGCTGTTAAACTTTTTTGGCCGGTTTATCGCGGATCACGGCAATGATGGCTTGCGGATCAGTCTTATCAATAGAGCCTCTTGCAAAATGAAGGTCGTAGCGAGATCGAGAGAAAAATATTCTGTGCAAGGACGATTTCACAAGGAAGACGCCGCACAGGTTATTTTTAGCCGATCGGAGTAGATGTTCATTTTGCAAGAGGCTCATTAAGGTGAATTATGCTTATCAGGCAGATGACGGTAGGCTCCATGGCGGTTTGTTGTTATCTCGTCGCCTGTGAGAAAACCAGGAAGGCGATGCTCATAGACCCTGGCGGCGATGAGGATAAGGTGCTGGCCATGATCAAAAAAGAAGGGGTCAGCCTTGCATATATCGTCAATACCCACGGGCACCCTGATCATGTCTGCGCCAACGGACCGATCAAAAAAGCGACCGGCGCCCCTATTGTCATGCACGAGGCGGACGCCGCTTTTTTCGGCCGGCCCGAGGTGGACAAATATTTTTCCATGCTGGGCCTGGCCGCCTCACCGCCGCCTGATAAGCTGGTCAAGGATGGGGATATCCTGCAGGTCGGCCTGCTTTCCTTTGAGGTGATTCACACCCCGGGGCATACCCCGGGCGGCATCTGTCTGTACAGCGCCCCCCACCTCTTCACCGGCGATACGCTCTTTGTCGGCGCCGTGGGCCGCACGGATTTCCCCGGCGGAGATCTGCGGACTTTCATGCAGGCGATCCGTGAGCGTCTGCTCACGCTGCCCGATGAGACCATTGTCTGGCCGGGACACGGCTATGGCGGTGCCCGGTCCACCATCGGTGAGGAGAAACGCAGTAATCCCTTTATCAATGGAGAGTTCTGAGAATGCGGGAAATCGTACTGGGGACAGCAGGCCATGTGGACCATGGCAAGACCAGCTTTGTCAGGGCCTTGACCGGCATTGACACCGACCGGCTCAAGGAAGAAAAAGAACGGGGCATCACCATTGAACTCGGGTTTGCCTACCTTGATCTGGCCTGCGGCCATCGGCTGGGCATTATTGATGTTCCCGGGCATGAGCGCTTTGTCAAGAATATGGTGGCCGGAGTTGCCGGCATTGACCTGGTCGCTTTTATCATTGCCGCGGACGAAGGAATCATGCCCCAGACCAGGGAGCATTTTGAGATCTGCCGGCTGCTCGGGGTGAAGAAAGGTCTCATCATCATCACCAAAAAGGATATGGTGGAGGCCGACTGGCTTGAGCTGGTGGAGGAGGAGGTGCGGGGATTTTTTGCGGACAGTTTTCTGGCCGATGCCCCGCTGGTCATGGTTTCCTCGACCACCGGGGAGGGGATTGAAGAGGCGCGCCGGACCCTGGACGCCATGGTTGCCTCCTGTGAGTTTGCTGAGGCCTACGGGCCTTTCCGCCTGGCCATTGACCGCATCTTCACCATGAAGGGGTTCGGGGCGGTGGTCACCGGCACCTCCCTTTCCGGCCGGATAGCGGTGGGAGATGATGTCCGGATCTATCCCAAGGAGCTTGACGGCAAGATCCGGGGCATCCAGGTTCATGGCCAGAGCGTGGAGCTGGTGGAAGCCGGTAACCGCACGGCCATCAATATTCAGGGCATTGAAATGGATATGCTGGAGCGGGGAAATGTCCTGGCCACCCCCGGTTGCCTGAAACCTTCCTATATGCTGGACGCCGAATTTCTCTATCTGTCCGCCAACGAAAAACCGCTGAAAAACAGAAGCAGGGTGCGGGTGCATCTCGGCACGGCTGAGATCATGGGCCGTATCGTTGCCCTCGAGAGTGAGGAGATTGCCCCCGGCCGCTCTGCCAATGTGCAGCTGCTGCTGGAAGAGCCGGTGGGGGTGTGGCCGGGGGATCACTATGTGGTGCGCCGGTATTCACCGGTGACCACCATCGGCGGCGGGGTTGTGCTCAATAATTCCGCGCCCAAACGCAAACGCTTCCGGGAGGACAACTCCAGAATTTTTACCCTTTATCATACCGCCTCCCAGGAGGATCTTGTTCTTTTCCACCTGCGGGAGAGCGGCTACCGAGGCCTCACCGGGACGGAGCTGTCGGTGAAAATGGGTTGTTTCGGCAATCGTTTCAAAAAATTGCTGACCGGGCCGATTTCGTCCCGCAAGGTGGTGGTGGTTGATTCGGAAAAACAGCTTTATGTGGCGGAGGAAATCTATGCCGGGCTGCTGACGAAAATTGCCGACCTCCTGGCCGTCTACCATAAGGAAAGTCCGTTAAAGCCCGGACTGCCAAAGGAAGAGCTGCGCAGCCGGGCAGAGAAGGGCCTTGGTCCGAAGCTGTTTCAGCTCTGCCTGGCTGATCTGAGTAAAAAGGGTATCATTGTGCAGGAAGAGGGCATTGTCCGTCTGGCCGGCCATCAGGTCTTTCTGCAGGCTGATGAAAAGGAAATCAGGGAAAAGATGGAAAAACTGTTCGCCACGGCAGGACTGAACGCCCCGACGATGAAGGAGGTGCAAGGTGCCTTCCCTGATGTTCCCCAGTCGCTGGTGATGGAGGTGTTGAGTCTGCTGGTCAAGGATGGCCTGGTCGCCAAGGTGACCAATGATTTTTATTTTTCCACCCGGGCCCTTGATGAACTGCAGAAAAAACTGGTTGATTTTCTGCAGAAGGAGGGGGATATTGACGCCCCGCGCTTCAAGGACATGACCGGCTTGACCAGAAAATTTTCCATCCCCCTGCTTGAATATTTTGATAAGGTAAAACTGACCCTGCGGGTAGGCGATAAGCGCATCCTGCGGGCAAAGAGCTGATGGAGCTCTGCTGCTTGCCGCCTTGGTCCGCCCCATGCAACGATCACAAGCCACAGGAGAACAGGTATAAGTAATCTCACCGGAAATCTCAGCGGCCTGAAAACAGGCCAGCTCAAACGTCTGGAACGCCTCGGTAAACGCAGAACTGACCCCAATCTGATTGTCTCGGCGGAAATCGCCAGGGAGATGGGGGAACTTTCTGCTGAGATCAAACGCCAGATCGGCCTGCTGCTTGATCGTGCCGGGCAGGTGGAAACGGTCATTATCGGCGATCATAAAAAAATCGTCATACCCGCTCTTTCGCATATCCGTTCCGCAGGCGGCCGCCTGAAGGGGTTGCGTTGCGTCCACACCCATCTCGGCGGGGAAGATCTCACCGAGGACGACCTGATGGACCTGCTGTTCCTGCGGCTGGATCTGATGGCCATGATCAAGGTCATGGACAGCGGTCTGCCGGAGAAACTCTATGCGGTGCATCTTCTCCCTGTTGCCGTTGATGGGAAAAGCTGGCACTTTCTCCCTCCGGTTGTCCCATCCCGGCAGCCGGCAAATTTCCTGGAGCTCATCGCCGCCCTGGAGAATGAATTCACCCGCTCGGCGGCGGCGAGAAAAAGCGAGGCGGGTAAAGACCGGGCCATCCTGATCAGTGTCACCACCCAGGCAAAGTCAGTGGCCCGGGAATCCATGGATGAGCTGGAGGAACTGGTCCGTTCCGATGATGTGGAGGTGCTGGAGACCATTATCCAGCGGCGGGACAAAATCAATCCCAAGCTGATCATCGGTAAGGGCAAGCTTGCGGAAATCATGCTGACCGCTCTCAAGGGCAATGCCAATCTGCTTATTTTCGACCAGGAGCTGAACCCCTCCCAGGTACGCTCCATCACCGACCACACCGAGCTGCGGGTCATCGACCGGACCCAGCTTATTCTGGATATCTTTGCCAGAAGGGCGCTCAGCCGGGAAGGGAGACTGCAGATAGAGATGGCCCAGCTCAAATATCTGCTGCCGCGCCTGGGCCAGCGTGACGACGCCCTGTCCAGGCTGACCGGCGGCATCGGCGGCAGGGGACCGGGTGAAACCAAACTTGAGGTCGACAGACGCAGGATCAACGACCGGCTGAGCAAGCTGGACAAGCGCTTGAAGCAGGTCGGCCTGGAGCGGCACCAGCGCCGGTCACGCCGCCGCAAAAAGGAGCTGCCGGTTATTTCCCTGGTGGGTTACACCAACGCCGGCAAGTCAACCCTGCTGAACAGTCTGACCAAAAGCAACATCTATGCGGAGGACAAGCTCTTTGCCACCCTTGATCCCACCAGCCGCCGGTTGCGTTTCCCCGAAGATGTTGAGGTCATTGTCACCGACACGGTGGGTTTTATCCGGAATCTGCCGGAGGAACTGCTCAAGGCCTTCAAGGCCACCCTGGAAGAGCTGCATGAAGCGGACCTGCTGGTGCATGTCATTGATATCAGTAATCCGCGTTTTGCCGAGCAGATCCGCGTGGTTGAGGAGGTGCTGGAGGAACTCGATCTTGCCGATATTACCATCATGCAGGTTTATAATAAAATTGACAGGGTGGACCCCGTATTGGTGAAAGAACTGCTGGAACGATCCGATGCCGTTGCCGTATCTGCCATCAGTCCGGCCACCTTTGCCCCGTTTCTGGAGAAAGCAAAGAAACTGGTGCTGAAAAAATGGAATGGACATCAAGATGTCGCCTGAAATCCCCGCACGCTGCAGCCGTTGTCTCATCCTTTCCTGTGGTCAGCCGCTGACCAGCTGCCAGGTCTGCCATGATCAGGCCATGGATGAATCCTATCTCTGCGACCTCGCCAGAAGTTCATCCTCCGCCCGGTCGTTTATCTGCCATGCCTTCCGTCCCAATCTGACCCTGGTGGGTAAACAGGAAGAAAAGGTGTCCGGGATAGCCCTCTGCCGGGACAAGCAGACCTATTTTGCCGATGCGGTCCGACTGATTGGGGCGGGACAGTGTGCCGGCGGCGGCTGCGGAAACCCGAGTTGTCAGCCGGCGAGTAACGGGGCGGCTGAAAAATATCATGTGGTGTGGAGTGTACGGCAGAGAAAGCCTGTTTTTGCCGCCAGTAACATGTATGTTTCCTATCTGCATGACATTTTGCTTTCCTGCGGCCACCTGATGGCCGGCAAGGTCTTTCTGATCTGGCTGGCTGCCGATCACCTGCATCTCTATCTCGAGTGTTCCGGCTGGGAATCGGTACATGAAATTGTCGAAGACCTGCAGGGGCTGGTGCATGATGCCCTGATGCAGGAGTTCCCCGGCCTGAGAAAAGAGTATGAGAAAACATTGATCTGGGAGCGCGAGTTTTTCCTGGAAAAAATATCTGCCGAATGAACATGTCATTACCGAGAAATTTCCTGCTGTTGTGCTGGGTTATGCTGCTGCCGGCCCTGCTGTTGAACCCGGCCGGGGTGAGCGGCAAGGAGTCGGCCCGCATTGAAGATATTGCGCTGATGAATTCCGAGCATGACCTGCTGCTCTATTTTTCCCTGAAGGATGCCTTTACCGAGGAGATGGTAAAGGGTATCGAAAACGGTATCCCCGTCACCTTCAGTTATTTTATCGAACTCTGCCAGATCCCGGCCGGAGAGCCGGAAAAAAAGATCATTAGCCAGGCCTTTGATCACACCTTGAATTATGATCCCCTCAAGCAGGAATACGCGGTGGAAATGGAAGAGCGGAAGGTGAGCGTGATCACCTTCAAGAGTTTTGCCGAGGCAAAAACAGCCATGACCGATATCCATGATCTGCAGCTTGCCGAACTTGCCATGCTGGAAACCGAGGGCAGCTATATGGTGAAGGTGAAGGCCAAGCTGGCCAAAAAAACCTTGCCCATGAACTTTCAATACATCATCCCCTTCTGGCAGCTCTGGAAGTTTGAAACCGACTGGTACTCTCTCTCGTTCACCTATGGAAATACCGGATCAGCAGCAAAGAGATGAACGCAAGCGGCGACGGGTCTGGACAGTCATTTTATGCTGTCTGGTCCTCATTCCGCTGCTGACTTTTGTTGAAACCAAGGTTTTTCAGCTGGGCGCCGTGCCGTTTCCGGTCAGCGGCAATGTGCTGGTTTTTGTCATCATCAACTGCAATGTCTTTCTCCTGCTGCTCATGGTGTTTCTGGTGCTGCGCAACCTGGCGCAGCTCGTTTTCGAGCGCAAAAAAAAGATACTCGGCACCAAGCTGAGGACCAAGCTTGTCATTTCCTTTGTCTCGCTTTCTCTGATCCCCACGGCGCTGCTGTTTTTTATCTCCCTGCAGTTCGTCTCCACCAGCATGGATTACTGGTTCAATATCAAGGTAGAACAGTCGCTGCTTGAGTCCCTGCACGTGGCCCAGGACGTGTATCAGGAAAAAAGAGAGGAGATGCAGAGGCTGGGGGAAAATGTCGCCCGCCGGATCGAATCACGCGACCCTGTCCGGACAGGGACTTCCTCGCTTGATGCCTTTCTGGCCGATATTGTTGACCGGCACGGGCTGGCCAACCTTGAGATTATTTCGCCGCAGCGCACCATGGTAACCAGAATTACGGCCCCGCAGTTCAAGGATGGGGCCTATGTGCCGGAAATTCTGCCGGACCTGTTGCGTAAGGCTTTAAGCGGTGACGCCAAGCAGATCGCCATCCAGAAGACGCAAGGGGGGGAGCTGGTGCGCAGTCTCATTCCTTTCACCCTTGGTTCTGCCGGGGGCAATCCGCATGTTTTGATCGTCTCCGCCCTGATCCCCCAGTCCCGCCTGGACAGAATGGGGATAATCTCCAGCGGGCTGGAAGGGTATCGGCAGCTGATGCAGCTCAAGCAGCCCATCAAGACCAGTCTGCTGGTGATTCTGCTCATTGTCACCCTGCTTATTGTTTTCAGCGCCATCTGGTTTGGGTTTTTTGTGGCCCGCAGTCTGACGGATCCCATTGATAAGCTGGCCATTGCCACCAGAAGGGTGGCGGACGGCGAGCTTGATTTCGTGGTGGAAACCGATGCCGGGGATGAAATGGGCACCCTGGTTGAATCGTTCAACCAGATGACCCGTGATGTGCTGGCCAGCCAGAAGGAACTGGAGGCCAGCAACCAGGAACTGGAAAACAGAAGGCGCTATACGGAAATTATCCTGCAGAATGTGGCTGCCGGGGTCATCTCGCTTGATGCGGACGGGCGTATTACCACCATCAACCGCTTTGCCGAGGAACTGCTGAAAATTGATAAGCCGGCGATTTTGAACTATGATTACCGGCAGGTTTTGAATGCCCAGCATCAGGAGGTTCTCAATCATTTTTATGCCGAGCTTGAACGGAGCGGCAAGGGAGCCATCGAGCTTCCCCTGCGGCTGAAGGTGCGGGGCGCTTCTTTCTCGCTGCGGGTTAATATGACCCGTCTTGTCGATGAATACGGCAAGGAGCTTGGCGTGGTGCTTGTTTTTGACAATCTGACCGAGCTGGAGAAGGCCCAGAGGATGGCGGCGTGGCGTGAGGTGGCCAGACGTATCGCCCATGAGGTGAAAAATCCCCTGACCCCGATTCAGTTATCCGCCCAGCGGCTGCGCAAAAGGTATCTGGAGAGGTTGGGTGAAGAGGGCGAGGTTTTTGATGTCTGCACGAAAACCATTGTCAATCAGGTGGACGAGCTGAAGCGGCTGGTCAGTGAATTTTCCAATTTCGCCAGGATGCCGGCCGTGCAGAAGTCCATGAACAGCCTGAAAGAAATGGCGGAAGAGGCCATGGTTCTTTTTCGCGAAGGCCATAAAAATATCAATTTTATCTTTGTCTGTCACACGGAAGTACCGAAATTCCCCTTTGATCTCAAGCAGATGAAAAGGGTGCTCATCAATCTTCTGGATAATGCCGTGTCGGCGGTAGGCAATAAGGGAAACATCACGGTGGAGATCTCGGTGGATGACGAGCAGAAACTGGTATTTCTGGAGGTGCAGGATGATGGGCCCGGCGTTAATGACGAGGATAAGCATCGTCTGTTTGAGCCTTATTTTTCCACCAAAAAATCAGGAACCGGCCTGGGGCTGGCCATTGCCAGCACGGTGGTGGCCGATCATGGCGGCTATATCAGGGTAAAGGACAATCCGCCCCCGGGCGCCAGGTTTATTATCGAGCTGCCGCTGGCATAAACACTGTTTGAATTGCGGATTGCGGATCGCGGATTGCGGAAGTACTGAGAGGTCGCGGAAAATGGCAAAAAAAGTGATGATCGTGGATGATGAGGCCAGTATCAGAGAGTCTCTGGCCGGCATTTTGTCGGACGAGGGATTTCTCCCCGTGCCGGTTGAGTCTGCGGAAAAGGCCTTTGAGGTGCTGAATCAGGAGAAGATCCACCTGGTACTGCTTGACATCTGGATGCCGGGCATGGATGGCCTGGAGGCCCTGCCCCGCATTAAAGAACAGTTTCCCCATCTGCCGGTCATTATGATATCCGGCCACGGCAACATCGAAACCGCGGTGCAGGCCACCAAGATGGGCGCCTTTGATTTCATTGAAAAACCGCCCTCATATGACAAAATAGTCCTGTCCATCAATAACGCCCTGCTCGTCTCCAATCTGGAGGAGGAAAACCTCATTCTCAAGGAGAAGAACACCAAGAAATGGAGAATCAACGGCAGTTCGCCGGCGATCATCAGTGTCCGGCAGCAGCTGGAGCGGGTGGCGCCGACGGATGCCTGGGTGCTGATCCGCGGCGAGCACGGCACCGGCAAGGAACTGGCGGCCCAGATGATCCACCGTTTGTCCGCCTCCTCTGAAAAACCGATGATTGAGGTCAACTGCGCGGCGATCCCGGAAGAGCTCATAGAAAGCGAGCTGTTCGGCCATGAGAAGGGATCTTTTACCGGTGCCGTCAGCAGCAGGCGGGGCAAATTTGACCAGGCGGACGGCGGCATTCTTTTTCTGGATGAAATCGGCGACATGAGTCTGAAGACCCAGGCAAAAATTTTGCGGATTCTGCAGGAACAGCAGTTTGAAAGGGTGGGCGGGACCAAGACCATTTCCGTGAACGTGCGGGTGCTGGCCGCAACCAATAAGAATCTGGAACAGGAAATCGCGCAGGGCAATTTCCGGGCGGATCTCTTCTGGCGGCTCAATGTCGTGCCCATCTACATGCCGCCGCTCCGGGAACGGCTGGAGGATCTCCCCCTGCTGGTGAACGACCTGCTGGATGAGTTTTCCCGCAAAGGGCTCGGCAAAAAAGAATTCACCCCCGAGGCCATGAAGCTGATGACCTGCCATAGCTGGCCGGGAAATGTGCGGGAACTCCGTAATTTTGTCGAACGGGTTGCCATTATGACCCCCCAGGAGCTGGTCACGGAGAAAATTATCGCACCCATGCTGCCCATTGATGTCCGCTTAATGGATCAATTGCAGGCCGGCCCGGAAAAAAATCTCAGTCCGATCTCCCCTCTGGGTTTTGATGCCTCTTTCAAGGAGGCCAAAAGGATTTTTGAGAAGGAGTATCTGGAGGAAAAGTTGAAGAAAAATGATGGCAATATCTCCCAGACCGCGGAACAAATCGGCCTGGAGAGAAGTCATTTACACAAGAAATTAAAAGCATTGGGTATTGAAGTGAAACTTGAAAATTGATACCTTAACTGAAGGTGTCGGCTGATATCCTGATCTGTTTGGCGACATCTCAGGCAAAAGACCGCTTTCATCTTTTGCTGCCCGATTACCTGGGTGTCTGCCCGGAGCTTGCTGGCGGTACCTCTAATAACTCTACATAGAAGACAATGCATATGGCTGACGATAATCTCCCCAATCTCCCCAATCAAAAAGACCTTGAAAAGGAAATTGCTGACTATTTAAGCAGGAAATACGGAGGACAGGTGAAGATTGTCTCCACCGGCTTCTTCCCCCATCCTGAAAAAAAAGGTGAAAAAAAGCAGAAAGTTTCAGCGCAGAAGACCCCTCTCTTTCATTTTGATCTGAAACCCCAAGAGCTTGCCGCCTATCTGGATGAGTATGTCATCTGCCAGGACGACGCCAAGGCGATTCTGGCCACCAAGATCTGTACCCATTTCAACCGTATCCGCCATGAGTCGGCAAAACCGAGGACCCAGGCGGCCGGCCGGATCAAGAGCAATGTCCTGCTGATCGGGCCGACCGGCGTCGGCAAGACCTATATGATCAAACTCATTGCCCGGCACATCGGCGTGCCTTTTGTCAAGGGCGATGCCACCAAGTTCAGTGAAACCGGCTATGTGGGCGGCGATGTCGAGGACCTGGTCCGGGATCTGGTCAGGGAGGCTGACGGTGATATTGAGCGGGCCCAGTATGGCATCATCTATGTGGACGAAATTGATAAGATTGCCTCATCGCCCTTCCGCATCGGCGCCGATGTGTCACGCACCGGCGTGCAGCGGGCCTTTTTAAAGCCCATGGAGGAGACCGAAGTTGAAATGAAGGTGTCCCATGACCCCATTTCCCAGCTTGAGGCCATGGAGCATTACCGGGCCACCGGCAAGCGGGAAAAAAGGGTGATTAACACCAGAAATATCCTCTTTATCATGAGTGGGGCCTTTTCCGGCCTGGAAAAGACCGTCAAGAGGAGAGTGCAGCAGCAATCCATCGGTTTTGAAAAAAACATCAATTCCAGCAAGGACGATAGCCGTCTGCTCAAGCAGGTCAAGGCTGAGGATCTGATCGAATTCGGTTTTGAGAGCGAGTTTGTCGGCCGTTTACCGGTGGTCGCCGTGCTTGAGGAGCTGGGAGAAGAAGATCTTTACCAGATTCTGATCAACCCGAACAGCCCCGTGGTGGTGGCAAAAAAACAGGATTTTGCCGCCTATGGCATTCATCTGCAGTTTGAAGAGGCGGCCCTGCGGTTGGTTGCCGCCAAGGCGGTCAGGGAAAGGACCGGAGCCCGGGGGCTGGTCAGTGTCATGGAGCACGCCCTGCTGCACTTTGAAAAAACGCTTCCCTCCTCAACGGTGCGCTATCTGGTGGTTTCGCCGGAGATGGTGGAAAACCCGCTGCAGCAGCTGCAGATTCTCCTAAGCGATGAGAGCGTCCAGGAATTACAACGGATCCGGTATCATGAATTCGTTGCCCATGAATTCGCCAGGATCGCCAGCTTTATCAGGGAAAAACAGGAAAATCTGCTGCGCGCGGAAAAGGTTACCCCGTCCGAGGAGAGACTTGAACTGATAGCCCAGCATTGCCAGAGCCAGATTATCGATCCCCGGGATGCCTGCAAGGAATTCATCGCCCTGGTCCGGCAGATCCGGGCATGCGCGAAACTCGCTGCTGAAGAATATGGCATGCGGGTCGGCTTTGCGGATGAGGCGATTGACCTGATTGTGGTAAATGAATCCTGGAACCAGGTGGGTGTTGTCGAACGTTGCGAGGCGATTTTCGATTCATTTGCCTATGGGCTCAAGCTCATCCAGCAGAGAAACGATGTCAATGATATTCTGATCACCGCCAGGGGCGTGGAAAATCCCGATCTTTTCATCAATGACCTGGTGGCGGAGATCTTTCGCCTGTAAGTCTTTTAAAATTTAGATTTTTTTCCCTGGAGGAAATGTAAATGGTCTTTCCTGATTATCGTCCCCGCAGATTCCGGCGCAATGCCCAGTTGCGTTCTCTGATCCGCGAAACCCGCCTGTCGCCCGAGCAGTTCATTTATCCTCTTTTTATTATGCCCGGCAAGGGCGTGAAAGAGGAGATATCCTCCATGCCCGGTGTTTTCCGCATGTCCGTGGATCAGCTCGGCAAAGAGGCCAAAGAGATTATGGCGCTGGGGCTGAATCATGTGATTCTGTTCGGCCTTCCCGAGAAAAAAGACCCGGTGGGCTCAGGTGCCCATGCCAAAGACGGGATTATTCAGAGGGGCATCAAGGAGCTGAAAAACAAGGCCCCGGAGTTGATGGTGACCACTGATGTCTGTCTCTGTGAATATACCAGTCATGGCCATTGCGGCGTGCTGATCAACAAGCAGGTGGACAACGATGCAACCCTGGAGATTCTGGGGCAGGTGGCCCTGTCCCATGCCAAGGCCGGGGCTGATATCGTCGCCCCTTCCGACATGATGGACGGCCGGGTGGCGGAAATCCGGGGCATGCTTGATGAGAATGGTTTTGACATGGTGCCCATCATGTCCTATGCGGTCAAATACGCCTCCGCCTTTTACGGACCTTTCCGGGATGCGGCGGAATGCGCCCCCCAGGAGGGCGACCGCCAGGGGTATCAGATGGATCCGGCCAATGCCCGCGAGGCCCTGCGGGAGGCCACCCTGGATGTGGATGAGGGGGCGGACATCCTGATGGTCAAACCGGCGGTTGCCTACCTGGATATCATCAAAAGCCTGCGGGATGAATTTGACCTGCCCATTGCCGCCTATCACGTGAGCGGTGAGTATGCCATGATCAAGGCCGCCGGGGAGCGCGGCTGGATTGACGCGGACCGGGTGATGGCCGAGACCCTGCTTGCCATCCACCGGGCCGGGGCTGACATCATTATCACTTACGGGGCAAAGGAAATGGCCCGGATGCTGAACGGCTGACAGGACCCCTTAAAGAAACAGAGGCCGGACAGGGCTGCTTGACAAAAGCTGCCTGTCCGGCTTTTTTTATGGCAGGGATTGGCTGCAGGTTATGCTGACGATGGAGACGGATGATGGATGTGATGGCGGCAATCAGGGGGCGAAGAAGTATCCGCAGGTTTACGGACCAGGATGTCACCGGTGAGCAGGTGGCGCAGCTTCTCGAGGCGGTGCGCTGGGCGCCCTCCTGGGGCAACTCCCAGTGCTGGGAGGTCTTGGTGGTCCGCGACCGGCAAATCAGGCGGCAGCTCCATGACGCCTTGCGCCCCAGGAACCCGGCGAGCCCGGCCGTGGCCGCTGCGCCGGTGGTGCTGGTGCTGGGGGCGGCCATGAAGAAATCCGGCCACTACAAGGGTGAAAGTTTGACCCGGTTCAGCGAGTGGTTCATGTATGATCTGGGGCTCGCCACCCAGAATCTCTGTCTTGCCGCCCACAGCCTCGGCCTCGGCACGGTTATTGCCGGGGCCTTTGACCACGACAGGGTCAAGGACATCCTCGCCGTGCCTGCAGGATATGAGGTGGTGACCATGATCCCCCTGGGCTATCCTGACCACGAACCTGCTGCGCCGAAGCGCAAAGAGGCGGCGGAATTCACCCATTATGAGCGTTTCTGCCGCTGAGGCCTTGCCTGTCTCCTGCCGGAAGTGTCTCTGCTTTCCCGGCTGATTTCCCTATTCAAGCTGTTTCTGCAAGGCCAGGAAGGCCTCTTTGAGTTCCTGCAGTTCCTGCCGGAGCAGGATGACTTCCTGCTCCATTTTCTCCAGGCGGCCATTGTCATCCTGCCGCTTCTGCGGGGCAACGGCGGGTTCTGGCTGCCCGCCGGACTGGGTTGCCTGGGGCTCGCCCGAGAGCAGATGCATGAACCGGCATTCCTTGCGCCCCGGCTGTTTGGCCAGCCTGGTCACCAGGCCCATTTCACTGAGATCATCGAGCTTTGCCTCCACCTCCGCAATGTCATTGAATTTATAGAGACGCTCTGATCTTCCCCGCAGTTCGCCGGATGTCTGGGGGCCGCGCAGCAGCAGCAGGCAGATGAGCGCCGCCTCTTTATGCAGAAGATTGTTCAGGCTGACGAAGTTCTCTTCATATTTGGTCACCCGGGATGCCTCGCTCCGCAGGGCAAGCCGTTTTTCCTTCAGGCTGTCGAGGGCCCGGATGACGGTGGCCTCATCAAAGTTGACCACCGGCTCACGGTTTGATTTCTGGTTGCAGGCATTGACCAGGGCATTGAGAGAGAGCGGGTAATATTCAGGGGTTGCCATCTCCTTTTCCATCAGGCAGCCCAGCACTCTGACTTCCACATCGTCCAGCAGTTCTTCCATATTATTCTCCTTGCCGGTCCCATGGGTTGCCTTCATGCGGCAATGGGCGCGGCGGACGGTATTTTTTTAGTTTTCCTTTCCGCCAAAGCCAGGCGCGTCGTTTACAGCCGGAAAGAACGGTTTACTTTACCTGCAAAAATTCTTTCATGCCACAGGCTTTTGTTTTCTTACTCTGGCGGGAGAAGAAGGTTTTCGCGCTTTGTCAGGGAACCTGGTTTGAGCTGCCGGGCTTGCCGCGGCTTATGTCAAAAACGGTGATTTCCGGGGGAGACAGGACCCGCATGGGCGGTCCCCAGGTGCCGGTGCCCCTGCTGGTGTACAGCCGGGAGCCGGCGGCAAGTCGATAGAGCCCGTCCTGCATGGGATACCTGAGACCGGTCACAAAATTGAAGGGGAATATCTGTCCCCGGTGGGCGTGGCCGGAGAGCTGCAGATCAAAATATTGCGCGTCATCCGCGCTGACAGTGGGGCGATGCTTGAGAAAAATGGTGAACAGGCCGGATTGCTGGGCCTGCAGAATAGCGGTTTCATGCACCGTATGATCCCAGAGCAGTTCATCGTCTATACCGATCAGTCTCACCATCCCGCCCACGCTTAAACCGGTATTGCGCAGCATGACGAAACCGCTGCGCTGTAAAAAATCGAGGCTCTGTTTGAGGCCGGCATACACCTCGTGGTTGCCGGTGACGGCAAATTTGCCGAGTGGCGGGGCAATCTCCTGCCACATGGCGCACAAATCATCCAGACAGTTAAGCTGGGCATCAACCACGTCACCGGTGGCGACCAGCAGATCGGGTTTAAGTTCTTTGAGCCGGCTGATGACAGGGGCAAGAAACACCCCGCGGTTGAGCAGGCCGAGATGGAGATCCGAGATCTGCACGACCCGCAGGGACTCTGTGCCGGCGGGCAGTTTGTCCGTGTAGATGGGAACCTTTTCCACGCGGATATTTTTTGCTTGATTATAACCATAGATACCGGTGGCCAGGGTGAAGAGGAGCACGGCCGCGGCAGTAAGCGTCCCATGCAGCGGCAGGCGGGGCAGGGCGGCATTGAGGAAAGGCGGCAGGCGGGACAAAAGCTCGGCCAGGCCGATGACCGCAAACAGGCAGAAGGCGATAAAAACCAGCCCCATCCAGGTGTAACCGGTAAGCGCCAGCAGGCGGGCGGCCTGGGGGCTGCCGCCTGTTTCCAGCAGCCGTACCCCCATCGGGGCGATGATCATCAAGAGCATCCACAGCAGGACGGCAAGGGCAGCATAACGATGGCCGGCCAGCAGGGGGTGGATGCCCCAGAAAACCAGGCAGTGCATGGCGGTGTAAATGGAAATGGCAAGGGTAAGGAAAAGGATCATGTTCTCTCGCGCGTGGGGATGGCCGGGACAGGTTGCCGGGACGATTACGGGCCGCAGCATTTTTTAAATTTCCTGCCGCTGCCGCAGGGACAGGGGGAATTCCTGCCGGGTTTGGCCGCTGCCTGGTCCGCGGATTGTCTGACCTCTCCGTCAACATAGAGCCACTGGCCGTTTTCCCGTACAAAACGGCTTTTCTCGTGCAGCAGCAGCATTCTGCCCGTAGTGGTTGCCTCTGCCTTGAATTCGACAGTGGCGCGGCCTGTGTCATCCATCGTCTCCGCCCCGATGATCGTAAGTCCGCTCCAGGCGGGAATGGTGTGCGGATCAAGGCGTGCCGGCCTGGTTGACGGGTGCCATGTCCTGAGGATATAGGCCACGTCCCGGACCACGTATGCGCTATAGCGCGAGCGCATGAGTGCTGTTGCCGAGCCGGGGGAGCGGTGGCCGGCAAGCAGGGGCTGGCAGCAGGCGGCAAAGGATTGGCCGGAGCCGCAGGGGCAGAGGTCAGAGGTAGTCGTCATGGTCGCATCACCGGAAGAGGGCGGTAACCTTTTTAACAAACTGCTCTTTGGAAAACGGTTTGGTGATAAAATCGGAAACCCCGGCCTGGCGCGCCAGCTCTGTCTGTGATTTCTCCGACTCGGTGCTGGCCATGAGGATGGGGATATCCAGTTTCAGGGAGTTGCGGACTTCCTTCACCAGTTCAACCCCGTCCATGTTCGGCATGTTGAGGTCCGTGACCAGCAGATCGACCCGCTCGCCGGATTTGAGCCGATTAAAGGCCTGTTGTCCGTCCTCTGCGGTGGTCAGGCGGACATCCATGCCGGCCAGGGCCGAGGTATAGAAAAAGAGCATGGCCTTGGAATCGTCGGCCGCCAGAATGGATCTGCCGCCGGAGGGTTGATTACCGGTCTCCAGTTTTTTCAGCAGCTCCGCGGCCTTGTCATCGGCCATGGATGACAGCAGCTCTTTGAACAAGGCAATGGACTCCTGGTTGTGACTTGAGACCAGAATGCCCAGCAGTTCATCAAGATATCTGCCATCCTGAAAAACGGCGGTAAACAGTTTACCGGCCCTGGCGGCAACCAGGGCGGACAGAATTGGGGCCCGCTGTCCGGCATCTTTTTGTAATGCCGCGACCAGGGCCTTGGCCACCCCGGGATTGTATATCTCGTTGAGCCCGGTGATCACGGCGATGAGGATCATCTCGTCGCTTTCCGCCAGTCCGTCGGTGAGGCCGACGATGCTGCGCATGGAGGGAATGCGGCCAAGGGCCTCATAGGCGGCAAATTTCAGGTTGACGTCAAGCGCCTCCTGGGAGTCGAGCAGATCGGTGATGATGTTGGCCCCGTTTTTATGTTTGATGAGGCCGATGATGTTGGCGGCCATGATTTTTTCATCCCTGTCGCCGGTGGAGAAAACCTTGGCCAGCCGCTGCAGGGCAATTTCGCCAGCCTTGATCACCTGTTCATGGACGATTTTGCGGATGGTCGGATTGCGGTTATGGATATGGGAAATGAGAAAGTCGATGGTTTTGCCATCAGTGAAGCCGCCCAGCCTGGAAAAGGCGAGCCCGACCCCCAGGGACTCATCCGTCCCGCCGTCCTGGCATGCTGCCGAGATATAGCTGCAGAGGGCGTCACGGCCCCGTTCCTCGCCGCTGTCGGCCGCCTTGTCCATGGCCAGCCCGGCAATGGTGGCATCCTGATGGTTGATATAGGGCAGCAGCGTGTCGAGAATACCCGGATCAGCCATCCGGGACAGGGCCCGCACGGTCTCGGTGAGCATTTCGATTTCCTGGCTGCCGGTCTGCAGGAGTTGGGTCAGCAGTGGCAGGGCTGCGTGGATATTGTTTTCACCCGCAGCCTTGATGCACAGCATCCTGACCCGGGGAGAGCCATGGCCGAGGCCGGCAAGAATGAAGGCGTCCCGGCCCTTGAGCAGGCTGATCAGGGCATGATAGACCATCTCGTCCACCGCCACATCCGCCAGGGGGACGGCGTAGATGTCAAACAGGGCAGGGATCGCTTCAGGCTGACCGTTGGCCTGGATCTCATCCAGGATGGTAATCTGTTCGATCATGTCCTTGCCGGAAAAATTCTGCAGTAAATCCATAATGTCCTCACAATCCTGTTAATTTCGATGGGCAACGATTCTGGCTGCGGCCAGCTCGGCAAGGGGAACGATTTCGTCCACCGCGCCCATCCTGATGGCCGCCCGGGACATGTGCCGGTAAACTCTTTCCACGCATCCTGGCAATCAATCAGGTCCCAATGCTTGAGGATCTCGTAAAAAGTCTGTTTTCACCACAGAGCACACAGAGATCGCAGAGAAAATATTTTTATTTTCAGCAAGTTATCTCTGTGGGCTTTGTGCTCTCTGTGGTTAATTTTCAGTTTTTACGAATTCATCAATGCTCCCAATCTGCTCAGAAACACATCCCCGGTGCCGGAATTGAAGAAGAGTTTGTAACCCTTATGACCTCCCACACATTCGGCAACCAGGGGTATTCCCAGACTTTTCAGAACATTTCTCGCCATTTCCACATTGGCCGGGCCGACTCTTAAGGAGGTCTCGGATACGGGTGCGCTTTTTGCCGTCATGATGGCGCCGCCGAAAAGCTTGGCCTGCATGCCCTGCAGGGGAAGGCCGGTTTCCTTCAGCGCCTGCATCATTCTCGGCAGGGTGCTGTCCACATACCGATAAGTCGGGTTGTTGCGGTCATGGTCGCCCACCGGCAGCAGACAATGGCACATGGCGCCTGCCCGGTGCAGCGGGTGAAAGAGACAGACCGTCACGCAGGAGCCGAGAATGGTGGTGACCAGGGTCGGTGTCCTGGAGACAAACAGCTCCCCGGGGTGCAGCCAGTGAAGAGGAAGCTGGGTCATCATATTCTTTATTTTTTGCATTGATATACTGATGATTCAACTTTGACAAATTTATCATCCATGCCATGCAGGTTTTCCGAATGGCCGAGAAACAGGAAACCGTTCGGGCTCAGATTGCTGTAGAACTTGTGAAACAGTTGCCGCTGGGTTTGCTGATCGAAATATATCATCACGTTTCTGCAGAAAATGATGTCAAACGGGGATTTGAACCCGAAATCTCTGTCCATGAGGTTGACCCGTTGAAAACAGATCCGCTGGCGCAGTTCCGGGACCACCCGATGATAGCCCGCCTGATTACCTCTGCCCTTCATGAAGTATTTGTAGAGCAGGAATTTCGGAATCGGGTTTAACGTCTCATCATCATAAGTACCCCGAATTGCCTCATCAAGCACCTGATTATTGATATCCGTCGCGGTAACGGCAAAACCGAACCAGGGATTCTGGTTCTGATATTCAGCCAGCACCATGGCCAGGGTGTAGGGTTCTTGCCCGCTGGAGCAGCCGGCGCTCCACACCCGTAAAATCCTGCCGGCGCTCTGCCGCAGATCGTGCGCCAGGCGCGGCAGCAGGTTGCGGGACAGGAAATCGAAATGAATCTTTTCCCGGAAAAAATCGGTTTTGTTGGTGCTGATCGCATCAATGAGATGGCTCCACTCCTGCTGGCGTCCCGCCGGACTGAGGACATAGTCAAGGTATGCTTGAAACGAGGGGTGCCTGAGCGCCTTGAGGCGTTTGCGCAGCCGGGAGCTTACCATGGTCTTTTTCGCCGGCGGCAGATTGATGCCCCATATGTCATAGATCAGGCTGCTCAACCTGCGAAATTCCTTATCAGCAAGCAGCGGCGCAAATTCGTCTGTCTCGGTTTCGGACCAGCGGACTTCTTTTTTGCTATTGCCGGCGGGCATCCGTTGACTCCTCGAGCAGGGCCGACCGGGCCAGGGCATGGGTGTCAATGATCAGGGCCACCTTAAGCTCCCTGGCCTCTTCCTGGAAAACGGCAAGAAAATCATTGTCAGTCCATGCACGCTCCTATGCAGAGGGTTGTTCCTCTGCCTCAAGCGCCTGGTCGGCCAGGGCGCCTGAGGCCGCATCCCGCAGGGTTGCCTCTCCCTCGCTGGCCAAAACCCTGTCAATGTCGAGGAGGATAAGAAACTTATCCTCATGGCGCCCCATGCCCTTGATGAAATCGGTATTGAGATTGGTGCCCATGCGGGGAACCGGCTCAATGTTGGCTGGCTCAAGTTCAAGGACCGCCTGCACCGCATCGGTCAGCACACCCATGAGCACCGGCGCGGTTTCAGCCTCAACCACGATCTCCATGATCATGATGCAGGTGCTGATGGTTTTCTTGACCGGCTCCATGCCGAGCTTGAGGCCGAGATCCACCACCGGCACCACGTTGCCCCGCAGGTTGATAACCCCGCAGAGATAGGAAGGCATGCGCGGGATTTTGGTCAGGATGGCCACATCAAGCACCTCCCGCACCTTGAAGATCTCCACGGCAAAATCCTCCTCGCGCAGGGTAAAGGAAAGATACTGGCGGCTGACGGTTTCATTTTGCATATCCATGGCAGTATCCTTAATATCTTTCAAAATCATCGTCTGAATCGCTCAGCTTTAATTTAATCCCATCCCCTTTTTTGGTTTCATCGGCAGCGGTTTTCTTTGGTGGATGGACCGGCGGAAGCTGCAGTTTTTTCTCTACTGGCGAAGAGGTGGTGCTGTGCCGTATCTGCGAGGCGTATTCTTTGTTGATCTTAAAAAAGGAGATGGATCGCATCAGTTCATTGGACTGGGCATTGAGCTCTTCGGCAGAGGCGGAAAGCTCCTCTGCGGCTGAACTGTTCTGCTGGATGACCTGATTGAGCTGTTCAACCGCCCTGGAGTTCTCCTGCACCCCCTTGGCCTGTTCGGCACTGGCCGCGTCGATTTCTTCCACCAGATCAGCGGTCTTTTTGATCTGCGGCACCATCTCCAGGATCAATTTACCGGCGTTGGCGGCGATTTCCACGCTGCTGCCGGCCACGCCTTTGATCTGCGTGGCCGCAGTCTGGCTACGCTCGGCAAGCTTTCTCACCTCTGCCGCCACCACGGCAAAGCCCTTGCCGTGCTCGCCGGCCCGGGCCGCCTCAATAGCGGCGTTCAAGGCCAGCAGGTTGGTCTGGCGGGAGATCTCTTCAATGATTTCGATTTTTTCGGCAATGGTCCGCATGGCCTTTTCCGTATCCGCCACGGCCTGGCCGCCTTTCTCCGCATCCTGGGCCGCTTTGTGGGCAATGACCGCTGTCTGCCGGGCGCTGTCGGCGCTCTGGTCCACCGTGCTGGTCATTTCCTCCATGGAGGAGGAGATCTGTTCGACTGTGGCCGCCTGCTCGCTGGCCCCCTGGGAGACGGTCTGGGAGGTGGCGCCCAGTTCATTGCTGCCGGTGGTCACCTGGGCCGCGATTTCCCGGATGGTCACCACCGTATCCTCCAGTCTGGTGGACCATCTTGCGCAGGGCATTGGCCAGGGCGCCGATCTCGTCGTTGCTCTCCAGGGTCATCTGTGCGGTGAGATCGCCGTCAGCCACGGATTCGGCAAATTTTACCCCCATATTGAGGGGATCAATGATGGAACGCGACAGTTTGTAGAGAAAAAGCGACAGCACCGCTGCAGACACCAGGAAGGTGATCAGGGCGATGAGGTTGGCCGCGGTGACCACGCTGGCCAGATGTTTTTCCGCTTCCACCCGTTCCGCCTCAACCGAGACACCGAATTTATGCAGACCTTCCGTTATCTGGGTGCCGTACTCATCAAGGGTGTCATCCATTTTGTCAAAGGAGGCTTCCATTTTTTTGAGCTGCACCGCGCTGTTTTCAATGAGGTCTTTCAGTTCCACCTTGACGCCTTTCTCCAGGGCAGGGAGGCCTTTGCTGATTTCGGCGATCATTTGCCGCTCACCGGAGTTGGCCGGAAAGGAGGAGAGTTTGTCAAGATTTGCGTAGAGGAATTTCAAGTTCTGATCGATCGCGGCCAGCCTGTCATCGCTCATTTTCCCTTCATTTTTGTCAATCAAGGAATCCATGGCCGCAAGCATCACCTCAAGATGGGCCATGCGCATGTCGGTGATGAGCAGGATCGTCTCGGTGAGTTCCTCGTGGTCCTTGCCCGTTGCGCTGGCCAGTCTGGCATGGAGTGACTCGTCAAGTTTGATCAGGTTGCCGCCCACCGCTTCACCGTATTCATCCAGGGCGTCATCGATATGGTCAAATTCTTTCTCAATAAAGCCTATCTCGCTGCCCGAGACTTCGATGAGTTCCTTGAGGTCTTTCTGGATGGCGTTAACCAGCTGCTCCACGTTGCCGACCATGGCGGTGGCCAGCTGTTTTTCCTCGGCATTGTCCGCAGCCTCAGTCAGGACGGGCAGATTGATTTTCAGAAAGGAGGCGGAACGGCTGATACTGTCCATACGTTCCTTGTCAATCGAACCATGATCCTTGTCAATGATGGAATCCATGGCAGCCAGCAGCAATTCGATGGTGCTCTTCTCCATCTCATTGACCGTGTTCAGCTGATGATTTCTCAGCTGGCTCATTGCCGTGGATGAGTCGACCGTGCGGTTGGCAAAGAACATGACGCTGAAGAGAATCAGCAGGGCCAGAATGGAGATGCCTCCCGCCAGGCCGAGTTTTTTCGCTATGGACATAATTTTCTCCTTGAAGGTACGTACAACATTCGTGTTGTCGGATGACAAGTGTGAAGAAGTTTTTTACTGATAGGACTGAGGAGCGGCCGTACCAGCAACCGGCGGGTTGTATTGCCTAGCAGATTGTGGTTGGAGCGCTGTCCCAACCATTTCATTATATTCATAGATTTCCGGGAAAGTGAATATAAAAAATACTGGTGTTGTCAGGAGATCAGGCGGCAGCGGATAGAGCAAATTGTTTTTAGGACAGGGGCCTGGTCTGCAAAGCTGCTGGGGCGGGATGAGATGGAGTAAAGGAAAAGACCTGCTGCAGGCTTGCACCATTCCTATGCCGGCAAGACTCTTTTCTGCGGCTATCCTCTCTTGTCCTTGGCAAAGTGCGGGGATTTCAGCAGCACGGGGAAGGGTAATTGCGCCGGCCAGCGGGCTGGGGAGCCGGTCAGCCGGAAAAGATGATCGTTTACCACGGGACATTTTACGGTCAGCAGAAAATAGATGGGAGCTTTCACCTCGGAGAGGGTTTCAAAATTGCCCTGCCCCTTGCTGATGATCAGATCGGCATCATGGAACAGTTTGCGGAATTCTGCCGAGCAATGGGGCAGGGGGGTGCCCGGACAACCGGTGCCATTGGTTATCACCCGGCAGATGTTCTGCAGGCCGCATTCCCGTGCATCTTCCAGCAGGGCGTCATTGATGATGGCTTTCTCTTTGACCACAAAGGTCACGTCCCTGTTCAATTTTTCAATGGCAATCCCGTCAAAGACCAGCTCTCCGCTGTTGTCGCCCAGATATAAAACTCTGCCGGCCTGCTGCAGGTCGGCCTCCAGTTCAGCAAAATCGTTGATCGCCATCTGCAGGGACAGGGCGTCGCGGATGATTTTTCCCATGTCAAACTGGTGCAGGGAGCCATAATCGATGATGTTGCCGGCAATGGAAAAGGTCAGGGCGGCCAGCAGCGGGTTGTCCGCTTCACTAACTTTTTGTCTGATCAGGGGAGCAATGCCTGCGGCAAAGCGGTTACTTTCCTTTTTTATGGCGGCAAACGGGTCAGGACGTGCGGAAATCCCGGCGATCAGCCCATAGAGATGAACGGCGTTTTCAGGAGGGCTGATGGTGAAATCGATGGAGGGTAGAAATTTTATTATTACCTCATGCATGATTTCCTGCTGCAGGGCTGGTGATGCATTGCAGAGTCGGGCTGTATGGATCGTCTGTTTGAGAAAACAGGGGAGGCAGTCTAATGTTGTCCGCATGATTTTAATGAATTGCCTGGAGTGATGAATTTTCGCCGGCATACCTGTCAAGCACGCAGGTGGCCGCCATGGAGGCCGTGGCGGTTATGAGCTCCGGAATGGAAATGCCCTCATTGAATCCGCCAAGATGCGGCCCGGTGTGCAGGACAATATCCTGTTCGCCTTTAGGGGCCGCGGCGGCCTGTTTTACCGAAAAACCTCTTTCCTCCAGAAACAGTCTGAACTCCCTGTCACTCATCTGTTGTTGATCGATCTGCCGCAGCATCTCTGCCATATGGTGGTCAACACCCATTTCCTCAACCATGCGGGACGCCAGGATTTTTACGTCAAAAGGCATCTCGCCGGGAAAGTCATGGCCGACAAAGCCCTTATAATAGCTTCCCAGGGTTTCCCTGATCAACTCAATAAGTTGGTTTTCGTCAAAAAGATGTCTGGCGTCAACCGGTTTACCATCCGGGGTAAGTCCCTGCAGCTCCTTTTCCGCGGTTGCGGAAGTAACTGGCAGAGATGAGAAGCAGGCTGAGAATGTGGGCGCCGAGATTCCAGTAAAGCTTTTCGCCGGATATGCTCCGTTGCCTGAAAATGTTCAAAATCCCTGATGCCGGTAAGTCCGAAATTGGGATGGCTGCAGGAGGCAAGCCACTGATCAAGCCGGCCTGCCGAGCGGCCAGTCGTAGAGTCCGTTGTCTTCTCTTCTGTGACGCTGCACCCGGTTGTGAAAAAGAGGGATCGGCGCAGTGTGAATGATGCCCTGAGAGGCAAGATGGCCGAACAGCCAGCCGTTACGGGTCATGACCTCCTTGAACTCGGGAAATTGCCGATAGTGGTGCGGCTCATTGGCGTAGGCGAAATATTCGCTGTGGGCCGTAAAGGCGATGGCGATAGTCTCGGGATGACAGTGCAGACCCGGCGGCGGGACAAGGGGCAGGTCTGTTATGCGGAAAACGGAAAATCCCTCTAACTCCAGTGGCTCCGGGATGTTGAAACGGACCGGCAGGGAGGAAAAGTGATTTCTCAAGTTCTTCATCCAGCCTGTTTCGGCAAAGAGATTGCCGGGTGAATCATCCCGGCGGGCAAGTTTGATGACCAGCAGCCTTTTCCCGGTAATGCACGGCAAGGTGAGGCTCCTGCCGGTGAAAACCGCCTGGTCAAGGGCCAGGCCGCCGCATTGTTCCGTGATTTGTTTAAAGGAAACAGAGGGTATGTCCTGTTCGTCTGTCTTGTGGTGCACGTGTTGATTGATGATAACCGGCAGGGAGCCAACGGCCTCCGTGGCAGCCCGGTGAGAATTGCCGGTGGCGGTGCGCAGCAGTCTTTGCAGTGTCGCCAGGGTGTATTCTGTCAAGCCCGGGACCTTGCCCGTGACAATCGCCGTCATGGTTCGCGCAGCTTCACGGAAGAGAAAAAACGACTGACGATGCCGTAGGACATGCGGGTCATGCATCAGCTTTTCCAGGTTGCTGATGTGGTCAACACGCATGCTGTGCGGCTGACTGCGGGCAAGCGCGTGCAGATTGCATGCGGCCATATATCGGGCCGGGAACTCGGCATGCCTGCTGTGTAATATCTGTTCTTCAAAGACTATTTGCTTGAGCGCAGTTTCCATGCCGGATGGTTTCTCAGGGTAGGGCCTAAATTTTTTTTAAATTGTTCCGTTGGTCATGGTTATTTTTCCAGAATACCAAAATTATTATTGGGGAAAATTCCACATAATTAGAAAATGACCATTCACTCATTTTTAGAAAATAACTAATGATTTATTATTATTATATAATTTTTTAGTAATAAATATTATCACATTGTGGCACGCAGGTTGCTGTTAGCTAGTATTAAATAAGTTTATAAATAATGAATTTATATAACATGGATACAACAATTCGCAAAGTCTGATGAGGCCTTAAGCGTGTCCTGATGCGAGTTGAGCAGTCCAGAAAAATCAGCAGGTTCCGAGTGTGAAGGGATGATCCTGCTGATTTGGTCTTTGTCTGAAGATGGTTATTAACCCGGCATTTTAAAAAAATTTGATTAATCAATTTGCTGATAATATCCGATCAGATAGGTAGTAATAATTTTTCTCGATAACTGCAAGAGTAACCGGTTAAACGGTTCAAGGAGGGACCATGAACGAGATAGATAAACTTCAGCTTATGGCAGACCTGAGCCATGAATTATGCGAGTTGAATCACGGGCCGAATGTGAGCAAGGAAAACTTTCCGGCAAGCGATTACATTATCATGCCCTTTGGCTATGCGGAAAATGAGATGACCGACGTTGCCGTACGGGAGATGGTTGTCCCGGTCTGCCATGATTGTGCAACCGCCCTGCTCGGCAATGAGTGGACGCTGCTTTACTGTTTTGAATGCTGCAGCAGTCAGTGGGTTTACCGGAAACTTGCCAAGAACAGTTACCGCCATCATATCCTCTGGCTGCGCGGCTGTCCCCACTGCACCAACGAATTCGGCGGGCTTTACTTTAATGACCTGCAGGCGGTAGGTGATAGCGACCGTTCCTCAAAGACCTTCTGAACCGGATTGCGGCCTGAGACTTGTCCGTCATGCCGAGCAGAGTTCGGCAACAATGTCAGGATGAAACAGGCTGGCGCAGGAGATATTCATTCCTGACATTGGATAGGGCGGAAAAGATGTTTCCCTTCATTTGTGGATTCCCTTCACAGAGATCGTTCAGTAACTTTCTGACCTTTTCCCGTTTTGATGTGCCTGCCAGCGGGCAGGGATTTTCAGCTGCCTCCAGATGGATTGATTCAGCCATGGTGCGGATCTGCTGTTTGTCGACCAAGGCAAGGGGCCGGATGACCGTCAAGGCGCCGTTAAAGAGGGATTGCGCGGGAACCATGGTGCTGATGTTGCCGCTGTAAAGAAGATTGAGAAAGAATGTCTCAAGGATATCATCTTTGTGATGTCCGAACGCCAGTTTGTTACAGTTTCTTTCTCGCGCCAGGGAAAATAACCTTGTTCTTCTGTTGCGGGCGCAATGGAAACAGCCATCTTCGCCCTTTTTCGCCGCAATGGCATCCGTTCCGAATGATGTCAGTTCCACCTCGACATCCATGCCGATTTTGGCCAGCTGTCGCCGCACCAATCCCGATACCTTGCCGGAATCGAATCCCAGGTCAAGATGAACGGCTGAAAGATGATAGCGGATCGGGGCTTTTTGCTGCCACTGCTGCAGCACGGCGGCAAGAGTCAGACTGTCAATCCCGCCTGAGACGGCGACCAGAACGGAGTCGCCGTCAGCAAGCATGTTGTAGGTGTGCATCGCCTGTCCGATGAGGCGATTGATGGTTTTTGGGATGATCATTGCGCCGGTTGCGGCAGGATGACAATGCGCATTTTATTCAGTCAGATACTGGCAGTCATTCAGTTTCTCATTGAGGCCTTCCCTGGTGAGCTGCTCTGCCTTGATCCATTTGAATCCCCGGCTGGAAGCCTTGGAAAAGGAAAAGAGATTGGAGAGCAGGGTCTGCTGTGTTTCATCAAAAACTCCCATGCAGAGCGCCTTGCCGGTGGGTACATGGATAAGCTGGTATTTGAAGGACACGGAGGCGGGTTGATTGATGGAGTAATCTCCGCCGTCACGCTCGGTGTAGCGGCTGACCAAGGTCAGCATAACGGAATCAACGCCCAGCTGCTGGCCGAGGTAAAGGGCTGTGGCCTGCGGATTGCCGCTGAAATCGGAAAGTAATGACTCTTTCTGGTTTTCAGTAAGGAACAGTATGTTTTTTTTATCAGCCAGCATTTCCTGTAAAATGGTGTTGATGGTCGCTACCCCTGTCTCGAGCTGGCGGGTGGTCGCATAGTCATACCCCTTGTCCGATCTCTCTATTTCTGCAGGCAAAACGACAATGGATGCGATGATCACCGGCGCTTTCGCCTCCTCCGCGGGTTGCTGTTTTTTTGCTGAGCAGGAAACCAGGAAGAAAGCGGCAAGGAAAATGGCAATTGGTAATGAGAATCTGGCAAGACGTTTCAATGGGAAGCCTCCGATGGTTCGGGATGATTAATTTTTACAGAGAGCCCTTTGAGGAAAGCGGCCCCTGGGTGCGTAAGTGTCTGGCTGTTGCCTGATCAAGGGTTCTGCCGAGAGCTTTAAAAATCGCCTCGAGAATATGGTGGGTGTTGCGGCCGTGCGGCACCTCTGCATGCAGGGTCATGCCGCCGTGCAGGGATAAAGCCCGGAGGAATTCCTGGACCAGGGCGGTGTCGAAGGTGCCCACCTTCTGATCGCATTGCACCACATCATAATGGAGATAAGGCCGGTTGGAGAAATCGACGGTGACCCGGGCCAGGGACTCATCCATGGGCAAGGTGCAATGACCGTAACGGTTGATGGCGCTGAAATCGCCGAGGGCGGTCTTGAAAGCCTGGCCGAGGCAGATGCCCACATCCTCAACGGTGTGATGTGCATCAATATCCAGGTCGCCTGCCGCCTCAATGGTCAGATCAAAAAAACCATGGACGGCAAACAGCGTCAGCATATGGTCGAGAAAAGGAACGCCGGTGTGCAGGGCGGCCTTGCCTTCTCCGTCAATAGTGAGACTGAGTCTGATTTCGGTCTCATTGGTTTTGCGTTGAATGGTGCTTTCTCGATGGATACTCATTGCAGGATCTCTTGCGGGTTGATTGTTGTCTTTTGCAGGGCTTTGTGCTAAATTTTGATTGTCTCGTGAAAACCTCTCAGCAGCCGTACAGTGCACGATAAGCCGTTGTAAAAAAAATAACATGGCCAGAGAAATGCGCGAACGGCATAAGGAGCCGTAACGAAATTAAAAAATGGCCATGTTATTTCGTAACAGCTCCTAAGTTCCTGATTAATCGTCACGCAAATAAGTGCCGGGACTCTTTGCGAAGCCATAAATTTTAGAGCGTAACTGGATAATATATATTATATCTATAACAAGTTAACTGATTGAGTGGCAAGATATTTCTCTGTTTTGTCCGAATTGCCTTTACGCTTGATAGTAAAGAAAAAAAGGTAATTTTTTGTTGACAACTCTTTGCGCGCCCGGTTATATTCACCTCGTTTTTGGCACAGATATAAGCGGGAATAACTCAGTGGTAGAGTGCAACCTTGCCAAGGTTGAAGTCGCGAGTTCAAATCTCGTTTCCCGCTCCATGCTTATTCAAAGGTTCGAACCGGGTTCGGACCTTTTTTTGTCAATAAATCGCCTGAGCATCATTTAAATATATAATTTGAGTGTCGGGTGTCATTTTGTTAGTGAGTTGAGGTTATTGAAATGAAGACAATTTTAACACCGGTTAAAGAAATTGAACGGAAATGGCTCGTGGTTGATGCTCAGGGCCAGATCCTGGGGCGCCTTGCTTCTGAGATCGCCCGCAGGCTTCGCGGCAAACATAAACCGAACTTTTCAACCTTTCAGGATACCGGTGATTTTATCATCGTTGTCAATGCCGATAAGGTTCGTTTAACCGGCAGAAAACTTGACGATAAAGTTTATTATAATCATTCCGGCTACATGGGTGGTTTGAGGACCAGGACTGCAAAGGAAATTCTTGCTAAAAGTCCTGAAGAGCTGATTTATAACGCAGTAAAAGGGATGCTGCCCAAAAACACCCTTGGTCGTACCCAGTTGAAAAAACTGAAAGTGTATGCTGGCTCTGATCACCCGCATGAAGCGCAGAAGCCGGAAAATCTTGAATTATAATTGAGGTCGTAGAGATATGTCTGAGCAGCGTTTTTATGCCACAGGAAAAAGAAAAAGTGCTATTGCCAGAGTCTGGTTGCAACCGGGTAGTGGTAATATCAATGTGAACAAACTGGCTTTTGCCGATTATTTCGGCGGTGCAATTGATAAGAAGGTTGCCACCAGACCATTTGTTCTGACTGATACAATTGATAAATATGATGTCATTGCCACCCTGAAAGGCGGCGGCAAGGCTGCCCAGGCCGAAGCGTTACGCCATGGGATCGCCAAGGCTCTGCTTGATGTTGACGTGGTCAATCGTCCGTCTCTGAAAAAGGCTGGCCTGTTAACCCGCGATGCCCGGGTGAAAGAGCGTAAAAAATACGGCAAGAAAGCAGCCAGGGCGAGCTTCCAGTTCTCGAAACGTTGATCTGCCCATTTACTTTTTGACTGTCTCGTGAAAAAACTCTCGACAGCCGTACAGTGCATGATAACTTATTGATTTATCGTTACGAAATTTGGCGCCGATTCTTTTTCCGAAGCCATCACTTTTCGTAAATGGATCTTCCATACGCGGGGAAAGACGAAACTAAATGTTCGTCTTTCCCCTTTTTTTATTTAAAATCCATGGAGTAAGAAAAACGCATGTTACGGGCAGGTATTGTTGGTGCATCAGGATATACGGGGGGTGAACTGGCGCGGATTCTCAGCCTGCATCCCGAGGTCGAGATCAGTGTTGCCACATCGCGTAATTATGCCGGAAAAAGGTTGTCGCAGGTCTACCCCCATCTGGCCGGCATAGCAGACATCGTCTGCGAGGATGTGCCGATAGCCGATCTGGTTCACCGCGCTGATATATTTTTCACCGCTGTGCCCCACCAGACGGCCATGGCCATTGTACCCGAATTTCTTAAGGCCGGTAAAAAGGTTATCGATCTGAGCGCGGATTTCCGCATTGATGATCCGCTGGTTTACGAGGCCTGGTATCAACCGCACACGGCCCAGGAGTACCTGGCGGAAGCGGTTTACGGGCTGCCGGAGATCAATCGGCAGCACATTGCCGGGGCGAGACTTGTCGCCAATCCCGGCTGCTATCCGACCTCCATTATTCTGGCCCTGGCGCCTCTGCTGAAAAAAGGCCTGATTGAGCTTGATACCATTGTGGCGGATTCCAAATCCGGCACTTCCGGTGCCGGCCGGGGCGCCCAGGTCGGCACGCTGTTCTGTGAGGTGACCGACGGCTTTAGGGCCTATAAGGTCGGGGAGCACCGCCATACCCCGGAGATCGAACAGGAACTTGGCAAACTTGCCGGCAGCCAGCTGACCATATCCTTTACGCCCCACCTGCTGCCGGTCAGCCGCGGCATATTAAGCACCATTTACGGCAAACTGACCAGAGACATTGATCCGCAGGAAATATTCGATCTTTTCCAGTCATTTTACCAGGATGAGAAATTCGTCAGAATCTGCCGGCCCGGCAATTTCCCGGCGACCCAGTATGTGCGCGGCAGCAACTATTGCGATATCGGCTGCAAAGTCGATACGCGCACCGGCCGGGTTGTGCTGGTCTCGGTTATTGACAATCTTGTTAAGGGCGCGGCAGGTCAGGCCGTACAGAACATGAATATTATCTGCGGTTTTAAGGAGTCGCTGGGGCTGGAGACGGTTCCTCTTTTCCCGTGATTCCGCTTTCCCCTTGCCTTATGGGTGAACAATCTGTACATTTGCGCAACATCAGGCTGACGCTTGCCTTTGACGGGACTGAATTTTCCGGCTGGCAGCGTCAGACCAACGCCCGGACGATCCAGGGTGAGCTGGAAGAGAAACTTGCCATGATGACAGGTGAGAAGATTGTGATTCACGGCGCCGGCAGGACAGATTCCGGGGTCCATGCCCTGGCCATGACTGCCCATTTTTCCACCCATTCAGCCATTGCCTGTTCGTCTTTCCAGAGCGGATTAAACGGCCTGCTGGCAGATTCCATCAAGATCACGCAGGTTGCAGAGGTTGACTCCTCGTTTCATTCCCGCATCAGTGCGAAGGCAAAGGTTTATCAGTATTTTTTTACCACGGAAAAAATTGTTCCTCCGCACCGGCGACATTACTGCGCCCATCTGCCCGGGGCCTTTGACCTGGAAAAAGCCAGGCAGTGTCTGCCGCTTATCCTCGGCAGACATGATTTTTCCTGCTTTGAGGCCACCGGCTCAAGGGATAAGGGGAAGATCGGCGGCCGGGGCGCCTGGCGGGAGATATTTTCCGTATCGCTCTCACCGGTGTCAGGCCCTTCGCCTGAGTATCTTTTTGAGATCTGCGGCGATGGTTTTTTAAGGAAGATGGTGCGCAATATTATCGGCACGCTGATAGAGGTAGGGCAGCAGCGGATGAGTGTAACCGATTTCGCCGATCTGTTACGGAAAAAGGATCGATCTCTGGCAGGACCAACCGCGCCCGCCTGCGGATTGTTTCTCAAGAATGTCTATTACGATGAAAGATGATGAACTCGTATAACTCGCGGCTCCGAATTTTCCTGACGATAGATCAGGAGCTGTCGTGCACTGTACGGCTGTCGAGTGGGTTGTCGCGAGACAGTCAAAGCTGGTCAGCAGCATAGAATAAATACATGATGAATTCGTAAAAACTGAAAATTAACCACGGAGAGCACAAAGCCCACAGAGATAACTTGCTGAAAATAAAAATATTTTCTCTGTGATCTCTGTGTGCTCTGTGGTGAAAAACAGACTTTTTACGAGATCATCAATACATGAAAGGTACGCAAATGGAAGGACAAATATCACTTGCAGATCGTATGAAATTGATCAAGCCGTCACCGACATTGGCGGTGAATGCCAAAGCAAAGGCCATGAAAGCCGCCGGTGCTGATATCTTAAATTTCAGCGTGGGTGAGCCGGATTTCGACACCCCGGCACATGTGTGCGCCGCGGGTAAAAAGGCCATCGATGAAGGCTTTACCCGTTACACCGCGGTGCCGGGCATCCCTGAGCTGCGGGAGGCGATCGTGGCCCGCTACGCCGCGGACCGCGGCTGGCATTATGAAGCTGACCAGGTGCAGGTGAGCTGCGGCGGCAAACACGGGCTTTACAATATGGCCCAGGCCCTTTTTGGTCCCGGTGATGAAGTGCTTATTCCCACACCCTACTGGGTGTCCTATCCCCCCATTGTGCTGCTGGCCGGGGCGACCCCGGTTTTCGTGCCCCTGGATGAAAACGAGAATTTCGATCTGACCGCGGAAAATTTAAGCAGATGCGCCACCGACAAGACCCGCGGCATCATCTTAAACAGCCCATCCAATCCCACCGGTTCCATCTTTTCAGTCAAGGCGCTGGAAAAGGTGGCGCAAATGGCCCTGGAAAGGGGGTGGGTGGTTATCTCCGACGATATCTATGATACCATCGTCTACGAGGAGGTGCAGCTTCCCCATATCCTGGATATTGAACCGAAAATGAAAGACCAGACCATCATCTTAAATGGTGTGTCCAAGTCCTTTGCCATGACAGGCTGGCGGATCGGCTATTCGCTGGGGCCCAAGCATGTGATCGCCGCGATGAACAAGATCCAGAGCCAGTCAACCTCAAATCCCGCCTCCATATCCCAGAAAGCGGCCCTGGCTGCGGTTGCCGGCCCCCAGGATTTCCCCGGCATGATGAAACAGTCGTTTCTGCCCCGCCGTGAATTCATCGTGGGGCAGCTCACCTCGATAGAGGGAATCAGCTGTGTCAATCCCAGTGGTGCCTTTTATGTTTTTCCGAATTTCTCGGCTTATTACGGGAAGAAATTTAACGGCAAGGTGATCGCCGGCTCGGTTGAAATGTCTGAGTATCTGCTGGAGGAAAGCTTCATGGCTACGGTGCCGGGAGCGGCTTTCGGCGCAGACGAATTTGTCCGTTTTTCCTTTGCCACCTCAATGGCCGCCATTGAAGAGGGAATGAGAAGGTTAAAGGAGGCGCTTGGCAAGCTTGTTTAGGAGCCGTTACGAAATAACATGGCCATTTTTTTTAATTTCGTTACGGCTCCTTATACCCTCAAGGGGGTACTGAAAGAGTGTCGTTCCGCGCATTTCTCTGGCCATGTTATTTTTTTACAACGGCTTAGAGCCCGCCCGGCATACGCTTTTAATATTCCTCTGGACTGGGCTCGCTGAGAGCCCAGATCCACTGGTCCAGGGGGCGTTCCTTTGAGATGGCTTTCTGGCCGCTTGCCGTATAGCACTGATAGACCCAGTTCTGGCCTTTCTCGTAAATTTTGATCAAAGCGAGATTTGGGTGAATATACCAACCGGGTTTGTAATGTCCGTCCATCGCCACTCCTAAGCGTTCAACACGATTTGTTGTCAAAATTTAGACTGAACAGGTAACGCCGACCGAGATTGTCGTCAACCCTCTCATGGAGCTATTTTTTCAAACATTTCGAAATGCATGACTGGCAGTCGTCGCTGACTTTGCCTTTGCTGCAGAAGGTGCTGAAACTGTCAATCCAATCCGTGCCGCCTCTGGGACATTTTTCAAGAAATTGCACAAAGCGGATCATCTTGTCAATGATCTCCCCGGGAGCGGCATGTTCAATTCTGCAGGCGCCAATGTCAGCAATCTTTTCATCGACATCGAGGACTTTAATAAAAAACTCTTTCAGGGCATGATGACGGAGGATGATATCCTCTGAAACAACCTTCCCCTTGTCAGTGAGGGTAATAACCTCATAGGGGGCATAGTTGATCAAATTTTTTTTGGCGAGAGCCCTGAATGCTTCCGTAACCGAGGCGCGGCTGACTTTGAGCCTGGCAGCTATCTCTTTTGCCCGGGCCACCTTTTTTTCTTTTATTATCAGGGCAATTACCTCGAGATAGTCTTCGAGGCTTGCGCTCAGCCTTGTTTCTTTTTTCATAAAGTAAAAAGAACCGATCACAGTGCGGCAAAGCGACGTCCGTGATTTTCATTTTAACCTGTAAGTAGTTAATATCATACAGGTGGGATCATTTCTATGCCAGGTTTTTTTGATAAAAGCAGAAAAAAGCCGAGCGGACAAAGGCAATATCGTCATTTTTCATGTAAAGCATGCAGGCTGCGGAAACAACATATTTTTTTTATTACCTTTTTTTTCGCACTACTATTAGCCGGTTACGGTTATTTCGTCGAGCCCGGCAACCTCAAGGTTGAACAGGTGGTGATTCCGGATGGCTATCTGCATCAGGCCTGGGGCGATGCCAGAATTGTCCAGCTTTCCGACCTGCATATTGACAAGATCGGACAAAGGGATAAAAGGGTTCTCCAACTGATGGAGGATATCAAACCCGATCTCATTGTCATAACCGGCGATATGGCCCAATGGAACACGGATCCGCAGGTTGCTCTGCAATTTCTGCAAAGACTGCAGGCCCCGCTGGGAGTGTATGGCATCCTCGGTGATTCCGATATTTCCAGTGGCAGACGCTATTGCATTTTCTGTCACAGCGGGGGTAATGTGCATCAGTTACGGCAGCATCCGCGCCTGCTGAAAAACAGCTCGGTGGAAATCACGGTTCCCGCCACCGGTAAAAAAGTTATCATTGCCGGAGTCTTCCCCACGGATGCCGATGCCGGTGCCGGTCTGTCCGCCCTGACTGACCTCCTGGGGCAAACTGCGGAACCGGTGCTGCTGCTGGATCATTTTTCCGAGGGCTGGCAGCAGATCCGCCATAACGGCCCGCTGCTGTGGCTTGCCGGAGATACCCATGGGGGGCAGATTGACCTGCCGGACTTTATCTGGCGCATGTTTCATCTGGTGGATTACCCGCAATATATGTCCGGACTTTTTTCAGGCGGAGGTCACAAATGGCTCTATGTCAGCCGAGGCATCGGCACGGTTTCCTATTTCCCTTTCCGGATTGGTGTGCCGCCTGAAATTACCGTCATATCCTTTAAAGATAAGTAAATGAATATTCCGCTGAGAAGATACGGTCTGGGCTTGTCTCTTGCCGCCATGCTGACAATCGGGGGGGCCTGTTCGGCGGACAGATCTCCGGCAGAACCGGTCAAAACTCTTTTTGATTTCGAGCAAGCGGCAGAGCTTGACCTGCTGCATTGGCAATGCGGCTCCTTCATGGCGCAGGACAAACAGCACGCCACCTCCGGACAATACAGCCTGCGGGTGGAGATGTATCCCAGCACCGAATATCCAGGGTTCAAGGCAGGTTTTACGCAGGGATGGCAGGGCTATAAAAAGCTGCTTGTCGATATCTATCATCCGGGATTAAATGAGATGGCGATTGCCTATAGAATCGATGACAGCAGGGATAATCCGCCCTATGCCGACCGGGCAAACGGCCGTATCGTCTTAAAGCCGGGCGCGAATATTTTTACCCTTGATCTGGAAAATCTGCAAACGTCCGGCACAGACCGAAGGCTTGATCTGGAAAGGATTACCGGTCTGTACCTCTTTGTCCATCGGCCGTTGCAACCGGTTACCCTGTACCTGGATAATGTGCGGCTGGTTCGTCAGTAAAAAGAAAGATAAAAAGTAAAGGAGAGAGCAATGACTCTGCAGGAGAAGATAAGAAGCGATCTGAAGGTATCCATGAAGGCCAAGACCGAGGCGAGAACCTCTGCTCTCAGGGTGCTGATAGGCGAGTTTCAGCGCCAGTTGAAAAAGGAGCTGAGTGATGCCGAAGTGGTTGCCGTCATCCGAAAGCTGATCAAATCAGAGGCTGAAACCCTGGGAAAAAAGGGAGAAGGCTCCTCGGAATACATGCAGATACTGGAGAGTTATCTGCCGAAACAGGCCACTGAATCGGAGATCAGGGCATGGATCGAAAAAAATATTGATTTCGGCAAGTTCCCGGGCAAAATGCAGGCGATGAAACCGATTATGGCCAATTTTGCCGGCATGGTTGACGGCAATACGGTAAAAAAGATTCTCGAAAGTCTGTAGGGGTGCCCCTTGTGGGTACCCTTAGGCCGGACTGCCCGTTGGGTGCCCATCGGGAAAAATAACAACGGTAGGGTACTGCGTAGGGGCGGTTTGCGAACCGCCCTTTAACCGAAACGGCCGGTGATGTAATCCTCTGTCAGCTGATGGCGGGGATTGGTGAAGACCCGGTCCGTCATGCCCACTTCAATCAGGTCGCCCAGGTGAAAGTAGGCGGTCCGCTGGGAAACGCGGGCTGCCTGCTGCATGGAGTGGGTGACGATAACAATGGAATAATGCTGGCGCAGTTCAGCGATCAGTCCCTCGATCCTGGCCGTGGCAATCGGGTCAAGGGCGGAACACGGCTCGTCCATGAGGATTACCTCAGGACTGACGGCGATGGCCCGGGCAATACATAAGCGCTGCTGCTGGCCGCCGGATAGCCCGGTGCCCGGCTGATTCAATCTGTCCTTCACCTCTTCCCACAGCCCGGCCTTTTTCAGCGATGTTTCCACGATTTCATCAAGCTCTGCTTTATTCTGCGCCAGACCGTGAATTTTCGGGCCATAGGCGACATTGTCAAAGATAGACTTGGGAAAGGGGTTGGGCTTCTGGAATACCATGCCGACTCGGGCGCGCAGCGGCACCACATCAACGTTCTTGTCGTGGATATCCATGCCATCCAGTCTGAGGTCGCCGGTGACCCGGCATCCTTCAATGGTGTCGTTCATCCGGTTCAGGCAGCGGAGAAAGGTTGACTTGCCGCAACCTGAGGGACCTATCATGGCAATCACCTCGTTGCGGGCAATGTCGATGTTGACATTGTTGATCGCCTTCTTATCACCATAATAGACATTGACCTCTCTGCAGGTCATGCGCGGGTTTTCGACAAACGGATCGCCCACCGTTTCACGTTCTTTATGCAGGGTCTTCGTGGTAACTTCAGACAAAATTTCTTCCTTGCCGGACATGGATAGAATACCGGACTCGGCTGCTTCGAATAATGATTCCATGGGATGGTGATTATTTGCTCAATTGTATACCACAGAGATCACGGGCGGCACAAAGAAAAAAATGTGTCCGCCGTGATCTCGGCCGTGGTCATTTCCCTGATCTGAAAGGGAAAAGTATGGTTATTTCATCGTCAAGGTTTTGAGTTCCTTGGCCTGTTGGGCAAAAAGGTCTCTCTCCTTCTTGTCCATGGGAATCATCCCCTTGTCGGCCAGATAGCCCTCACTGCCCCAGGCCTTTTCGCTGGTGAATTCGCCCAGATATTCCTTGATGCCGGGAATGACGTCCGCATGGGCCTTCTTGACATAGAAGAAGAGCGGACGGGAAACAGGATATTTGCCGGAAGCGATATTGTCAAAGGTGGGGGATTCGTTCTCGATAATGGAACCCTGGATCATGTCGGCATTCTGGTCGAGAAAACTGAAACCGAAAATGCCCACGGCATGGGGGTTGGCCTCAAGTTTCTGCACGATGAGGTTATCGTTTTCCCCGGCCTCGATGTAGGCCCCGTCTTCCCGGATGGTCTGGGTGGTTGCCTTAAACAGATTTTTGTCCTTCTTTTCCATGTCATGGATAAAGGGAAAAGATTTGGCGCCGGTTTCCATGGTAAGTTCGACAAATGCATCCCGGGTGCCGGAGGTGGGCGGAGGTCCCAGTACCTCGATTTTTTCGTTCGGCAGAGCGGGGTCAATATCTTTCCAGGTCTTGTAGGGGTTCGGCACCAGCCTGTCACCGCCTTTGGGATCCGGGACGTTTTTAGCCAGGGCCAGGAAGATATCTTTCCTGGTCAGCTTTAACGGGGCGTTTTTTTTGGAATTGGCGAAAACAATGCCGTCATAGCCGATCTTTACCTCGACGATGTCCTTCACCCCGTTTGCCTGGCAGGTGTCAAATTCGGATTTCTTGATGGCCCGGGAGGCATTGGAGATATCAGGATACTCGACCCCGACCCCGCCGCAGAAAAGCTTGAAGCCGCCGCCGGTGCCGGTGGATTCGATTTTCGGTGTTTTAAAATTCGTGGTTTTGCCGAACTGTTCGGCAACAACCGTGGAAAACGGATAGACCGTGGAGGAACCGACGATGCTGATGTAGTCGCGACCGGCGGCCTGGGCCGAGGAGCCGGCGAACATACCGGCAATGAGTGCTGATGCCAACAGAATACTTTTTTTCATGTGAAGCTCCTTAGATAAGAAATTTATGAATTTTGCTACCATTTGATTTCAAAGCGTTTTCTGAGAAGGACCGCTGCCGCGTTCATCAGAAAGAGAAAGGCCAGCAGCACCATGATGGCGGCCGAGGTCTTGGCCACAAAGGCCCGTTCCGGGCTGTCGGCCCAGAGATAGATCTGAACGGGCAGGACAGTGGCCGGGTCGGTAAAGCCATGGGGGATATCAACAATAAATGCCACCATGCCCACCATGAGCAGCGGGGCGGTCTCGCCCAGGGCATGGGCCATGCCGATGATGGTGCCGGTCAGCATGCCCGGCAGGGCCAGGGGCAGGACATGATGGGCGACCATCTGCATCTTGGAGGCGCCGATGCCCAGCGCCGCCTCGCGGATGGAAGGGGGCACCGATTTCAGCGAGGCGCGGCTGGCAATAATGATGATCGGCAGGGTCATCAAGGTCAGAACCAGACCGCCCACCAGCGGGGTTGAGCGGGGCATGCCGAAGAAGTTGATGAAAACCGCGAGCCCCAGCAGACCGTAGACAATCAGCAGGCACCAGAACTGAACGAAGTAGATCAGCAAT
>CAVSQR010000082.1:0-17243 GCA_963729825.1 uncultured delta proteobacterium | reverse complement strand
CCGCCAGGTCCGCCAGGATCCAGTCCGCCGCCTCCTGCAGATTCTCGGCCACATAATGGGGCTGGATCTGCTGCTGCGGGCCGATGTACTCATAGTCGCCCCGGCCATAACCGGTGAGCACCAGGATGCCCTTGGCCCCGCAGCTGGCCGCGGCCTTGAGATCCGACCAGCGGTCCCCCACCACGTAGGAGCGGGCCAGATCAAGCTCCATCTCCCGGGCGGCCCGGACAAAAAGACCGTTTTTCGGTTTGCGGCAATCGCAGTCCATCCGGAACCTGGCCTCCCTGGCCTCGGGATGGTGGGGGCAGACATAAATGCCGTCAACATGGGCATTGTCCTCAGCCAGCAGCAGCTCCATTTTGCGATGCACCTCCGCCAGCAGACTTTCCGGGAAATAGCCCCTGGCCAGGCCTGACTGGTTGGTGACCACCACCACGGGAATGCCGGCAATGTTGAGCCGGCGGATGGCCTCCGTCACCCCGTCCAGCAGATGAAAACGGTCAATATGGTTGATGTAGCCCATCTGCTCATTGATGGTGCCGTCCCGGTCCAGAAATACCGCGGGTTTCATCGCTTCTCCAGTAATCCCCGCACCGCACCCGCCACCTCGGCCACCGGGATATCGAGCATGCAGCGGAAATCGGATTTACAATTTTTCTTCAGACAGGGCCGGCAGTCAAGATCCTTCTGCACCACCACCGCCCGGTCCGAGAACGGGCCGGTCGCCACCGCATCGGTGGAGCCGAAAATCGCCACCAGCGGGGTTTTAAGGGCAGCCCCCACATGCATCAGCCCCGAATCATTGGTGACAAAGGCGTCACAGCTCGCAATCAGGGCCATTGCCTGGCCCAGGGTCGTTTTGCCGGCCAGACCGCGGATAAAGCCTTCGCCGTAACCGCAGATGACATCAATGGTCTCCCTGTCCGCCGCGGTGCCGAACACCATGAATTTCGCCCCGCTCTCCCGGTGCAGACCGGCGGCCAGCTGTCCATACCGCTCCGCCGGCCAGCACTTGGCCGGCCCATATGCCGCTCCGGGATTGATGCCGATGACCGGCCCGGCGCCTAAACCTTTCCTGAATTTGCCGGCAAACTCCACATCCTGGTCCGCCAGCTGCAGGAAGAGTTCGTTGCTGCCGCAGGTCAAGCCTAAATCCGCAAGCAATGCCTGATAATAGTAGACCTGATGCTTTCGGCGGATTTCCGCGCGAATCGGCACCCCATGGGTCAACAGCAGCGAACGCGCATCCCTTTGATAGCCGGCGCGGACCGGGATGCCGGCCAGTTTGGCCAGCAGTGCCGCCTCAAAGGCGTTCTGCAGCAGAATGGCCATATCAAAACGCATGGTTTTCAACAACCGGCTCAAACGCAGCATGCCGGGCACCCCGCGGTGCTCACCCTTTTTTTGATAAAAGATGATGTTATCGACATGGGGGCTGGCGGCAAAGACATCGGCCATCCACGGCTGGGCAAGCATGGAGATCTCGGCTTCCGGGAAATTCTGCCGGATCGTCCGCACGGCCGGGGTGGTCATGATGGCATCGCCGATCCAGTTGGTGGAGCGTACCAGTATTTTTTTGGGATGAAACTCTTTCAGGGATGACTTCATGGACCTTCTGCCGAAACCGGCTGCTCAGCCGGCAGTGGGAATAAAAAGAACGGGACAGGATTGTTCACTATTTCAATCAGCTTCATGCGATTTTGCATGATTGCTTACTTTCCCGGAAGCTGTCAAGTTTTTTATCTGAGTCTTGGTCTAACCCTTGCAAAAAAAAGAATAGAGTGGTAAAAGAGTTGGATTTTTACATCACACATCCCTGAGAAACCCCTTTGGTGCCCGTCTGGGTTGGGGAAAACGGGATGGCGGACTAACCAAAAAAATTGGAGATTTAACAATGGCTTACATTACAATGAAAGAAATGCTGGTTGCCGGTCTGCACTTCGGCCACCAAACCCGTCGCTGGAACCCGAAAATGAAACCTTACATCTTCGGAGCCCGCAACAAGATCTACATCATCAACCTGGACAAGACTCTGCCCCTTTTCAATAAGGCCTATGAGGCAGTGGTCAATACCGTTACCAAAGGCGGTTCCATTCTTTTCGTCGGCACCAAGCGGCAGGCCCAGGACATCGTCAAAGAGGAAGCCAGCAGGGCCGGCATGTTCTATATCAACCACCGCTGGCTGGGCGGCATGCTGACCAACTTCCAGACCATCAAAAAATCCGTTGACCGCATGAAATCCATCCAATCCATGCGGGACGACGGCAGCATCCATCGCTACAAGAAAAAAGAAGCGCTGGGCATGGAAAAAGAACTGGTCAAGCTTGAGCGCAACCTCGGCGGCATCAAGGACATGAAGGGCCTGCCCTCCATGATTTTCATCATTGACCCCAAACGGGAAGACATTGCCGTTGACGAGGCCAACCGTTTGGGCATCCCGGTAATCGCCATAGCGGACACCAACTGTGACCCGGACGGCATTGACCACCTTATTCCGGGCAACGATGATGCAATCCGCTCCATCAAACTGATCACCTCCAAGATGGCTGATGCGGTTCTCTCCGGCAAGGCCAGACGCGGCGAAGAGGTTGAGACCGACGATGCCATTGCCGAAGCCATGGCGGCAGCCAATGTTTCAAACGCAGGCTCTGCCGACATGCAGGCGGAAGCCGGCGAATAAGACCCGGCGTCACGGCAGCAAAGCTCCGGAATTTCATTAACGAACAGAAGGGTAACAATACCATGAATATAACCAGTCAAATGGTCAAGGAACTCCGCGACAAAACCAACGCGGGCATGATGGATTGCAAGAAGGCTCTGGCGGAAAACAACGGCGACATGGAAAAGGCCGTTGACTACCTCCGCCAGAAAGGCCTGGCGGTCGCCGCCAAAAGGTCGGCCCGGGCCACCAGTGAAGGTGTCATCGAGTGCTATATCCATGCAGGCGGCAAACTCGGCGTGATGGTGGAAGTGGGCTGCGAAACGGATTTTGTCGCCAAAACAGACTCATTCCTTGAGTTTGCCAAAAATATCGCCATGCATATCGCCGCGGTCAATCCCGTGTCCATCAAAAGGGAAGACGTGCCGGAAGACACTGCTGGCTCGCGAAAAGGATATCTACGTTAAGCAGGCGGAAGACTCCGGCAAACCGGCTAATATCGTGGAAAAAATCGTGGCCGGCAAAATTGAAAAATTCTACGCGGATGCCTGCCTGCTTGAACAGCAGTATGTCAAGAACCCCGATCTGAAGGTGCAGGATCTGCTCAATGAACTGATCGCCTCTCTCGGAGAAAACATCAGCATCAAGAAATTTGCCCGTTTTCAGGTAGGCGCCTGAGCAGAAGGATGCATGGGGCATGGATACTTACAAATATAAAAGAGTATTGCTGAAATTAAGCGGCGAAGCCCTGATGGGCGACGCCGCTTTCGGCATCAGCAACGATGTGCTGGCCTATGTGGCCGACGAGATCCGGGAACTGCGGGCTCTCGGCACGGAGATCGCCATCGTCATCGGCGCCGGCAATATTTTCCGCGGTGTCGCCGGGGCATCGGCCGGCATGGACCGGGCCATTGCCGACAATATGGGCATGCTGGCCACGGTCATGAATGCCCTGGCCTTGAGCGACACCCTTGAACAGATCGACGTCAAAACCGCCGTTCTGTCAGCCATCCCCATGGAGACGGTCTGCGAACCCTATTCCCATCGCCGTTCCCTGGAACATCTGCAAAAGGGAAATATCGTCATCTTCGCAGCCGGCACCGGCAATCCCTATTTCACCACCGACACTGCGGCGGTGCTGCGGGGCCTGGAAATCAACGCGGATATCATCTGCAAGGCCACCAGGGTTGACGGGGTTTACGACAAAGACCCCCTCATCTATGATGATGCAGTGAAATTTGACAGCCTTGGTTACGCCGAGGTCCTGAGAAGGCGGCTGAAGGTGATGGATGCGGCTGCCATTTCTCTGGCCATGGACAACAACAAGACCATCCTTGTCTTAGACGTGAATATCCCCGGCAATATTAAAAAAGCCATCTGCGGGGCGAAAATCGGTACCTTAATCAGTGGAGTTGAGAATGAGTAAAGTTCTGCTAGAAATGAAGGACAAAATGGAAAAAAGCCTGGAGGCCTTCCGCCGTGAGTTGACCACCATCCGTACCGGCCGCGCCTCCTTGTCTCTGGTTGATGGAATCAGGGTGGATTCCTACGGCTCTAAAATGCCGCTTAACCAGGTTGCCTCCATTACCATTCCGGAAAGCAGACTGATCGTCATCCAGCCCTGGGATCCCCAGCTGCTTCCAGCCATTGATAAGGCAATCCTGGCGGCAAATATCGGCCTGACCCCGGCCAGCGACGGCAAAATGCTGCGCATCTCCATTCCGCAGCTCACCGAAGAACGGCGCAAGGAAATGGTCAAACAGGCGAAAAAAATCGGGGAAGAATACCGGGTGGCGGTGCGCAACTGCCGCAGGGACGCCATTGATCACCTGAAAAAACTCAAAAAAGACAAAGAAATCTCGGAAGACGATCTCTTCAAGTGTCAGGACGAGGCCCAGAAAGAGACGGACACATTTATCAAAAAAATTGATGTAATCCTTACTGAGAAAGAAAAAGAGGTCATGGAGGTTTAACAGGCCCCCAGTGTCGACATCCTTGGAACTGGACAAAAAAAAACTCCCGCAGCATATTGCCATCATCATGGACGGCAACGGCCGCTGGGCCCAGAGTCGTGGTCTGATGCGCCTCATGGGCCACAAGGCAGGGGTTAAAACGGTTCAGCTGATCGTCAAAGCCGCCAGGGAAATCGGCATATCCGTCCTCACTCTTTACGCCTTTTCCTCGGAAAACTGGAAAAGGCCGGCCACTGAGGTTTCAGGGCTCATGTCGCTTTTAAAGAGCTATCTTGAAAGCGAACTCGCCTCCATGCAGGAGAACAACATTCGCCTGCACTGCATCGGGCGCAAAGAGAATCTGCCCAGGGAAATCAGCCAGACATTAAGCGCCTCCATGGCCAAAACCGCCGCCAACACCGGGCTTGTCCTCAATCTTGCCTTAAGTTACGGCAGCCGGGATGAAATCGTCACTGCCGCCAGAGAGATGGCAAAACTCTGTGTTGCCGGCAAGTTACGCCCCGAGGACATTACCGAAGAAGCCTTCGCCGGCCATCTCTACACCGCCGGGCTCCCGGATCCGGATCTCATCATCCGTACCGGCGGGGAATTCCGTCTGAGCAATTTTCTCCTCTGGCAGGCCTCCTACGCCGAAATTTTTATTACCGAAACCCATTGGCCCGATTTCACCCGGGAAGATTTTATGGCGGCAATCGCCACCTTTCAGAAAAGACAAAGACGTTTTGGCAGGACGGGAGACCAGGTAAGCGGAAATAATTGACAGATTCCGTAAGAACTGAAAATTTACCCTTGAGAGCACAGAGCCCACAGAGCTAACTGGCTGTAATAAAAAATATTTCTCTGTGATCTCTGTGTGATCTGTGGTGAAAAAAGACTGTTTTCCGGGTCCACCAATAATGAGGGGACCGTAAAAGCAGGCACGCTGCACGCCCTCTTTATTTTTAATACTCTGCGGATCCGTGTCAGATATTTTCGGCATGTGACACCAAAATGACATGAAACGAATCATTACAGGACTGCTTGCCGTTGCCGCTTGGCTTGCCCTGCTCTCTTCCCAGTCTTTTATTTTCTTCTGGCTGATTATTACAGCCATCAGCCTGATTGCCGCCCTTGAGTTCTTTGCCATCTGCCTGCAGAATGAAGAGAAAACTCTCCGTCCGCTGCTGGCGGCCATTGCCCTGCTGCCGGTTGCCGCCGCCTGGTTTCAGCGCATCGATCTGGTGTATGTTGCCTTCATTGCCGCCCTCATGCTGCTGACAGTGCTGGCGGTTTTCAGGGCCGCGCAGCTGCGGAAGCCCTTTGACCTGCTGCTCAAGGCAAGTTTCGGCGCCACGTATACCGGCCTGTTCACCGCCCACCTGATCCTCTTCATGGCCCTGCCCGCCGGTCAGCGCCTGGCTGCTGTTTCTGACCACCATCACCGCAGCATCCGACACCGGGGCCTATTTTACCGGCATGTCCCTTGGCAGACACAAACTGTGCCCATCCATCAGCCCGAAAAAAACCGTGGAGGGATTGGTCGGCGGCATGCTTGTGCGGCACCGGTTTTGCCCTGCTTATTGCTTTCTTCCTGCTCCATGAGGTAAACTTATGGCGACTTGCCGCCGCCGCCCTGTTTCTCTCCGCCCTCGGCGTGGTCGGCGACCTGGTTGAGTCGCTGTTGAAGAGAAGCACGGGGGTGAAGGATTCGGGCAGCATCCTGCCCGGCCATGGCGGCATTCTTGATCGCGCCGACTCCCTGCTGCTGACGGCTCCGGTTTTATATTATCTGGTCACATATCATCTACTCGGGTAACAGAGAATGCAGAAGAACATCTCACTTCTAGGGTCCACCGGTTCCATCGGCTGCAACGTGCTGAAGGTTGTCCGCCAGTATCCGGGCCGCTTCCGCATCGTCGGCCTGGCCGCCGGCCGCAATCTCGCCCTGCTGCGCGACCAGATCGAGGCCTTTAATCCCGCTCTGCCGTGTCCGTGGCCACCGAGGAACTGGCCGGTGAACTGGCCCGGATGCTGCCCGGCGGCTGGAGCGAAAAAATCTTTTTCGGCCGGGCAGGCAACGAACTGGTGGCAACCATTGCCCAGGCCGACACCGTGGTTTCCGCCATTGTCGGGGCCGCGGGCCTGACGCCCACCCTGGCCGCCATCCAGGCGGGCAAGCATATCGCCCTGGCCAACAAGGAAACCCTGGTCATGGCCGGGGATCTGGTCATGGCCGAGGCCCGGCGCCACAAGGTAAACATTCTGCCGGTGGACAGCGAGCACAATGCCATCTTCCAGGCCTTGACGGCCGGCCGCCGGGAAGATGTGTACAAAATCATCCTCACCGCCTCGGGCGGCCCCTTCCGGGATAAAAACGAACGGGATCTCTGGGACGTCACCCCGGAAGAGGCCCTGAATCATCCCAACTGGAGCATGGGCAACAAAATTTCCATCGACTCGGCCACCCTGATGAACAAGGGACTGGAGGTCATTGAGGCCCGATGGCTGTTTGACATTGAGGTGGAACATATCGAGGTGCTGGTGCATCCCCAGAGCATCGTGCACTCCCTGGTGGAATATATCGACGGCTCGGTCATCGCCCAGATGGGGGTGCCGGACATGCGTATCCCCATTACCTATGCCCTCTCCTGGCCGGAACGTCTGAAGACCGGACTTGCCCGGCTCAATCTGCCCCGCTGCATGGATCTCAGTTTCCTGCCGCCGGACTTCAGAAAATTCCCGGCCCTGAAACTTGCCTACCATGCCTGTAAACAGGGCGGCACCATGCCGGCGGTGCTCAATGCCGCCAACGAGGTGGCAGTGGCTTCATTTCTTGCCAAGAAGATACGTTTCCCGGAAATTTCTCTGGTGGTGGCAGAAACATTGAACCGATTGGCCCGCAAAGACATCAAAGACATAGAAACAATTTTAGAGGCCGACCTGGCCGCCAGGATGCAGGCCGAATCAATTATCGAAGCATTGTGGATTAAATTCAAACAGAGGACTGGCCAGCAGTATGACACGCCTGATTTACCCCCTGGCCTGCATGTCAAATTATGAACTCCGTTATCTCCTTTATCATCGTTCTCGGCCTGCTCATTTTTGTTCATGAGTTCGGCCATTTCCTTTTTGCCAAGCTCTTCGGCGTCCGGGTCCTGAAATTCTCCCTCGGCTTCGGTCCGAAGGTATTCGGCAGGAAATACGGCGACACCGAGTATCTGATCAGCGCCTTTCCCCTGGGCGGTTATGTGAAAATGACCGGGGAAAACAAAGAGGAGGAAGTCTCCTTTACCGAGCAGCCCTATTCATTTGCCCACAAGCCGGTGTGGAAACGCTTTTTCATCGTGCTGGCCGGCCCTGCTTTCAACCTGTTATTTGCGGTGGTGGTGTTCTTCACCATCTTTGCCATTGCCGGTCTGCCGGTGCCCAAAGCCGGCACGGAGATCGGCGCCATCACCGAGAACTCGCCGGCCCAGACGGCCGGACTCAAGGCCGGGGATATCATCATCTCCATCAACGGCGAGAAAACCGCGGGCTGGGAAGATGTCTCCCGGCTCATCCGGGCATCAGACGGCAAGCCGGTGACGCTGGTCGTATCCCGCGAAGGCAAAGAGATTGTCGCAACCGGCCAGCCGGAACGCCAGGAGGTCAAAAACATCTTCGGTGAAGTGGTGGATGAACGCTTCATGCTGGGCATCTCCCGCAGCACCGAGGTCACCTATGAAAAGGCCTCCATCCCCGAGGCCTTTATCGCCGGGGTCAACCAGACCTGGACCTTCATCTACCTCACCATCATGGGGGTCGTCAAAATCATCGAGCGGGTGGTGCCTGCCTCCGAACTCGGCGGCCCCATCCTCATTGCCCAGATGGCAGGGCAGCAGATGAAGGCCGGCTGGATCAACCTGGCCTATTTCATCGGCCTGCTCAGCGTCAACCTGGGCATCCTCAACCTCTTTCCCATCCCGGTCCTGGACGGCGGCCATCTTGTCCTGTACACCCTGGAGGCCGTGCGGCGCAAACCCCTGGAACAGCGGACCCAGGAAAAACTGCAGCAGCTCGGCCTGCTGCTGCTGGGCAGCCTGATGATCTTTGTCTTCTACAACGACATCGTCCGCATCTTCAGCAAAGGGTGAGCGGCCTTTATGACCTTTGACGATTAAGCATGCAGATGGCCCCTGTCACCAAAGACCCGGCCCGACAGCCGCCGCTTATTCTGGCGGTGGAAAATTCCGGCCTGTGCGGCAGTATCGCCCTGGTGAGCGGTTCCCACTGCATTGCCGAACAGAGTCTGCTGTCGAAACTGACCCATTCCAAACGGCTGCTCGCCACCCTGGACCGGGTCATGGCCGAGTGCCAGGTCACCTGGGAGATGATCGACGCCATAGCCATCAGCCTGGGACCGGGCAGTTTCACCGGCCTGCGCATCGGCCTCAGCACGGTGAAAGGCCTGGCCCTGGCCACCTCCCTCCCGCTGATCGGCGTGCCCACCCTTGACGGCCTGGCCAGCCAGTTTGGCTTCACGGCCATGCCGGTCTGCCCGATTCTTGATGCCCGGAAAAACGAGGTCTACACCGCCCTGTACCAAACCGATGCGCAACGGCGTCATGCAACGCCTGAGCGACTATCTGGTCATCCCCGCCGCCGAGCTTGCCGCCCAGATCAGCGAACCCACCATCTTTACCGGAGACGGCATCACGGTGCACGGCGGTCTGCTGCGGGAAAAACTCGGGGAGCTGGCCGTCTTTGCCCCGGAACAGCTTTACTTTGCCAAGGCCTCCAGCATCGGCTTTCTTGCCCTGTCTTACTGGCGCGAGCAGCAATTTCTCGATCCGGCAGGATGTATCCCGCTTTATGTCCGCGCTTCTGACGCGGAACTCAATCTCCTGAAAAAGGCTTTGCCTTGATCGCGACCTGCATGCTTTAATATCATTAAGCCGCTGTAACAAAATAATGTCGTCATCCGGATGGTCAAAACGGCACTCTTTTCAGTACCCCTTTGAGGGGTATAAAGAGCCGTAACGAAATGGTCAAGAAAGCAGAGGTTATTTCGTAACGGCTCCTAAATTATTTTTCCCGCGTCGTAAAATATGCTATTGTAAAAAAATGAAGAAAAATGCTTCTGCTATCAAAACTCTTCCACAAGCATTCTTTTTGACAAATTATCATTGCACAATTTTCTGGGGTCACAGGTTGCGGGCAATTCGGCCAGCCCTTTCCTTTGCAGGACGGCGGACCGGCATTCTTCCCACATCATTATATCCTTTTTTACCCCCGCGCCTGCAATAGAGCTCCGTCTTCAAATCTTAAAATAACATCTTATGTTTCCGACCAATTTTTACCATGGATAAAGCCACTCTTCTCGGCATTTTTTTTGGCTTCGGCGCAGTCTTCGGCGGTCAGGCGCTCGAAGGCGGTTCGATTATGGCCCTTGTTCAACCAACCGCCTTTCTCATTGTTATTGGCGGCACCCTGGGGGCCACCCTGGTTTCCTTTCCTCTCAAGTTATTCCTGCGCGCCTTAAGCGATGCGAAAACAGCTCTTATTTATGAGGAAAAAGACCCGACCCAGATCATCAAGCAACTCGCCGGATATGCGGAAAAAGCCAGAAGGAACGGTCTGCTGACCCTGGAGGAAGAGGCCAAGAAAACCTCCGACCGGTTCATCAGCAAGGGCATTTCCATCATGGTGGATGGCGGTGATGCAAAACAGCTGGAGGAATTTCTGGAGATTGAAATCAACGCCTTTGAAGAGGAAACCAAGGCAAGCGCGGAAGTCTTCGAGTCGGCCGGCGGTTTTGCCCCCACCATCGGTATTATCGGCGCCGTTCTCGGACTTATCGCTGTCATGCACAATCTCTCCGACACCTCAAAACTGGGCGAAGGTATTGCCGTTGCCTTTGTTGCCACCATCTATGGTCTGATGACTGCCAACATCATCTGTATTCCCATCAGCACCAAGTTGAAAAGACGGATGAAGGAAGAGCTGCTGATCAAGGAACTCATCCTGAAGGGGCTCCTGGACATCCTGGCGGGGATCAATCCCCGCTTCATTGTGGAAAAACTCCAGGGATTCTATATCGACAGGCAGCAACAGAAATAAGCCGTTGTAAAAAAATTACATGGCCATGTTATTTCGTAACGGCTCCTAAATCATTTTGCAGGATCAGGAGAAAAGCTGATGGCAAAAAAACCCAAACACGAAAAAGAACCGAATCTGGAAAGATGGCTCGTCTCTTATGCGGACTTCATCACTCTGCTCTTCGCCGTTTTTGTGGTCCTCTATGCCATGTCCCAGTCAGACAAGCAGAAAGTGGAGGAGGTGTCCAAGTCCATCCGCGAGGCCTTTGGTATGACCGAGACCTCTTCAGCGCCTGCCATGCATATCATCGATTCCATTGATCTCGCCCCCATACCCACTGCTGAGCGCCAAGCTGCTCGGGAATCCATATCCGCACCGAAGACCGACTCATCGCAACCCTATGCGGAAGAGGAAGAATTCAGCAATATCAAAAAAGAAATTTCCGGCATGCTTGCCGCCAAGGGCAATCAGGACAAGATCAAACTCACGGTCACCAAACGAGGTCTCGTCATCAGTCTCAAGGAAGCCGGGTTCTTCGACTCCGGCAGTGCGGAAATGCAGCCTGCCTCCTTACCGCTTCTGGAGGAAATTGCCAAATCGATCCAGGGATATGCCAATGATGTCAGAATAGAAGGCCACACGGACAATGTGCCGGTCAACTCCAAAACCATCCGGTCAAACTGGGAACTCTCCACTGCCCGCTCCACCTCCATCGTCCGTTATCTGATTGATGACCTGCATTTCCCCCCTGCCAGACTTTCCGCGGTCGGCTACGGTGAATACCGCCCCATTGCCGACAACAGCACGGAAAGTGGCCGAGCCCAGAACCGCCGGGTGGATATCGTTCTTCTCTCCAAGGACGCCCAGCAGGGAGAACCCCAGCCCGGCATTCGCCCGGAAGACTGATTATCCGGGCATGAGCCGTTTTCGCGCATTTCTCCGGCCATGTTATTTTTTTACAACGGCTTACATAAAAAATCGTAAAGTTCCCCGCCCCATGTTCCGAACAGATACGTAATTCGGCTATTCTCCACCATGTTGAACTTTATCCTGCCGGATAGATAGCGCCTGGGTTTCACGCCCACCACTACCAAGCGTTCCGATATCTTGCCTGTGCAATGAAATTATCAATGAATATCGTGCCCTGAAGATATCGTTGATGGAGGGAAAAAATGGCTGTTCATACCCCATGAATTCCGCCGGTTTTTCCGCGACCAATCTCTACAAACTGAACCTGGAGTCCAATAAAGATCTGGCCCAGGACATGAACCGGGAACAGGAAAAAACAGCTGAAAATGAGGCCTATCAGGTGCGGATCTCCGAGGAGGCCCAGCAGCTTGCCCGGCAGGCAAAAATCAGAACCGCCTACGACATTACTCCACCTCCGGCCCAGGCAATAGAGCCCGCCCTCAACCGTTCCCGTTTCGAGCTCAATACGCAGAATATGGCCGCAACCAGCCAAGCGGCCGGGCAAAACAGGGACGCAGACAGATTTGGCATCGAGCTGGTTGCCTGAAAAGCCGCAGGCAGGCTGAAATTGCTCTGCTTCAGAAAAGTTTTCCGTCCCTGCTGTGCTTGACAATCAAGCCGCGGAACATCTCCACCAATCCCCTGCCCAAAAGATAAATCGATTCAATATTGCTGTTGTCCGCGGCTGTCTTGTCAAAGAGGATATTGAGCTTTGAGGCGAAATGATCCTCCGGGGCCCAGTAGTTGATCAGCATGGGCAGGCCGGGCAGCGGAAAGATGACCAGCGACTGATCCGCATTGGTCACCCCGGCGGCAGGACGTGCCCCGAAAAGATGGAGAATCTCGAAAATCAGCTCCGGATGGGCATCGGCCAGTTGGTGCATTGCCTCTTCGCACCGGCGGGAAAAGAACCTGTTCCACTCCGCCGCCCCGGGCAGCTCGCCGAAGGCAACCCATTCACCCGAAAGTTTTCTGCCCTTGCCGTGAATAAGGTAGTTCAGCAGCGGGATCAGCACCCACGGGTTATTATGACATTCCGACCACATCCCGCCGGCAGAATCGATCCAGAAATCCTTGCCCAGACAGTTGATCCCCAGCCTGCCATCCCTCAGCTCCGCCCCCAGTCTGGCCGCGGCTGCCGGGAAATCGATCTGGGCCGCCTCCTGTTTGAGACGGGCGAGTATTTCCTGCTGCTCATCCCCGCGGGAGCTTCTGCCGGCCACCTCCCCACCCAGGGCCAGCAGTGTTTCCCGGTCAATATACGGACAGTCCGCCAGCTGCTTCTGCCCCTGGATCACCGCCACGGCAAAGGCCATACAGGAGGGCAGCCGGCATTCCCGGCAGTTGGATTTTTTCAGCAGTTTGTAGAGATCAAGAGGGTTTTTCATCTGCGTCATCCTGCGCCGCCATTTTCTGGTAAGCGATCCTCTGCTTTCCGGGATCATTACGGCTCACCACAGCAAAAGAGAGATCGCCATTTTCTCACTCAGCATTTTTGCTGTTTTCTGGTATATTCAGCGGGTCCGGAAAATGATCCGGCCCCAGCCTGATCGAAACATAAGAGAAAAAATTCCCGTCCACAACCGCAAATGACAAAAATACCAGCTTTTTTCCCGGCCGTTATGCTGCTGCTCCTGCCCTTTTCCAGCCCGGCGGCAGAAGGATTTCCCTCCGGCAGCCCGCAGCAGATAACCCAGGCCGGGCAACAATCGGCTTCGCCCCAGCGTGCTCTCCTGCTGGCCCAGCATGTAACGGATGATTACAGCGAGGCGATCATCTGGTATCGCCAGCGGGCCGAGCAGGGCCAGGCCGACGCCCAGTATTATCTCGGGCTGATGTATGCGCTGGGCAAAGGCCTGCCCCGGGATTACCGGAAGGCGGCAATGTGGTTCCGCAAGGCCGCCGAACAGGGCTATGCCGACGCCCAGTTTGATCTCGGACGCCTGTATGCCGTGGGTGATGGGGTGGAGCAGGATCTCGTCCAGGCATATGTTCTGATCACCCTCGCCGCGGCCCAGGGCCACCAGAAGGCCCTGAAAACCAAGGATTTCATGGCAATCCAGCTGTCCCCCCAGGAGATGCAGCAGGCGCAGGAATTACTGAAAAGGCTGCTGGAGAAGGGTCAGGATGGCCATGATTGATGAACTTCTAAAAACTGAAATTTACCACAGAGACCACAGAGCTAACTTACTGTAATAAAAAATATTTATCTGTGCTTACTGTGTCCTCCGTGGTGAAAAAAGACTTATTTCAAGTTCAACATGATTGTCTTTTCTCAAGTTTGCCATTATCCTGCAAGACCTTTAGCGCACACCCCATTAACATCAGAAATGAAGAAAAAACAATGACCGAGACAACCACTACCAGGGACCGCGACCCCTATTTTTTCGACACTGAAGATCTGCAGGCAATAGCCGATGAAAAAACCATCCGCCAGGGGCTGGCCTATCATAAGGAAAACAGGGTCATCGACCTGGCGCATGATGCGGAAATACTCTGGGGCAGGGTGGAGGACGAGGATTCCGACCTCCCCTTTGACGCCGAGATGCGTCTGACCGAGGGTGGGAGCCCCTTTTTCACCTGCCAGTGCCCGGCCGGGGCGGCAGGTGACGTCTGCCGGCATATGGTGGCCGTGCTCTATGCCTATGCCGACCAGCGAGAGGCAACGGCCGGCCTGCTGAGTGCCGCGGACAGCGCCATTAATGAGCGGATGAAACGGGGCCGCTCCGAGGTACGGGTGGAACCGCTGGACGGCGCAGCCTGGTTCGGCGACTGGCGGGCCTTCTCGGTAAGTTCTTCGACCCATTTCCCGCGCCGCTACCGGGTGACGATCCGCAGTCTCCAGCACCGGGCCAATTTCTGCACCTGTCCTGATTTTGCCAACAATCAGCTCGGCACCTGCAAGCATATTGAGGCCGTGCTGCATAAAATCAGAAAACACCCCGAATACGAAAAGTTCCGCAGGCAACCCGCCCCTTTCCCTTATGTTTACCTGGCCTGGGACGTGGAGAATGCGCCCCGGCTCCGTCTGCACCGCACCCAGGCCATGCCGGAGGATCTGCAGACCCTGCTGGCCGATTATTTTGATGCGGCCGGTGTTTTACGGGGCAGACTGCCGGACGATTTCTTCCGTTTCCAGGAAGCGGTCGCCGAACGGGACGACATCAAAATCGGCGAGGACGCGGCTGAATATGCCCGGCACCTGGCCACGGTTGCGGCCCACCGCTTGCGTTCCGCGGCAATCCGCGAGCAGATAAAAACAGGCAGCGGCAGGCTGCCCGGCATCCGCGCCCGCCTCTATCCCTACCAGATCGAAGGGACCGCCTTTCTCGCCGGAACCGGCCGCGCCCTGCTGGCCGATGACATGGGACTGGGCAAAACCCTGCAGGCCATCAGCGCCGCGGTCTGGCTGGGGAAATACGAAAACGCCCAAAAAACCCTCATTGTCTGCCCCGCCTCCCTGAAACAGCAGTGGGCCAGGGAGATCAGCAAATTCGCCGACCAGCAGTGCCAGATGATCCAGGGGCCGCCCCCGGCCCGCACGGCCCAGTACCGGCGCGACAGCGGATTTTTCATCATCAATTATGAGCTGCTCCTGCGCGACCTGTCGGTGATCAACGAAACCCTCCGGCCGGATCTGCTGATCCTGGACGAGGCCCAGCGCATCAAGAACTGGCGCACCAAGATCGCCTCGGCGGTCAAGCTGGTGTCCAGCCGCTATGCCTTTGTCCTGTCCGGCACCCCCCTGGAAAACCGGCTGGAGGACCTCTACAGCCTGATGCAGGTGGTGGACCCCAAAATCCTGGGCCCCCTGTGGCGTTACATGATCGATTTTCACGTCACCGACGAACGGGGCAAGGTGCTGGGCTACCGCAATCTTTCCCTGCTGCGGCAACGCATTGCCCCGGTGATGCTGCGCCGGGACCGCCGGCTGGTGAAGGACCAGCTGCCGGACCGCATTGTCCAGCGGCTCGATGTGGTGATGACCGCCAAGCAGATTGAGCTGCACAACGACGCCATGCATAACGCCGGAATCCTCGCCGATATCGCCAAGAAGCGGCCCCTTACCCCCACGGAGCAGTAACCGGCTGATGGCGGCCCTGCAGCAGGCGCGCATGGCCTGCAATGCCGCCGGCCTGGTGGACAAGAAAACCGAGGGCTCGCCCAAGCTCGACGAGCTGGCCGACATCCTGGATGAACTCTGCCTCCAGTCCGGACTCAAGGCCGTGGTCTTTTCCCAGTGGGAGCTGATGACCAGGATGGTGGAGGAGCGCCTGCAGCGGATGAAGCTCGGTTTTGTCCGCCTGCACGGCGGGGTGCCCACGGCCAAACGCGGCGAACTGATGGACCGTTTCCGCGAGGACGACAGCGTGCAGGTCTTCATCTCCACCGATGCCGGCGGGGTGGGACTCAATCTGCAGAGCGGCTCGGTGCTGATCAACCTGGATGTGCCCTGGAATCCGGCGGTGCTGGAACAGCGCAACGGCAGGGTGCATCGCCTCGGCCAGACCAGAAAGGTCCAGATCATCACCATGGTGGCCGCTGATTCCTATGAAGAGCATGTCCTCTCCCTGATGCAGGGCAAGCAGCATCTTTTTGACAACGTGATTGCCGAGGACGCCACGGAGGATGTGGTGGGCATCTCCAAAAAACTGCTGGAGACCCTGGTGGAAGACCTGACAGCGCCGCAGCCCGGTCCGGCGGAAGCGGCTGCAGAGGCTGAGGAGATCCTGGAAACGGTTGACACGGCAACGGCAGCGGAACCGGCCCAGGCTGCCCTGGCCGGAAAAAATAAGGCGGACGGAGCAGTGGAAGAGGCCATCGCCCGTTGCATTGAAGAGCTGCAGAAGGCCCTGGGTGCGCGCATTGAACGGATTCTCGGTTCCGGCGGGGGCTTGCTCGCGGTCATCGACCGGGTGGATGCCGAGGCGGACCAGGTGGCGGCCCGGCTGTCCGGCACGGTGCCGGTGGCGGTCATTGACCGGTGCACGTTAAACGGCCTCAGCCGGCTCGGGGCAGCCTCCCCGGTCAGCCTCAGCCAGACCTATTATGATGCGAGCCAGTTGACGGCTGACGGCGGCCTGTCCAGGCTGGCGGCCCTGGCCGCGGAAAAACTGCAGGCGGCCAGGGTGCTGATGGAACAAAACTGCCAAAACAGCGCCGTGGAACTGCTCCTCTCCTCGCTGCTCGCCGCGGCAGCCGACCGGGCCGGGCTCGACCAGCCCATCGCCGCCCCGGAAGCCGGGGTATGGATCTATGGCGAGGCCCTGCCCAAGGGACTTCTGAGCCAGGAAGAGGTGGGGCTGCTCATGCGCGGCATCACCCTGGCCCAGTCCCAGTCCGTGCCGGAATCATTGATATCCGGACTGCTTGACGACGCGCAACTTTTTGTGCAGCCATGAAACCAATAATGGATTCGAAAAAACTGAAAATTCACCACAGAGAGCACAAAGTCCACAGAGCTAACTGACTGTAATAAAAAAAATTCTCTGTGATCTCTGTGGGCTCCGTGGTGAAAAATGACTTTTCACCCAAGGGGCATAAATACATGGCAGTCAACCAATGACCGGCAGGCATGAATCTTA
>CAVSQR010000081.1:0-71350 GCA_963729825.1 uncultured delta proteobacterium | reverse complement strand
AGCAAAAGAGATGAAGACTGCCTCCAAAAGAGATGGGCATCTCTCGGATTGACCTAACACCTAATAGACGACAGTCGTGACAACCTGGGTACGAAAGGAACATCCGCATGGCCCTGGTTGAATTGCGCAACGTCATAAAAACCTACCTGGATGGGAAAGCGGCCCGATCACCGCCCTGCAGGGACCGATCTGCGCATGAACCGGGCGGAGTTCGCTGTCTCGCCGGTCCTTCAGGGGCCGGCAAGAGAACCCGCTCAATATCATCGGCTGCATTGACCAGCCCACCGCAGGCCGTGTGCTCATCGAAGGCCGGGATACGGCGAAACTGCGGCGCGGTCAGCTGGCCGGCTTGCGCCGCATGGCCTTCGGCTTTGTCTTTCAGTCGGTTAATCTTGTTCGGTGCTGAGCGCCTATGAAAACGTGGAATACGTCCTGCTGCTCCAGCACGTGCCTCCGGCCCAGCGGCGGCAAAGGGTGGGCGAGGCCCTGGAAAGTGTGGGGCTGGCCCGGCTCATGCACAAGCGGCCGGGGAGCTCAGCGGCGGGCAGCAGCAGCGGGTGGCCGCGGCCCGGGCCATCGTGGGGCGGCCGCTGCTGGTCCTGGCCGATGAACCCACCGCCAACCTGGATTCACAAACAGGCGAAGAACTCATTGCGCTGTTCTTCGCCCTGCAGCAGCAGTCTCAAACCACCTTTGTCTTCTCTTCCCATGATCCGGCCGTGATCCAGCGGGCCCGGCGCATCCTGGCCATGCGCGACGGCAGGATTGTCTCCGATGAGCGGCTGGGTGGGAAAAATCTCCCTGACAGTCCCTGCCCGGAGGTGGTTGTCCGGGGGGCCCGCTTTTCAGGGCAGATTCACCTCCCGCAGGTCGGGGCCGAAATCCACCCTTTCGTCCGGCCCGAGAATGCCCATGGCCAGCCCGATGATCGACCAGAGGTTGACCGAACGGTAGGCGCCGCCGGCCAGATGCCGGCCCAGGTCTTCAATCTGGGCGTGGCAGTTGTGGCACGGGGTAATGCAATAGGTGGCGCCGGTGGTCATGATCTGCTCATGTTTCAGGCGGCCGTATTGCAGGCGGGCCTCGTTGTAACCGGTCTGGAGATAGCCGCCTCCGCCTCCGCAGCAGTAATTGTTGGACCTGTTCGGCTGCATGTCGATGAAGTTTTCCTCGCCCACCACGGTTCTGACCACGAAACGCAGCTCCTCGGCATAGGGGTCGCCAAGGCCTTTGCGCACCTGATTGCAGGGGTCCTGCACCGTGAATTTGATGCGCAGCTCGCGGTTCCAGTCGGCATTGACCTTGAGTTTCCCCTCCCTGATCCAGCGGGCATAGTATTGGACAATGAGAGCGATATCAAGGGTGGTATCGATGTTGAACCGGCGCACCCCTTCCCGAACCGAAAAGGTGGAGTGGCCGCATTCGGTATTGAGGTAGACCTGGCACCCCAGCTCCTCGGCCTTGCGGATGGTGGCGGTGGTGATCTGTTTCCAGGCCTCGGTGTCCGCCAGGAACATGCAGTAGTTCTCGCCGGCCCAGGCGGTGCTGCCATAGGTCCAGTCAGCCCCGGCCAGGTGCAGGATCTTCCACAGGGGGATCATCTCATAGGGCAGGGCCACCGGCTCCCGGGAATTCTGGCTGAGGAAGAAATGGGCCCCCTGCTTGTCAATGGGGGCCTGCAGCTCCTCCCAGCCGGGCTGGGTTTCATGCACCTCGGCCAATACATCTTCCACCACAAAACGGAATTCTTCCGGCGGGGTGCCGGTGGCGCTGGTGCTGGGGTTGCGCAGGGCCATGTCGCATGAGCCCAGAATCCCTTTGGGCCGCCGCTCCCGGGGCCACAGCTTGCGCGCCTCATAAATCAGCCCGCCGATATTGATCCCCATGGGGCAGACATAGTTGCAGCGCATGCACAGGCTGCACATCCACACCCAGGGATGGCAGGTAATGCTCTCGTCCTGGCCTAGTGCCACCAGCCGGATGAATTTCCGCGGGTCCATGTCCGCCAGCCCGGTGGCCGGGCAGCCGGAGGCGCAGGCCCCGCAGGTGAGACAGAGATTGAAATTGCCGCCGGCCGGCAGAATTTTCCGGACCTGATCCCTAAACGCGCTTTGCATTTTCCTGTCGATTGAAATTTCGTTGTCAGCCATCACTTCTCCTTAAAGCTCCAGATTGTTGCGCAAATGCCGCCGGACGATCCCGTGCCCGGCAAAACAAGGCCCTGGGCTGCCGGCAGGCGGCAGCACGCCAGGCGTATCATGTGAAAAGCACAAACAGTCGGCAAGCGATTGGCGCGGAGCCCGGCTGATAACAGTCAGGCAATCAAGACGAAAAACAGGAGGGGGGAATCCGCCGCTCTGTTTCCGGAGTTATCCTGTTTCTGCCGCCCCGGGCAGAACGTTTGTGCTTCACTCAGGTAAAACCTGGAAAAAGGCGCATGGGCATAATTGAGAGGCGGCAAGGGTGGAAGAAGTATCAAGGGCCGATGCGGAAAACAGCACCGCATGTCGGCCTGTGGCCAAACAAGCTCTTAGTGGGCGAAGATATGGAAGATTTATCGATATGTCAAATCGAAAATTCCGTGGACGGAAAAAAGACAGGGCTCGGGCCGGTCTGGCTGGGCGGCGGGCATAGCAAGCTTGAAGGACTGGTAAAAACTGAAAACAGACTTTTTACGAATTCATCAAGCTTGACCGGCCTTGTCTGATTTTTTTTACCTACAGCAGGGCGGCGTGGTCGATTTTCATACAGCGGTCCATGACCACAGCCAGGCCGTTGCTCCGGGCAAGACGGGCCGCTTCCTCATTGATGATGCCCTGTTGCAGCCATACCGCTTTTGCCTTGATTTGCACCGCCTGTTCCACCACCGGCAGCACCTCCTCCGACCGGCGGAAGATGTCCACCACGTCAACCGGTTCAGGGATGTCCAGCAGGCTGGGGTAGCAGGTTTCGCCCAGGATCTCTTGCTGTCCCGGGTTGACCGGGATAATCCGGTAGCCCACATCCTGCAGGTAGCGGGCCACCTGGTTGCTTGGTCTGTTTTCCTTGGGTGAAAGGCCCACCACGGCGATTGTTCTGCAGTTTTTCAGAATAGTGCTGATTTCTTTCATATTGGTAAGCATGTCTTTTTTCTCCATTATGTTCAATGTACAGCCGGGCTGGACAGCTTGACGAGTTGTAACTATCCAGAAGAAGTCAGGAGACAGGAGTCAGAAGAAAAAAACCGAAAACCGTTCCCGTTTTCTGGCAAGTGATCTTGCACATGGTGTTGTTTATCACCTTTAATCCATTGCCGAAGGATCCATTTCCCTGGCGAGGAATTGCCTCTGCTTATTCTGCAATTCTGTCTCCTGAGTAGTTCCGCGCCTTTTATTTTTCTGGCGGATTTTTGCTAATTTTGCAATAGTAGCACTAACTTTTAAATTTATCACTCCTGCAGAAAAGGAGGTACGGCATGTGCCAGATGAGCGTGGTATATGAAGAAAACGGGACAGTAAAAACCGTCATGGAAAATGCGAGCTATCTTGAAGCCGAGGGGGATGGCATCAGGGTCAGCACCCTTTTTGAAGAGCCCAGGGTCATAGCCGCGGCCTATGTAAAAAAAATTGATTTCATGGGCGGGAAGGTGATCCTGGCCCCGGTTGGAGAGAGAAAAAATGGCTGACAAGAAAGAACTGACCGAGCTGGAAAAACTGCGGGTTCTCATCCCCCACTGGCTTGAGCACAGCCACAGCCATCAGCATGAATTTGCGAAATGGCTGGCGGTGGCGAAAAATGAGGGCCAGGAGGAGGCGGCCGAGGCCATTGACCAGGCCATGGAGAAGCTGGCCAAGGCGGACAAGTATCTGCGCAAGGCGCTGGAGGCCCTGGGCGGCGCGGTGGAGGGGCATCACGGCCATCACCATAAACAGTGAGGGATTGAATTGCGGATTGCGGAATTCGGATTGCTGATTTAACATCCGGTCCCGGAGGCAGATCATGGCGCATGGTCCGTCGCCCTCTTCTGCCTATTGCCTTGCCAATTAACTCCCGGAAGATGGGCAGTCTGGGGATCTCCATGAAGCTCCGCACATGGTATTCGGCATCCAGTGCCGGGTTTTTAAAGGCGATCATTTTCATGCCCACGCTGTTGGCGTGCTGCCGGTCAATAATGGAATCGCCGATGTAGACGGCCTGGTCCACGGCCAGGGAAAAATGGTTGAGAATGGCATGCAGGGCATCGGGGTACGGCTTGGGGCGTTCCACGTCAAAGGCGGTGACCACCATGCCGAAATAGGTTGACAGCCCGAAGATATCGAGAATACTGCGCATGGTGGTGGTGCGGTTGGTGCTGATGGCTTTCTCGTATGCCGGGGTGAGATAGTCAAGAAATTCAATCAGGTCCGGTTCCATGTTCATATACTGCAGAAACGGCTGATAATCGAGATCAGCCCGGTATCTTTCCGCCTTGTCGATGTCATCCGGGTAGTGGCGCAGAATATGGCGGACCGAATCCATGACGTTGTGGATGTGCACATATTCGAGCTCTTCGTCGTCCATCGGCGGATGGCCGAGGGCCGTCAGGATGGTATTATAATACATTTTATTGGCGTTTTTTGAGTCAAACATGACGCCGTCGCAATCAAATATAACAAGTTTCAGTTCTGGCATTTTTTCGTTCATTATGGTGAAAGTGAATTTTCAAGAGGAGCCAGAAGACAGGAGCCAGCAGACGGAATGACTGATCACTTCCGCATTCTTCTGACTCCTGGCTCCTGTCTCCTGGCTTCTTTTCATTAAATTAAACCTAAAGACAAACCATGACATTGGCAACAGATTTTCTCGTTATCGGCTCCGGAATTTCCGGTCTTTCCTTTGCCCTCAAGGCCGCCCGTCTCGGCCAGGTCACCCTGGTCACCAAAAAAAACCGGGTGGACACGGCCACCAATCTTGCCCAGGGAGGAATCGCCGCGGTGCTGTCCGCCGATGACTCCTATGAAATGCATATCGCCGATACCCTGAAGGCCGGGGCCGGGCTGTGCAACGAAGAGGTGGTGCGCCTGGTGGTGGAAACCGGGCCGGAAAGGGTGCGCGAACTCATGGCCCTTGGCGTGGACTTTACCCGTCAGGAGTCAGACAGTTCCCTGCTCGACCTTGGCCGGGAAGGCGGCCATTCGGCCCGGCGCATCGCCCATGCCCGGGATCTCACCGGCCGGGAGATCGAGCGGGGACTTTTGGCCAAGGTGGCTGCCAATGATCGTATCACGGTGCTGGAAAACCATCTCGCGGTTGACCTGCTGATTGCCTCCAAGGCGGGAATCGCGGTCAGCGGACCGTTCCCGGACCGCTGTCTCGGGGCTTACATCCTGGACAGGGACGACCATTCCATCACCCCGTATCTGGCCAAGACAACCGTGCTCTGCACCGGCGGCACCGGCAAGGTGTATCTCTTCACCACCAATCCCGATATTGCCACGGGTGACGGCATTGCCATGGCCTACCGGGCCGGGGCCAGGGTGGCCAACCTGGAGTTCGTCCAGTTTCACCCGACCTGCCTCTACCACCCCCTGGCCAAAAATTTTCTCATTTCCGAAGCGGTGCGGGGCGAAGGCGCCCGTCTCGTCGATAAGAACGGCACCCCGTTCATGCTGAAATACGATCCCCGCGGCGATCTGGCCACCAGGGATGACGGTGGCCAGGGCCATCGATTCCGAGATGAAGGGCAGCGGTGATGATAATGTCTTTCTTGATATCACGCATAAGCCGGCCGATTTTGTCAAAAAACGGTTTCCCAATATCTACCGGACCTGCCTGTCCTACGGCATCGATATCACCCGGCAGCCGATTCCGGTGGTGCCCGCCGCCCATTACATGTGCGGCGGGGTGCTGACCGACACCATGGGCCGCACCTCCCTGGAAAATCTCTTTGCCTTTGGCGAGACGGCCTGCACCGGCCTGCATGGCGGCAACCGGCTGGCCAGCAACTCCCTGCTTGAGGCGGTTGTTTTTGCCCATCAGGCCTTTCTGCAGTGTGAGCGTGACTGGCCGGAACTGCAGCGGCGCGAGCACCCGCAGGTGACGGACTGGTCTGCCGGCCATGCCGAAAGAATTGAGGAATGCGTGCTGATCAGCCACAACTGGGACCAGATCCGCCGGCTGATGTGGAATTACGTGGGCATCGTCCGCTCCGAGAAAAGGCTGAACCTGGTGTGCAAGCGCATGCAGCCCATTCTGGCCGAGGTGGCCCAGCATTTCCGTGATTACCTGCTGACCCCGGATCTCATTGAATTGCGCAACATTGCCCTGGTGGCTGAGCTGATCGTCAAAAGCGCCCTGATCCGCAAGGAGTCCCGGGGCCTGCATTACATGGTGGAATATCCCGAACGGGACGATGTGAACTGGTTGAAGGATACGGTTCTGCAGAAGAAGAATGGCTGATGGTTCCTGCTCGGGGCGGTTCGCGAACCGCCCCTACTTCTCCCAGGGCAGGCACAAGGCCAGCCCCTACATCTCCTTACTCCTTACTTTTCCCCTTCTCTCAAAACAGGCCGAAGAGGGATTTCTTCTTTTCTTCCTCTTTTTTCTCGCTGCCGGTGTCGCCGGCAGCGGGGGTATAACCCTGGACGGAGTCGAAATTGGTCCGCTGGATCACCGCATCGGTCAGGTCGGCGTTGGTCAGGTCTGCCTTGTAAAACATGGTTTTGACCAGATAACTGCCTTTCAGGCTGGCCCCGGTTAAATCCGCTTCGCTCAGATTGGCCCAGTGCAGATTGGCCTGGCCCAGATCGGCATTTTTCAGCACGGCGCTGACGAGAACGGCATCCACCAGTCTTGCCTTGGTGAGACTGGCCCCTTCCAGATTGGCATCCTCCAGGTTCGCGCCCTCCAGATTGGCGCCCTCCAGATTGGCGCCGGAGAGATCCGCGCCCTCAAGGTCGGCCCCGGAAAGTTTGGCGCCCGCCAAGGTGGCCTTTTTCAGATTGGCATTTTTGAGAAAGGCGCCGGAGAGATCGGCGCCGGACAGATCGGCCTGTTCAAGGTCCGCCTTTTTCAGGCTGGCCTTCTGCAGATTCTGACTGGTGAGATCACAGTGCACGCATTCCTTTTCATCCAGCAGATGGGTCATCTCCCTGGAAAGGGGCAGCGGGCGGGGCCGCATAATCCCCCATTGTTTCCTGGGGTTGTTCTCCGCCTCACCCTTGAACAAGCCGAACTTCCACCAGCTGTCATGCCTGGTGCCGCTATCATCCTGGGAGGAGACGGCCCCGGGGTCCGGTATCACCTGGGTGCGGTTGGTCTCCGGTTCCGGAATAACCTCTGAGCGGACGCTGCTGCCCGGCATGGCCTGGCCCAGCCCTATGCCGCTGATAACCTGTTGTTCCTGCTCCCCGCCGGCCACGGTAAAGGTGGATTCCAGTCCTCCGTCCGCCCGGAACATCTTGAAGCCGTCATCCATTTTGAAGACGCTGAAACACTGCATGTCCCGATTGGCCCATTGGTCATAGCGGAGGCAGAGGGTGTTGTTCTGGTCGACCTTCCACTTGCCGTCGGATTTATTGCCGAGGGTGTTGACGGCTGCGATTTTGCCGCTGCCGTATAAGGTGACATCCGCCTCCACCGACTTGTCCCAGCTGACGATGTGCAGGGTTTTTTCCGAGACAATCCCGAGGATGTCGTCATAGGAGAGCTGTTTCGCGCCCTGTTCAACGGCATCTTCGGTATGCAGCCTTTTACCGCAGCCGGGCAGGATGATCAAAAGGACCAGTAAGAGAGAGAAAATGTGTTTGCTGTTCATTTTATTTTTTATTTGCTGAATTTTGAGAGATGCAAAGCGGAAAATGCTAAGCCGTTGTAACAAAATAATGTCCTCATCTGGCTTGTAAAACGGCATAAGGAGCCGTAACGAAATGGTTCAGAAAGCCGAGGTTATTTCGTAACGGCTCCTAAGCAAAATACCATTAACAGCCGGCCCCGTCAACCGGTCAAACCATCAGCCCGCGCTCTTCAGCATTTTCACCAGCTCCTGGATGTCCGTGATGGGCAGGCTGCAGGCCAGGTTGCGGCACACCTGGGCGCAGGCCTTGCCGTTCTGCGGGGCAAGACCTGCGGCAGAGGGAATTTTTTCGCCTAAAAACTGCTGGCCCGGTCCGCCGTCGGCCAGCAGCAGCGTGGTATGGGGCAGAAAGATGGCATGCACGGCGGCGAGCATGGCCCGGGTATCCGGCGCTTCGGGCCGGCCGGCGATGATGATCTGCTCAGGCTGGTGCCGGTAGAAATCCAGGGCAACCAGCATCAGGGGCATGGCCGTGGGGTTTTCGTTGATCTGGGCGGCAAAGGCGTCGATGGTGTTGCGGGCCCGCTGCCGCCAGTCCTCGCTGACAAAGGTGGCCAGCCGCAGCAGATTAAGCGCTGCCACGGAATTTGCCGCCGGTTCCGCCCCGTCGTAATCCCCCTTCATCCGCAGCAGCAGGCTCGCATCCTGGTCCGTGGTCTCAAAAAAGCCGCCCCCCGCCTCATCTGCGAAAAGTTCGATCTGTTTGCGGGTAAGGTCGATGGCCCGTTGCAGGTAGGTGACGGCAAAGGATGCCCCATAGAGATCAAGCAGGCCCTGGACGAAAAAGGCGTAATCATCAAGGTGGGCGGCAAGTCCGGCCTCGCCCTGGCGATAGCGGCGCAGCAGGGTTCCTTTTTCGCGATCGTGGAGGGTGGCCAGGATAAAATCAGCCGAGCGCTGCGCCGCCTGCAGATAGGCCCTGTTGCCGGTGACCTGATACCCCTTGGCCAGGGCGGAGATCATCAGGCCGTTCCAGGCGCAGAGGACCTTGTCATCCAGGTGGGGCCGGGGTCTTTTGGCCCGGACCAGGGCAAGCTGCTCCCTGGCCGCGGCTAATACCGCGGCGGCGTCCTCTTCGCTGCGGCCGCAATGTGCCGTGGTTTCCGCCAGGGTGTGGGCCGCGTAAAGGATATTTTTGCCGGTGAATTCATCCAGCGGATCAGCCAGGGCATTGCCGCGGGCCTCAACCCCATAGTGGAAGTTGAAAATTGCCGCGGCTTCACTGCCGAGGACTTCCGTGATCTCCTCGTGCCTTCCAGGTATAAAAGGCGCCTTCGCCATGTTTGCCCGGCTCATCCGGCTCGGCGCTGTCCGCGTCCTCGGCGGAAAAGAAGCCGCCTGAAGCATCGGTCATATCCCGCCGCACATAATCCAGGGTCTCGGTGCCGATGCGGCGAAAAAAGGGATCGCCGCTGATCTGGAAGGCCTCAAAGTAGGCCACGGCAAGCTGGGCCTGGTCATAGAGCATCTTTTCAAAGTGGGGGACCCGCCACTGGTCATCCACCGAATAGCGGTGAAAGCCGCCGCCCAGCAGATCATACATGCCGCCCTCTGCCATGCGGCGCAGGGTGTCCAGGGTCATGAGGCGGGCCTGGCCGTCATCCCGGCCCAGGTCGTGGCGCAGCAGAAAATAAAAGGTCACCGGCCGGGGAAACTTGGGGGCCGGGCCGAAGCCGCCGAATTTTTGGTCGTAGCTGCTGCGGAGCTGGCCAAAAGCGGCGTCAGGCACCCCTGGATCGACCTTGCCCTGCTCCTGGGCGGTTGCCAGGCTCTGCAGATGGGCGGCCATGGAGGCGGCTGCCTGCCGGACGCGACCGGGATCATCCTGCCAGGCCTGGTGCAGGGCCTGCAGCAGGTCGAGAAAGCCCGGCCTGCCGAGGCCAGCCCGGGGCGGGAAATAGGTGCCGGCATAAAAAGGGGTGCGGTCGGGCAGGAGAAAAACGGACATGGGCCAGCCTCCGCCGCCGGTCAGGGCCAGGGTGGCGGCCATGTAAATGCGGTCGATATCCGGCCTTTCCTCCCGGTCAACCTTGATGCAGATGAAAAAGTCGTTGAGAAAGGCCGCAATTTCCTCATCCTCAAAGGATTCGTGGGCCATGACATGGCACCAGTGGCAGGTGGAGTAGCCGACGGAGAGAAAAATCGGCTTGTTTTCCCGGCTGGCCCTGGCAAAGGCCTCTTCCCCCCAGGGCAGCCACTGCACCGGGTTATAGGCGTGCTGCAGCAGGTAGGGGCTCTTTTCGTTGATCAGGCGGTTTGGTTGCCCGGTGTGGGGCGGCTGTTTTTATGGCGGTGTATCCTTATAAAAGTGAGGCGTGAGGCAAAAGTCTAAGAGCAGGGAGCAGGGCAAGCCATATACGACCGGTGCCGATTGCTGGATTCTATTCTAAAGTTGTTCAGGGGTTTTTCATGCAGGATGGGCTTTTTTCAGCTCTGTGCCATGAAACTGCATCGCTTTGGTAAATGTCAATAATAAGTGACTGGGGGATAACATTCCCTCAGACCGTTATCCTTATTTTGTCTTATCCCGCACCCCATTCCTCCCCTCCCAGCACCAGCTCGATGGGCTGATGGTCCGAGCTTCTGATATGGTAATGGCAGGAGGCGGACACGATTTTCAGGCCGCGGACAAAAACATGGTCCAGGACCTGGCCGAAATAACGGGAGCGGCGGTCCGGCTGGAAGGTGGCCAGATCCATGTGCAGGTTGCCGGTCATCTCCCGGAGAAAGTCGGTCCGGCTGGCCAGCCAGGTGTTGAAATCCCCGCCGAGCAGGATAGGGCCGTCATGGCTGTCAAGTTCCGCTTCCAGTTGCCGCATCTGCCGTTTGAATTTGTTTATCCGCACAAAATTGATGGCGTGGACATTGAGCACCAGCAGTTCCCGGTCGCTGAATTCCAGGGCATATCTGGTGCCGATGGCCATTTTCGGCAGCCGCACCAGCGGCTCGTACACCGGGGAGCGGAGAAAGAAAAGGCTGCGGGGGTTGGCGCGGCAGCCTGTCATGACGCCTATGTCAATGGCGTCCAGCCGCCGGGTGAAACCGGCGGCCAGGTCCCAGCGCAGATCAGGGGTCTGCTGGAGAATATTGAGCATGGCGGGCCGCAGGAAAGCCTCCTGCAGCAGAACCAGGTCCTTGCCGTGCAGCAGCTGCAGGAAATCCGCGGCCCATTGGATTTTTTTTGCCTTGTGGATATTCCAGACCAGCACCGCAAAACGGCGGCTGATGGCCGGCTCGGAGGTCCGTCCAAAAGAGGAGAGTACATTGGCCCGTTTCGGTATGGTGTGGGTGATGCCTTTCATGGGAAAATATTCTAACATAAATATGATGAGGCGTTAGCAATTATTCATGCTGCAATGGCAAAAAAACTCGGGTGCCATGAGCAACTGTCTTTGGGGTCAAGTTAAATGTAAAGATTCATCCCACGTTTTTTGGGATTCCACCATCGCGTTAAGGATGGTGAGGAGTTTACGCATACGGACTATAGCAACTTTTTTTGGCTTTCCGGCAGCAACGAGACGCTCATAAAACCTCTGGATAACCTGATTTGAAGAAACGGATAGCAGCAGTAGAGACCGCCATGTAGGACCGCCAAACGGAACTCGCTCGCCCGCATCTGACCTGAATCGCGATTAACGGGGCAACACCAATCAAGGCACCTATTTCCCTGCGGATAAATTGCGAGTGACTTCTCCGAGACCTGTCTACGACGTGGCTGTGCCACGCACAGGTGGTGAATGCCGCGCGAGCAGGTGGGCTGTCGATGGCGTGCTCAACGTTCTGCTGTCAAGATGGTGCATCTGCCGTTTGAATTTGTTTATCCGCAGCAGAATTGATGGCGTGGACATTGAGAACCAGCAGTTCTCGGCGCTGAACCCTAAGGCGTAGCGGAGTGCCGATGGCCATGTTTCGGCAGCCGCACCAGGGATTCACGCACCGGGCGAGCGGAGAAACGAAATGCCGAGCTGCGTGGGTTGGCGCGGCAACCTGTCATCACCCCTGCGTCACATGGCGTCCAGCCGCCGGGTGAAACCGGCGGCCAGGTCCGAGCGCAGATCAGGGGTCTGCTGGAGAACATTGAGCATGGCGGGCCGCAGGAACGCCTCCTGCAGCAGAACCAGGTCCTTGCCGAGCAGCAGCTGCTGGAAATCAGCGGCCCATTGGATTTTTTTTGCCTTGTGGATATTCCAGACCAGCACCGCAAAACGGCGGCTGATGGCCGGTTCGGAGGTCCGGCCAAAAGAGGAGAGCACGTTGGCCCGTTTCGGTATGGTGTGGGTGATGCCTTTCATGGGAAAATATTCTAACATAATTATGAGGAGGCGTTAGCAATTATTCATGCTGCAGTGGCAAAAAATACACGGGTGCAATGAGCGGATATTCATAAAAGAGAGAAAATAACTTGACATTGATTCAGGAAAAAATCTAAATAATAATATGGTAAGTGAGGATTCGTATGCGATTATTTCTTGCCAAACCTCACGGATTGGGGTAAGAAATAAGAGGTTCAATATGAATCGAGTATTGTCAGCTGCTTATGTGCTCTTTTTGCGGGGGGGATAGAAATTATTTCCGGGAAAAGACGCGGGGCACCTGACGGTATGGGGATGGGTTCCATGGTGGAGCCCGCTTTTTATCATTCATCTTTCTTACAAGAGAAAAGGAGATTTAAGATGAAAAAAATTATTTCAACAGTTGCCGCCCTCGGCCTGGTAGTAGGTGTGGCCGGCACCGCATCCGCGATGGATTTTTCCATGAGCGGCGAGTACATCCTCGAAGGTTACATGCTGAACAATGCTGACGGCGGGGACAATGGACGTTGCCGAGGTGCTCTCGATAATGCCATGGATGATGTTTATACATTGCTTGATCTTTCTAAGCCAAGGACGGCGGTTTCGACCCCTATAATGACGAATGCCGGCACCGATTCAGCCTGGCTGCATACCTTCATTATCAAACCGAAACTGCAGGTCAATGACAAGATCGCCATGTTCTCCGAACTCCGTTTTGCCAGGTATAATGTCTGGGGCACGGATAACAACTATGGAACCGCCAGCAACTCCGATCTTTACGCTAATGACCAGAACAACATCGATGTGTATACCCTGTACATGGAGTACCTGTCACCGGTTGGTAAGATCCGCGCCGGCCGCTGTGCGGTACCCCCCTGGGGCGGCGACTTCCTGAGCACTTACTCCCATGCCGACCGTCTCATGTGGTGGCCGAGCTTTGTGGCTGATCCTTTCGAACTGCTGGTCTTCACCCAGAAAAGCCAGGAGAACGACTGGTACAACAATAATGATGACGCAGACAATGATGTCTACGAGATCGACCTGACCTACAAGACCGATAATCTGCTGCTGTTGGGCGGTTACGATTATTACAACTACAAAAGCAACTCTAACTATGATCGCGCTGACAACAAGCTGAGACTCTATGGGGTGGGCAAGATCGCCAACTTCACCATCGAGGGCGAATGGGGCTGGCAGTTCGGCAGCTGGAGAGATTATGACACGGAAATTGCCGGCGTGCAGGAAGATCAGGATGTTGACGCCATGGCCGTTATGCTGGACGGCAGCGGCCAATTCGACAAGCTGAATGTCGGCCTGATGTACTTCTGGGCCGAGGGCCAGGATGACGACATTTTGACCGACGCTGACGCTGACGTAACCGCCGCCATGAACAGCGCCCTGGAAGACGGTCTCGGTGACGACTTCAACCCCTACTACATCCTCACCGGCGACCTGACCGGCATGCTGAACAGCGATGTCTTCAATGCTGACCCCAACATGACCACCAGTGGTGTGAATGCCATCGGCGTTCATTCCGATTTCCAGGTTTCCGACCAGTTGTCCCTGCACGGCGCCATTGGCTATGCCTGGGCTGATACCACCGATGTGGTTGAGGCTGCTTATGGTGTAAGCGTTGATGACGAGTACGGCTGGGAGATCGACCTGGGCGCCAAGTACAAACTGCTTGACAACCTCACCTACGAGGTACATGCCGCCTACTTCAACACCGGCGACTTCTTTGATGATATCGCCACTGACAGGCAGGCCAGGAGTCTGAGGATCTGTATCTGCTCAGCCACCACCTGACCATGACCTTCTAATTTTTCTTAAATTAGAAGTGTGATTCAAAAAGCCCTGCCTTGTGCAGGGCTTTTTTTTTCTCCTTGCCTGGACGGGTGTAACTTGATTTCCTGTTTTGTTAATGTGAGAGTAACGTCTTGTAGGAGCGGGCCATGCCCGCGATTAATTAGTATTCCGGTCTCATAAAACTGTCGCGGGCAAGGCCCGCTCCTTCGGCTTGAGCCAAGAAAACCGGTATGACGTACCGGCAATAACAATGATCATATCGTTTATGATTACAATCGGTCATGTCAACGCAGAAAAATGGAAGTAAAGAAGATGGAATTTGACATCGACCTGATCCTGGCCATGCTGGCTAAAGAGGTGGCCGACTATAAGGTGCCGGTGGTGGACCTCATCGCCGTGCAGAGCCAGGGACCCTTACCAGGTGCTGGTGGCGACCATCCTGTCCGCCCGCACCAAGGACGAGACCACGGCCGGGGCCGCGGCCCGGCTGTTTGCCAGGGCCCCTGATCTGCAGAAGCCTGGCCGCGCTCTCCGAAGAGGAGATTGCCCGCCTCATCTATCCGGTGGGCTTTTACCGCAACAAGGCGGGTTATCTGGCCCGGTTGCCCGCGGCGGTGAACAGCATGGGCGGGCGTGATCCCCGCTGAGGTGGACACGCTGACCAGGCTTCCCGGCGTGGGACGCAAGACGGCAAATCTGGTGGTCAGTGTGGCCTTCCACAAACCTGCCATCTGTGTGGACACCCATGTGCACCGCATCATGAATATCTGGGGTTACGTGCAGACCAAAACACCCCTGGAAACGGAGATGGCCCTGCGCGGCAAACTGCCGCGAGAGGCACTGGCTCACGGTCAATTCCATCCTGGTGGCCTTTGGCCAGGGCACCTGCCAGCCCATTTCCCCCCATTGCGACCGCTGCGTCATCCGGCAGTACTGTCCGCAGATCGGCGTCACCCCGCGCCGGGTGCCGGGCAGCAGGAGAACTGCTGCCGTGGCGCAACCGCTGAAGCTTCTCTGCTGGAATGTCAACGGCATCCGGGCCGTGGAAAAAAAGGGTTTTGCCGAACTGGTCAGGGATCTGGACCCGGATATCCTGGCCCTCCAGGAAACCAAGATTCAGGAGGAGCAGGTAAGCGACGAATTGAAAAATATCGAGGGCTATCAGTCCTTCTGGCACTGCGCCGAGCGCAAGGGCTATGCCGGGGTGGCGGTCTACAGCCGCATGGCGCCGCTAAGCGTCCGCTATGGCCTGAATGATCCCGCCTTTGACAATGAGGGCCGGGTGCTCACCCTGGAGTTTGCCGATTTTTTCCTGATCAACTGCTATTTTCCCAATGCCGGAGAAGGGTTGAAGCGGCTGGACTTCAAGCTCGCCTTTAACCGCGCCCTGCTGGAATTTGCCCAGGGCCTGGCCGCGCAAAAGTCGGTGGTGCTGTGCGGCGATTACAATGTGGCCCACCAGGAAATCGACCTGAAGAACCCCAAAAGCAACGAACACAATGCCGGCTTCACCCCACAGGAAAGAAGCTGGATGGATGCCTTTCTGGCCGCGGGCTTTGTCGATACCTTCCGCATGTTCAACAATGAAGCCGGCCACTATACCTGGTGGAGTTACCGCTTTAACGCCCGGGCCAAGGACATCGGCTGGCGGATTGACTATTTCTGCGTGGATGAGAAAAGCAGGAACCGGGTGCAGGGCGCGGCCATTCTCAAGGACGTCATGGGCTCGGATCATTGCCCGGTGCAGCTGGATTTCAAGTGAGGAGAGGTGAAAAGTGAGGAGTGAGGAGTGAGGAGAAAAAACTTTACACAAACTGCAATTGTGAGAATATCTTTTGCCTTTTGCCTTTTGCCTTTTGCCTTTCACTCCTCACTTCACTCCTCACTTTTCACTCCTCACTCCTCACTTCAAATGGTACATTTCCCCTCATGCCGATCTATCAACAACAAAATATAGCCGGATTGCTCGATGAAATCAACGGCGGCGTCATCAGGCCCGTATACCTGATTTCCGGGGAGCGTTATCTCTGCCGGGAGGTGGCGGATGACCTGGTCCGCCATCTGCTGCCGGATGAGAAACAACGCAACCTGGGCCTCAGGCGCATCGATGGCGAGCAGGAGGATGTGGCGCAGACCATGAGCCATCTGCAGACCTACAGCCTTTTTGCCGGCCGCCAGGTGATCAGGGTGATGGATTCCCAGCTCTTTTTTTCCAAGGCGGTGGCCAAAAATTTCTGGGATAAGGCGAAAAAGGCGGCAGGCGAGGCAAAGGCGGAAAAGGCGGGACGCTATCTGCTGAAAATGATCCAGGCCGCCGGGCTTGACCGGGATGAATCATTGCCGGATCTTTCCGAGGCGCAATGGAAAAAGCTATTCGGTTTTGACAAGCCCGCGGATGTGGCCTGGTGTGATGATCTGGTTTTGCCGTCCGGGTTGTCTGATGAAAAATCAGCGGCCGGGGATGAACTGGTGCTGCAGGTGCTGGAGAAAGGGATACCCAAAAGCAACGTGCTGATCCTGGTGACTGAGGCGGTTGATAAGCGCAAAAAACTTTATAAGCTGATCGGCGATCTCGGTGCGGTGATTGACCTGTCGGTGGACAGCGGGGCGGCATCCGCGGCCCAGAAGGGGCGTGATGCGGTCATCCGCGATCTGGTGGTCCGCACCCTGGCTGAGATGGGCAAAAAGCCGGGACCCGGGGTGGTCGACAGCCTGCTTGACCGGGTGGGTTTTCATCCGGTGGCCGCTGTGCGCGAGACGGAAAAGCTGGCCCTTTATGCCGGCGATGCCCAGGTGGTCGACCCAGGCGGATGTGGATGCGATTATCGGCCAGACCAGGGAAGAGGCCATCTATGAATTAAATGATGCGGTGGCCTCGGCAAATCTGGCCCGGTCGCTGGAGCTGGTCGGCCGGCTGCATGCCGGTGGGCTGCATCCCCTGGCCCTGGTGGCCGGACTGCGCAATCTGCTGCGCAAACTGCTCTTTTTCCGGGCGCTGCGGGAGCGGCGGCAGCCCTGCTACTCTGCGGAGCTCTCTTTTCCGGCCTTTCAGAAGGGCTATCTGGCTGAACTGAAAAGTACGGATTATGGCAAGTCGCCCTTTCTGGCCGGCCACCCCTTTGTTTTGTATAAAAGTTTTCAGCAGGCGGGCAATTTTGATCTGCAGACCCTGCAGGAGGCGCTTAGGCAATTGCTGGAAGCCGAGTTCCAGTTGAAGAGCAGCGGTCTGCCGCCCAGGCTGGTGCTGGAGAGATTTCTTTTTGCCTTGCTGGGCGCGGAATCCCGGGGGAAAAAGACCCTTTAGGCAACTGGCCGGACCGATTGCTATTTTTGCTCTTTTGCCTTCCCCCGCCTGTTCATTTGACTTCACTCTCTTGCCAGCATGCCTGCGAGTGGTTACAATAAGAAAAAGAAAAAACCGGAAAATGACGAGGAGTAAAAATGAGTGTACCGGATAAAAAGACGGCAGGCGGTGTGCTCACCGATGAAAAACAGAAGGTGCTTGAACCGCCGCTGTACAAGGTTCTGCTGCATAATGACGACTATACGACCATGGATTTTGTCGTCACCATTCTGGAAACGGTTTTTTATAAAGATCCCGGCGAGGCGACCAGGATCATGTTGAATGTCCACCAGCAGGGAATAGGCCTTGCCGGAATTTATACCAGGGAGATTGCCGATACCAAAATTCACATCGTGCACGATCTGGCCCGGCGCAACGAATTCCCGTTGAAATGCTCCATGGAGCAGGCATAAAAACTGTCACGGCCAAGACGGCCTGGCAGATAAACAAAGGAAGAAAGGCCCTTTGCTCAAAGCGGGCGAGGCGGAATTTCTTGGAAAAGATATGATTAATCAAAAAGTGGAAATGGCCCTGGTGATGGCAATTCGTGAGGCCAAAAAACGCAGGCATGAACATGTGACTGTGGAACATATCCTCTACGGGTTGCTGCATGATGAAATGGCGGTCAAAATTATAGAGGGCTGCGGCGGCAACCGGGAAAATCTGCTCAAGGATCTCGAGTCCTTTTTTGTGCTGAATCTGCCGGTGCTGGATGAAACCACCGCTGCCGATCCGGTGCAGACCATCGGCTTCAATCGGGTTCTGCAGCGGGCCATCGCCCATGTGCAGAGCTGCGGCAAGGCCGAGGTGGATTCCGGCGATGTGATCACGGCAATTTTCTCCGAGCCGGAGTCCTTTGCCGTTTATTTCCTGGAGAAAGAGGGGCTGAGCAAGTTCGAGGTGGTGCGCTACATCTCCCACAAGCTGCCCGCGGCGCCGGTGGCCATTCCCCGGGACGGGCAGAAAAAGGAAGCGGAAAAACCGGGCACCGCCCTGGAGAAATTCACCGTCAGCTTTTCCCGCCGGGCAGAGCAGGGCCTGATTGATCCGCTTATCGGCCGCAACCGGGAACTGACCCGGGTGATGCAGATCCTCTGCCGCCGGCGCAAAAACAATCCCCTGCTGGTGGGCGAGCCCGGGGTGGGCAAAACCGCCATTGCCGAAGGCCTGGCCCTGCGCATCCATGAGGGCGAGGTGCCGGATCTCCTCCGGGATGCCTCCATCCATCTGCTGGATATGGGGGCGCTGCTCTCCGGCACCAAGTACCGGGGTGATTTTGAGGAACGGCTGAAGGCGATCATCACCGAGGTGGAAAAGCAGCCGAACATCATTCTGCTGATTGATGAAATCCACACCATCGTCGGCGCCGGCGCCACCAGCGGCGGCAGCATGGATGCCTCCAATCTGCTCAAACCCGCCCTGCAGGCCGGCACCCTGCGCTGCATCGGTTCCACCACCTATGAGGAGTATAAAAATTATGTGGAAAAGGACCGGGCCCTGTCCCGGCGTTTCCAGAAAGTTGACATCGAAGAACCTTCCGTGGATGAAACCTTTGAGATCCTCAAGGGGCTGAAGTCCCGCTACGAAGAGCATCACGGCGTGAAATTTTCAAACACCGCCGTCAGGGCGGCAGCCGACCTGGCGGCCCGCTATCTCAACGACCGTTTTCTGCCGGACAAGGCCATCGATGTGCTGGACGAGGTGGGCGCATCCATGCGTCTGGCCAAGCCTGACAAAAAAAGAAAAAATGTCACCACCCATGATATTGAAACCGTCATTGCCCGGATGGCCAGGGTGCCTGCCAAGAATATTTCCGGGTCCGATATGCAGCAGCTGAAAGATCTGCAGCAGACCTTGCAGGGCCGGATTTTCGGCCAGGACCAGGCGCTTACGGCCATTGTCACGGCGGTCAAGCGGAGCAGGGCCGGGCTGAAGGACCCGGAGCGGCCCACCGGCTCATTCCTTTTTGCCGGTCCCACCGGGGTAGGCAAAACAGAGGTGGCCAAACAGCTGGCGTCCGCCCTTGCCGTGCATTTCGAGCGGTTCGACATGAGCGAGTATATGGAAAAGCATGCGGTGGCAAGATTGATCGGCGCTCCTCCGGGTTATGTGGGATTTGATCAGGGCGGACTGCTTACCGACGCCATCAGAAAGCATCCGTACAGCGTGCTGCTGCTTGATGAGATAGAAAAGGCCCATCCGGACATCTTCAGCATTCTCCTGCAGGTGATGGATCATTCAACCTTGACCGATAATGCCGGCCGCAAGGCGGATTTCCGCAATGTTATCCTGATTATGACCACCAATGCCGGGGCAAGGGAATTAAGCGGGCAGTCCATCGGCTTTATGACCAGTAAAAAAGGGGGCGGCCAGAAGGCCATTAAAAATCTGTTTTCCCCGGAGTTCAGGAATCGTCTTGATGCCATCATCACCTTCAATGCCCTGGAGATGCCGGTGATGGAAATGATCGTTGATAAGATGATCAATGAGCTGCGGGACCGGCTGCAGGAAAAGAAGGTGAGCATCACCCTGACGGAAAAGGCCCGCAAGTGGCTGGCAACGGCAGGGCATGACCCGGATTATGGGGCACGGCCGCTGCGACGGCTTATCATGAGTGAAATCGGCGACAAGATCACCGAGGAGATCCTCTTTGGCCAGTTGTCCCGGGGTGGAACCGTAACGGTTGACCGGCCGGCGGAGAGACTGGCATTTACCTACAATCCGGAGGCTGAAAGAAAATAAAAAGATTGAGCCCGGAACTTTTGCAGTTTATATCAATCTTTTATATAGCACTTCCCCGGAGTTCCGGGGTTAGCCTGTTGCAGGCTTTTCTTGCCAAGTCGGTTAATTTATTTTAATTGTATGCGAAGTCAGAATTCAGTAGTCAGAAGCCGGGGAGCAAGGTGAAAAATAATCAGTTTATTCCGGCTTCTGCATTCTGTCTCCTGTCTCCTAGGGAAATTACTTGTTGCGACGCTCATCCTCAGCCATTTATACACTGACCCGCAGAACGATGCAGCCCCGCCAACTCTTTCTGAAGATTTTTTTGTCTCAATCACACATCACCCATTTATGTAGAAAGGATTACCAATGAAACACGCGAAAAAAATTTACATGACCACTGCCCTGGTTCTCGCCCTGGCGTTTACCGGCTGCAATCAGAATGAGAAGAAAGCAGAAACCGCCGCTCCCGAAAATCAGACCGCGGCGGTGGCGACCCAGGAGACCAATAAAGATAGCGCCATGCCTGCCCAGGCAACCGCCGAGGCCTCGGTTGCCGCCGCAGTGCAGCCTGAGGCAGAGGCCCCCCAGGGTGCTTTGACCGGTACAGTGGTCGAAACCTTTGACAGCGGCGGCTATACCTATATTCAGCTTGACCAGGGCACGTGATAAGGTATGGGCCGCCATCGGCCAGACGAAAGTGGCTGTCGGAGACAAGATCAGTCTGCTTAACGGGCCGGTGATGCGTGATTTTCACAGTAAAAGCTTAGACCGTACTTTCCCGGAAATTATCTTTTCTTCCGGTCTGGCGGGAGCAAATGCCGCCCCCCATGCGGGTATGGGCCAGAGTTTTTCTCAGGCCATGCAAGGTGAAGGAGGAGGGGCAATGCCTCCTGCGGCAGCGGGAATGGGTGCGGAGGAAAGCAGCGGCGGCAGCGTCAAGGCCATCACCCCGCTGCAGGAAATCAAGGTGGAGAAGGCTGAAGGCGCAAATGGCTATCAGGTGGGAGAGCTGTTCACCTCTGCTGCCGATCTGGCCGGCAAAAAGGTGAAAATCCGCGGCAAGGTGGTCAAGGTGTCACCCGGGATCATGGGCCGCACCTGGATTCATCTGCAGGACGGCACCGGAGATCCGAAGAACAACACCCATGACCTGGTGGTTACCTCCGCCGATGTGCCGGAGGTGAATTCCATAGTGGTTATTGAGGGAGATCTGGCCAAGGACAAGGATTTCGGCGCAGGCTACTTTTATAACGTTATTGTGGAAGGGGCTACTGTCAGCAAGTAGCATGCTGTTGACATGAAAACAGTCATTATCGGTCCCGGCGCGCTCGGCTCTCTCTTTGCAGCCGGGCTTGCCGGCCGGGCTGATAATGAGGTGTGGCTGCTCGATCATGATGCTGAGCGGGCGGCGCGCATGAATGGGAAACTCCTGCTGACCGTTGGTGAGCAGGAGTTTTGCCGTTTGGTCTCCGTCAGCGCCGACGCAGCCCGCATTGGTCCGGCAGATCTTGTCCTGCTCTGCGTCAAGTCACGCGACGTGGCGGCAGGCATCACCGCCGCCCAACCTCTTTACACCCCGGCAACCAGCCTCATCACCTTCCAGAACGGCATCAGCCATCTCGATACCCTGGCACGGATGAAACTTCCCGTGCAGCCTGCCATTGGGGTAACCGCCATGGGCGCCACCCTCAAGGCTCCCGGGCATGTCTGCCATGGCGGCCAGGGGCTGACCCGAATGGGCTTTCTCTCTCCGGTCCCCAGTGAAAAGGAAACACAGCTCGAAAGCGTCGCAGTTTTGTTCCGGCAGGCAGGCATGCCGGCGGAACGGGTGGACAATATCCTTGATTTTGTCTGGGCCAAGCTGCTGGTCAATGTGGGAATCAACGCGCTCACCGTGATTTATGACTGCCCCAACGGGGATCTGCTGGTCAATGCCGAGGCCCGGGCCAAGCTGGTTGCCGCAGTGCAGGAGGGGCACGCCGTGGCCCGCGCCTTAGGCCTCAAGGTGCCCCCTGATCCGGTCAGCCAGACGCTTACGGTCTGTGAGGCTACGGCCGGCAATATTTCCTCCATGCTGCAGGATGTGCGCAGGGGCCGGCCCACGGAGATCGGGGCCATCAACGGTGCTCTGCTTGCCAAGGCCGCAGAGCTTGGTATCGATGCGCCGGTCAACCGCGAGCTGGTCCGCCGGGTCAGGATGATTGAAGACGGATATCTCCGGACAGCACCTCATGGGTCCTGCCCTGATCGTCTCTGATGTGCAGCCTGCCTTCCTCGTCCGGGCCCAGCGAGACGCCGTTTACCGCCTGGCGGCCGGTGGTGACCCAGGTCAGCCGCCTGCCCAGGGTGGCATCAAAGCTGCGCCACTCAGCCAGCAGGGCGGCAAAATCTCCGGCTTCCATCCTCGCCATGATCGTGTCAAGGGCGGCCAGAATGTTTTCCAGCAGGGTGGTCCGGCAGATTGGTTCCCGGCTGTGCTGACAAAGCGAGGTGACCTTGTCCCGCAATTCTTCCGGAAAAACCGCAGGCGGGGTGGAGACGTTTAAGCCGATGCCCAGCACGACAAGGGGATGGGGGGCTTTGCCGAATTCGCTTTCCGTCAGGATCCCGCCGCACTTTTTTCCATCGAGCAGCAGGTCATTGGGCCATTTCATCTGAGGTGCCGTATGACAGAACCGGGCGACCGCCCGGCACAACGCGACACCCGCGGCCAGGGTGATTTTCGGCAGATCGGCCGGATCAAGGGCTGGCCGCAGGAGCAGGGAAAAGTACAGACCGCTGTCCGCCGGCGAGAGCCACGTCTTGCCCAGCCGCCCCCGTCCGCCGGTCTGGCTGCGGGCCATGACCACGGTGCCGGACGGCGCACCCCCGCGGCCCAGCTCCAGGGCATCGCTGTTGGTGGAGACGGTCTCGGTAAGCACGATCAGCGGGTGACCGGATAATTCGGCGGTTCCGGCCATTTTTTGCCAGAAGGGATCTGCGGGACAGGCTGTGGCTGGTATCATGGCATGATTGTAACGCAAAGTTGTGGGCAGGCAAAGGCCTTAGTTTCTAATTTTTTGGTCAGGCGCAAAGTGTGATGAAAAAATAATTTATTTTGTTAAAATGGCAAGGCGTTTGCGTGCAGTAAAAAATACCATGAATTTAACCCAGAGGAGGACATCATGCCCTATGTCAATATTCGCGTGGCCGGCACCCTGAGCAAGGAACAGAAAGCAAAAATCTGCCGGGGAGTGACCGATGTCATTGCCGAAACAGCAGGTAAACCAAAAAGCTCCATTCTGATTTTTATTGATGAACTGCCCCATGAGAGCATTGCCAGCGGCGGAGAGCTGCTGCAGAAACCGGCAGGCAAGTAAATACATGGCAGCTGAAAGAGAGGCGGCCCTCGAGCGGCTGAAGGTTCTGCGGGAGGAGCTGGGCTATCATGCCCACCGCTATTATGTGCTGGATCAGCCGGTTATCGCCGATGGGGAATATGACCGGCTTTTCCGCGAACTGCTTGAGCTGGAGGAGAAATTTCCCGAGCTGGTCACCGATGATTCGCCCAGTCAGCGGGTTGGCGGGGCTCCCCTGGAAAAGTTTGCCGGGGTGCAGCACCGCCATGCCATGCTCAGTCTGGAAAATGCCTTTTCCGAGGCGGAGCTGCGGGATTTTGAAGAACGGCTGCTGCGCTTTCTGAAAGATACGACCCGGCTGGCCTATGTGGCGGAACCCAAAATGGACGGACTGGCGGTGGAGCTGGTCTATGAAAACGGCCTGTTTGTCCGGGGATCAACCCGGGGTGATGGCCGCACCGGGGAGGACATCACCCGCAATCTGAAGACCATTGCCGCCATTCCCTTGCGCCTGCAGGGCGAAAATCCCCCTGCGTTGCTTGAGGTGCGGGGCGAGGTCTTCATGGGCAGCGCCGGTTTTAAAAAAATGAACGAGGAACGGGCCGCTGCCGGTGAACCTCTTTTTGCCAATCCCCGCAATGCGGCGGCAGGCTCCCTGCGCCAGCTCGACTCGCGGCTCACCGCCCGCAGGCCCCTTGATTTCTATGCCTACGGCATCAGTGATCCGGCGCAGCTGGCCTGTGCAACCCAGCATGAGCTGCTGGCGCAGCTTGGCGGCCTGGGCTTGAAGGTGAATCCGCTGGTGCGCTTCTGTCCGGTGCATGGAGGAGGTTATTGGCCATTACCGCTATCTGCTTGAGGTGCGGGCCGGGCTTGATTATGAGATTGACGGCATGGTGGTCAAGGTCAACTCCCTGGCCCTGCAGGCGAGGCTGGGCAATAAGGCCAGAACGCCGCGCTGGGCCATTGCCTGTAAATTCCCCGCTTCCCAGGCAACCACCCGGCTGCTTGCCGTTGATTTCCAGGTGGGACGCACCGGGGCGGTGACCCCGGTGGCGATTCTCGCGCCGGTGGCCATCGGCGGGGTGACGGTGAGCCGGGCCACCCTGCACAACGAGGAGGAGATCAAACGCAAGGATCTCCGGATCGGCGACAGGGTGCTGGTGCAGCGGGCCGGGGACGTCATTCCGGAAATCGTCCAGCCCATTGCCGATCTGCGCACCGGCGAGGAAAAACCGGTGGCCATGCCCAGCCACTGCCCCTCCTGCGGCCACACCCTGGTGCGGGAGGAGGGGGAAGCGGCGCTGCGCTGTGTCAACGCCCATTGCCCGGCCCAGCGGCTGCGCAGTCTGATGCACTTCACCGGCAAAACCGGCATGGATATCGAGGGGCTCGGCAAAAAGGCCATGGCGCAGCTCTTTGCTGAAAAGCTGGTGGCTGATATCCCGGATATCTTTGCCCTGCAGGCGGAAACCCTTGAAGGGCTTGACGGCTGGGCCAGGCAAGTCTGCGGAAAATGCAGTGGCCGCCATTGCCGCAAGCCGCAGCGCCTCCCTGGCCCGCCTGCTCTCCGCCCTGGGCATCCGGCATGTGGGCGAGGTGACCGCCGCTCTGCTGGAGGAGCGCTTTCAGACCATGGAACGGCTCATGGCCGCCTCACTGGAGGAGCTGCTGACCGTTGAGGGCATCGGCGAACAGGTCGCCGCCTCGATCAGGGATTATTTCGGCGACCCGGCTGTGCAGCAGATGCTGGCGCGGCTGCGGCAGCTTGGCGTGGCGCCGGGCAAAACAATGGCCGCCGCCCAGGGGCCTCTGCCGCTGCGGGGGGCGGTGCTGCTCTTTACCGGCACCCTTGCCTCTTTTTCCCGGGATGAGGCCAAAGAGATTGTCAAAAAACTGGGGGGGCAGGTTTCTTCTTCCCTGAGCAGAAAGGTTACCCATCTGGTGTGCGGCGACAAGCCGGGCAGCAAGCTGCAAAAGGCGGAGGAACTGGGGATCACCATTTTAGATGAAAAGGGATTTCAACAACTTATTTCCTGAAGCAGGGATGAAACCATGGCACAAAAAACCATACGGGCAGTTGTTGCCGGCCGGGTGCAGGGGGTTTGCTTCCGGGCCTATACGCGGGAAGCGGCGCTACGCTACGGGGTGAAAGGGTGGGTGCGCAACCTGCCCGATGGCTCCGTGGAGGCACTGGTTTCAGGGGAGGCGGACCAGGTGGAGCGCATGCTTGCCTGGCTGCATCAGGGCTCACCCTCGTCCCGGGTCAGCCGGGTAACCCTGGAGGAGATGGAGCCGGACGAGCAGTTCACTGCCTTTGAGATCCGCTACTGGTAAGGGTTGCAGAATGGCTGGCTTGCCTTTGCAACCATCGGCCTCGCTCTATCGTGGGAAATGCCGCCATGATGCCGCCGTCCACCGGCAGGGTGGCGCCGGTGGTGGGGGTCTGGTTGGCGGCAAAAAACACCACGGCATTGCCCACATGATCGGCCAGCACCTCGGTCTTCAGCAGGTTGCGCTGGCGGTAATACTCTTTCAGCCCTGCCGGGTCCAGATGGCGCGCCTTCATGCGGTCCGGCCCCACCACGTCCCACAGGCCGGATGACACCCCGGCGTCATCAAAAATCGCGTCGGCATTGATCATGTTCACCCGCACCTTGAGCGGGGCCAGCTCCAGGGCGGCGATCTTGCCGAGCTGATGGGCCCCGGCCTTGGAGGCGCTGTAGGCGCCGAAGGCCTCCCCCGGGGCAAAGACGTTTTTCGAGCTGTTGATGATGATGTTGCCGCCGGTGGCCTGCCGGGTGAAGATCGGGATGGCTGCCTTGATGACCTGGAAAACTCCCATGAGATTGACATCAAGCACCTTGATGAAAGGTTTGTTCATCCAGGTCCTGCAGCTTCGCGACATGGGCGATGCCGGCATTGGGCACCAGGATGTCAAGGCCGCCGGCCTCGCGCAGCAGCCGGGAGAAACATTGCTGCACGGAGCGGCTGTCCGCCACATCCATCACCAGAGACGATACCATGGCAGGCGCCGAATTGTCCGGCCAGCATGTCCCGCACCTGTTGCAAGCCGCTCCTGGTTGATGTCGGTGAGAAAGACCCTGGCGCCGGCGGCCAGGAGTTGTCGGCCGATGCCGCAGGCAATGGCGCCGCCGCCGCCGGTGACCAGGGCGATTCTGCCGGCCAGCAGGGGCTTTTTGCCCTTGCCCAGCTTGGCCTGCTCCAGGCTCCAGTATTCCATGTCAAAGATGGATGATCTCGGCAAGCTCCCGGTACGGGGCCACCGCCGCCCCGGCAATTTTGGCGGCAATGGTATGCTCGGCAATATCGGCGGCAATCATGGCAGCCTTTGGGGTTTCGCCGGCGGTGACCAGCCCCAGGCCTCGAACCAGCATCACCCGGGGTTTGGGATCAAGTTTGCTGCGCGTAACCTTTTTTGCGGCCAGCTGCCGCTGAAAATAGGCGTCGTATTGCTGTTCATAGGCGGCAAATTCTGCGGTAATCCGCCGGGCCATCTGCGGTTCATCAGCGTCATGGCTGAAATCAAGAAAAAGGGGATAGTTCTTGGTGCGGATCACATGGTCCGGGGTGAGCACGCCGCTGACCAGCAGCTCCCGGGCATCGGCCCGGTCCAGGGCGGCAAGGATCTTGTCGTTTTGCCGCAGATGGAGATGAAAGGTTTGCCCGTTTTCGTCGGGATGGCTCATGGCCCCCCGGATAAGCGGCAGGATGATGTCGGTATCCGGGCAGGCGGCGCCGGGGGCAGGGGCAGGCGTTTTGGTGCCGGCCTGCTCCGCCAGAAATCTCTCTGCCCGGCTGACATAGTCGATCATCAGCTCATACGCGGTTTTCGCCTCGTCGGCAAAGGTGAAAATGCCGTGGTTGAGCAGGATGATGCAGTTTATATTCGGATTTTTTTCATAAAGGTCGGCCACGGCCTTGGCCAGGGGAAAGCCCGGCATGATAAAGGGCAGGATGCCGATGCCTTCGCCCAGCACTTTTTTGAGCAGGGCCTCGCAGTCCGGCGTATTGGTCAGGGTGACGATGGCGTCGGCATGGGTGTGATCGATGAAGGTGTGGGGCAGAAAGGCGTGCACCAGGGTTTCGATGGACGGATTGGGGGAGGCGGCATTGATCAGGTGGGTGCGGAACTGGTTGACCATCTCCTCATCGCTTAAACCGTCAAGGCGCCGCAGTTTGCGCAGATATGCCAGATCGAGGCCGGGGAAGCCCTGGGGCTCAATGGCGTCCAGGTCCCAGCCGCTGCCCTTGACATAGATGATATCCTTTTCCTCGCCGAGAAGGTCGGTTACCCGGCATTTGACCGAGGTGTTGCCGCCGCCGTGCAGCACCAGATCGGCCTCGCTGCCGATAAGCCGCGAGGTATAGACCCGCAGGCAGAGACCTGCTGGCTGGTCCGGATAGGCGTTGAGAAAACGCTGCGCTTCGTTGCTGTCATATCGGTTTTTCATGCATTGTCCTTCTTCTTCATTGGTCTGTCTCAAGCGGTCTGCGGAAGCTGAAAGCCGTCTTCATGCAGGGGGAAGGCGGCTTCGGCAAGTTTTTTCAGCTCTTTTTTGATCTGCGGCAAGGGCACAAGCGGCGGCATGAGTGGTATTTCAACGCATACCTGTACCGGGGGCTTCACCCGCATGGAGCGGTCAATGTAATCTGAAAAACCGGTGTCAATGGCGCCTTCCATGCTGCCGCACGCATCTGCGGCATCCATGGCCCGCAAAAAACTCATGATGGTACAGATGTCATTTTTACGATAAAAAATTTTGATTTCCTCTTCAATGGTTTCCTGGCTGTCGACAAGTTCGGCATATTTTTCCCGGTACTCGGCCACGTCCTGGGTCAGCTTTTCATAGGTTGCCATGAACAGATGCTTAAAACGGCCGGAGGCGGTGAGGCCCCATGTTTTCACCCCGGCAAAGATCCGGCAACGCAAGGCTTGGCGAGGTCAGAATATAGGGATCGTAATAAAATTTTTCTTCAAGCCCGGTGATTTCGAGAAACCGGTGGATCAACTCTTCATCCTGCAGCATGATGTAGATCCGGTTCAGATCAAAAACAATCCTTTGGCCCACGGTGCGGGTGTGGTGGTAGATGTCTTTTTCCAGATGGGCCTTGTCCTCTTCGATGAGCTTGCGGAATCCGAAGTAACGGTCGGCTAATTCCTTTTTGATCTCGTAGTTGAGAAATTGGGAAATGTCGGAAGTCATTGCCGTTACTCCTTGGCGAGGATAGGGTATAAAAAGCTATATACAAGATTACGGCAAGCTGCCGAAGCCAGGAATCCCTTGTGAATAAAAGCATTGGCGTGTATGGTATCTCTCTTGCCAACTGGATTTTCCTGGGTGATCCCGGCCGGGCTGAGTTTTTTTTCTTGACACAATTGAAGATAAAGTAAAAAGGGTAAAGGGCAAAGCAAAAAGCGTTTGCTGTGCGCAAAAAGTCTTATTTGCCTGGAAATTTCTCCATCACGAAATCATGCCCTGCTGCCAGGCCGTTGGCCGGGGCGGGAAGACATGTTTTCCAGGCAAGAGTAAAGGAAGGTTCCATGGCAGCATTGCAGGAGAATTCCGCCCAACGGGTGAAAGATGCCGTTGATATCATAGAGGTGATAGGTGAGCATGTCCACCTGCAGAAAGCCGGGGTGCGCTATAAAGGCCTCTGTCCCTTCCATTCTGAAAAAACACCGTCTTTCACCGTAAACAGGGAGCGCCAGTTCTACCACTGCTTCGGCTGTAATGAAAGCGGCGATGTTTTGTCATTTATGATGAAATATCATAATCTGACCTTCCCTGAGGCGGTGGCAAGACTTGCCGAGCGCTACGGCATTGAGCTTGAAGAGAGTAAACTTTCGCCCGAAGAGCTGAAGAAGACGCGGGAGCGGGAAGGACTTTTTGCTGCCAACAAAGTTGCGGCAACCATTTTTCATGACTTCCTGCTGAAAAATCCTGCAGCCGGCAAGGCCAGGCAATATCTGGAAAAGAGAGGGATGTCCCGGGAAATGATCAGCCGTTTTCAGCTCGGTTATGCGCCGGACCGCTGGGATTTTCTGGCCCAGGCCTTGACTTCCGCCGGCGAAGCCGAGCAGGTTGCCGTGGCAGCCGGCCTGCTGGTGCAGAAGGAGAAAGGCGGCGTGTATGATCGCTTCCGTGACCGGGTTATTTTTCCCATTTTTTCCTTAAGCGGACAGGTTGCCGGCTTCGGCGGCCGCATTCTGGGCGACGGCCAGCCGAAATATCTGAACAGCCCGGAGTCCGCGGTTTTTAATAAAAGCCAGACCCTGTTCGGCCTCTACCAGAATAAATCCGCCATCCGGGAGGCCGGCCGCTGTCTGATAGTCGAAGGCAATTTTGATCTTCTTTCCCTGGTTGCCCATGGTCTGCCGTATGTCGCCGCCCCTCTCGGCACGGCCTTGACCGCGCAACATGTAAAGATTCTGAAGCGTTATGCCGAAGAGGCGGTTGTGATTTTTGACGGCGATCAGGCCGGTCTGAAGGCGGCCATGCGGGCGGTTCCGCTTTTTCTGACGGAACAGCTTGATGCCAAAATTGTTGTCCTGCCCGAGGAACATGATCCGGACACCTTTGTCGGCACTTTCGGCAAGGAGGCCTTTGAGGAAAAAGTGGCCCAGGCCATGGAGCTGTCCGAGTTTGTTTTCAGCCGGCTGGTGAAGGAGCATGGCTTGACTCTGGCCGGGAAAAATAAAATTGTCAGGGATCTGCAGCCTTTAATTGCCGCTATCGGCAACCGGACGCTGCAAAAAAGTCTTTTTGTTTCACATTTTAGTGATAAACTCGGCCTGCAAAGCAGAGGACCTGCTTGGCCGAGGTGAAGGCGGCATCCACCCTGCCGGGCCTTCTTTACCGGCAAAGCAGCGCAAGCCGGGGTTGAAGCTGTCCAGGCAACATGAACGGCTGTTGGAGTTTCTGTTCATCTACCCGGAAGCCCTGCCCCATTTTCTCGAGGCGGGCCTGGATGAGCTTGTCGATAATGAAAATGATTCCGCCAGGATTATTCTTGATCAACTAAAGGATCTCGACCTCACCGGTCAGGGGGATGGGGCCGAGGTGCTGCTCGACAGGTTGCAGGGAGAGGAAAAGGCTCTGGTTGCCCGTCTGCTTAATTGAGGCCCCCTCCTACGCAGACGACATGAAGGAGCTGCTTATTGACGAACTGACAGCCTGGGTGCGCAAGCAGGCATGGCAGAATCGCAAGTCACGGTTGTTGCGGCGTATCAGTCAGGCCCAGTTGGAAGGTGACGATGTTTTACTGATGGAGCTTCTGGAACAGAAAAAAAAAATGGACGAAGTTTCGTATACATAATATGTTGGTATCGTTTTATTACATGAAATGATCTACTTTCCCCAGCAGGAGTAATTCTTGTGGCAAAAAGAAAGAAATTAAAAGCTGTACAAGACGGAACTGACGGAAGTGATATGACAGAGGCGGCGGAGATGTCTGAGGGCGGCGATTTTTTTGCGTCGGGCGATCTCGGACCGCTGGATACTCAGTTTGAAGAGGCCGCGGACGACCTCACCTTCCTGTTTGGTGATGATGCGGCGGATGATCGGGATATAGATGATAAGGAGAGCCCGGCCGGCGATGAGGACATGATCAGTTTCGGCGAAACATCTGCCGCCATGATGCGCGAAATTGATCCGGTGAAGGCCTACTTACGGGAAATGGGCGCTGTTTCACTGTTGTCTTCCAGCGAAGAGATAGAAATTGCCAAGAAAATTGAAAAGGGACAACGCCAGATCCAGAACGGCTTGTTGGTTTGCCCTTTTATGCTTAAAATTCTTAAAGATATCCAGGAGGACCTGCTCGGTCAAAACTGTGAAATTGCTGATGTGCTCCGGGGTTTGAATGATAAGGATAATGATAAGGTAAGGGAACGGTTTCTCTGGCAGATCTCAGAGGCGCTGCGTATTGACCGGGAACGGAAGGCCTTGCATGCTGATCTGCGGGAACCAGATGTCGATCAGGCTGCGGGTGTTAATATTTTGGTCCGGGTGGATCGTTCCACTCACTCCATCGTCTCTCTTTTCCAGGACGACCTGCTGCAGAACAAATATATAAATGATGGAATCAAGGAAATTAAAAAGCTGGTGAGGCAGTTTGAAGCGATTTTTGCCCGGAAAAAAGCCGATCCTGGCAGCAGCGCAAAAATGGATACCATGATTTACAATCTGGAGGAGGATTGCGGGATCGATTATGAAATACTGGGGCAGGTCCTGGCCCAGATCGCCATCGGCGAGGAGATCAGCCGCGAGGCCAAAAAAGAGTTGACCCACGCCAACCTGCGCCTGGTGGTCAGTGTTGCCAAAAAATATATGAATCGCGGCCTGCAGCTGCTTGACCTGATTCAGGAAGGCAACATCGGCCTGATGAAGGCCGTGGAAAAATTTGAATACCGGCGGGGATTCAAGTTCAGTACCTATGCCACCTGGTGGATCCGGCAGGCCATTAACCGGGCGATTGCCGATCAGGGACGTACCATCCGCATTCCGGTGCACATGATAGATACCATCAACCGCCTGTTGAAAGGTTCGAAAGAATTTCTGCGGGATGAGGGGCGCGAACCGACACCTGAAGAGATTTCGGAACGTCTGGATGTTGATCTGGATAAGGTGCGCAATATCCTGAAGATCTGCAAGGAGCCCATCTCGCTTGATACCCCCATCGGTAATGATGATGAAAGTAATCTCACCGATTTCATCGAAGACGTGGAGGCTGTTTCACCCCATGAGGCCACCATCCGGGACAATTTGCGCGAGCAGCTGAGAAAGGTGCTCGGTTCTCTGACCGAGAGGGAGGAGAGTGTCCTGCGCATGCGGTTCGGTATTGATACGGAGAAAGATCTCACCCTGGAAGAGGTTGGCAGAACCTTTTCCGTGACCAGAGAAAGAATTCGGCAGATTGAGGCCAAGGCCCTTAAAAAATTGAAACACCCGAACCGCAAAAAACATCTGGAAAGTTTCATTAAAGAATAAGTCCCGAGCCTGTGAACAAATTGTTAGACTGGCTGGCTCTCTCTCTGACCCCTGGACTGGGGATCAGGAGCTGGAACAAGCTGCTGCTGTTTTTGACGGCCCGCAGCAGGTGCTGGAGACAGATCAGAGCCGGATCAGAAAATTGGTGCCGGGCCTCAGGGCGAATATCATTGCCGGCATCAACAAAGAAAAACTCCGTGCAGCTGCGGAAAAGGAACTGGAACGAGCTGCCGGGTCGGGCATTGAGATTATCACCCGGGAGCAGGAAGCATATCCGGAGCTGCTGCGTAATATTGATGACCCGCCCATTCTGCTCTACGTCAAAGGGAATGCCGCCCTGCTGCAGAGTGCCTGCATCGGCGTGGTCGGAGCCAGAGCAGCAAGCGTCTACGGGCAGAGAATTGCCGAAGATCTGTCCAAAAGGCTTTGTCAACGGGGGCTGACTGTGGTAAGTGGTTTGGCTCTCGGTATTGACACTGCCGCCCATAAGGGTGCATTGCAGGCAAGCGGTGCCACCCTTGCCGTACTCGGCTGCGGCCTTGATGTGGTATATCCCCGCCAGAACGGAAGTCTTTATGAAGAAATCGCCTGCCGCGGTGCCCTGGTCAGCGAGTATCGCCTGGGCGCCTTGCCGGAAGCCTTCCGTTTCCCTGCACGCAACAGAATCATAAGTGGTCTTTCGCTTGGGGTTGTGGTGGTTGAAGCGGCCCGTAAATCCGGATCCCTCATCACGGCAGACTTTGCCCTGGAGCAGGGGAGGGAGGTTTTCGCTGTTCCCGGGCGGATAGATTCCTGCAAAAGTGAAGGGACACATCGGCTGCTGCAGGCAGGTGCGAAGCTTGTTCATACCGTTGAAGATATTGTTGAGGAGATTCTCTTTTCCCGCCGCTGTTCATCCTGCTTCTTCTCTTTCCTGGCAGCCGGGTTGTGATGCTGTCGCTTTGACGGAGGAGGAAAGCGGGCTTTTTGCCTTGCTTGATGTCTACCCGCAGACCATTGATGAAATTACCCGGCAAAGCGGGATGACGGTGCAGAAGGTGAGTGAATTGCTGTTGATGCTGGAGCTGAAAGGGCTGGTTGAGTCCCTGCCGGGAAATCAATACCAGAAGCGGTGCCCGGCGGCAGTGTAAAATTTCTTTTTTATTTTGAGTGATTATGTCTAATTCATTAATAATAGTTGAGTCGCCTGCCAAGGCGCGTACGTTGCAGAGATATCTCGGCAAATCTTTTACCGTGAAGGCCTCGGTGGGCCATATTTGCGATTTGCCGGTAAAGACTTTGGGTGTGGATGTTGAACATGATTTTCAGCCGAAATATGTAACGATCCGCGGCAAGGCGAAAATTATTACCGAGCTGCGAGGTGCCGCGCAAAAGGCTGACCAGATTTATTTAGCCCCTGACCCGGACCGCGAAGGGGAGGCCATTGCCTGGCATATCGCCACGACGATTGAGGCGGGCAAGAAACCGGTCCGCCGCGTTCTGTTTCATGAGTTGACCAAAAGGGCCATTCTTGCAGCCATAGAAAACGCCACGGATATTGACCAGAATAAGTTCGAGGCCCAGCAGGCCCGGCGCATTCTGGACCGGCTGGTGGGATATCAGATCTCTCCTTTGCTGTGGGATAAGGTGCGGCGGGGGCTCAGCGCCGGACGGGTGCAATCGGTGGCGGTCCGCATGGTCTGCGAACGGGAACAGGAGATCGCTGATTTCACCTCGATCGAGTACTGGTCAATCACCGCGGAATTACAGCAGGACGGCCCTCCTCCATTTTTAGCCCAACTGGAGCAGATTAACGGCCAGAAGCTGACAAACAAACAAGATAATCGTATCATCGATGAGGCGAACGCTCAGGCAATCATCTCCGAATTAAAAGATTGCTCCTTTGTTATTGACAAGGTCAACAAGAAGAAAACCCGGCGCAATCCGAGTCCGCCCTTTATCACCAGCAGCCTGCAGATAGAGGCCAACCGGAAACTGCGCTTTTCGGCAAAAAAAACCATGATGCTGGCCCAGCGTCTCTATGAGGGGATCGCCATAGGCGAAGACGGGCCCACCGGATTGATCACCTATATGCGTACCGATTCCACGCGAATCAATGATGAAGCACTGGCGCAGGTGCGCGACTATATCCGCACGGCATATGGCGACAAACATCTCCCGGCCAAACCAAATATCTACCGGGCAAAAAAATCAGCCCAGGATGCCCACGAGGCAATTCGTCCCACTGATGTTGCGAAAACGCCGGAGAGTCTTGCCAGCCATCTGGAGAAGGATATGCTGGCCCTCTATACCCTGATCTGGAAACGTTTTGTCGCAAGCCAGATGGCCCCGGCCATTTATGACCAGACCTCGGTGACCATTGAGGCCGGCAGATACGGTTTCAAGGCCGTCGGCTCTATCGTGCGTTTTCTCGGTTTCATGACTCTGTATGTGGAATCTCGCGATGAGAGCCAAACCGCGCAGCCGGCGGACCAGGATAGGGATGTCATTTTGCCGGATCTGAAAGAAGGGCAAAGTGTTGAGCTGTTAAAGCTTGATCCCGGACAGCATTTTACCCAGCCGCCTCCGCGCTATACCGAGGCCACCCTGGTGAAGGCCCTGGAAGAAAACGGAGTGGGCCGGCCCAGTACCTATGCCGCTATTTTGTCCACCATCCAGGAAAAGGAATATGTGAAACTGGAGCAGCGCAAGTTTTATCCTACGGATCTCGGCAAGCTGGTCAACGACCTTCTGGTCAGGCATTTTCCCGCCATAATGAATACGGAATTCACCGCCTCCATGGAGCAGAATCTTGACAGGATTGAAGAGGGTTCTGTTGATTGGCTGAGGATTCTGCATGATTTTTATGGTCCCTTTCGCCAGGCCCTTGAGCTGGCCAAAAGTGATATGAAATCGGTCAAGCGCAGCGCTGTGCCCACGGATATCAAATGCAAACTCTGTGGCGGCGTCATGGTTATCAAGTGGGGCCGCAAAGGAGAATTTCTGGCCTGCGAAAATTATCCGGAATGCAAGAATACCCAGGATTTTAAAAAGGATGATGAGGGCAATATTGTGCCCGTGGACAAAGAGGAGCCGCTGCTTTCCGGGGAGAAATGTGAAAAATGCGGGCGGCCCTTGGTCTATAAAAATGGCCGCTTCGGCAGATTTCTTGCTTGTTCAGGGTATCCAGAGTGTAAGCATATCCCGGCTGAAAAAACAGGGGTGCGTTGCCCTGAGGAGGGATGCGGGGGCGAACTGATTAAAAAAATCTCCAAAAAGGGAAAGATATTTTACAGCTGCAATCACTACCCGAAATGCCGTTTTGCCATATGGGATAAACCGGTAAATGAACCCTGTCCGGATTGCCAGTCTCCTTACCTGCTGGAGAAGGAGAATAAAAGACAGGGCCTTCATCTGAAATGCCCAAACGAGAAGTGTGGATATATGAAGAAATTGACTGCCGAGGATGAAGAGGTGTAAAAAAAATTGGATTTCTTTGTCGTCAATTGTTAAAATATTTTAAAAGATCAATTTTCTCTTTGCCTTGGCAAAAATTTTCGTTTTCGGCATAGCCGACAGGAGGTTGACATGATCTCTGCAATTCATTCATCCCTTTCCGCTCTTTCTGCTTTTGCAAAAAAACAGGAATCAATTGCCGATAATACTGCCAATGTAAATACTGACGGTTTTAAAAAGACACGGGTGACTTTTCAGTCTGAAGTGGCTGGTGCGGTTGAACCTCAGGTGAGCAGGGTTGACACACCAGGGCCATTGTCCTACGAGCAGAGTCCGGAGGGTTATGCTCTGGTGGAAAAGTCAAATGTGGAAATAGCCGAGGAGATTCCTCAGGCCATGCTCAACCGGAGATTCTACCAGGCCAATCTGAAGATGATTCAATTCTCTGATGAAATGGTGGGAAGTTTGCTTGATATTAAAAGTTGAAGGCCGTTGAGCATTGGGTGGATAGTAGGGAAAAAGAAAAAATTTTCTCACAGATCCCTGTAGGTAATCTTGCCCGCGACAAGCGTCAGCACTGCCTTGCCTTTTAATTCCCAGCCAAGAAACGGGGAATTTAAACTTTTCGAAACAACATCTTCTTCTCGGTAAACAAAAGTTTTTTCCGGATCAATTACCGTAATATCAGCTGCATTGCCCTCTGCGAGTGATCCTCCCGCAACTCCCAGTATTCTTGCCGGATGGACAGAGAGAAGTTCAATCATTCTGGCCGGGGTGAGGATGTTTTCCCTGACCAAGGCCAGGGTAAGAGGTACGGCAGTTTCCAGGCCGATGATGCCATTGGCCGCCTGATCAAATTCCACATCTTTTTCCATGGCGCTGTGCGGTGCATGGTCTGTGGCGATGGCATCAATGGTGCCGTCCCGTAGTCCATCGCGGATAGCTGCCAGGTCATCAGCCGAACGAAGAGGCGGATTCATTTTGGCCCGGGTATTATAAATGCCCACCGCTTCTTCAGTAAGAGAAAAGTAATGGGGCGCGGTTTCCGCTGTTACTTGGCACCCTTTATTCTTGGCCCGGCGCACCAGATCGACAGACTCCCTGGTGCTGATGTGAGCAATATGGATGGGACGTCCGACATATTCCGCCAACGCCAGATCCCGGTAAATCATGATAGTTTCCGCGACCGTGGGGATACCGCGTAATCCCAGCCTGGTCGAGAGCGCACCTTCATTCATCACGCCGTTTTCGCTTAAACTGACCTCTTCGGAATGGGAAATAACGAGCAGGCTATGATTGCCGCTGTATTCAAGGGCGCGGCGCATGAGCTGGCTGTTCGCCACCGGACGTCCATCGTCAGAAACTGCAACTGCGCCGGCCTTTTTCAATTCTCCATATTCGGCCAGTTCCGTTCCCTTGCTGTTCTTGCTGATTGCCCCCACAGGATAGACCCTGGCAGATCCTTCTGCAGCGGCCTTGGTCAGAATGAGAGATGTGACGGATTGGTTGTCATTGACCGGGTTGGTGTTGGGCATACATGCCACGGCGGTAAAGCCGCCGGCCGCCGCCGCCCTGGTGCCGCTGGCAATTGTCTCCTTATATTCCTCGCCGGGTTCCCGCAGGTGGACATGCATGTCAATGAGGCCGGGTACAAGCCATTTCCCTTGCAGATCGATGGTCAGACAGTTGGCTGGGCAGGAGATTGACCGGGCTTTCCCTTTCCGGCGGATTACACCATCAACAATAAGCAGGTCGCCGGGCTCATCAATATTATTTGCGGGGTCAATGATGCGAGCATTTTGCAAGAGTAACGCCTGAGTTGAATTCATCGGTCCTCGCCTCCCATAATCAGATAGAGTAAGGCCATGCGGACCGCTACTCCGTTGGTGACCTGATCCATAATCACTGATTGTTCGCCATCGGCCACGTCAAAAGTCATTTCAACACCACGATTGATGGGGCCGGGATGCATAATAATGGCATCCGATTTTGCTGATTTCAACAGGGTTCTGTTAATGCCGAAAAATGCTGCATACTCCCGCAGGGAAGGCAGGAGCGGGTCAAGCTGGCGCTCCTTCTGGATGCGCAGGGCCATGACCACATCGGCGTCGGCAACAGCATCTTCGACCCGATGGCAGACAATTGCCCCCAGTTGTTTTATACCGGCGGGGATCAGGGTGGCAGGACCGCTTACATGAACGTGGGCTCCCATTTTCGTAAAACCGATAATATTGGAATGGGCGACCCTGCTGTGGCTTATATCGCCAATAATTGCTATTTTCAACCCGGCAATTTTGCCTTTCTTCTCACGGACAGTCATCATATCGAGCAGCGATTGGCTCGGGTGCTCATGGGTCCCGTCCCCGGCATTGATCACCGATGCTTTAATGTGACGGGCAAGCAGGTGAGGTGAACCGGAACTTGAGTGACGGATCACGATGATATCGGGATTCATCGAAGTGAGATTTTTAGCCGTGTCAATCAGGGTTTCTCCTTTTTTGGCGCTGCTGGTGGAGGCAGAGATGTTAAAGGTATCAGCGCTCATGCGTTTGGCCGCAATTTCAAAGGAGAGACGAGTGCGGGTACTTGGCTCGAAAAAAAGATGAATAACTGTCTTGCCGCGCAGGGTTGGAACTTTTTTAATCGGACGTTGTGATATTTCTTTAAATGATTCGGCGGTGTCAAGGATGAAGCCAATATCACTGGCTGAAAGTTCCTCGATTCCTAAGATATGTCTATGCTGAAAACGGTATTCAGATTCCATGAAGGGCTTAATCCGGCGGTGCGGAATTGAAATTGCAAAAGAGGAAGAAAAATATAACTCGCTGATAATGCTTAAATTATTTATTGCTAAACTGCCAAAAAATTAACTAATGGATTATATCACCAATGCGACGCCATCGTACAGAAAATTGCTCTTTGTTCCATGACCAATAAAGCATGAAGGCCTTGCCTTTTAAGGCGGTATAGTCAACAAAACCCCAGAATCTGCTGTCGTGGCTGTTGTCTCTGTTATCCCCCATGACAAAAAGAGAGTGGGGAGGAACAGTAATCGGCCCAAAATTGTCTCGCGGGGGATTGGGTCCGGGGAAAATATTCGGGTCCATGTGAACGGCATATTTCACATTGAGGAGATTGCCATTAATATATACTTTTTTGTTGTGAATTTCTATGCGGTCCCCAGGCAGACCGATAACCCTTTTGATAAAGTCCTGTGAAGGATTCTCCGGATATTTGAACACGACCACATCAAGTCTTTCAGGGGTTCCCAGCGGAATCCAAGTTTCTCCGGTAAAAGGATTTTTAATACCATAACAAAATTTATTTACCAATATATGGTCGCCGATGAGCAGTGTAGGAATCATTGAGCCGGATGGAATTTTGAAAGCCTGCACAACGAAAGTTCTGATGAATAAAGCTAAAATCAGGGCGATGATTATTGCTTCTAAGTACTCGCGGATAATGGATTTTTTCTTGCTTTGCGACAACTCACGGCCCCCTGTGTTGAAAAGATTTGGCTGTGGTAATTATTGGTAAAACTTTCAAAAAAAGAAAATGGTACAAAAAATGCTTATATTTTTATGCACGTTTGCCGCAAGAAGAAAAGCCGGAAAGTAATGTTGAAGAAAGATGCATCAAGGGCTTTCGTGCTGCCTTATCAAAAAAATAAGAAATTATGATATATTCACTGAGGTTATTTAAGCGCTATTTAATGAAACTTAAAATCAATACTCCATAAGGCGTTAAAATACAAGAGGGTTCTTCGGACTTTACCGGGATGTATGGGTTTGCTTGGGAAGTGTGATCCTGATGGTGCTTTGCTGGGAAATGAACGGTGGCTGCATAAAAAAAGGCATTTTGCAGCTTGTTTGCAAAAAAAATATAACATGCTAAAATTAAAATAAAAAATGGATTAGATTTCTAACAACTGTGGTTCCACTAGATATAGTGGATGAGATTTTTTTCTGATACAAAATAGAGGATTGGTTCATTATCGCAACGATGGTTTAAAATTTTCCCCCCAGAAGATTTTTTTTGAGCTGTCAAATTAGCGTGTATTTTTAAGTAGTTTGCGGTTGACAATCTTTTCGTGATGAGTGTTTAATATTTTTGTGGAAGTCATTCTGTGGTTAAGAAAGTGTGTAGAAAAAGAGAGAAATTTATCAGGTTACCATCATATGGCTCCTCTAAACTTACCGACGTTCAATTTTAATTTCAAAAATTTTAAGCTGCCTTTTATCCGTCAGCAGAATCTTACCATAGGGCTCGATATTGGTTCCCATGCGGTAAAAGTATGTGAACTCTCGGAAGGTGGCCAAAGAATGAAACTTATGAGTCTCGGCAGTGCCCGTTTGCCTGCGAATGCTGTTGAAGACGGTGAGTTAAAAGATCCGGATGCCGTGGCATCCGTGATCAAAACTCTCATTGGCAATTTGCAGATCAAGGGGAAAAAAGTCGGCATATCCATTTCCGGTTATTCCGTGATTCTCAAGAAAATTAACCTCTCCGTGATGAATGATAAGGAATTGGAGGAACATATTCAGTCAGAGGCGGAACAATATATTCCTTTTGACCTGGCCGATGTTTATCTCGATTATCAGGACTTGAAAACGAATACGGAAGGTGAAGACAGGACCGACGTCATGCTGGTGGCAGCAAAAAAAGATGTTGTTGACTCCTACTTGCATATGTTGCGGAACGTTGGTTTGAAAACTGTTCTCGTTGATGTTGACGCATTTGCCCTAGAGAATTCTTTTGAAACGAATTACGGGTCGCAAGGGAATGTGGTGCTTGTTGATATTGGCTCCTCCAAGATGAACATAAATATTGTTTCAAAGGGCGCATCGCTATTTGCCCGGGACGTTGCTCTCGGCAGCAAACAGCTCACCGAACAGATTCAGGGGAAATTCGACCTTGATTTTGAAGAGGCTGAATCCTTGAAGATCGGTGCATTGCCGCCGGCTGAAAAACAGGAAGAGCTTGCGGAAATATTTATCAGCACGACGACCCAGTGGATTATGGAGATCAAGAAGGCCATTGATTTTTATAACTCAAACTTCCCTGATAGTGCTTTGACCAAGCTTGTTTTGAGTGGCGGCGGGGCCAAAGTAAAGGGGCTGGATTCGTATTTCAGTGAAGAGACAGGATTGCCGGTAGAGGTTTTCAATCCTTTTGCCATGACCGGTGTCGATGCAAACAGAATAGATCCTGATTATTTAAAAAATATTGCGCCTGAAATGGCAATTTCCATGGGTCTGGCAAGCAGGCCTTGTCCTTTTTAGGTATATTTGATGCACCTTTTAAGTACAAGCGAAAGAGTGTCATGATACGAATAAATTTATTGCCTGTCCGGCAAATGAAAAAGCGTTTGCGCACCAGAAATGAGGTAATTGCCTTTATAGCCTCACTGGTTGTCTTGCTTGCATTGTTGGTAATGGCTTCGTTAAGTATGAACCAGAGGGTGACATCACTGCAGACAAACATTAAGAATTTGAATGACAAAAAAGCAAAATATAATGTGATTCTTAATGAGATTAAGCAACTTGAGCAAGATAAACAAAAATTGACGGCAAAAATTGATGTCATTAAGCAGCTCAAATCAACATCGCAAATTACTGTTCATTTACTTGATGAAATTGCCAAAGCAACACCTCCGGACAGCATCTGGCTGCAGAGTTTAAAACAGTCCGGGGATACGGTCGCTCTTACCGGAATCGCTTTGGACAATACGAGGCTGGCTGATTACATGGATCGTTTAACTGCGTCTCCATATTTTTCCAGCGCTACTCTTGGAAAATCTTCTTTGACCACGATAGCGGGCCAGGACTTGAAATCATTTACCCTGAGTTTGGAGATCAAGAACCCTGAAAGCGACAAGGCGCAAGCTGATCAGGATAAAGTGAAATGAATATAGATAAAGTCAAGATCCAAGAGGCCATCAACTCATTTCTTGATGAAAAGGTTGCCCAGCTCAGGCCACTGCATAAGACTATAATATGTGTTGGCGCAATTCTATTACCATGTCGTTGCTTTTTATTTTTTGAGCTATTCCCCAAAAACAGTTGAGATTAATAAGTTGCTATCTCAGCAGAAAAAATTGGAAGATGAAATAACAAAGGTGGAAAAGGCATCCCGGGAGATAACGAAGCACCGCGCGGAAATGGCTGAAACCAAGTTGATGTTTGCCAAGGCTTCCGCTTTGCTCCCGCAGCAGCAGGAGATCCCTTCACTTTTAACAAGCATTTCGGATATTGGGCAAAATTCCGGTCTGGATTTTCTTTCTTTCATCCCCAAAAATGAAATGAGAAAAGAATTTTACGCCGATATACCGGTGGATATCAAGGTGAGGGGAACGTATCATAATGTTGGCGTTTTTCTGGATAAAATCAGTGATTTGTCCAGAATAGTCACGGTTTCCAACATAAATATGGGTGGCCCGAAGCCGCAGGCGGGAGAAATGATCCTAGAGACCACATTCAGTCTTGTCACATACCGGTTTGTTGAGCCTGCACCGCAGGCACAAGACAAGAAAAAAAATAACGAAAAAGTAAATTTGAAAGTCGGGGGATAAAACTCCACAAATGTACACGCAAAAATGGAATATATTTTCAGCACTCAGAAAAGTATTTTTTTGTGTTGTCCTCGTGTTGGCGGGTTTTTTATTGCTGACTGAGGTGCAGGCAAATGAGCTGCTGAAAATACCGATGCTTCCAGCCAGCAAGCTCAAGAAGAGTATTCCGAGAAAGTAAGAGAGCTTATTCAGTTTCTGGAAGGGAGATCAGATTCTTTTGTTTATAATCGAGAGGGTCAGTTCCGATCCGTTTATGCCGTTTATAAAGGAAAAGGTTGTCACCTCCGGCCTGGAAGTTCCCGAACAGGAACTCATGGGGATGCAGAAATTTGAACCGGGTCAGCTCACTCTTGTTGCCATTGTTATTACAGAAGATGGCCCTTTGGCCATGGTGGAGGATTCCGTTGGCAGAGGATATACCATAAGGAATGGAACCGAGATTGGCAGAGCTGGGATTGTCGACAGTATTACCAATAACACAGTTGTTATCAAGCAGCGGTATAAAACTACTGCAGGTGAGGAGCGCTATAAATTTGTGGAAATGCTTCTAAAGAAAGAGGGGGAAAAGCAACAATGACCCTGATGACCCGTTTGAAAAATGTATGTCTGATAGCCGTTCTCATCTTGCTCTGTGTCCCGTTGAATTCGGTCGCGGCAGAGGATGAAATCAAGGCGGATTCATACCAGATCAGTGATCTTAAGTGGCAACAAAATACAGATTCCTGGTTATGTCGGATTTACGGTGATAGAGTTCCGGCCTACACCATGTATGAATTATTCAGTCCCCACAGGCTAATTATTGATATTGCCAATGGAAATTTTGTCGGGTCAATTAATTTCCCGATCAAGGTTGATAAAGGACCGGTCACCTCGATTAAAGGAGTCGTGCTCACCGACCAGAATCCGGCTGTTGCTCGAATTGAACTTCTTCTTGCCGATGACCGCCCATATTCGGTAACAAGCAGCGGCAATGATATTCTTGTGCAATTTGAAAATGATACACAGGCGCCGGCAACGACCCAGAGTAAGGCCCCTGAACGATTGATCAAGGACATTAACATTGACTGGTCAGGAAGCATGACCAAGGTACAGTTGCTGGCTGATGGGCCGATTCAGAAATATCAGTCAACTGAGCTGGCAAAGGAAAAAGATCATCCCGCTCGATTGATTGTGGATCTCCCTGGAATTGCCACGCAAGGGCATGCCATTCCCACTAATGATGCTTCTCCGATCAGTCTTGTCCGTACAGAGAATTATAAGGATGGCGCCCGTGTTATTCTTGATTCTGCAACAGACGATCTTTTCCGTTATTCCATAGCTGTCCAGCAAGACGGGCTTTTGATTAATGTTGAGCCAGCGGCAGATCCTACTCCGCTCATCGCTGAAATCACGGGCTTGTCAGCGGCCGAGATTGCCCAGGGTACCCCAGCATTATCCTCTGCTGCAAAAACTCCCACAGCAGCCGCTGCGTCCCAAGCTGCTGAGAAAAAACGCACTCTGCGTCTGTGACAAAATCCAGTAAATCTGCCGTCAAAGACAAAAAGACGGATTTTGCCTTAGCCGGATACACTGAGCAAAGAATCTCAGTGGATTTTTATAAGATCGATCTGCACAATGTTTTTCGCCTCATTGGTGAAATCAGCGGTCGGAATATAGTGGTTGATGAGAAAGTGAACGGTTCGCTGACCTTGGCCTTGAACGATGTCCCCTGGGATTTTGTTCTTGACGTCATTCATCAACCTCAAAGATCTGTCCAAGGAAGAACGTTATAATACGATAGTTATTTCGCAGAGAAGTGACTCGCAAAAAAGTGACGGTTTTACCTGGCCGGAACGGGCGGAGGAGAAACTTGCAATTAAAAAAGAGGCCATTTCGGTCACCAAGCGCATGGAAGTTCCCAGAGAGAAACTGGAAGCGCGAAAGTATATCCGCCAAGCAAAAAATCTGGAAGATGCCGGAAATTATGCGGAGGCGGTAATTTTCTATGAAAAGGCATTCCAATCGTGGCCTGAAAATGGTGATCTTGCCAAACGGATAACCTATTTGTCTTTGGTAAAACTTGGGTTAAATGCCAAGGCCGCCCACTATGGGCAAATCGCCTCCAAGCTGCTGCCGCACGATCCGATGTTGCTTTACAGACCGCTCTCAGTCTGGCAAACATGGAGATGGTAAAAGAGGCAAAGAGCTACTTTGATTTTGCCGTGAGCGGCGAGCGTCCGTCACGGCAGGCCTTGGCGAGTTATGCCGCCTTCAGTGAGCAGAACAGCAGTAATGAAATGGCATTGTCGCTTTTGGAAAGGTTTGAACAAATTTATGGGACATCATTAGAGACTCTGGTGAGTAAGGCCAGAATTTATGATAAAATGGGTGATGCGGAAAATGCCTCTAAAGAGTACCAGACGATACTCCTGTCAGGTTACAAGGTTCCGGCGGATTTGGAAAAATATATCAAGGAACGGCTTCACAGGTAGAAGTCCTGACTTCATTTCTCAAAGGCTGCGGGCAGGCTGAAGTGTTACCAGCCACTGTCTGCCACGAAAGGTATGGAAATAAAGATGAAAATGATAACACGCTTTTCTTGTCATGGGTCGCAGGGGAGCATTTGCCTGGAAAATCGGCAAAACACCGATATGCCCTTCAGACACAGGTTGAGAAGTGGCGCACTGATCCTGGTTTCTTTAATGCTGTTCTCATTTCTTGCCGGTTGTTCGAAAAAAGCACCGGATTTCAAAGGAGAACAGCAAGCGCAGGATTTTCTGAAAAAACATACTTCACAAGCTGTTAATGCTGATGCCTTCCAGTCGGACGACTCTGAAAAGGAGAAGGTTGGGCCGGCCGAATTGCCTTCCCGGTTTCAGCAACCAACCTTTTTGCTTTCCGAAACAGAGAATACCGGGAAAGATGATTTTGCTATCCCTGTGGGAGCAGATATTTCATCTAATGCCGCCCCTGTCTCCCTCAGGGAAATTATGAAGAAACTTGCGGTGTTGAAGGGGATGAATGTCAGCTGGGCCAATGATGTTGACCAGGGTGCTCTTGTTGATGTTGATATCAGGGCAGAGGATGATTTTTTTGAATCCATTGACAATATTCTGCGTCAGCTGGATTATTTTCATGAGGTGAAAGGAAATTCCATCATTGTCAAACACAAGGAAACCAAAAAATTCCATATTGCCATGCCGTTTATGTCACCCCAGTTCAATATGGGCGTTGGTGGGGATGTGCTCGGCGGCAATAAGGTGGCATCCCATGAGATGACAGGCAAAATACAGATTACCAGTCAGCCTGAAAATGCCAACAGCTTTGATATCTGGGCAAATATCAGGCAGAATCTTGATCAGATACTCGATATCTGGACCACTGAAGAGGTTGTAACCCCGCCCGCAGCACCGGCAGGCCAGCAGATGCTGGCAGGCGCTGAAACCGCGCAGCCCGCTGTGGTCTCCAACCGGAAACCCGGCAAAGGATATTATACAATTGATAAGCCTGTCGGTCTGATTACCGTTACCGCGCCCCGGTCACTTTTGGAAAAAGTTGGCAATTATATAGAAAACCTTAAAAAAGAGCTGTACAGGCAGGTGTCTATTGAGGCCAAAATTGTGGAGGTGACCCTCTCTGCGGACAACAGGACAGGTATCAACTGGGAAGATCTGCTGCAGAATCCCGGCAACCCCTTTAGTTTATCCATGGATTTTCAGAAGCTGAATCCGTTGTATCATGACTTGGGCACCCAGAATAAATTTCTCACGATCAATACCCAGAACTTTGGCCTTGTGTTGGATGCCATTGAAGAACAGGGCCATGTGGAGGTTATTTCCAACCCCAAACTCAGCGTGATGAACGGCCAACCGGCCATGATATCCGTTGGCTCGACCCTCACCTATATTAACAACGTGGACGTCAGTGTAGAAGACGGCGTGGTCACATACAGTGTGGAAACCTCAAGCGTGATGTCCGGGCTGGGTATGGCTGTTATTGCCACGATCGTTGATGACAATGAAGTGATTCTCACCTTGACGCCAGTGACGTCAAAGGTTAAGACCCCCATTGAGTATAAGCAGTTCGGCACAGCCGGAAGTGAAGTAGGCCTGCCGGAAGTGGATATCCGGGAAATGACGACCCTGGTGAAGATAAAAAACGGCGAGATGCTGATCGTCGGCGGATTAATTGATAGTACCAGCGATTATTCCGAGTCGCAGATCCCGGGTCTGGGAGATATTCCGGGCCCGGGCGGCAAACTCTTTGGAGAAAGCGGCGCGGCTCAAAGAACGAAAAGAATTGGTAATACTTCTTAGACCGGTTGTCTTGCCGTAAATTAAGGAAAGCAGAAAAAATAACGGTATGCCGGAAGGCACCAGGTGGTTAATAAAACCATCTGGTGCCTTTTTTTATAATTGCCTGTAATTACTGCTGTGTTTCGTTTGCTTTTGCCTGTTCCTGTTTCTTTCTCATGGCATTTTGGAAAAGGGCCATGAAGTTCACGGGTTCCATCAGGAAGGGCATAAAACCCCCGTCAACGGAAACCTGACTCATGATCTGCCGGGTAAAAGGAAATATCAGGGTAGGGCAATCAACTGCGAGAACCATGGCCAGATGTTCTTCCGGGATGTTTTTCAGGATAAAGACACCTGCGTGTTCGATTTCAACGATAAAAAGCGTTTTCCCATCCTTATTATTGGTTACGGTCGCGGTTACCGACAGGCTGACTTCCCAATGATCATTTTCCAGTTTCTTATTTTTTAGTCCAAGATTCACTTCAACTTTCGGTTCCTGCGGTACCAGAAAGGTTTCCGGAGCATTAGGATTTTCGAAAGAGAGGTCCTTCAGATACAGTTTCTGTAACCTAAAAACAGGAGCTTCACCCTGTGGGGAAGCATTTTTTTCATTCTGTTCAGCCATGGGTCGTTCCTTTTTTTGAGGATTAAAAATTGCATGATATTGTTGCTTAACAGGCTAAATCTTTACCACTGAAGGGCTTATCCAGTCAACCAATTAACTTCTCTCATGTCAGGATCTGCTTTAAAAACATACCGGTATATGATTTTGGTGCTTTTGCTATTTCCTCGGGCGTCCCCTCAGCAACAATCTCACCACCCTCATCCCCTCCTTCGGGTCCGAGATCAACGAGGTAATCGGCAGTTTTAATCACATCGAGATTGTGTTCAATGATAACAACCGTATTGCCATTGTCAACCAGCCGGGAAAGCACTGCCAGCAGGTATTTGATGTCTGCGGGATGCAGACCGGTGGTTGGTTCGTCAAGTATGTAGAGGGTTTTACCCGTACCTCCGTTTGCGCAGTTCGCGGGCCAGCTTGATCCGCTGGGCCTCCCCGCCGGAAAGGGTTACAGACGACTGGCCGAGAGAGATGTAGGACAAGCCCACGTCCACCAGGGCCTGCAAACGATTTTTGATAGCCGGGATGTTGGTGAAAAATTGCAGAGCCGCTTCCACATTCATGGCCAGAATTTCCGCAGATGTTTTTCCCGCGGTACCTGATTTCCAGTGTTTCCTGGTTGTAGCGCTTTCCATTACATGTCTCGCAGGTTACATAGATATCGGGCAGAAAATGCATGGCGATTTTGATCACCCCGTCTCCTTCGCATGCCTCGCAGCGACCTCCTTTCAGATTGAAGCTGAAACGGCCCGGTTTATAGCCCCGCGCCCGGGATTCGGGCAGGCGGGCAAGCAGTTCTCTGAATCGGGGTGAGCACGCCGGTGTAAGTGGCGGGGTTTGAGCGGGGCGTACGGCCAATGGGGCTCTGGTCAATATCGATAACGCTGTCTATTTTATCAAGACCGGTAATGGAGCCAAACTGTCCTGCGCCATCATAGCTTGATTTGCCCAAGCCTTCCTTGGCGCCTTTAAAAAGGCATTCCATGACCAGTGAACTTTTGCCTGAGCCGGATACACCGGTGACGCATGTCATCAATCCGAGGGGAAAACTTGTATCCACCTTTTTCAAATTGTTTACTGCAGATCCGGCGAGATGAATCCAATCTTTTTTTGATCGAGGCTGACGTCTTTTGGCCGGTATCGGGATTTCAAGACGGCCGGAAAGAAAGCCCCCGGTCAGCGAGGCTTCTTCTGCGAGCAAACCGGCCACCGGTCCGTTGTAAATAACCTGGCCGCCATGGACACCGGCTCCGGGCCCGATGTCGAGCACATGATCGGCGGCAGCGATCGTTTCACTGTCATGTTCGACAACAATCACCGTGTTGCCGATATCGCGGAGATTGGTCAGGGTTTTGATCAGTCTTTCATTATCCCGCTGATGCAGACCGATACTCGGCTCATCCAGAATATAGAGAACGCCGGCCAGCCGTGAGCCGATCTGTGAGGCCAGCCGTATACGCTGGGCTTCACCGCCGGAAAGGGTTGCCGCGGTCCGGTTCAGGGACAGATAGCCGAGTCCGACGTCAAGCAGAAAGGTGAGCCGGTTATGGATTTCTTTGATAATAGGCTCGGAGATGAATTGTTCCTGCTGGCTGAAATTGATGCGCGGTAATTCCGCCGCCAGCTGAATAATACTTAGGGCGGTCAGTTCATGGATGGCCCACTGGCCGACACGTACCGCCAGAGCAGATGGTTTCAGCCGCGCTCCATGGCAGGCCGGGCAGGTTTGTTCGTTCATGAATAGGGCAAGTTCATCCCGGCTGGCGCTTGAGGTTGTTTCCAGGTAAAGCCGGGCAAGCTGCGGTAAAACACCCTCAAAAGGCGTTTGCGAGGTGAGCGTGCGGCTGCCCCGCGCATAGTGAAAAAAGATGGACTCCCGGCCTGTTCCATAGAGGATAGCATTCCTGGCCTTCTCCGGCAGCCTGGCAAAAGGTGTTGTCATCGTAAAGGAATAATGTTTGGCCAGGGCCTCAAGCAGTTGACTGGAATAGGATGACGATGCCCGATTCCGCCATGGGGCGATGGCCCCCTGGCGCAGGGAGAGGCTGGGGTCGGGAACAACCAGATGGGGATCGAAAAAATGCTTCACCCCGAGTCCGCCGCATTCCTCACAGGCCCCTTTGGGGTTATTAAAGGAAAAGAGCTGGGGACTCAGATCAAGCAGGCTCGTGCCGCACTGCACACATGCCGCCCGCTCGCTGAAAAGTTTTTCCTCATTGGTATCAGGAAGAGAGGCCAGCAGAAAACCATTCGTAAGCTGCACGGCAGTGGCGGTGGACTGGGCAAGTCGCTGTCTGGCTGAAGGTTTGATGACAATGCGGTCAACCACCGCCTCAATGGTATGCCTTTTTGTTTTGGCAAGCTCGATTTTTTCATCGAGATTGCGGAATTCGCCGTCAATCCTGACGCGGACAAACCCTTCCTTGCGGAGTTTATTCAGGATATCGGCATGTTCTCCTTTTCTGCCGTCAACAAGGGGAGCAAGCAGAACGCACTTGGTCCCCTCCGGCATGGACAATAAGGTGTCAACCATATTCTCGATGGACTGGGGACGGATTTCCCGGCCGCAGTCAGGGCAGTGCTGATGGCCGACCCTGGCGAAAAGCAGTCGCAGGTAGTCATAGATTTCCGTGATCGTGCCCACGGTGGAGCGGGGATTGCGGCTGGTAGTGCGCTGCTCGATGGATACGGCCGGAGATAATCCCTCCAGTGAGTCAACGTCAGGCTTATCCATCTGGCCGAGAAATTGGCGGGCATAGGTTGAAAGAGACTCAACATAACGCCGTTGCCCTTCGGCATAAAGGGTGTCAAAGGCAAGGCTGGATTTGCCGGAGCCGCTCAGGCCCGTGAAAACGATCAGCCGGTTGCGCGGCAGATCAACATCAATATTTTTCAGGTTGTGCATCCGGGCGCCCCGGATACGGATAGTGTCAGGTTCCATAAGGTAAAGAAACTTAGAGTATACAGGAGTATACAGAAAAATGGTTTATTATGGGAATGGAAACAATATAGAGTGTACAAATTAAAAACAGTGTAACCTGCAGGATGTGTATTGGCGATCAAAATAATATCAGAAGGCTGGTCGTGGAGAAAGAGAGAAATTTTTTTAAGTAACGCTTATGAGAGGGAAAAGTATTATCACTCTTTTTATTATTATACTGATAACTTAGCGAATAGAAAATCAAAAAATTAAAAAAACAAAATTGTAAGAAATTTTTTGCTTGACTTTACGAACATGAGAGCTGTATTAAAGGCCACAATTTCGCCGCCTGCCAAGAACAGCCGGCAGGGGCTGAAATAACTCCTCTGGCCGTCATTGATGCGATTACTAGGATAGTCTGTAGTGAGCGTGAGGGGGTAGTGCACTTTCGGGTTGCCGCTGATATATGCATTAAGGTAATTTTTGCAAAAGGGGGATTATGGATACCTTTTTTCTGTCTCTTGCTGTGATAGTATGTGGCGGTGTTCTGCCTCTCCTCATGCATCGGCATTTCACGATGATGAAAGCAGGCTGTTGCGTCCTGATTGCCGCTGGTTGCATACTGGGACTCTTTGACGCCCTTTCCGTGCTCTTGCACCCAGGTGCTGCCGCGACATATTCCCTGCCGTGGTTGCATATCTTTACCTTGTCCTTTCAGATGGACAGTATATCCGCTTTTTTTCTTGTCCCGATCTTTATTATTTCACCGCTGGCCGTGCTGTATAGTTTCCATTATATGGAAAAACCGGAGCATTCCACCAGAACGGCGATCAATTATTTCTTTAACGCGATTCTGATCGTTTCCATGGCCCTGGTTGCCTGTGCAGACAATATTCCCACCTTTGCCCTGGCCTGGGAAATCATGTCGATTTCTTCATATTTTCTTGTCGTCTATGACTTTCAAAATAAAGATACCAGGCAGGCCGGCTACCTTTATTTTATCTTTGCCCAGGGCGGTGCCATGTTTCTCTTTGCCGCCTTTGCGCTTATCTACAGCTATACCGGCAGTTTTGCTTTCACGGGATTCGCGGCAATTCCCGACACGGTAAAACTCGTGGTTTTTGTCCTGGCTTTCATCGGTTTCGGCTCGAAAGCAGGTATCTTTCCGCTGCACATCTGGCTGCCTTACGCCCATCCGGCTGCCCCAAGCCATATTTCGGCGATCATGTCCGGAGTGATGATCAAGATGGGCATCTACGGTATCATCCGCATGTATGCCCTGCTTGCCGTACCCTCCATGATTTTTGCCCAGATCGTCCTGATTGTCGGCATGGTCACCGGGGTTCTTGGGGTGGTGTATGCCCTTGGCAACCAGGACGTGAAAAAGCTGCTGGCCTATAGCAGTGTCGAGAATATCGGGATTATTCTGATCGGTCTCGGAGTGGGTATGCTCGGGGTGGCTACCGGAACCCAGGCCATGGCCTTTTTCGGTTTTGCCGGCGCCTTCATGCATGTTTTTAATCATTCGATATTCAAATCCCTTCTCTTTATGGGGGCCGGGGCTGTACTGCATAAGGCAAAAACACGATCTATCGATCAGCTGGGGGGGCTGTTAAAAAGAATGCCTGTCACAGGCCGCACATTTCTGGTCGGCTCTCTGGCAATTTCAGGCCTCCCGCCATTCAGTGGCTTTATCGGCGAATTTCTCATTTATTACGGCAGTTTTCAGGGGATTCATCTCCAGCGCACCGCGTTTATTCTCTCCGCGCTTGCCATCATCTCGCTGGCAGTAATAGGAGGACTTGCCACTGCCTGTTTCACCAAGGTGGTAGGGCTGGCATTTTTGGGTGAGCCGCGGACCGATAAGGCCGCTCAGGCAAGCGAGGTTGGTTTTTCAATGAAGCTGACCATGGTTTTTCTTGCCGCGGCATGTCTGCTGATCGGCGTTCTGCCGGAACCTTTTGTCCGTCTGGCTTTTAAGGGTATCGGCGATCTTCCGTTGGTGGCTGCTTATAACCCGGATACTTTTATTGTTATCCTGCGCAACATCGCCAAAACCGCTGCTCTTTTTATTGCCCTGTTTCTGGCCGTTTCGATCTTGCGCAAGCTGCTTTACTGGCGGAAGGAAGTGAGTGCCGGGCCAACCTGGGGGTGCGGTTTTACCAGGCCCACGGTCAGAATGCAGTATACCGGCACTTCCTATGCCGCTTCCATGATCGATTTTTACCGCCCCTTTGTCCCGGTAAAGACTTTTTATTCAGGCATCAGGAAGATTTTTCCGGGACAGACGATTTATCATACCGAGGTAATTGATGTCGCGGAAAGCAAAATTCACGAAATGATAATCAAACCGTTTTTTCATCTGCTGCAGATGCTGCGCTGGATACAGCATGGGAATATTCATCTCTATATCGCCTATATTGTTGCGGCAATCATCGTGATGTTGTTGTTTCTCTAAAGTTCAGGCATGGAATCGGTACAACTGCAAAATCTACAGAGGTAATGGATGGAATCAATCGTATCATTCTGCTTCGCTATACTTGCTGCACCTTTCCTGTCAGCAATTATTATGAAAGTAAAGGCGTACATTGCCGGAAGAAAGGGTCCCCCCATTCTGATAAAGTACTATACCCTTGCCAAGCTTTTTAAGAAAGGTTCGGTGTACAGCACCAGCTCAAGTTTTGTTTTTAAGCTGGGGCCGGTGGTATCCTTCTGCAGCGTGGTCATGGTGCTGCTTTTTTTCCCCTTCGCCGGGATAAAACCGCTCTTATCCTTTCATGGTGACGTGATCATCCTCTTATATCTCATGGGGCTTGGCCGATTCTTCACCATTATAGCCGCCCTGGATACTGCTTCACCCTTTGAGGGTATGGGAGCGGCCAGAGAGGCCTATTTTTCCACGCTTGCCGAGGCGACACTCTTTGTTATCCTGCTGCTTTTTTACCGGTTGAACGGCTCTTTCAGCTTTGCCGCCTTCTTCACAGGACCAACGGCCATCAACCTGTGGAGTCCGGTTGCTTCGCTGCTGCTGCTGGTCATTTTCGCCTTGTTTATCGTTCTTTTGACAGAAAACTCCAGGGTTCCGGTGGATGACCCGGCTACCCATCTTGAGTTGACCATGATTCACGAGGTCATGATTCTTGATCACAGCGGGCCGGATCTTGCCCTTATTGAACTGGGCGCCTACCTGAAGCTGTTTTTTTATTCCGCCTTTATCACCTGTCTGCTTTATCCCTTTCAACTGGATAACGTCTATCTGAACGGCCTGATCTTCTACGGCATCATGGGCCTGATTTACGTTTTCGTGGGGATAACGGAATCCATTATGGCCAGATACAAGATGGATCTGGTGCCCAAGTTTATTCTGACCTCCTTTGCCCTGGTATTTTTTGCGGCCATTCTTACCATGGAGTTCGTCCAATGATACAGCTTTCCGATGCAATACTGTCCCTTGTGCTGCTGTCCGTTCTTTTGTCATTAAGTTCAAACAGGCTTGTAGGATTAGTCAGGATAATGGCCTTTCAAGGGGTTCTGGTTTCCCTGGTGCCATTGTTTCTTGATCAGCAACATGGAATTGGCGCCGGCAGTATTCTTTTTCTGCAGATCATGATTCTGATTAAAGGGATCCTTATCCCCGGTTTTATGTATATTGCCGTAAACAAGGTAAAAATCAGAACGGAGGTCGAGCCGTTTGTCGGCTATCATGCCTCACTTTTTACCGGTTTGGCCTTTATCGTTATTTCAGCCTATATTACTGAACAACTGAATATTTCCCTTCCCGGCGGCCATGCCCTGCTGCTGATCACCGCCATCACCACCATGGCCTCAGGTCTTTTTTTGTTGATGGCACGACGCAAGGCGATTACCCAGGTTATTGGTTACCTGATGATGGAAAATGGTATCTATCTGGTGGGCGCGGCATTGGCAAAGGAATCTCATACTCAGTACGTGGTTGAATTCGGCGTGCTGCTCGATCTGTTGGTCGGCGTGATGATTATGGGTATTGTTCTGCATAACATCAACAGCGCTTTTGACGATGTGGACACCGCACTGCTTGGCAGATTAAAGGATTGAGAATATGTTAGAATTGGTTTTCCTCATACCCCTGTTTGCCGGAATAATGGCAACCTTTCTCCCTGTGAAGCTCGGCAGGATCATTCTTGTCATCGCCGCTCTTTTGCATGTGCAGCTGACCGGGATGTGCTGGCTGAAGATCTCAGCACCAATGTTTGATGCTTATTTCCGCGCCACTCCGGAAGGCACCCTGGTGCTTCTGGTCACCTCCTTCATCTTTCTGTTCATCTCTATTTATAGCGTTTCCTACATGAAAGAGACGGAAATGGAGAATGAGCATGTTTTTATCGGCTGCATGCTTTTTTTCCTGGCTGCCATGAGCATGGTGACTCTGGCTGATCATCTCATCGTCCTGTGGATAGCCATCGAGGCGACCACCCTGGTCAGCGCCCCGTTGATCTTTGTGCATCGCTCCAAAGAGGCTCTGGAGGCAACCTGGAAATACGTGCTGATCTGCTCGGTGGGCATTGCCCTGGCTCTACTCGGGTCTTTCTTCATCACCCTGTCCATGGACATCGGCAAGGTGGATGTGCCGCTTTCCTTTTCCGCCCTGCAAGCCGTGGCCGCAAGTCTCGATCAGGTCTGGCTCAAGGCGGGATTTGTTTTTGTGGTCATCGGGTACGGCACCAAGATGGGACTTGCGCCCATGCATACCTGGCTTCCCGACGCCCACAGCGAGTCTCCCAGTCCTGCCTCAGCCCTTTTGTCAGGCGCGCTGCTGAACTGCGCGTTTCTCGGGGTCTATAAGACCCACACCCTGCTCTATGCTGCAGGGCTCGGCGCCTATTCGAGCAATGTCCTTATTGTTTTCGGTCTGCTGTCCATGTCCGTTGCGGCGATTTTTATTATGAATCAGACCGATTACAAGCGGATGCTGGCCTACTCGAGTATCGAAAACATGGGGATCATTGCCTTCGGTATCGCCATCGGGGGGTTGGGCACGTACGGGGCCATGCTGCATCTGATCCATCACTCGCTCATTAAGTCCTCCCTGTTTCTGTCGTCCGGCAATATTCTTCTCGGCTACGGCACGAAACTGATCAGGAACACAGGCAATATGGCGAAATTGCTGCCCAAGACCTTTTATCGCCTTTTTTGCCGGTTTTGCCGGGATCTCAGGCTTCCCGCCATTCGGCATATTCATCAGTGAGCTGCTGATCATCATCGGAGCCTTCCGCAGCGGCCGTTTTGTCAGCATCACCATTTTCATTTTCTGTCTTATCCTCATTTTTGCCGGTGCCGCGCGTCTCGTCATGCGCATGTCATTTGCCCAGCATGATAATGATATCCTGGTGCAGGAAAAATTTTTGCGGATCCTGCCCTCCTATGCGCTTTTGTTGACCTCGGCGGTCCTCTGTGTGTGGCTCCCGGAAAGTCTTTATCAAACGATTATCAACGCAATCACAGCCATCGGGGGTGGTTTGAATGGGTAACCTCCTTAAAATTGCAAACGGCGAAACAGTAAAACGAAGCGATATCCCTCATCTGCCTTTTCATGTTTTTCGCCAGGAATTATCGGGATTCGCCTTGGATGGCGGCCAGATCGTCCACTATTTTGCCTATGAGGATAACGGCGTACTGAAGGTCCTGGCCGTCTTGCGTAATGATGGTGGACTTTATGTCACCGGCAGTGATGTTGCCGAAGCCTATCATGCCTTGACCGCAGACTGCGAAAAATTTCACATGTTCGAGCGGGAGATCGCCGAACAGTACGGGGTGCGGCCTTATGAGCATCCGTGGCTCAAACATGTCCGCTATCATGCCAACTTCCGGCAGCGGGAAGATATCTTCGGCAATGATTACACCCAGGATATCCCCGGCAATTACGATTATTTCCCGGTGGAAGGCGAGGCAATTCATGAGGTTGCCGTGGGGCCGGTGCATGCCGGGATCATTGAGCCGGGGCATTTCCGTTTTCAGTGCATCGGCGAAGAGGTTCTCCACCTGGAGATCCAGCTCGGCTATCAGCATCGCGGCGTTGAGAAAATGCTGCTTGAGGTGCCGAGGAAACGGATGCCCATTATCGTTGAAGGCATTGCCGGCGATACCGCCATCGGCCACAGTCTGTGCTACGCCCAGGCCATGGAATCCCTGGGCTCCCTGGCCGTTGATGAGGGGGCCAGAATCGTCCGCACCATTGCCCTTGAGCTGGAACGTATTGCCAACCATGTCGGTGATCTCGGCGCCTTGAGCGGTGACGTGGCCTTTAACCCGCCGGCGGCTTATTTCGGTCGGCTCAGAGGCGAATTTCTCAATCTCCTGCTGGTGCTTTCCGGCAACCGTTTCGGCAAAGGTCTGGTCCGGCCCGGAGGCGTTGCCTATACCATGGGCCAGGAGCAGCGCCAGCTCCTCATCGACAAAATAAAGGAAACAAAGCCTGAGGTCGAACATGTCTGTGATCTGCTGTTTACGGCCCACACCGTCCAGGCCCGTTTTGATCTCACGGGGACGGTTGACCGGGAAACGGCGGAAAAGCTCGGCCTTGTCGGCTATGCGGGACGGGCCTCAGGTCTTGCTTATGATGCCCGGGTCAGTTTTCCCACCGAATGCTATGCTGAATTGCCTGCTAATATTAATAACAAGACCGATGGCGATGTCGCCAGCCGGGCCACGGTCAGAAGAGAGGAAATAGCGCATGCCTTTCTGTTGATCGAAACATTGCTGGCAAAACAGGTCGAGACGGAAAGTGTTCTGGCCGGCGACTGCAAGCTTGCGCCGTCCTCCTTTGTCGTCACCATTAATGAAGGCTGGCGGGGAGAAACTTCCCATTGCCTGCTGACAGGTCCGGAAGGCGAGATCCTGCGCTACAAGGTCAAAGATCCTTCGTTTCACAACTGGACGGGACTGGCCATGGCGCTTCGCAATCAGGGGATATCGGATTTTCCGCTCTGCAATAAAAGCTTTAACCTTTCATATTGCGGCTTTGATCTGTAAGGGCTTGGTTTCGATTTTGTGAGCAGCTACGCTGCCTATTGTTGCTCTTTTGCGCAAAGCCAATGAGGATTTTGGAATGTTGAAAATAATACAGAATAGAATGGAGCAGGGGTGCCGCACCTCAAAATATCCGAAAGCGCCGATTACCCTCAATAAGAGATACCGGGGGATGCCGAAAGTTCACAAGAATTGCCCGGCAGCACTTATGAAGAAATGCGCCGACCTGTGTCCGCAGGATGCGATTGATGCCGATAATGGTCTGATTGATCTCGGCCGCTGTGTTTTTTGCGGCCAATGCGAAACCCTGTCAAAGGGTGATTTTGTCCAGTTCACCCAGAACTTTGAACTCGGCGTTGCCAAAAAAGAACATCTGCTGACCGATGGCAACCTGCCCAGGCTTGCCGACAATGCAAAAAAACATTTTAAAAAACTGTTTGGCCGCTCCCTGCAGCTGCGCCAGGTTTCCGCCGCCGGCTGCAATTCCTGCGAAGCCGATACCAATGTTTTGAATACCCCGTTTTTTGATCTTGCCCGCTTCGGGATCCAGTTTGTCGCCTCTCCCAGGCATGCCGATGGCATTCATGTTACCGGGCCGATTTCCAGGAATATGCAGGCCGCTCTGCTGACCACCTATGAGGCTGTCCCGGCGCCGAAGGTGGTTATTGCCAGCGGCAGCTGTTCCATTTCCGGCGGGCCTTTCCGGGGAAGCCCCGAGGTGGTCGGCGACCTGAACAGCCTGATTCCGGTGGATCTCTATATTCCCGGCTGCCCGCCACACCCCCTCACCACCCTGCATGCCCTGTTGAATTATTTCAAATAAAAAATGTAATTCACTCACTTGAAAAATTCAGGTGAGTGAATTGCTTCAGCGTGCCTGTTTTCATCTTTTTGTGTTGCCCCATTTAGCGGTAAGGATCATTGATTCATGGCCAGTACCTGGCCATCCGCGTTCAATTGCGGCACCGATGAATTTTATTTTATTCTTGACCTGTAAAGATTTTCCATCTATTGAGTAATTTTACCCAAATAATAATAGGGAGATGCAGTTAAATGACCAAAAAATAATAGACAGGCAAAGGGGGATACCGATAAATGTTCAGGCAATACCGGGAGTACTACGTGACAAGAAAGTTGGCGCCATTCAAGGTTGATGGTCTGGCAATGCCCTATCCGGAGTTTGTGCCCAGGCTCTATAATTTCTGTAAAGCGCTTGGCTTCAGAAAAGGGTTGATCATGCCGTCCAGGGCTTTTTGCTCGGATGAAAATCAAGGCCTGCCCATTATTCTGCTCACCAAGCATTTTGGGATTTTCCCCTTTAATCATGGCCGCGTCGGCGGCATCATGGCCATTGACAGGCACGGTCCCCACTCCCATCATGGGGAGGATCTTGCTCATTGTCCAGGCAAGCCATGTGGGCTATGATCATGAAACCGGCATTTATGGGAAATACGCCCGGCCGCAGCGCATCGGCAAATGTGTCGGCGACTCCTGCGGCAAACTCACCCATGTCATTACCCCCTACCTGGAACAATACCGGTTTGCCAAAGATCGAATTTTTCTGCACCGTGACGAACAGGGCAGATATCTGATCACCGTCAAGAATTCCTTTGTCGACTTTGCCTTTCACCCTGTCAAGGATGGCCTGGTCCTGCGTTTGCAGAATATTGCCAAGATGTACAATGGCGGCCTGGTCCGTCCTATTACCGCAGCAAGCACCTCACAGGTCTACGAAGTATCCGATGACTTCCGCCAGCGTGTTGATGCCACCGGCTATCGATGGAAGAGCGGGGCGGGGGAACCCATCGGCGATCTGCTGACCGAAGAGCTGTTTTTCTTCCGGGAAGACTTTCATGAAACGGATGAATCGATCCTGCTGGAAAGAAATATCATCGAATTCATGCCCAACATCGTTACTGCTCCAGAATCCTCCCCTGCGGGCCGCCAAGATCAATATCCAGCTGGAATTCGCCCGGGTGGTGGAATCCATTCGCCGCGGTTCGGATTACAAAGGGAGAAATCTTCTCTATATCGCCGGACTCAATCTCGATATTTCCGAATACGACGATTTCCCGACAACGAACTATTTTGTTCCCTGGGCAGCCCATATTCAGCTGGAGGGCGAAGGTCCCAGCGAGCATGCCCATCCGATGGAGCAGGATGAACTGTTTGCCAATCTGATGACCCACAGCATCGAAAATCCTGATCAGGTTAATCTGAAGGAGGAGATCGGCAGGATGATGAGGATGCCGCGTTTTGACATCCGTGCGCCGAAGTAAGTGAAAAGTGAGGAGTAAGGTAGTAAGGAGTGAGGAGAAACTGAACTGGAGTAGAGGCGGTTCGCGAACCGCCTCTACTCCTTGCGACTCACCAGTCTGGCGGCAAAAAAGCCGTCCAGGGTTTCGTCGGGCTGAGTCTGGAAAAAACCTTTGTTATTGACGAACCGCTGGGCAGCCGGCGGGAAAAAGGGTGGACTGCTGAGTGCAAATTGGGGCTGGGCTGCCAGAAATTGCGCCACCACCTCCTCATTCTCTTCCGGCTCGATGCTGCAGGTGGCATAGACCAGCACCCCGCCGGGAGCAAGAAGTGCCGCCGCCTGAGAGAGTAGTGTGAGCTGGACGGCCTGATAGCGTTGCAGATCATCCGGGCTGCGGTTCCAGCGGATATCCGGATGGCGGCGGATCACGCCCAGGCCGGAGCAGGGCGCGTCAACTAAAATGGCTGCAAAATTTTCGTCTGTCTTCTCCAGAAAGTCAGCCAGCCCGGTTTGCCGGCAGCTTATCCGGTCAGCAAGACCCATGCGATTGGCATTCTCCTGGAGCAGTTTAAAGCGCAGCGGATTGGGTTCGATGGCCACCACCTGGCTGTCTTCGGGGATGAGCTGGGCCAGATGCACGGTTTTGCCGCCCAGACCGGCGCAGGCATCGAGGTACTTTCCCGGGCCAAACGGACCCAGCAGCAGGGAAATCAGCTGGGCCCCCTCATCCTGCACCATGAATGTGCCGCGCCCGTAACCGGGCAGGCCGGCAATATCCCCCCGGTAATCCGGGAGCACAACCGCCTCGGGGCAGTAAATGCCGGGCTGGGCGGCTATGCCGCTCTTTTCCAGTTCTTGGATAAAGCCTTCCCGCGGCAGGAGTTTTGTGTTGACCCTGAGAACCAGAGGGGCCTGGTGGTTATTTGCTGTGCAGATTCTGTATTGCCACATTTTCGCCGTAGCGGGCAAGCCACCGTTGATAAAGCCAGTCCGGATGGCTGAGGCGCACGGCCGGCGGCATCAGATTATTGTCCCAGGGGCCGGGCAGGGTCTCCGTCTGTCTGGCAATGTTGCGTAACAGACCGTTGACAAAGCCGGTGAGCCATTTGGGCTGTCTGGACTCCTTCAGTGCCTTGACCGTTTCATTAACTGCCGCGGAAGGGGGAATGCGGTCCATGAAGCAGAGTTGAAAAAGTCCCACCCGCAGGGCCTGGAGGGTGAGGTTTTTCATTTTTGCCAACGGGTGGCTGGAAAAATCCTGCAGGATGGCGTCAAGAAAGCGCTGCCAGCGGAGCACGCCGTAAACCAGGGCGGTGACGAGCTGGGAGTCTTTGGCGTTGGCCGGCATGGCCTTGTTCAGGATGTTGTCCCGGATCAGATCAACCGGTTGACCGGTCTCCTGCCTTTGGCAGAGGATGGTGATGGCAAGATGACGGGGATTGGTTTGCATGGTGGAATGTTATGAAAGAAGACAGGAGTCAGAATTCAGAAGCCAGAAGATGGAAAAACTGATGTTGTGAGTTTTTGCCGGCTCCTATCTATTCCTGATCTCCTGACTCCTGACTCCTGACATCCTACTCCTTCACATCCAATAACACTGCAGAACCGGCCGGTCTTTTTCTCCCGGCGATAGGAAAACCAGTTCGGATCACAGACCGTACAGATAGTGGTTGCCGCGATATTTGCCGGTTTTACCCCGGTCTCTTCGAGCTGGCACCGGCTGATGGCCCGGAAGTCGAAATAATTTGGATTTTACCTGGAATGGGTGGAAATGACCAGGCAGTTCCTGCGGGTAATGGACAAATTCCGCACAGCAGGGGCCGAGCGAAGGACTGATTGCCGCCAGCAGATGCGCCGGATCGGTTGCGAACTCCTCAGTCATCACCCTGATGGTTGCGGCGATGATGTTGTTTACGCTGCCGCGCCAGCCGCTGTGGATATTGGCCGCCACCTGCCGCTGCGGATCAAAGAGCATGACCGCCTGGCAGTCCGCCTGTTGGATCAGCAGGCCAACCCCGGCAACATTGGTGATAAAGGCGTCGCAGCCGGCAATTTCCATATCCGCTTCCGGTTTTTCCGTGATCACCTGTACCTGGCTGCCATGTACCTGCTGGCCGGAAACAAGAATGTCAAACCCAAGGCTCTGCCTGATCCGTTCCCGGTTTTCTTTGACCCGCCGGGAATCATCATCCACCCCGTAACTGACATTGAGCGAAGTATACGGGGGAGGGCTAACTCCGCCATGGCGGTTGAAAACACCATGCCCCAGGGCGGGGCAGTTTGCAAATGCTGGGAAGGTAAGGGGGGTGAGCATGGTCGCTGAGGTGGGTAATCGGAAGAAAAAAGGGATGACCCGCATGGGTCATCCCTTTTTGATTTACGGTAAATGGGCTGAAATCGTTGGGGTGTTCATTGCCGCAACGATTACGCCCAGCTCAAGAGAAGACTTAGAAGTACACCTCAAAGGTCACATAGACCTGATCAGCTTTATCGATGGAGGGTAACAAGCATGGCCAAGGCTTCACCTTCTGCTTTATTATGTCGTAAGGCTTGATATTCCAGTCTGAACCACCGGTGTAATCATAGTCATAATGCTGATAACCAAAGCGCATGAAGGTCTTGGCATACTTGGAAATGGCCTCGCCGGTGGGCAGATCCCAGATCAGGTAGGCCTCGTAGACATCGCCGCGGGTGGCCAGTTTGGAGGTGTACAGATCATCATGACCCGGGGTCATGCCGATCCAGTACTGGGAGCCGTGGTTGTACTCAAGACCGAATTTGAGTCCCAGGTCGTCCATGTCATAGCGGGCGCCTACCCAGATATTATAGCCATCCTCATTGTCGTCATTGGTATAGGTGCAGGTTGTCCTTGTAGCTGGCGAAGACACATATGTCATTAAACATACCGGTATCACTATCCGGCATGGTGCGGCTCCAGCCACCTTCAACAAAATAATTCAAATTCTCCCATTTATCCATATAGACGCCGGAGGTATGCAGCACATCGCCGACATTTTCACGCTGGCCTAACATCCCAAGAACATGTGTGTAAAAATCGTTGGTGGCACTATCGTCGAATTGCGGAAAATTAAAGGCATTGAAGACCATGAAAGACTGCAGATAGGCAAGTTTATTGCCCTTATTGTAGATATCCCAGCTGACGCCGGCAAAATCCGTGTCGTTCAGATCCACTGATGTGGTGTCGTATTGCAGGCTGTTTTCAAAACCGCGGCCGTAACAGATACGAACCCGGCCGGGTGCGTCCTGCATGCCGAACAGGTTGGCATAGGCATAACCCACGGAAATTCCGTCAAAAGGCCAGTCCATGTATGCGGTCGGGGTTGCCATTCTCTCATCCAGGCCCATGCGGATCTGGGCAGCAGGGCCATCGGTGGTGGGCCTACGGCCGACGGAAAACCAGACCGGCTGTCCGCCGATATTGTTCCAGTTGACAAAGGCGCGGTCCACGCGGAGAATCGAGTCACTCGGCTCACGGGAGCTGACGTTCCGTCAAAAGAGGGGTAGCCGAACTGGGTCAGGTTGGGGGGCAGGGTGCTGGTGCCCCAGGTTTTATACATGGCCAGACGTCCCTTGAAATCCACGTTCTCGGTGGCCTTGACCCGCATATTCAGCCGGAAACGGTTGGTGAATATGGAGGTATTTTCCATCTCGTCATCGGATTCATAAGTTGGTCTGGATCCCCCAATATGCCATATCGTTAGCTGGATATGCTGCAGAATGCCAGCAAACGGCATCTCTGTCAACGGGGTTGTAACCAGATCATTCTTGTACCAGTCACCCCGGGCGCGGAAATCGCCGAAGAGCTGAACGCGGGAAGCAAGATCCCAGGCAGCGCTTTTTTCATCAAGATCATCAAAAGCTTGTTTCTGGTTATCTTCCAGGGCTTTCATCTGGCTTTTCAGATCGGCGATTTCCTTCTGGGCCTTCATGTCAGTGGCCGGGCCCTGACCCTCTTTCATGGCCGCCATCTGTGCTTTTAAATTGGCGAGTTCCTGGGTCAGCCGGTCAACCTGTGCAGCCAGATCACTGGTGGCATTGGTGCTGCCGGCGGTAGCCATGGCAGGCAGCGTGAGGAGTCCGGCCAAAGCGATTGTCGAGATTTTTTTTAACATATCTCCCTCCAAAAAAAAGATGTGATTTGCAGACATTTAACAGCAAATGCCTGCCCCCCAAAGATTCTTACCGGCGGCCGAATTTTCAGCAAGATCAATGCTGATTGCTCTACGGAGCCGGTAAAAATATTTCTTATATAATTTTATGTCTATCTCGAAGTAGGTGTATTGTCAATAATAATTTAACCAACTGCTTGAGTAGCTCAGCAGGCGCCGGAGGGGAAAATTTAAGGCAAATTAAGCAATTGTAAATTTTTCATTACCCTCTTGCAACGTGACTGCCCATTCATTTTTCAGTTTTGCCGCAAGTCGAGGCCAGGCAGGCACTCGCATCCACGCGGCCATCAGTTACGGATATTTAACTTGCCTGCACACTTTCATTGTTTTATTTTAGGCGTTTGCCATCAACTTTACAGCGACATCACCTTATTAAAGGAAAGAAAAAATGTACTTTCAGGATATTATTTTTGAATTAAGTCGTTATTGGGCTGATCAGGGCTGCGTGATCCAGCAGCCATACGATATGGAAGTCGGAGCGGGAACCTTTCACCCTGCCACCCTGTTGCGGGCCCTTGGTCCGGAGCCGTGGAAGGCGGCGTATGTCCAGCCTTCCCGGCGGCCGACGGACGGCCGGTATGGGGAAAACCCGAACCGGCTTCAGCATTATTATCAGTTTCAGGTCGTGCTGAAACCCTCGCCGGCGGATTCCCAGGGTTTGTATCTGGAGAGCCTGAAGCGCTTTAACCTTAACCTGCTGCAGCATGATATCCGTTTTGTCGAGGATGACTGGGAATCACCCACCCTTGGCGCCAGCGGTCTGGGCTGGGAGGTGTGGCTTGACGGCATGGAGATCACCCAGTTTACTTATTTCCAGCAGGCCGGCAGTCAGGAGCTCAGCCCGGTTACCGTTGAGATTACCTATGGTCTTGAGCGAATAGCCATGTATCTCCAGGGGGTCAACAGCGTCTATGATATTGCCTGGAACAAAGAGGTCAAGTACGGCCAGATTTTTCATCAGGCAGAGGTTGAATTTTCCGCCTTTAATTTTGAACACGCCAATGTGGAATTTCTGGTTTCCTTTTTTAATTCCTGTGAACAGGAGGCGCTCAAGCTGCTGGACAAGAATCTGCTGCTGCCGGCCTATGATTATTGCCTGAAATGTTCCCATACCTTTAATCTGCTTGATGCGCGCAAGGCCATCAGTGTGGCGGAGCGCACCCGCTATATCGGCAGAATCCGCAATATCGCCCGAAAGGTCGCCGAAAAAAAGTGTAATTTGTAAAAGGCTTGCTATTGGCTGAATCCTGGTTCATTTTGTTTCATGCGAGAGGGGCTTCCGGCGCAGTTTTCCCTTGACTTTCTCGGCAAGAGAGCTATTTATAACCTGGAAAAATTGTGTGGAATAACTTTTCAAAAATCACACGGAATCCGGGTGTTATGCATTATCCTCACCCGGTTGTTTTGGTGTTTTGAATTTTTTCCAGAGAGGAGAAAGAGAATGAGAGACGAATCAGAGATGCCCGGCAGTGTGGAGGCGCTGCAGAGATTCTGGGCAACTAAGGCCAACAAGGAAGTGCCAGTCTTTACCTGACTGGAATCTCGTAAAACTACCTGCTGTGAAAGCTCGCTGTTGTCCGACTGTTAAATTGGTTTTTCGGAGCCGCGCTGCCTCAGTGCCGAACGGATCCGGAGAGAAGAAGAACAAGAGTCGCCTTCTGCTGCCTTCGGCCCCGTAGAAAGGCGAACGAGATATGATAAGGTAGCTAAATGATATACAAAATTTTCCCCTTTCTTGCCTGGTTCACCGATTATGATGCCGGCAAATTCAAAGCAGACCTGATGGCCGGCATTACCGTTGCCCTGGTCCTGATTCCTCAGTCCATGGCCTATGCCCAGCTCGCTGGACTGCCTCCTTATTACGGATTGTATGCCGCCTTTCTGCCACCCATGGTGGCCTCGCTGTTCGGCTCCAGCCGCCAGCTCGGCACCGGACCTGTGGCGGTTGTGTCGCTCATGTCCGCGGCATCCCTTGCACCTCTTGCCACCGCCGGATCAGCGGAATTCATCGCCTATTCGATCGTTCTTGCCGCAGTCGTCGGTATCTTCCAGTTTTCTCTCGGCGTTCTGCGTCTGGGCCTGGTGGTGAATTTTCTTTCCCATCCGGTGGTCAACGGCTTCACCAATGCGGCGGCCATTATCATTGCCACATCCCAGTTCTCCAAATTTTTCGGGGTCTATGTCGACACGGCTCCCGCACCATTATCAGACCATGGTGGATGTCTTCAAGGCGGCCATGGATTATACCCATCTCACGACCTTGATTTATGGCATCGCCGCCGTGGTCATCATGGTGGTGCTCAAGAAAATCAACCGCCGCATCCCCAATGTTCTGGTGGCGGTGGCCGTTACCACCCTTATTTCCTACTACACCGGTTACAATAAAGACGTCTATGTTGATCTTTCCGCCCTTCGTCTTGACGGCCTTCAGCAACAGATTGCTGATTACAACAGCGCTGCAAAAAGAAATAAAAACATTGGGTGAGGAACGGGCGGCCCTAAGGCCTTAAGGTGGAAGAAGAGCAGAAAAACATCAAGGCAACAGGACACGGCACCACGTCGCTTGAGCTGATCAAACTGAAGGGCGAAGTCGATACCCTGGAAGTAAAGATGGAAGAAGCAAAGAAACATGCTGCAGATATCCGTGCCGCGGTCCGCAAGATGAAATTTGAAGGGGTGAAAGAGGGGGAAAATTATACCTTCTATCCCAAAGGCGCTATTCCCGCCGGGGTCCAGACCGATGGCAACACCTGGCGCATCAGGATAAGAAATGCTTCAGCTCTTGACACCGCGAAGGTCAAGGTCATGGGCGGCGGTGACGTGGTCGGCGATATTCCCAAAGGACTGCCGAAATTCACCATTCCGCAGCTGACTCTGGCAAGCTTCCTCAAGGTGCTGCCCAGTGCAGTTATCATTGCCCTGCTCGGGTTTATGGAGGCGATCGCCATTGCCAAGGCCATGGCCGCCAAGACGGGGCAGAAAATCGATCCCAATCAGGAGCTCATCGGCCAGGGCCTGGCCAACATGCTCGGTTCACTGACTTCCAGCTTTGCGACATCCGGCTCCTTTTCCCGTTCCGCCGTTAACCTGCAGGCCGGTGCGGTTTCCGGTATTTCCGCGGTTGTCACCTCGCTTATGGTTGTCGCCACCCTGTTGTTTTTTACGCCGCTGCTCTACCATCTGCCCCAGGCCGTGCTGGCCGCGGTCATCATGATGGCCGTTGTCGGGCTGATCAACATCAAGGGCTTTGCCCATGCCTGGAAGGCGCAATGGTATGATGGCGCCATTTCCGTTCTCAGTTTTCTTGTGACCCTTTACTTTGCCCCGCATCTTGATAAGGGCATCATGGTCGGTGTGGGCCTTTCCATGGCGTGTTTTCCTGTACAAATCAATGCGGCCGGTGGTGGCCAGCCTGTCCATGCATGAGGAAAACGTGCTGAAAAGTGCTGAATACTATCGCCTGAAGGGCTGCCGGCATATCTCCGTAGTCCGCTTTGACGGCGCATTATTTTTTGCCAATGCCAGCTATCTCGATGAGCAGGTCATGAAATTCCGTAACGAACAGCCGGACCTGCGCTATATCCTGCTGGATGCCCGGGGCATTAATGATATGGATGCCTCCGGCGAGGAGGCCTTGGAGCTGCTTGTTGAGCGGGTTCGCAGTGCGGGGCTTGGTTTTGCCATGTGCGGCGTCAAGGGGCAGGTGATGGTTGTTATGGAGCGTACCGGGTTGCTGAATAAAATCGGCAAGGATAGTCTATTCCCCGATACGGAACAGGCGGTTAAGACCATTATTAAGAAAATTCATACCACCAGCAGCGGCCTTCCCACCGAAGGTTGCAAGGATTGCCCCTTAACCAAGTATATTCCTGCCTAAAGCAGGAGCGATTCAGATACAGGCAATAAAAAAGGCCCGGGCAATGCGCCCGGGCCTTTTTTATTGCGATCTCAAGTAATGGCGGAAGTGCATGGGAATCGAACCCACCCACCAAGCTGTTAACCCGGTGCACCGGATTTGAAGTCCGGGAGAGCCACCAGCGCCCTTTCCACTTCCTTAGAATTGAAATGAAGAAAAAAATTATGCTGTAACGCTTGAATGTGACAAAAAATTCATACATAATCATAGTAATTCTTCTTGCCCAATACGGCAACTTTTTTTATAAAAGGTGAGTAATGTCCGGTTTTAAAAGCTTGCAATAGTTGTTTGGATTTGTTTTATGTGCTTTTTTGCAGGACTCAGAACGTTTTAATATATTTAATCGGAGATTAAAAAAAATGGAATGCGAGCGCTTAAACAGGCTTGTACGGTCATGGTATGTGCAGGTACAAGAAGAGTCATTAGCTCCGGCCAGAATGGTTGAGTTTATGGAAAAACATCTCAAGGGATGTGGAGCATGTCTTGCTGATCCTGACGTCCGTGCCGAAGTGAAAAAGATTACCGAGATTGTTCTTCCGCCTTCCAAGATGGTTAAAGCCGTCAGGGAGGACGCAGATGAGGAAGAAGTCGATGATTCACCTTCACCTTACTATGCCGCGGAAGATGAGGATGAATTGTCAGTCGACGATGGGGAGGAGGCAGAAGAAGAGGATGATGAAGAAGAGGATGAATTCATCCCTTCCATGATTGACGATGACGATGATTTGTCAGTAGATAAGCACCACAGTTTACTGTGTTGTTGATGATCGAGGTTGTTTCACGGAGAGGTATAATCGCGGCATACCGTTTCTTTGCCAAAGAAACGATCGTATTGATTCGACGTGAGAATACGTAACACCCCCGCAAGTTGGGCTGCAACCTTATTCCGTTCATTCAGGTTGCAGCCTTTTCCACTTGGTCGCCTCAACCGCAACGGCACCACAGGCAGGTTAACGGTTGCTTCCTCTGAGGCAAAAAATCCCGATTGAACCATTGACTTCAGCCTATTTATTTCTTAAATATCTTGTAGATGGAAGAAAAATCTTCCTGGCCAAACCCATCGGCAAACGCCTTTGCATAGAGCTCTTTGGCCATGGCTCCGGTAAAAAGTGGTTTTTTCTCGCTGTAGGCCAAATCCATCAGGCAGTGCAGGTCTTTGTAGATGAGGGCATTTGAGAAGTGGGTTGAAAAATCTTCCTCCAGAAGTTTTGCCTTTTTGGCGTTGAGGACGAGGGAGTTGCCGCCGCCGACTGACAAGATTTCAATGACATCCTTTTTGTTCATGCCGACGTGTTCTGCAAAGGAGACTGCCTCGGCAATGGTTGCCATGAAACTTCCCAGCGTCAGATTGTTAATGAGTTTCATTTTTGTGGCGAGCGCCGGTTTTTCAAGAAAGAATATATTTTTACCGATATCTTCCAGGATTGGCTTGCTCTTTTCATAGGCAGACGGGTCGCCGCTGACAAGTACCGTTAAATTCCCCTGGGAGGCCGGGACAACGCTGCCCAATACCGGCGATTCCAGATAGAAGGCGCCAGCCTCCTTGCAGATGGTGTGAAATGAGGCAACGTCGGTAAAATGGTTGGTTGTCAGATCCACGATGATTTTACCCGTTATCTTGCCGGAAAGCAGGCCCTTCTCGCCAGTGAGGACACTGCGTACGGCCTGGCTGTCAAAAAGGCATAAAAACAGAATGTCAGCTTGTTCTGCCACGGCCCAGGGCGAATCAACTTCACTGCATTTTAATCCTTCTGTCTTGCCGGCACTTCTATTCCAGACGATAAGGGGATGTTCACGTTCAACGAGTCTTCCGGCTATTGCTCTGCCAAGGTGGCCGAGTCCGATAAATCCTGCTTTCATTTTGGCTATCCTCCTAAATCATTTCATCTAAAGTTTTCCAACTGGAATGCGGTCATGAAACAGCATATTTTTCGTCCCTCCGAGCTATATTAGCATCTTTTTTGTTAGGGATGGCGTTAAAAAGTTGAAAAGAGCAGAGGGGGTGAGGCAAGGAATATTGCAGATGCAGTAGTTGCTGTTGGTGGTGAGCCAAAAAAAAAGCCGCAAACCTCAAGAGGGTTGCGGCTTTTTTTATATTTCTGGTGGCGATGCAGGGAATTGAACCCCGGACACTACGGATATGAGCCGTATGCTCTAACCATCTGAGCTACATCGCCGAATTCTGTACCCGCCTTTTCCCGGCGTATTACAGAAAAATGTTACCATCTGCAAACAGAGGTAACATTAAAAAAACAAGACAATGTGAAGAACCATGTATATGGTAAATTTTCTTCACATTGTCAATAAAAAATGAACAGCGGATTACATCATGCCGCCCATGCCGCCCATGCCGCCCATGCCACCCATACCGCCTGGCATACCGCCGCCGCCTTCAGCTTTTTCCTCAGGGTGTTCAGCGATCATGCACTCGGTGGTCAGCAGAAGTCCGGAAACACTGGCTGCATTCTGCAGGGCAAAACGGGTAACTTTTGCCGGGTCGATGACGCCTGCCTCGAACAGATCTTCATACTGTTCCGTGTCGGCATTGAAGCCGAATGCGTTTTTGAGATTTTTTATGCGGGGTGACCCCAGTAGGCGTTGCTGAAGGGCCCGAGCTGTCCGCTGTCCACAAAGGTCTGCAGGCGCTGCTGGACAGTCTTAAAATAAACCGCACCGCCCACGGATGCATTGCTGAGATTATCGGACAGCGCGGCAGTCTTGGCCGGGTCTGCCTTCAAGGCGCTGACGATATCCACCCAGTCCAGCGCATGGAGATGATAGAAATGCACCAGATGGTCATGCTGGAACTGTGCGCCGTGTAAAAGGTTTCGAATGATGCGTGCATTTTTGGGAATGGTAACATTGACTGCATTTTCAACTGCCCTCACCGAGGACAAGGCATGTGTGTAAGTTCAGACCCCGCAGGATCGCTGAACAAAATGGTGGGCATCCCGGGGATCCCTGCCCTGAAGAATGAGCTCGATACCTCTGAACATCTGGCCTGAACTCCAGGCGTCTTTGACCTTTCCCCCCTCGACCTCGACTTCGATGCGAAGGTGTCCTTCAATTCTGGTAATGGGGTCAATCATTATTTTGTTACCCATATATGTCTCTCCTCTTATCTGCAAAGAATAATATCATCGGTTGATTCGGTAATCGCTGAAACGGCTGTCTGGAAAAAACCCATCAAGTGGGTTCATAAAAAGGGCTCATTTTATCCCAGAAAGCGGGCTCGCTGCATCCAATGCACGGATGACCGGCCTGAACCGGCCAACTGGTGCCGTCGTTGAATTTTGCAGTCGGGCAGTTGTTGAAGGTGTCCGGACCTTTGCAACCCACTTTATACAGACAATATCCCATTTCAGCTTCTTTGGATCCGAATTCCAGCACGAATTCGTTGTTTTCGAAATGAGACCGTCTCTGGCACTGATCATGAACGGATTTTCCATAAGCGAACAGGGGTCTGCCCAGACTGTCCAGGGCCGGCAGTTTGCCTAAAAGGAGATAGTTGACGACGGTTCCCACAAAATTGATGGGATTGGGGGGACAACCGGAGATATTCAGGGTTTTAATGCCGATGGCCTCGCCAACGCCCACATACCCGCCGGGGTTCGGGGCTGCCGCCTGAATCCCGCCGAAAGTTGCGCAGGTTCCAATGGCGATAACGGCGGCTGCTTTGGGGCAGACGTCCTTGGCAATCTGCAGAAAGGTTTTTCCGCCGACTTTTCCATAAGCACCGTCATACTTCATAGCCACGGCACCTTCCACCACGCAGATGAATTTGCCTTCATATTTTTTAATGGCGCTGTGAAGCTGCTCCTCAGCCTGTTCGC
>CAVSQR010000080.1:0-21876 GCA_963729825.1 uncultured delta proteobacterium | reverse complement strand
CTTCTCACTCCTCTCACTCTGGAGATAACCATGCCAGGCGGCTTTCCGAACAAACCCAAAATTCTGCGCGGCGCGTTCGTCGAGTATGGCCTGAGCCTGCCGCCGCTGGTGGTGGTGTTTCAGTTCAACCCGCTGCAACTGACGCGCAACCGCAGCCTGACCTATGCCGTGCCCAACCCGCCAACACCGCCGCCGGCCCGCCGGGAACACAACCGCGCCAGCGGCTGCCGCGCTGGCAGTGCGCACTGCGCCAGTTCCACCAGGCGAGGATTCGCCGATCTGCGAGCTCAGCGTCAGGACAGGTGCAGCAGGAGACGATCGGGTTTGACATCCGGCTGGATGCCACCGACAAGCTGAACGAGCGGGATCCGCTGACGTCGCAGTTCGGCATCGCGCCGCAACTGGCGACCCTCGAGCTCATGGTGCACCCGAAGGACGAGAGCCTGATCGGAGCGGCGGTCAGCGCACTGCTGGGCAAGTCAGAGGGTTTCAGTTTCACGAAAAGCGCAAATCCGCCGTTGATCTTGTTCATCTTCGGCCGCAAGCGGGTGCTGCCGGTGAACATCAACAGCATGAACATCACCGAGACCGAATTCAGCACTGACCTGAACCCGATCCGCGCCACGGTCGCGGTGAACCTGACCGTCATCGAGGGCAAGAGCCGCCCTACCTTTACAGTAAAGCCATGAAAGAGGCCATGTCGGTCCTTAACCTGGCCAACCTGGCCGATGTTGCCAATGTGGTCATCCAGGGTGACGGATGTTTTCCAAGATTCACGCTATCGCAAGGTGCCTGACGTCGTGACCGTCGACGCGCAGGGCCGGATGCTCGCATCGAAGGATCTGCGGCTCCTGCCCCATGTCGCCGGCTCCTTCCGCCACACGGTGACGGCAGGCGACCGCCTGGACCATCAGCCTACAAGTACTACGACCAACCGCTGAAATGGTGGCGCATCTGCGATGCAAACCCGCAGTTCTTGTCACCCAGGCTCTCCTGGGCCACGAGGCGATCGTCACTGCCCGCTTCTTCCCGTTGATCGTGGGCGGCGGCGGTGGTCCACCTTGGGCGGTCCTGTTCCATAATCTGCGTGCGCTCCTGGGTGTTGAGGGCATCCAGGTGGAGGAAGATGTCCAGCAGGTATCCGGAACAGCGGACGGTCGACGGCCGGCAGTGACATATGGGAGGACCACCGCACCAGTCGCGCTGCTCGTCACATACAACCGGCTGAACGTCGCTCCTGAAGAGCTGGCGGCTGCGATTGAGACCGCGGGTTTTGATACCGTGCTACCGACCGCCACAAGCCAACTTGGCCAGGCCATCGTGATCCCGCCGAATGTGATCGGATAGACAGGCCATGAAACACGATAACCTAAAGATCGAGATTGACGGAGGGGAGGTCGAGGGACCTCACGACGACCTGGTGAGCCTTGAGGTGGAGCTGGACGAGGATCTGGCCGGGATGTTCCACCTCACGATCAGCCTGATGGCGAGACCGGATGGCACGTGGCCATACCTGGATGACGACAAATTTCCCTCTGGAAGGAGGTGGACGTGACGTGCTGGGCTGGAGGTGACAGGAGCAGTTGATCCTGGGCTATATCACGCAGTCCGACCGGTCTTCGGGTTTCATCCTGAGGACTGCCGGCTGGAGATGTGGGGCATGGACGCCAGTGTGCTGATGGACCGGGAGGAGAAGCTTAAAGACTGGCCGAACAAGAAGGACAGCGACATCGCCTCCGAGATCATCGCTTCCTACGGCCTGACGCCCGAGGTGGACGACACCGAGGTGATCCATGACGAGGCGCTGTCCACCATCATCCAGCGGGAGTCGGACATGCAGTTTTTAAAAAGACTGGCGCTGCGTAACGGCTTTGCGTGCCATGTGCAGGGCGATACGGCCTTCTTCAAAAAACCGCTGCTGGATGATCCGCCCCAGCCGGTGCTGTCCGTCCACTTCGGCAGCGAGACCACGGTCAACCGTTTGTCGCTCACGGTCAATGCCCTGAGCTCCGGCCAATGTGGCCATGTTCCAGATTGACCGGAACACGAAAGAGGTGCTGGAGGCCGAGGCAACCGCCAGTGAACAGACGGCCCTGGGGGCTGATGATGCGGCAAGCCATCTCGGCCCGGGCATGAATCCGGCCAAGGTTTTCGTCGGCCGCACCGCGGCCACCGGCACCCCGGAGATGACGGCCCTGTGCCGGGAACTGTACCATCAGGGCGAATGGTTTGTGGAAGGGGAAGGGGAAATAGAGGCCAACCAGTACGGGCATGTGCTCAAATCGAGGAAAACCGTGACCATCAGGGGCATCGGCGAGACATACAGCGGAATCTACTTTGTCAGCCACGTCACCCACGTTTTCACCGATGACGGCTACCGGCAGATATTTAAGGTAAAACGCAACGCCCTGCTGCCCACCGGCGCCGAAACGTTTGAACGTTTGAACGCTGGAACGTTATTTTAATGAGGGGATTACGTGCCGCTTGAAAAGATCGTTTCCAGACTGGTCGATAAGGTGGAACACCGCTATTACGGCAAATACCGTGGTATCGTGGTGGACAATGCCGACCCCGAGCAGCTGGGCCGCCTGAAACTCAAGGTGCCGAGCATTCTGGGCAACGACATTGTCACCGGCTGGGCCGCGGCCTGTGTCCCTTACGGCGGGGAGGCGAACCAGGGCATGTTGTTCATCCCCGAGGTGAACGCCGGGGTGTGGGTCGAATTTGAAGAGGGGGATCTGGAGTTCCCCATCTGGGTGGGCACCTTCTGGAGCAAGCCGGACGGCGAGAGCGAGCTGCCCAAACCCAATGACCCCGACGGCGCGGAGCAGGGCGGCGTGCAGGACCCGCCCACCCGCAAGATCATCAAAACCGTCAAGGGCCATTCCATCCAGTTTGAGGACAAGGACGGCGAGGAGCTGATCACCATTGTCGAGGCGGTGAACGGCAATGTCATCACCCTGGATGCCAATGGCATCACCATCAACGACGGGGCCGGCACCATCACCATTGAAGACGCGGGCGGCAACCAGGTGCTGATGGACAGCAGCGGCGATCACCTCGCCAACGGACGCGAAATCCGGCAATGAGATCAAAATGGACAGCCAGGGCGTGAACATTACCGACGGCAACGGCAACACCATCAAGATGGACCATGCCATGAGCGGTTTCCCGGCGGGCCTCATCAGGGGCGAAGATCGAATGGCGGCTCGGCCGGTGTCGCATGGAAGCCGGCGATCAACTGGCTGGAGGCACTACCGTCATGCTCGGGCACAGGCATCATCCCGGTTTTCCGGGTGGGCGACCAGGGCATCGGCACCCTGGCCGCACCGGTACCGATAACCCTGCGTCACCAACACCAAGGGTGGCAGTAAGGGAGACATGGCGACTCATCAACGATAAAACGCATCCCAGGGATGACCATGGCGATCTAGACAAGATCCGCCAGGTCATGGAGCCCATTGACGGCGTCAACGCCGATCACGGTGCGAGGAGATACGCGGCTGCTGGAAGACACTCTCCCATGCCATCGCCCACGGCGTGATTTCCCATATCAAGCGAACATGGAGATCAAACACGATCATGACCATCGACAAGGGAGTGTGCAGGGCTTGCCACCGGACGGCCGCGCCCAGCGCCCACTCGCACAGCTGACGGCCATTGCGGCGGATTGAGGACCTGGAATTCATTGAGACCAATTATCCGGCAGGACAGGGACATGTGGAGTGACAGCCATGGCAGGTGAAGCGACCACATTCGGCTTCCCCTTTGCGGTGAACAAGGCGGGCGGCATCAACGCCAGCGGCGGCGACGAGGCCATCCGGGGCAAGATCATCCAGGTGCTGTTCACCGCGCCCGGCGAACGGGTGAACATGCCCGAATTCGGCTGCGGCATCTTCAACCTGGTGTTTGAGGCCAACAACACCATTCTTGCCGCGGCCATGGAGTTCACCATCGGCCAGGCCCTGGCCCGCTGGCTGGATGAGGACATCATCGTGGACGGCATTGACGTGGAGTCCCGGGAAGAGACCATCACCGTGGAGATCTCCTATACCAAAAGGCAGGATCTGAGCCGGGAGACGGTGCGGATACATTTTCGATGAAATCGTTCCAGCGTGTGAACGTTCCAGCGTTTAAACGTTAAGCGCTGGAACGCTCAACCCGAAGGGAAAAAAATGGCGGAAATCAAGAAAATAGACGAACAGACCATTGTGGACTACATGGCCCGCGACTATGACAGTCTGCTGCAGTCCATGCGGGAGCTCATTCCGGCCCGGCTGCCGGAGTGGAAAAGCTATGCCTCGGAGGCCGATTTCGGCAATGTCCTGCTGCAGCTCTTTGCCCACATGGGCGACATCCTCAGCTACTATCAGGACCGGGTGGCCAATGAGAGCTTCCTGGGCACGGCCCAGAGCAGACGAAGCGTCATCGATCATCTGCAACTGATCGGCTACCGGCTGGCCACCGCCGCCCCTGCCTCCGCCACCCTTGACCTGACCATTCCGGCCGCCTGCACAGCCGTCATCACCATCCGCCGGGGCGACGCCTTTGCCACCAAAAGCCAGAAGGACAAGCCCAGCGTCCGCTTTGAATACAGCCGGGAGGACAATCTGGTGATCGACTGCAGCCACCCTGGCCGTTGATGCGGCAACCGACAAGAAATACTTCAGAGGCGTGCCGGTGGAGGAAGGCCGGCTGGTCAAAAACGAGATCATCGGCTTTTCCGACGGCAGCAAAAACCAGCGTTTCACCCTGGCCCATGCCGGGCTGATCCTGCGCTCAGCCGGGGCAACCCAGAAAATCAACCGGGACATCATCATCACCACCAGCCTGGGCGAGACCATTGACGAGTGGACCCTGCAGGAAAGCCTGGCCTTCAGCCGGGAAAAGCAGAAGGACTACACCGTGGAGATCGACGATCAGGACGCGGCCACCGTCATCTTCGGCGACGGCGCCTTTGGCGCCATACCCGGCGGGCGGCGCGACCATCCGGGCCACCTACCGGGTGGGCGGCGGTCTCAAGGGCAATACCCCGTCAGCCACCATCCAGACCATTGTCGACGCCGCGCAGCTGGTGTTAAACGGCATCAAGGTCGACCAACCCGGAGGCCGCCACCGGCGGCGCGGAACGGGAGAGCATCAAGCATGCGGTCATGCACGCCCCGGCCGTGTTCCGCTCCCTGAAACGGGCGGTCACCGAGGATGACTACAAGGCCCTGGCCCTTGACTTCAAAGGGGTGGGCAAGGTGCGGGCCGTCTCCGGGAGCTGGAACCGGGTCACCCTGTTTGTGGCGCCCGAGGGCGGCGGCCGGGTGAGCGACGTGCTGGAGGCAGGTCTGCTGGCCTACTTCGAGGACAAGCGGCCGGTGACCACCATTATCACCATCGAGGACGTGGAGTATGTCAAGCTCTACATCACCGCCGCCATCGGGGTGAAAAGCTACTATCCGCCTGATGACGTGAAGGAAAAGGTGATGACCGCGGCGGCCGCCCTGCTGGCCTTTGACAATGTCGATTTCGCCCAGACCATCTATCTCTCCAAATTCTACGAGGCGATCGAGTCGGTGGAAGGGGTGGATTATGTCACCATCAGCGAGTTCAGGCGCCAGGGTCAGCCGGCCGGTTATGTTGAACCCGACGGGCAAGATCACCATGAAGGAGAATGAGATCCCCATCATTCCCGCCGATGTCCCGGCCTATGCCAAGGGCATCAGAATCGTTATCGAGGGTGAAAGCTGACCATGCGTCTGACAGCGATAACCGCATCAGCCTGTCCTGAGGGCAACCGGATAGCGCTTTCCTGGACCAACCCTGACCCGGCCGGCTTTCCGGGCATCAGGGTGGTGCGCCGGGAAAAGACCTTTCCCGTCTCGCCGCAGGACGGCGTCATCGTGGCGCACGGCACCGAGCTCGCCACCGGCTTCAATGCCGACGGCGAGGCGCTCTACTCCATCATCGACGCAGGTCTGCAGGGCGAGACCCACTACTATTACACCCTCTTCCCCTATCAGGGCGAGCCCCCGGTCTATGCCTTTGATTACCATAACCGCTGCGTGGCCATGGCCACCTCGGCCTACGGGTTCGGCGGCCGGATGTTTGAGCTGCTGCCGCGCATCTATCACCGCTATGACACGGTGCTGCCCACCGATCCGGCCTCCTCTGCCGGCGGAGCTCGTCCAGGCCGGGCAGCTCCGGCGCTTTCTCGAGGTGCCGGGCAGCATCCTCGATCTGCTCTACAGCCATGCCGGGCGCCGCACTCGATCTGCACAATACCGACCAGCATGGACGGCCGGCTGCTGCCCCTGCTGGCCCAGTGGATCGCCTGGCAGATCGACTACCGGCTGGAAATCGACGCCCAGCGCAACGAGATCCGCAACGCCCCCCATCTTTACAAAACCGTGGGGCTGATCCCCACCGTGGAAGCCACGGTGAAGCGGCTTACCAACTGGGAAAGCAGGATCAAGGAATTTGTCCACAACATCTTTCTCAGCAATAACCCGGAAATGCTCAACCTGTGGACCCTGCGCCTTGATGAGCAAGGGGAGTGGCAGCAGCAGGAGTCACCGCTTTCGCTGAACTTCGCCTATGAGGGACGGCCGGCGACGGCCACCGACGAGAGCGGCGTTATCTGGCTTTTCTATCATACCCGCAAAAAGAACCACTGGGATATCTGGCACAAAACCTGGTCGGCGACGGACGGCTGGTCGCCGAGCAGCTCGCTGACCGAGGGTGCCGACCATTGACAAGCATCCCGCCGCCGCCCTCCAGGCCGGCATCCTGTGGCTCTTCTGGAATTCCTATGACGAGCAGAACGGCACCTGGCGCATCCGGTACCGGCGCAGCAGCGGCGGGGCGTGGTCTGAGGCCGCGGCCTTCGGCCCGGCTACCAACCAGCGCAAATCCCCTGCGGCAACGGTGGACGGCAACGGCGGGCTCTGGCTCTTCTGGCTGGAGCTGGAAGGCGGCCGCTGGCAGATGAAGTACAACCGCCATGACGGCACGGACTGGCAACTTGCCTCCCCTGCCCTCTTCCCCCAGGATGCGGGCTTGATGCCAGGGTGGAAAGCGAGCCGTTGGTGCTGTCTTTCACCAGCGGCGCGGCCGAGCGGCTCATGGTGCTCTGGTCCCAGCAAGGAGCCTGCCGCTCTGCCCGGCCAGACCCGCTGGACCGTGGCCTGCCGGGTCAAGGGCTCCGTCGATCCGGCAAACAGCGCGGACTGGGGAAACGTCCTGCTCAAGCCCAAGGATACGGCGGACATCAGCGACAGCGACCCGGTGGCCCAAGCCAATCCGGATGGCAGTGTCGAGGTCTTTTTCAGCTCGGACCAGAGCGGCAGCTGGTCCCTGTGGCGCACCGATTTTGATCCCGCCACCCTCACCTGGACCGCCGCCGAGCAGATCAGCAACTCGCCCTATACGGAACGCTATCCCTCTGCCGCTTGTGGTGAACGGCGAGAGGCTGCTCCTTTACCGCGCCAACCGGCACCTCACTTACAGCAGCGATGTGTACAAGGCAACCAAGACCATGGACATGCGCTATGCCGGCAGTGTCAGCTGCATGGCGGCCAACATCGCCAAAAACGCCCTGCGCGGCAAATTCACCGATTTCCAGGCCTACACCCATGATGTCGGGGTGGACGGCAAAATGACGGACAGCAACTGGTACTCCCGCCAGACGCTGGGCATCTACCTCACCCCGGACACCGAGGACCCGGGCCTCATCCTGCGCAACCAGAAGCTGTTGCGCGGGGTGCTGCACCAGTTTCTGCCCATCCAGGTGCGCTATGTCTTTGTCATCGAGCCCGCCATTTACAGAGAACAGATCTACACCTACGATTTCCCCACCGCGGAAAACGAACGGTTCATTGAAGAGCAATATACAGACAGCCTGACAACGGTGAGTTCCGAGGTTTACAGCGGACCCGCCGACAGTTATGCCGACCGGATCCCGGAATGGCGCTGGCTGCGCTCCTGGAGCATGGAGTACACCGAAGGCGGCAGCGTCGATTTTGCCGCCGCGCCGGTCAGCACCCGCTTCAGGACGTGGCATGTCGGTGTCATAGAAGGAGATGAGTAAAAATGGAACATATCGGTAATCAGTTAAAGGGAATTTACAGGGATATCCTGCAGAGCGCTGACGGCAGCGTGATCCACGACAGCGGCTGGGTGAGCAATACCATTGTCGAGCGGTGCCGCATCCTGCTGGCGGGTTTCATGCGCAACGACCCCACCGACGGCATTCATCACCTGGCCTTCGGCCAGGGGCTGGCAACCTGGGACAGCGCCGGGGTGCCGGCGCCGGATCCCACGGCCACCGGCGCTGGTGACCCCGTACAACCCGCCCATTGCCGCGGCAAGTCTCACCATGACCTATCTGGACGAAGACAACAACGAGGTGGCGGCCCCGACCAGCAGACTGCAGATCACGGCAATCCTGGCGCCGGGCTATCCCGCGCCGCTGGCGCCCCTGACCACTTACCCGCTGCGGGAATTCGGTCTGTTCGGCAGATTTAGCGGCGCGGATTACATGATCAATTCAATCAGACATGCGGTGATCCATAAAGACGCATCAGCCACGCTGATCAGGATGATCCGCCTGTTTTTTTAATAAGAAGCGATGCGTTATAAATTTTTCATGATATGAGTTCAAGGGTTCTCCGGTTCAAGGTTTAACGGCAGCTGCAAACCGTGAACTGACTTTCACTGCAAGGGGTGTACAATATGGGCAACTTTTCGAGAAATACATTTGACCGGTTAAAACACTATGTCGGTGTCCGCCTGCAGCAGGGCGTGCCACTCATAGATGCCGACTGGAACGAACAGGAGGATATCCGCAAGTTTGAACTGCAGGCCTTTCTGAAATGGTTTGCCGGCAACGGCGTGCCCAGCGGCAACGACGGCTTCCGCATTCTGGCCGCCGCGGGCACCACCAACAACTTCGATATCCAGGGCGGCAACGGCACCGCCCTGGGCGCGGGCCGCATCCTGGTCGAGGGCATGGACGCCATGCTGGAAAGCACCATGCGTTACACCAGCCAGCCCCTGTACAACAATCCCACCCTGGCCGCCCGCTGGGGGGTGGCGGTCATTACCCCGCTCACCACGCCCATCGCGGCCAGAGAAGATCTGGTCTATATCGATGTGTGGGAGCGCGAGGTGGACAGCAGCGAGGACGGCAATCTGATCAATCCCGGCCATCGGCATCGAGTCCTGCGTGCGGCTCAGGCGCGAATGGGCGGTGCGCGTGGCCCAGGGCGCCGTCTCCCTGCCCGCTGCTCCGGCGGGCCATGGTTATTACACCCTGGCCCGCATCAAACGGGCGGCCGGCAATACCACCATCCTGGCCGCGCAGATCGAGGACCTGCGCACCGTGGGCATTAACCTGGCCGACCTGGCCGCGGAAATCATCGATGCCAGGGGCATGAAGGGCAATGTGGGCAACCGGCTGGACGAATCGCTCACCAAGGGCGGCCAGCTGCGTTTCAATGTGGTGGGCAATGACCAGGTGCAGGCCGATGCCGCCATCAACGAGTCAAAGATCCTGTTTGCCGATGCCGGCCATGACCACAGCGGCGGCACGGCCGGCAACACCATCGGCACCAACGGCCTGGAAAATTTTGCGGTGACCACCAACAAACTGGCCGATCTTTCGGTGACCAACGCCAAACTGGGCAGTCAGGCGGTCACCGCCGCCAAAATCAGTGACAACGCGGTTACCACCACAAAAATCGCTGACGATGCCGTAAGGCGGGACAAGCTTGATCTGACCATACTGAACAACGGCACCATTGTCGACCTTTCTCCCGGCACCTATACAACCGAGCTGGTACAAGCCAATGTCGCCTGGCAGGACGGATTGAAGAGGATCTATATGCCGGTGGTTGCCATTACCAGCGTTACCGGCACCGGCACTGCCGATATCCGCCATGAATTTGTCTACCGGTCAATATCAGGCAGAGACACATACGATGTTTATATCCGGATCAGCAATGAAGCCGGCGGCAGCGAAAAGGTGGATATTTACTGGTATGTATACATTTTTGCGGAGAACTGAGCAATGAGCCACAAAAAAATGATATGGAAAGAATTTCAGCGCACCGGCATACTTGACTCCAAAGACGAAAAGGTGCAGGGTTTTTTGCAGTATCTCAAGGATTGCCCGGCAAACTGCTGGGAGCAGATCATCCCTGAATTCAAGGAAAAATACTACGACTGTTTCGACACCATTGTCCCGGTGCTGGCCCGGATGAACGATCCCCTGATTCAACTGGTGCTGGCCCAGCACGCCGACGCCAGCAAACCCAAGGAGCGAGATCTGCTGGTGACCATGGCCAAAGAAGTGGATGTCGAGAAAAATCCGGTACTGTTGAAACGGATCGCCGCTCTGAAAATCACCACGGTCACCAATGAGTTGAGAAAAAGGACCTTGCCGGACAAGCTGAAAAAATATACGGAAGGATAATGAGATAAGCGTTTCGACCGGTCTCCGCGTGGGGCGCCGCCGTGACGGCAGATGCCGATCTATGCGGGAAATGGCGGACCGCCGTACCGGAAAAGTGGTTAGGGAGTGATGGGGGGTGTGGGCAGTGTATCGCCTTTTCCCCGGATCTCCCGAAGGCGGGAAGCGCTGGCGCTCCACCCGGAGGCCGGTCGGAATGGCTATGGCAGTAAGAAAAGTGAAAATGAGGATGTAACTGATGTAACTGAGGAAAACCAGGCTCTAACCGGTCTCCGCGTGGGGCGCCGCCGTGACGGCAGATGCCGGTCTATGCGGGAAATGGCGGACCGCCGTACCGGAAAAGTGGTTAGGGAGTGATGGGGGGTGTGGGCAGTGTATCGCCTTTTCCCCGGATCTCCCGAAGGCGGGAAGCGCCGGCGCTCCACTCGGAGGCCGGTTAGAGCAAGCAGGATAAGGAAAAACAGGGCTGTAACCGAGAGGACAAATTCGACCGGTCTCCGCGTGGGGCGCCGCCGTAACGGCAGATGCCGATCTATGCGGGAAATGGCGGACCGCCGTACCGGAAAAGTGGTTAGGGAGTGATGGGGGGTGTGGGCAGTGTATCGCCTTTTCCCCGGATCTCCCGAAGGCGGGAAGCGCTGGCGCTCCACCCGGAGGCCGGTCAAATATCTCTCAGGCGGCCCATGAGACACGGGCACAGATGATAAAAGGCTTCTATAACGACCTGCTTTTTTACGGTCACAACAGAGTGCGGCTCGACCGGGGCTGGCGCCCTAATCTCATCGTCGAGGGCTGCAACCGGCTGCTGGCCGCGCTGATGAAAGGCCAGCAGGGACTTGGCGGCATCCTGTATCTGGCCGTGGGCGAGGGTCTCAAAGAGTGGGATGCGGCCCTGCCCCACCCCCAGCCGGCCTCCACCAGACTGTCGGCGGAAATTCTGCGCCGCCCCATCGCCACCGAGGAGATCATTTTCCTGGACGGCGACGGTCAGCCGGCCGCCGCGCCAACCGGCCGCCTGCAGATCAGTATCGAACTTACCCGCGCGGATTTCCCGGCCAACGGCTTCCAGCCGGTCAGGGAATTCGCTCTCTTTGGCGGCAATGCCACGGCCGCTGCTGACAGCGGCTTCATGATCAACCATGTTATCCATCCCCGCATTGACATCACGGCGGGACTGACCCTGTGCCGCACCCTGCGTCTCGATTTCTCCCAGGTATTTGCCCCAAAGGAGGAAATCCCGGGCCTTGGTGCGGGCCTGCCGGTGCGCAGCCTTGACGGGGTGGGTGAGGTCTATGGCCAGGCGCTGGCCTTGGCCGGGGTCAACACTCTGCGCGATTTTCTGACCATGGAGCTGCTTGAACCGCCGGCCGGCATTCCTGCCGTGAAACTGCGGGAATTCCGCACCAAGGCCCGGATGGTCATGGCCCTCAAGGTGGGTCTTGCGCCCTTTGCCGCCTTGTCTCATCTCAGCATCAGCGATCTGCTTAATGAAAACCCGTCGACCCTGGCCGCCTTGACCAGGACCTTTACCATTACCGCGGATATGGCGGCAGAACTGCAGGAGGAGCTGATGACCCTGCAGGTAGCCCTGGATGATCAGCAGCTGCAGCAGATGACTTTAGGCAGTCTGTTTGGGGCAGTTTAAAAGGGAAGCCGGCCGCAGCAAAACGGTCACGGTCTACACGGGACAACGGCTTGGTGACCATCTCTGGCAAAGCTACAGCGGCATCTGTTGAAAAAAAGCAGCGGCATTTTTTGTGGGGAAAGGAAGGGGAAAGGATGGTGAAGGGCAGGCGTTACATTATCGCTGTGCCGGGCAGAACTTTTTGCGGGCGGACAGGCTAAAAGCCATACTCCTGAAGCAAATCCACCAGACGATTGTCTGGGCAAGGCTCAAGCCCCCCTGCAACAATTGACTCCCATACGGAACCACTTGCCTGAAGAGCAGGAACCTCTCGGGGACCGGTCACCGGCAAAACTCAATACTCAGCCTGATCAAAATCCTCATCAAAAACAGGGGGAACACAGCTTGTCAGGCTTTCCGGATAGTCCTCTTCAGAAGCTTGGATATTGTAAAGAACGTTATTAAATGCGCATTTTTCATCCTGCCATAAATGGCAACTTGTGCCTTCGCAGGTTCCGCCGTAATAAGGACACTCTTTCATTTTGTTACCTCCTTAAGTGGAACAGCCGCACATCATTTAAAAACAAACCCCGGACATCTTTTCAGTTGTTTATTGATGTGACAACACTGTGCCCCATCATGTTCCACCTCTTCATGAACCAAAATAATACTGCCCGTTTTCAGGACGAAAAAAGGGCATTTCGGCATGCTCATTTAACTTTATCAGAGGACGTCAGTTTTATACAAGGGAATTAACAAATGAAAAAAAAATTGGTGGCAATCTCTTCGCAACCAGAACGCTGCGACCATACATATGCTCAGGAAGTACCTCAAGTCTCAAGCCTTCGTCCAGGCTTGAGAGCGCCAGAGGATGTCTTTTCTTGCCGAAATCCCGGCTTCTTTTCAAATGTGGAAACGACCCGGAAAGCGTCCATAGTTGGCGGGATGGATTCTTTTACCTCCTCACTGTCACCAAACCGCTACGTATTGACAATGGATACACGCTGACGTATATTGATTGCATACACAAGTGAGGTGATATTATGCAACAAACGGAAACTCGGGAGGCCCCGATTAATATTCGTGCGTTGCGTGCGCAGAGGGATCTGATTGACAAGGCTGCGGCAGTGCGAAATAAAACCCGCTCGGACTTCATGCTTGAAGCTGCTTGCCAAGAGGCGGAAAATGTTTTGCTGGATCGGCGATTATTTCATCTCAAAGATGAAGAGTATGAGGCTTTTGAATCGGCACTGAAAACTCCTGTTGGCGACAATCCCGCCCTTCGTAAGCTGTTGGCCCGGAAACCTCCATGGGAAAGCTGACACCGCCGGCACCAATCAATATGGTGCATATTGCTGACAATTTTGATTGCGGAGTTTCCTCTCTTGATCAATGGCTCCGCAGGCAGGCCTTGAAGAATGAGGCGTCAGGTGCTTCCCGGACTTTTGTTGTTTGCTTTGGGAAAGAGGTTGTCGGCTACTACGCTTTGGCCACCGGAAGTGTTTTGCGCCAGCAGGCCCCGGGAAAAATCAAACGTAAAATGCCTGAACCTATTCCAGTAATGGTGCTTGGCCGTCTGGCTGTTGATCGTAAATGGCAGGGATCAGGCCTTGGCAGCAGTTTGTTAAGAGATGCATTGTTACGAACCTATAATGTTTCAACGCAAGCGGGTATTCGGGCTCTGCTGGTCCATGCGTTATCAGAAAATGCCAAAGCATTTTACCTTCGACATGGCTTCTTGCAATCGCCCATAGATCCAATGACGCTGATGCTGAATTTGCAGGATGTACAGCATTGTCTTGAAAAAACGGAATAACCTCTTCCGATAAAACCTTCTCAGTTCGAACTGTTTTCCTGTCAACTCCTTTCCAATCTACAGCATAACACGGGCGAGGAGGTTTTCCCTGCCCTGGAAGAATCAGGAAGAATGTTAACTTGAGGTTATGCCCGATTGGTAAGAATTGCCAATTCACATCTCAATAATATTGCTCGACAATTCAAAGATACCCACACGTCACATTTCCCTTGCAAATTATTGCACCTAATAGAATAGTATCAATGATTTTTGATTTGTAGCATTAACTTTTATGAACGGGATAAAAGCCAAAAGCGGACTTGACCCCTTTTTAAATTTAAGGATTATATCACTTTCTATGTTGCCAGGAACTTAGGAAGGGACATCGACTATCTCTCTGGAGAAGCGTTTACCATATCAGAAGAAATAGGAAGGTATTGGCCTGTCTTTGCGGTCACAAAAGACAGCACACCTCAGAGTGTTAAGGATATCTAAAGATAAGGAACTGCCGATGAACGACTACGAAGATCCTTGGATCATATTTTCAGGAGAGATGGCAGAAGAGTTTTTCCGTAGGCACCGAGAGACAATGCCAGAAAATCCGCATGATATTTGGGACTCGAACGAAGTTCTTTTCTTCTGCTACGCATTCGGTCTTGGTGCCGCTAGATTCAATTTTAAGGCCAAAAACCGTGCCTCATTTCCGCAAAGAGAGGCGCGGTATATTGATTTTTTTAGGCAGATGGACTGGGCACGAGACGAAAGCAGGGGCCTTGGTGTTCTCTTCTGGAAAAGGTTTTATGAGTACTCCTCCTTGTTTGACAAGGGAACAGATAGTTTTTTTCAGCACTCACAGGATCGGTATTCAAACCAGCCTGCAAGGCCTTTGTTTCAAACTCCTGCAAACGGTATATTTTTTCACACAAAGACTTGGTTGGGATTATTTCTCCGTGGCTGATTGAAAAATCGATGGAGTTCGATAAGAATGTGGCGTTTGAGTTGTGGTAGGCGTGGACGACTGCGGCCGGGGTCAGACCATGGTAACAAATTGTGTCGGTGGTGTCGGGGGTCGGGCCGCGCTAACTGACTAATATTAAAAATAAACGCCCCCTTCAAAGCTGTCAATTTCAAGCCTATAGCTTCATTTTTTGGTCAAAAACGAAGTTATAGGTCGGTTCACTGGCACTGCCCCAACCAGGGCCTCAAGCGGAACGCCGGGACATGCGGAGGCCTTCGGGTTATTCATTGGCGGCGTCCGCTTAGGGTTTTGGAAACTCTTTTTCGAGGACATGCCGAAAAAGAAATAAAAGGGCATTAAAAGCAAGGTTCTGACTGGAGGCCGAGACATTTCGCTTGACGGCGAGAAAGCTCAAAAAGTCCTTAACATCAGAGATCTCAATAAGTCCAGAGTCTTTGCTCTTGACAAAATTTTGGAAATGTTGAATCAACCTTTATAGGCTTTCAGTGTTTTGGGGGAATAATGCCTGACTTTGATGGCTGACTCCAAAGTCCTATAGACTTTTGTCCAGTCCGAACCAGTTGTTTTTGGTGAAGACTGTTTCGTTAGTTCCGTCTCGCATTTGCCCGTAGTGCGGTGAATCGTGAGTTTGGGAGGCAATGCATCCATGTGATTGCCTTGAAAATATCGAAAAAGGATTTACAAAACTTCATAAAGAGCTTAGTCGAAAAGGACTGTAGTTATCGGAGGGAAAAAATAATGAGTAATGGGCTTAGTGAAATATACAGGCAAATGCTATTGGCTAAGAGTAACGAGAAAACACGCCGTAAATGTTTCATCTCTTACTACAGTGGAGATAAGGAAGAGGTAGATAAGTTTCTTAGTGATTTTGGTGATGTATTTATAGGAAAATCAATCGGAGTAAGCAACGGAGATGACTTCATAGATAGTGATGATTCCGATTACGAAATGTCTCAAATACGAAAAAAGTATCTTGGAGATTCAACAGTTACAATCTGCCTAATTGGGAAATGTACGCACAGCAGAAGATATATAGACTGGGAACTCAAAACAACACTCAGGAAAGGGACATATACACCAAATGGCCTTATAGGAATTCTTTTGCCATCCATGGGCAATTCGGCACACTTGCCACCACGTTTCAAAGATAATTGGCAAAAAGAAGAAGATAACTGTTACGCAATATACAGATCATATTCAACATCAAAAGAGCAATTGCGCTCCTGGATCGAAGATGTATATGACCGCAGAACATCCAAAGCAGATTTGATCAATAATAGTCAAACTATGATGAAATACAGTCGTAAGTGTAAAGTGCATGATGAAACCCACTAAATAGATTGTGAAACATGAAAGACGAAGATTTTCCAGCATTATACATTTCTGCTGATAGGGCTTCAATAGAAGCTCAATCTGAGCTTTTGCTTATCTATCGAGTAAACGGAATACTACTCATTTCAGGAGCTGTTCTTGCTCTTTTCGGTTCAGTGTCGCGTATCCTCGCGATACTAACAGCTATTGCTTTTCTCGCATCGTTGTTCCTAACCGTCCTATCTAATTACAAAAAGCTACAAAAAAAGTGGTATCAGGCCCGCGCCTTGGCCGAATCTATTAAGACAGCCACATGGCGTTTTATGATGAATACGGAACCATTTGCTCTGTCCCAAGAGGATTCTATTGAGTCCTTCAGGAACTTATTAAATGAGCTTTTGAAAGAGAACAAAGGAATTGGTAACTATTTAGCAGGCGATTGGTCAGGTAAAGATCAAATCACTGGGAAAATGATTGAAATACGCTCGAGCTCATATTTAGATAAAAGAAAAATTTACCTTGATGACAGAATAGATGAACAACGTTCGTGGTATGCCTACAAATCAGGAGAAAATAGAAAATCTGCAAAATACTGGTTCACTGTTTTATGCTCCTTTTATGGGGTGGCAATATTGTTGTCTTTTGTGAAGATTGCCTATCCTGAACAAAATTTTCTACCCATCGAAGTGTTTGCAGTAGCGGCAAGCACTGTTATTGGTTGGACACAGACTAAACGTTTTGACGAACTTTCAAGTGCGTACGGGCTTACGGCCCATGAAATTGGCATCATAAAGAGTAGATACTCAATTGTTGATAATGATGAGAAACTATCGTCATTTGTAAGTAATGCTGAAAATGCTTTTTCTAGAGAGCATACTCAATGGGCTGCTAGAAGGGACAAATAATAGCGAATCGGGTAGCCGGGGGATTTTCTCCCCCAGCCCCCACACCACCTGGCATGCGGGTCCGCACCAGGCGGTTCCCAGAGGCTACCGAGCCGTAGCCGGGTAATGGATGTTTACCCACAGATCTTTGACAGACAGCAAACCTTGATCCTTGAGCCATTGATTGGTCATGCCCGACTGGGTGGCCAGCGTGCGGGAGAGTCGCCATGGGCCTTTCCGGCTCATGCCGACCGAAATAGCGGTTCGCAGATACGTTCCGAGCTTTGTCAGCTCACGAACCTTGGTGCGACAGTAGCGCCACTGTTTCCAGTAGCACATGCGCACCCTGCGGCGCAGCCAGTGGTCTATTTCCGGGATTGGTCGATAATACTCCGATATCCCGAAGTAGCCCATCCAGCCGCGCAGGTATTCGGCCAGCTTGATAAGACGGTATTCCATGGAAACGCCCCAGCTCCGGCCGGTCAGTTCCTTGACGCGCTGCTTGAATCTGGCAAACGCCTTGTCCGACCAGCGGATACTGGCTCCCTTGAAGGTAAAACCGAGAAAGGTGATCTCGTTGGTTGAGGCCACCTTGCTCTTGGTCTGGTTGACCATAAGCTTGAGCTTGCGTTCGAGAAAACGGGTGACGCTTGCCATCACCCGTTCCGCCGCCCGGCGACTTTTCACCAAAATGACAAAGTCATCGGCGTAGCGGGCGAAACGGTGGCGGCGTCTCTCCAGTTCCTTGTCGAGGTCATCCAGGAGGATGTTGGCCAGAAGCGGCGACAGTGGCCCGCCTTGGGGAACGCCCTTGCGGGTTTCCTCCTGGCGGCCTTTGATCACCACCCCGGCCCGCAGGTACTTGCCGATCAGTTGCAAGACGCGCTTATCGCGCACCTTTCTGCTGACCCGGCACATGAGGACATCATGCTCCACGGTGTCGAAGAATTTCGCCAGATCAGCATCCACTGCGACGCGATATCCCTTGCGGATGTAGTCGCGAACCTGGTAGACGGCATTGTGGGCCGAACGTCCCGGACGGAATCCGAAACTCGATTCCGAAAAGTGCGGGTCAAAGATCGGCAGCAAAACCTGGGCAATGGCTTGTTGGATCAGGCGGTCAAGCACGGCGGGAATCCCCAGGGGGCGGGTGCCGCCTGTTGCTTTCGGGATCTCTACCCGCTTGACCGGCATGGGTTGGTAGGTGCCTGCAAAGATGGACGAACGGATTTTCTCCCAGTGTTCGCGGGCAAAGGCCATGAAGTCGTCAATGGGCATGTTGTCCACGCCCGGCGCTCCCTTGTTGGCCTTGACCCGCTCCCAGGCCTTGATCATGTTCGGCCGGGAAAGAATCTGTTCCAGCAGGTGTTCATCGGGATTGGGCTTATCGGCAACGCGCCGGCCATTCGCTCCCCCGGACGGGTTCATGGCGTTGGTCGAGCTTGCCGGGCCTTTTCCCTGCTCTGGGTTCGGTCCTTCGTTCCCATGAGAGCGAACTACTATGACCTCGGCTGACTCCTGCCCGATCTCCCGGCATGTTTCCATGCCGGATGCTGTCCAGCGTTAACTGGACCGCCTGTCGGGCAGGTCTCCCCGGATAAGAACGTGATCTGTCGCTACGCAACCGCGGCATTTACCGTATCTCCTAAACCCGGGGCTTTGTCATGTTGTGCTGACTTACCCGGAGACTTGGCCTTGTATGCCATTTCTGTTCGTCGGCTCATAGCTTTGCGCTCCAGCTTCCTTCGGACGATCCCTCGCGAGATCGCCCTTGCTTTCGGCTAGTATTTATGTTCCTGTCTCACGACAGTAACGGGTTTACATACAGGGGACTTTCACCCCATAAGATCACGCCCATGCCGGGCGTACACAATTGGGTCAACCAGACGGCGGGATCAGCGCGGCGCTGACGCGTCAAGTTCAGTGGCCGCCGCTGGTTACCCTTGGCGTTCGGCGGGATTGGCTCGCTGGACGTAACCTTGAAGCAGGAATGAAAATGAAAAAGAAAACTTTTTGCTAGAATGGCGGTAAAAATTGTATTTGGGGTGTTGGTTTTAGTGCTAGCATTTGGTCAGGTTATTGCAGTTTCAGCGGAAGAAAAGGTCAAAACCGTCACAAGAAAAATGACAGAATACGAGATGCTTTCGGTGCTTGCCCAAGGTATTATGCTTTCTAATGAAAAAAATACCTTTAATTACAGGCGTGAGCATCAAAAGCAGGAACTTAGAAATGGAATATCAGTGGCATACGATATAACCATTCCAGTGATGAAGGGAAATTTGGATATGAAAAATGATGGTAATATATTTTCTGATGGATCAGGAAAAAAAATTGATCAACCCATCACTGCAACAGGCACTATCGAAACCAGAAAATATGTAAATGACGACATAAAAGACAGTGCAACCATTACGATAAACGACATAAGGGTTGAGCAGGGTCTGCCAGTACTTATAGCGCATAGTGGTAATTATCTTTACGACAAATCATTTGACACAAATGGTATCTAATAATCTCAATACCCTGTCTAATTATCAGATGTTCGACAACGGTGATTACTACAAGATCTTTCTTCATGACAAACGTCACCGCTTAGAATTCGTAGGGTTTTCACTCCTGTAAGAACCCAGTATTTACACAATTGACCTGTATGGCCTTTAATAGCGGCGCACAAAAGGGAATTGAGAAATAACGGCATAGCCATTAAGGAAAAAGAATCATCCGAGCAGTGGAGTTGATAATGTTAGCAGGAACGTTCGGCAAGATTGGCCGTAACCTCTCACAGGGTATAAATTTTGACACCTGGCTATGAGTGGGATAAAAGCCAAAAGCGGATCATAGTGTCATCTTGAATGCAAAATGGAATTATGAGGATTATGTATGCTGTTTGGTATATTTGGAAAACCTGACATTAATAAGTTTGAGCAGAAAAAGACGTAAAAGGCCTCATTAGGGCCTTGTACCACAAAGATCCTAACGTTCGAGAGCGGGCGGCGTCCAGTCTCGGTAAGTTATACTCATATGGTTGCCAGAGAGCGGCTGAGGCAGTGGTCCCTCTCATCGAGCGGCTTAGCGACGACAGCGAGCCATACGTGAGGGAGTCTGTGGTGGAGGCGTTGGGGAAGATCAAGGATGGGCGTGCCATCACTCCGATTCTTGGCTACATCAATTCCGGTGGACCAAAAATTAGTACAAGCAAGAAAACCGCAATGGAAGCTCTGGCCAGGCTCAAAGCAGCCGACAGTCTTCCCGACGTTCTCCGAGCTTTCGTCGGCGTCCCTGGAGAATTTACTTTCGAATTTGCTTTCGAGGAAATGGAACATCTTATCCAAGTCTCATCAGCTAATGCCCTACATGCGGCGCTTAGTGTAGATGGTGTTAGTTCAAGTGACAAGGGAAAATGTGCGATGGCACTCGCACAGCTGGGTGACACAAGGGCAATGCAACCGCTATCGGAAATCCTTAAGAGTGGGGATTACATTACCAAAAATGAAGCCGCAAAGAGCCTCGGCAAGCTCGGCGACCAGTCTGCTATTGCCCTCCTGGTCCGTCTCTTGTGCGACGACGGGCCGTGCCCTTCGCGAGAAGTGAGTCTTCAGGTTCTTCGCACGTGTTTCGGTTGGACGCCACGTACCCCGAAGGAGGCGGTTTGGACGGTAATCTCCGAGCCCAAAAAGGACTACAGCGACGGCTTTCACGAGGTGGTAAGTGATAAATGGGCGTGCGATGCTGCTGACAAACTGAGGGTATGGGGAGTGAACGCCATAGATGAGCTGTTGGTTGCCTCCACAAACCCGGAGCTCTTTCACTCAGAGCTAGTATGCCTCATCAAGGTGCTCGGCTGCCTTGGGGATTCGCGTGCGATACCGCTGCTTCGGGGATTCGCGGAGACCGGAGACGACATGAAGACCGCATATTTTGCGACGCAGGCACTGATAAAAATCGGCGGGCCCGATGTCATTCCTATACTCGAAAGTCTCGCCGTCACGCAACGAACTGTGCAGGACTCAGGGTACAGCTACGACAGACAATCAGATATGGATTTCGTAAAAAAGTATACGGCCGACAACAGCCAACAGCGTGCACTCGCATCCGAAGGGCTGACCAGTCTACGTGGCGTGAAAAAATAAGAAGTCAAACCTTACTCGGCGAAAATTTTTATAAGTTTTATAAGTCAGCGATCTGAAAAATGTCCGGCAAGGCACCTGTGTAGACGTCCATAAAATCATAAAAATGCACAACCAGTCGCTACACATTGACCGGAAGGCCTGGAGGCCTTCCGGCGAGTGAGATCTGTGTTCATCCCTTGATATTGCCCAATCAAATATCTGACAGGAGTTTATCCGGTAAGCGTACTTGGAAAAATTTTTATTAATTATTTCAATATTATACATGCAAAAAAGTGTAAGACCCTATTTTTGTAAAAAATGTTGGCAAAACATGAAAAAATGATATACATAAAAATTATGCATATTCATAACTATTGAATTTTACAACATATCCTATTGGGTCTTACAAAATTTTCAGCCTAATCTGCTGAAATCACTGAGCTATTTGCTTTTTCTGGATAAACTCCTGTCTGACAAAATCAACTTATCATCAACTTTATATTTCTACTGTCCATTCGAAGTCAAAAATCTGCTATACACCCCCAAAATTTGAAACAGAATAGCGGACTCCAAAAAAGAAAATGCAATCCCCGCCCTTGGGAGCTGGCCGCCGATCTGACCGGCGCCGGTCTCAATCAGGAGTTTATCCAGCACATCCTCAAGATAGCAACATTCTTTAGCAATTTCAATGAATTAGCCACAAAAAATCTGTGAA
>CAVSQR010000079.1:0-68369 GCA_963729825.1 uncultured delta proteobacterium | reverse complement strand
GCCGGTTATCCCGCGCTACTTCACTTGGCTCGGCAAGTCGTCCGGCTCGAACCTGGGCGACTCGTTCCGCTACTCGCAACCGGTTATCCATGATCAAGGCCGGCCGCCTGCCGATCTCGCTCTACTACGGAATCCTGACCGCGCTGTTCACCTACGGCATCTGCATCCCGCTGGGGATCGTGAAGGCGATCAAGCACCGCCGGCCATCGACAACGCCACCTGGTGGCCATCTTCATTGGTTACGCCATTCCCGGCTACGCGCTGGGGGCCGCTGCTGCTGGTGCTGTTCGCGGTCAAGTGGCCCTCTTCCCGCTGGGCGGGTTCGTCAGCGAGAACTACGGCGCGCTGCTCGGCCTCGCCCAAATCAAAGACGTGGTCTGGCACGCCGTTCCTGCCGCTGATCAGTTACCTGATCGGCTCGTTCGCGGTGATGACGATGCTGATGAAAAACAGCCTGATCACCGACGTACGTCGGATCGAGGAGGAGCTGGCAAAGCAGAAGGGCAACCTCGAGGGAATGCGGTCTGAGGTGAAGGGCCTCGAGGAACGGCTGAAGCTGGATCGCGATCGCCTCGTCGAGATGGAGAAGACGCGCGGCGAGCTCCACATCGAGCTCCGGCAGATGACGCAGCAGGTGGAGCGCTCGCGGGAAAAGCTCCAGCGGTCGCGGAACGAGCGCGAGTCGAACGCCGCCCAGCGCGAGCTCGAGGAGCTGCGCAAGCTTCAGCGCGATCGCGAGGACGAGATCGAGAAGCTGAGCTCTCTGGCCGACGCGGCGCGCGCCGGGATCGAGACCAGCGACGCGAAACGCGTCACGCTCGTCGCCAGGAGCTCGAGGGCAGCCTCCAGGGCGTGACCAGCACCATCGCGGACCTCGAGCGCGACAGGTCGGCCCGCCTCGAGGAGCGCGGCAAGCTGGTCCCGAAGCTGCCGACCATGGTCTACCGGCGGTACGAGTCGATCCGCACACGTCGGCCCTTCGCCATCGCGAAGACGCACGACGGCACCTGCCTGGGCTGCCACATCTCGCATTCCGCCGATGATGTTCCAGAAGATGCTCCGCGCAGGAGGAGTTCGAGCAGTGCCCGCACTGCCACCGCATCCTCTACTACGTGCCCGCGCCGCCGCGCGGCGACGCGGCCTCCGGCGGCACGCCCTCGCGCAGCGCCTGAACCCACTCGCCCCGGAGCCGACGCGTGAAGACCTGCACGACCTGCAACCGGCTGTACCCGACGGACGGCGGCTTCTGCCCGGTCGACGGCAAGCCGCTCGCGGCCGTGGAGGCGGTGCCCCCGCCGAGCGATCCGACCGATCCGCGCATCGGCAAGACGCTTCTGCGCGGCCGCTACGAGATCCGGCGCAGTCGTGGCCGACGGCGGCATGGGCCGGGTCTACCAGGCGCTCGACAACGGCACGCAGACGCAGCGTCGCGCTCAAGATCCTGCACGAGGACGTCGCGACGCGACGACGGTCGCGGTCGAGCGCTTCAAGCGCGAGTTCGAGATCAGCGCCGAGCCTGCCCGCACGACCACATCGTCGAGGTGCTCGACTTCGAGCGCGACCGAGGACCAGAGCTTCGCGCTCGTCATGGAGTACCTCGAGGGCGAGGAGCTCCGCATGACGCTCAAGCGCGAGAAGATCGCTGACGCCCGAGCGCGTCATGCGCATGATGTCGCAGGTCGCGCATCGGCCTCGACGACGCGCACGAGCGCAAGTTCGTCCACCGCGACCTCAAGCCGGACAACATCTTCCTCGTGCGGCACGCACGACGGGCGACATCGTCAAGATGCTCGACTTCGGCAGCGTTCGCGGACAACTCGCGAGGGCGCCAAGAAGCTGACCGTGCATCGGCACGACCATCGGCTCGCCCTTCTACATGGCGCCCGAGCAAGCGCAGGGGCTGCGCGACGCTCGACCACCGCGCCGACGTCTGGTCGATCGCCGCGATCGCCTACGAGTGCTCTGACCGGCATCGTGCCGTTCGCGGGCACCAACGGGCCCGCCGATCCTGCTCGCCATCCTGACGCAGGACGCCGCTCCGCCCAGCGAGACGGGCAAGGAGCACGGGATCCCGCAAGACGCTCGACGACGTGATGGAAGAGGCGCTCACGAAGGAGCCTGAACATCCGCATCAAGACGCATCGGCGCGCTCGCCGACAAGTATCGGCGCCGCCTACGGCCTCGAGGGCGACCACCTCGAGTGGGCGAGGGTCCCGCAGGATCAGCTCGCCGCGCGGATCAAGCAGGGGCTTCCGGCCGCCCTCGAGCGTCACGCGCAGAAAGCGGCCGCCGCCGAACGTCGCAGTCGATGGACGCCGCCTTCCAGGCTGGCTCCCAGGGCGGGCCCGTCGCCGCCCCGGGCCAGTTCGACGACGACGGCTTCGCGATGGGCGTCCCACAGGGCCGGCCGAAATGGCTCGTCCCCGCCGTGGCGGGTGCCGCCGTGCTGCTCGGGGCGCTGGTGATCCTGCTCTTCTTTCGCTGAGCGCTCGCGGCGCTCGCTTCTCCTCTCGATGGGGCCGCAAGCGGCCCTCTCCCAACGCACGCCCCGCCTTGCGCGTCGCGCGAAATCCCCGCCTTCGACCCCAAAACCTGGGGTTTGCATCGGGCGGCGTCGGCGCTCGTCCAAGGGAGAGCAGAGGGAGGCGGCGCGCCCTCCGACCGTCGGATCGACGTGGGGTGGCGAGGCCGAGCCCCGCGCGCCGAACATGGCAAGGAGCGGTAGCCCGTGATAATCGATTCCCCGATGAACCCGAACCACTCCCGCTCGTTCCTTCTCTTGGTCCGGTGCCCTCTGCCTCGTGACCCTCTCCGGGCTCGCCTTCGTCATGGCCTCGGGCTGCGGCAAGAGCGAAGCGGCTCCCAAGGCGGGCGCCTCCGTCGAGAGCGTCTCCGCGATCGCCGCGGGCCCCAAGGCCGAGTCCGACAACTACATCGCCGAGATCAAGGCGAACGGCACCTACGTCGCCGGGCAAGGAGGGGACGGTGGACGTCGCGCTCACGGTGAAGGGCGACTACCACACGAACAAGCAGTACCCGTACAAGTTCAAGCTCGCCGATCCCGCGCCCGACGGCGTGACCTTCCCGAAGCCGATCCTCGCAAGCGCGAGATGGCACGTTCGAGGAGAAGAAGGGCTCGTTCAAGGTGCCGTTCGTGGCGGCCAAGGCCGGCAAGGCGACGATCTCCGGCACCCTGCTTCTCAGCGTCTGCAGCGACGCGAACTGCATCATGGACAAGGTCCCGCTCGAGCTGACCGTGGACGTGAAGCGGTGAACGGAGTCTCTTCCTCGTCGGGCCGCCGAGTGGCCCTCTGCCGACGAGCGCTCCGCCCGTGCCTCCGGCACGGAGGATTCGCCGTGTTCCAGCCGCGTGCTCGCGCGGATGATCCTTCCTCTTCTCGCTCGAGGGGCTAGACTCGAACGGCGTGAGTGATTCCGAATCGGGGCGAGCGGCCGAGCGAACGCGCGCGGCGCTGACGGAGCTGGACAAGATCGCCGACGCGATGGAGCGGCGCTTCCAGGAGGGGCGGCGCGTCCTCTCGTTCCAGCAGTACCTCGAGCTCTTCGCGTCGGATCCGGTCCGGCACGGGCGCGACGCGACGCGCTACGTCCGCGACATGTTCGACCACTTCGGCACGCGCCACCGTCGCGCGGCCGTGGGGCGACGCTCACGCGCTACCGGCTGTTCGACCTGCCGTGGGAGCCAGGCGGCGCTCCCGAGCCGCGCCCGACGCCAGGCGCTACGCACGCGCGACGCTGCGTCGGGCAGGAGGAGGTGCAGGCCGAGATCTACCGCGCGCTCTCGCAACTTCGTGCGCGAGGGGCGCGCCGAACCGGCTCGTCCTGATGCACGGCCCGAACGGCTCGGCGAAGAGCACCGTCGGCGGCCTGCATGCTGCGCGCGCTCGAGCACTACTCGACGCTCGACGAGGGCGCGCTCTACCGCTTCCACTGGGTCTTCCCGACGCAGAAGACGGTGCGCGGCTCGCATCGGCTTCGGCGGCAGGCGCGCGCCGAGCCGCGGCCGACGGCGACAGCTACGCGCACCTCGACGACGACGAGATCGACGCGCGGCTCGTCATCGAGCTGCGCGACCACCCGCTGTTCCTGATCCCGCTCGACGAGCGCCGCGCGCTGCTCGAGCGAGCTCTACGAGCGACCGGCGCGGCGAGCGAGCCGCCGCCCGACTGGCTCCTGCGCGGGCAGCTCTCGCACAAGAACCAGCAGGTCTTCGAGGCGCTCCTCGTCAGCTACCACGGCTCGCTACGCCGAGGTGCTGCGGCACGTCCAGGTCGAGCGCTACTTCATCTCGCGGCGCTACCGCGTCGGCGCGGTCACGATCGGGCCGCCGATGCTCGTCGACGCGGGCGAGCGGCAGATCACCGCCGATCGCTCGCTCTCGGCGCTCCCGACCTCGCTCCAGGCGATCACGCTCTTCGAGGCCTACGGCGAGCTGGTCGAGGCGGCGGGCGGCGTGCTCGAGTTCAGCGATCTGCTCAAGCGCCCGCTCGACGCCTTCAACTACCTGCAGCTGACGCTCGAGACCGGGCGAGGTGCCGCTCGCAGCAGCAGACGCGTCCAGACCAACTGCGTCATGATCGGGAGCGCGCAACGAGGTCCACCTCGACGCCTTCCGCGAGCACCCCGAGTTCCCGAGCTTCCGCGGGCGCCTCGAGCTGCGTCCGCGCGCCGTACCTGCGCAGCTACGTCGACGAGCAGCGCATCTACGACGCGCAGATCGCGCCGCAGCTGCGCGCGCCACGTCGCGCCGCACGCGACCCAGCGTGGCCGCGCGAGTTCGCGGTGCTCACGCGCATGCGGCAACCCGAGCCGAAGCGCTACACGCCGAGGCGCTCGCGCGCCATCGTGGCGTCGCTCACGGCGGTCGAGAAGATGGATCTCTACGCGACGGGCACGCCGCCCGAGCGGCTCGACCCCGACTCGCAGAAGGTGCTCGCGCGCCGGCGTCGGGGCCATCTACCGCGAGAGCGACGCGTCCCATCGACTTCGAGGGGCGGCTCGGGCGTCTCGCCGCGCGAGATGCGGACGCTCCTGCTCGACGCGGCGCAGAGCGCCGAGCACGCCTGCCTCTCGCCGTTCGCGGTGCTGGACGAGCTCGACGAGCTCTGCAAGCGCAACGACCGAGTTCGAGTGGCTGCAAGCGAGAAGCCGCTCGCCGGCGGCTACCACGACCACGCCTCTTCCGCGAGATCGTGCGCTCCGCGACCGGCTGCTCGACACCATCGAGGAGGAGCTGCGCGCGGCGAGCGGCCTCGTCGACGAGACGCGTACGCCGAGCTCTTCGATCGGTACATCGCGCACGTGGGCGTCTGGGTGAAGGGCGAGAAGATCCGCAACCCGCACACCGGCGAGTACGAGAGACCCCGACGAGCGCATGATGCGCGAGGTCGAGGGGCTGCTCGGCGTCGCCGAGGCAAGCCCGAGGATCACCGGCGCGGCCATCATCTCGGCCATCGCCGCCTGGGCGATCGATCACCCGGGCGAGAAGATCGGCAACGCCGGTGGTGTTCCCCGCAGCACGATCCGGAAGCTGCCGCGAGGCCGCGTTCGCCAATCGGCGCAGGCAGTTCGCGCACGTCGTCCGCGATCTCGCGAGCATCCTCCAGGACTGCGCAACGACGCGGGAGGCGCCCGAGACGAAGGGCCCACGAGGGCCAAGGCGACGGCCCTCGTCGAGCGGCTCCGGGCGCACGGCTACTGCGACGCCTGCGCGCTCGACGCGGCGAGCGCGCGTGGTGCGCGGGCGCTACGCCGAGCTCCGTGAGCGAGCTGAGCCCGCGAGCCGCGGCGACCGCGGACTTGCTCGTCGACACGCACTGTCACCTCGACGACGCACTACTTCCCCGAGGGCGCCGACGCCGTGATCGCGCGCGCGAACGCCGCCGGGGTCGGCGCGTTCGTGGTGGTCGGCGTCGGCCGGATCTCGAGCTCGGCCGGCACGCCGTGGCGCTCGCGGCGAGGCGCCCGACGTCACGCGCGGTCGTCGGCATGCACCCGCACGACGCCTCGGTGCTCGACGAGCCACTGCTCGCGCGCTTGGCGCAGCTCTGCGCCGAGCCGCGGGTCGCCGCCGTGGGCGAGATCGGCCTCGACTACCACTACCTCTACTCGCCCGCCGAGCAGCAGCAGGCGGTCTTCCGGCGGATGATTCGCCTCGCTCGCGACCTCGCGAAGCCGATCGTGGTGCACACCCGTTCGGCGCGGCCGACACGCTCGCGGATCCTCGACGAGGAGCAGGCCGCCGAGGTGGGCGGGAGTCATCCACTGCTTCTCGGAGGACTGGCCCTTCGCCGACCGCGCCCTCGAGCTCGGCTTCGACCTCTCGTTCTCGGGGATCGTCACGCTACAAGAACGCCGTCTCCGTCCACGAGGTGGCGAGCCGCGCGCCCGCCGACCGCATCCTGGTCGAGACCGACAGCCCCTACCTCGCCCCCGTGCCTTTTCGCGGCAAACCCTGCGAGCCTGCGTACGTCGTGCACACGGCGCGGCGCATCGCCGAGCTCCGGGGCGTAACCTTCGAGGAGCTGTGTCGTACGACGACGGCGAACGCGAAGCGCAGGCTCGGAATCGAGATTCCCGGCTCGCTCGCGTAAGAGATGGAGAAACCCCGGTCGCGCTGGCGTGACGGGCGTGCCGTCGCGCATACTGAGAGAGAATGGGCAGAGAGGACGTCGACAGCCGCCGCATCGTGCTGTCGTGCGCGCTGTCGGTCGGCGCTCACGCCGCGATCGTCGTCGTCGCCGGCGGGCTCCTCTTGGCGCGCGCGCTCCTGTCAGGGGATGGCTCACGGCGAGCCGAGCTGGCGCGCGCCTCGTCGCACGCGGAAGACCTCGTGGAGATCGAGCTCCCGGGCATGGTCGAGGGAAGCGTCGTATCCGAGTCCGCGATCCCTCCGCGGGTCGGCACGCCGCTTCCTCGCGGCGGTGGGGAAGGCGAGCCGCGCCCGGACACGGGCCGCGCGGGCCTCGGCGGCACGAACGCCGCATCGCAGCTCGCCATCAACCTCGCCGATCGCGACGACGCGACGCTGCTCCAGCCGGAGGTGCGGTCGCGCATGGATCGCAACCAGATCCAGCGGCTCGATACGGCCCGTGCCCGTTCGTCGCGCGAAGACTGGCGTGCGAGCCGGGATCCGACGGAGCTGACCTTCGTCGCGATCGGCAAAGGCAGCCGCGCCGAACGCCTGAAGGCGGCGAGCTCGGACCCCTCGTCCGGCGCGCGAGCGGCTGCCGCACCGAGCCGGCGGGGCGCGACGGTGGGCGCCGAGCAGCGACCGGAAGGCATCGGCGAAGCCCGGCGCGATCCCGGCGGCGCCGAAGAGGGTGGGCCGGTCGCGTCGCCAGGGCTCGGCATCCGCGACGGTCGGCAGGGGCCGGATCACCGCGCGAGCGCCGACGTGATGGACGCGCGCCCCATGGTCGCGCAAGGCACGCCGTCGATCCCATCGAACGAGCAGGGAAAGCCGCGCGACACGACGGACAGCGAGCAGGAGGTCGCTGCCGCGATGCAGTCGATCGTCCACGCAAGCACGGCGGGCGGCGCGCGCGGGGTGGGGCCGGGCGGTCAGAACGGGCCCGGCTCCACCGGGTCCGGTGGCGTGGAGGGCGCGGGCTCGAAGGCGAAGGCGCTCGGCTCCGGCTCCGGCTCCGGGACGGACAACGACCTGCGCGACACGCGGCGCATGATGTACCTCCGCAAGGTGATGGCGAAGATCCACCCGCTGTGGGCCAACGCCTTTCCTCGTTGGGCTGCGCTCGAGGGCATGCAAGGGACGGCGATCGTGACCTTCGTACTGGGCGCAGACGGCAGCGTGACGAGCGCCTCGGTGTCGAGGCCGAGCGGCGTGCCCGAGTTCGACGAGAACCTCGATGGGCAATATCGTGCTGGTCAACAGGGTGGCCGAGGAACTCACCGGCTGGCGGCAGCAGGAAGCCAGGGGGCGGCCCCTGGGAGAGGTTTTTCAGGTTATTGACGAGCTCAGCCGCAAAACCCATGAGAATCCGGTGGACAAGGTGATGAAGAGCGGCGCCATTGTTGAGCTGGCCAGCCATGCCCTGCTCATCGCCAAAGACGGTACCGAGAAGGTCCATTGCCGACAGCGGGGCGCCTATCCGTGACAGGCAGAGCCGGATAATCGGGGTGGTGCTGGTTTTCCGGGATGTGACCCAGAGCCGGAAGATCCAGGAGGAGGCCTTCAAGGCCAGGAAGCTTGAGTCCATCGGCGTGCTGGCCGGCGGCATTGCCCATGATTTCAATAATATCCTGACGGCAATCCTGGGGAGCATCAGCCTGGCCGGCAATATGGCGGCAAATGACAAACAGAAGTCCCTGCTTGCCAGTGCGGAAAAGGCGTCCCTGCGGGCCAAGGGGCTCACCCAGCAGCTGCTGACCTTTGCCAAGGGCGGGGAGCCGGTGACGGAAACCTCTTCCATCGCCGAGGTAATCCGCGAGTCGGCCGGCTTTGTCCTGCATGGCAGCAACGTGGCCTGCACTTTCGTCATTCCCGATGATCTGCGGCTGGTCAACATTGACAAGGGCCAGATCAGTCAGGTCATCCAGAATATCGTGCTCAATGCCAAAGAAGCCATGGCCGGGGGCGGCAGCATCAAAATAGTCTGTGAGAATTACCGTCACTCGGGTCAGGATCATCCTCCTTTGGCCCCCGGCGACTATGTGCAGATCAGTATTGCGGATACCGGGTCAGGCATTGCCCCGGAAATTCTTGACAAGATTTTTGACCCCTATTTCACCACCAGCAAGCGTGGCCAGGGCCTTGGCCTGGCAGTGACCCGCTCGATCATCGCCAAGCACGGAGGTCATGTGGCGGTGGAGTCCAAAGTGGGTGAGGGAAGTGTCTTTACCATCTACCTGCCGGTTTCCGGAGACAGCGATAAAATGCCGCCGGAGGTTGCCGCCGAGCCGCTGAGTTCCGCAGGCAGGGTGCTGATCATGGATGACGAGGAAATCGTCAGGGAGGTGATGCAGACCATGCTTACGCAGCTCGGCTTTGAAGTGCTGGCGGCCCGTGATGGTCAGGAGATGCTTGCCGTTTACCGGCAGGCGGCTGAAGCGGGCAATCCGGTTGATGTGGTCATTCTCGATCTGACCATCCCGGGAGGCATGGGCGGCAAGGAGGCGGTGACAAGGCTGCTGCAGCAGTATCCCCGGGCCAGGGCAGTGGTGGCCAGCGGCTATTACAATGATCCGGTCATGGCTGATTGCGCGAGCTATGGTTTCAAGGCCGCGGTGGCCAAACCGTTTCAGTTGGAAGAGCTCAGCCAGGCCCTGCGCAAGGCCATGGAGTGAGGCTTGACCGGGATTCTATAAACCCTCTCCTCAGCCCAGCCCCAGTTCCCGCAAGAAAAGCGCATCCGTTGACCAGTCTTTCCTGATTTTCACCCAGAGTTTCAGCTCCACATTGATACCGAGCAGGTCCTTCAGTTCCAGCCTGGCCGACTGGCCTATCTGTTTCAGCATGGAGCCCTGTTTGCCGATGATGATGCCTTTCTGGGATTTCCTCTCGACAAAGATGGTGGCATGAATGGTGACCTTTTTTTCTTCCTCCTGGAAGCTGTCGACCATCACCGCGCAGGAGTAAGGAATTTCCTGGGTGGTCAGCAGAAAGATCTTTTCCCGGATGATTTCCGCGGCAATAAAACGCTCGGTGGAGTCGGTGGGGATGTCCTCGGGATAAAGGCGGGGCCCGGTGGGCAGGAGCGGCAGCAGTTCCGCCAGCAGGATATCCGTGCCGTCCTGATGCAGCGCGGAGATGGGGATCATGGCATGGAAGGGGAAGACGTTCCTGTAGGCCTCAAGTATGGGCAGCAGTTTCTCCCTTGCCGCCAGATCCGCCTTGTTCACCAGCAGGATGACCGGTTTGCCGGCGTTCTGCAGATGGTCTGTGGCGGCAATGATTTTGCCGGGCAGGGGAAAGCTGATGTCAATCATGAAGATGATGACATCCACATCGGCGAGGCTGCCGACGGCGATTTTCACCATTTCCTGGTTGAGCGGGCTGCGCGCCGTGTGGATGCCGGGGGTGTCAAGGATGACGATCTGGTAATCCTCGCCATTGACAATGCCCAGTATTTTGTTTCTGGTGGTCTGGGGCTTGGGGGAGACGATGGAGATTTTCTGGCCGAGCAGGGCGTTGAGCAGGGTGGATTTGCCCACATTCGGAGGTCCGACCAGGGCCACAAACCCTGATTTAACTTGCTTTTCTCCATGATAATCCATTATGGTCTCCTTTCCTTATTTATTCGTTGCGCAGTCAATGGACATGCCCGGGAAGCGGCAGGGCCTGCCATGGCGGATTCATCCTGCCGCAGGCTTTTGGCAGCGAGTTGTTTTCACTGTCCTGATAAAATATCAACCACAGAGTGTACTCATATTGCAGGGAAAAATCATAGAATATGTTGAGCAGGGCAGATTTTTCTGCGCCCTGGTGCTCCAGGACCAGGGAAAAAGACTGCGCGTCATGAACCAGAACGGCAAAGAGATCAATCTGCCGCTAAGCCGGGTGCTGCATCAGACTGACCGGAAACACCCGACCCAGCTTGCCCGCGAGGAGATCATGCAGATGTTGCAGGAGGTGGCCGAGAAACGCCTGCGGCTGGTCGGGGAAATTGATCTTGCCGAGATCTGGGAGCTGGCCGTGGAAGAGGGAGCTGCCTCCTTTTCCCCTTTCTTCCTGGCCGAACTCTGTTTTGGCGCAGAGACCGGGGATGATCAGGTCGCCGCCTTCCTGCGGGCGGTATTTGACGACCGGATTTTCTTCAAGTTCAAGGACGGCGCAATCCTGGTGCACAGCCGGGAGGTGGTGGAGCAGCTCCGCGAACGGGAGGAGAAAGAGCGGCGGCGCGAGGAAATGATGGAAACAGGGGCCAGGATGATGCAGGCCCTGATGGCTGGTGAGCCGGTGCCCGACTGGCCGGAACGGGGCAGGTGTCTGGATATTGTCAGGCAGTTTTATCTTTACGACAGCGAGGCGCCGGAAGCCGCCCTGGCCCGTGACCTGCTCAAAAAAGCCGGGCTCAGCCATCCCCATGATCCCTTTTATCTGCTGATCAAGGCCGGCATCTGGCAGCCGGATGAAAATGTCGCCCTTCTCCGGCAGGATGTGCCGGTTGATTTTTCGGACGAGGAGCTGGCGCGGGCCGGGCAGCTGGCAGTGCAACCGGATGAGCAGGCCCTGTTTGACGGCGATCGCCTTGATCTGCGCCATCTGCCGCTTCTGACCATTGACGGGGAATTCACCCGGGATTTTGACGATGCCCTGCATGTGGAGCGGCAGGGGGATAATTTTCTGGTGGGCATCCATATTGCCGATGTGAGCGAATATGTCAGACCCGGGGACACTCTGTTTGCGGCTGCCCGCCTGCGGGGCACATCCCTTTATTTTCCGGACCGGCAGATCCCCATGCTGCCGAAAATCGTCTCGGAAGGGGTGTGCAGCCTGGTCCAGGGCCAGACCCGGCCGGTGCTCAGTTTTCTGGTGAAGCTGACCGGCCAGGGAGAGGTGAAGGACTGTAAGGTGGTGCGCGCCGTGGTGCGGGTAAAACGGCGGATCACCTACAAACAGGCCGAGGAGCTGCTGGCCGGCGGGCAGGATCAGGAGCTGCGGGTGCTGACGGAGCTCTCCTGCCGGCTGCAGGAGCGCAGGCTGGCCGACGGAGCGCTCATCATCCCCATCCCGGACGTCAACATCAATCTCGGCAGAAACGGCAGTCTGCAGGTGCATCTCGACGAGGTGGACACCCCGGCCAGAACCCTGGTGGCCGAATTCATGGTGCTGGCCAACATGCTGGCCGCCCAGTACCTGGCCGACCGGCAGATTCCGGGCCTGTACCGCTGTCAGGAGCCCCCCCGCCAGCGCCTTGCCCCAGGGGTGCAGAAGGATCTGTTCATCAATTTCCGGCAGCGCCGTTTCCTGTCCCGGGGCCAGCTGCTCACCGAACCGAAACAGCACAGCGGGGTGGGCGCCTCACAGTATACCACCGTGACTTCGCCCATCAGGCGGCTGCTTGATCTGGTCATGCAGCAGCAGTTGAGCCATGTCCTGCAGGGCAAGGGGCCGCTTTACACGCCGAGTGACTGCCGGGACCTGTCCGCCGCCATCCTCACCGCCCAGGCCCGGGCCAATCAGGTGCGCCTGCTGCGCCACCGCTACTGGCTGTTCAAATATCTGGCCCAGGAGGTGGGGGTCGGCAACCGGCTGGAGGCCCTGGTGCTGGAGATCCAGGCCCGCCGCGTCCAGGTGGTGCTGACCGATATCCTGCTGGAAGGGGATCTGCCGCTGAATCAGGGGCCGAATGTCAGCCCGGGCGACAGGGTCAAGGTGAAACTGGCCAAGGTCAATGCCCTGGACAACAGTTTCCGGCTGGAATGGTGAGGACGCCTCGGCTGCCGGGTAATATAATATAACCCCCGGCGGCCGGAAGCTGATTTTGTCGTGGGATAGATTTTACACTTTTATGATGCACGCTTTTTGCGCGTTAAGGTACGACTGATATGGTATTTATCGATTTTCTTATTGATTTCCTGAAAGACCCGTTAACCGTTCTGCAGAACTTTCTCAGCGTTTACGACACACTCACCTATTTGCTGGTGGCTTTCGTCATCTTTGTTGAAACCGGCTTGATCGTCATGCCGTTATTGCCGGGGGATTCCTTGCTGTTTGCGGTGGGGCTGCTGGCGGCCTCAACCGGCAAGCTGGAGATCCAGATCATTATCCCGCTGCTGATCAGCGCCGCCTTGCTGGGTGATAACGTCAATTACTTCGTCGGGAAAAATTTCAGCCGCGTGGTGAAAGCCAGGGAGCGGATTTTGTTTTTTAAACGTGAATATCTCACCCAGACCGAGGCCTTTTATGAGAAGCATGGCGGCAAGGCCGTCATCATCGCCCGCTTTGTCCCCATTGTCCGGACCATCGCCCCGTTTGTCGCCGGGGCCGGCAGCATGCGCTATCGCAAGTATCTGCTGTTTTGCGTGATGGGCGCGACCTTGTGGGTGACCAGCATCAGTCTGGCCGGCTATTTCCTGGGCACCAACGAGTGGGTGAAGGCCAATTTCGAAAAGGTGGTGCTGGGCATCATCATTGTGTCGGTCCTGCCGATTGTCTGGCATGGCGTCAAGGCGAAATTCGCCGGCCCGGGGAAGCATTAAGGGCCTCGCCTGTCTCTGGTTGGGACGGCTTTGTTGCATTATTGCGCGCTGTTTTTCTGTCGCCAAACCTCCGCTGGAAGTCAGAAGATAGGAGACAGAAGACAGGACAGAAGCAAGGTGGGAAAAAATCAGTTATTCCGTCTCCTGACTCCTGTCTCCTGTCTCTTGTCTCCTTCTCCTGCCCTCCTAATATCCCTGTGATTTTTCATCTTGCCGGATGACCTCTTCCTGGAGTAAAAAAAGTTTTGAAAATAACGGGCGGCACTATCCTGAGTTCCCGGCAAGCTGGAAAGAGAGGGTGCCTGCATCCGGAACACCGGGAAATTCCGCAACCATCAATCCGGCAGAGATTATTGCCCGCGAATAATTGGTAGCTTTTCGTGGATATCATGCAAGTGGTAATGATATCCAGACCTGTATAATTATTTGTTATGTCATTTATGTATCGAATAAAATGTATGATTCAAAATATCATTTCAAATTTTAAAATATATTTGGATCGCACTGCAAAAAGCTCCAAGCCCAAGGAGTTAGCTGCAATACATGCGACAGTTCTATCAATTTTGATAGGCGTTTTCTCTGCCTATTTCCTCTTCATTAATAGCGAAATTCGAACAAAGCAACTCTACGCTATGAGCAAAGCAGAAGAAATCAATGATATTCAATTTAGTAGGTATTTGTATTTTCCTAAAGGCATAGATGTTGTAATGGCATCCGGCCCAACGGATATGGTGGAGGTCAGAAAGCTTGCATTGGAGGCTATGATTCTTTGCACAGCTAAAATGGGGTCAAAAAAGTTGGAGAAGTGAATATTCCCAATGAGTTATCGGGACGTGCTGAGCGAATAATTGGAATCATAAATATAATTGTTCATCGATATCCATTTCCACAAGCTCTCTACGGTGGTGATTCTGTTCATCAATCCTGGGCCCAAAGGCCAGCCCCAATAGTCTTTACTGATTTTGAACAATTAGGCCCGTGGTTGAAGGATTTGGGTGCAGTAATTGATGGGTTAAGTTTTTTTTCTACTATTGACCAAATTTTTTTCAAATATAATTTGGATCCATTACTGAGTGCTTTAGCATTCAGGGAGAAAAAAAATATTGAAACTGCAAATAACAATACTGTAATACAAAAAAATGATGAATTAGACCCATATATTATAATCAATGAATTTATAAAAAATATGGCTAATATTCAAAATGTTTATAACACCGCCACTATTGAATTTAATAGAGCAAATGATCCACGAACTAAATTGATATCAAAACCTTTTCTTTTAGTTATACTATTCAGCGGATTTATAATATTTATTGTTGGTATTGTTCTTCCATTATGTTCAGCATCGTTGAATCCGATTCTTTATATCCACTTGCCACTAGCATATTATGCTATTATTTATATTATCATAATAGTAAAATTTTTAATTTATTAGGTGGAATCTTAAAAAGATGGAAGACATAACAATGATTTTACAGCGGAGCGCAAAAACGGCGCCCGCTGAAAAGCGGCGTTATGTACTGCAGAAAAATGATAGATTGTTGGAATCCAATTAAGAGGCCCCTGCTGAGAAGGATAAGCAACTTGATTGGCCAGGGGGCTCATTACCTTCCGCTGTCGGTGTTGATGATATAAAACGGACGACGTTGCCCTGTCCCGGGAATCAACCGCTCAACCCCGGCAGGCTTCTCAGGCTCCGGTGGCTGATCGCAGGCCGTTAAGGTTATTGCCACGGCAAATCCCGCTGGTTTCAGGTTGCGGGCAGAGACCGTGCCTTTGCACGCTTCGATGCAGGTTTTGACAATGGCCAGGCCAAGGCCCACGCCGCCGGTGTCCCGATCGCGGGAAGGTTCGGGGCGGAAGAATGGTTCGAAAATCCGTCCTATCAGATCCTCGGCCACTCCCGGCCCGGAGTCCCTGATTTCCATAACCAGCGCATCATTATTTTTCTCGGCGCTAAGGTAAATCGGGCCGGCCTTGCCGGCGTATCGTACGGCATTTCTGACCAGATTGGCAATGGCCCGGGTCAGCAGCTCGGGTGCCGCCATCACCGTAATCCCCGGTTCTATCTGCACAACGATCTCCGCCCAGGGCGCCCCCTCCCGCAGCACCGCACCCTGTACCAGGGGAAGCAATGCCGTGGGCGCCAGGCTGATCCTGGCCGGGTTCATGTCAGCCCGGGAAAATGACAGCAGTTCATTCACCAGGTTTGACATGTGGGCCACATCCTCCAGGACATCTCTGGCCCGTTCCCGGTTATCCCCCTCCAGACGCTGCTCCAGGACACTGAGCCCCAGCTGAATCCGGGCAATGGGAGAGCCCAGCTCATGGGCCACATCGCCCAGAAACCTTTTCTGGCCCTTGACGTAACCGCCCAGGCGAAATGTCATATGGTTGATGGCACTGGCGAGGCGGCCGATCTCATCGGCGCGGGGTTCAGCAATTCGCACGTCAAACCTGCCCTTGGCGATCTCTTCGGCGGCGCGGGTCATGCGGGTCAAGGGGCCGGTGATGTTTCGCACCAGGGGCAGCCACAGCAGAACGGAAATGAGAATCACCGCCACGGCAACGATCATCCCCGGCAGGGGATCGAAAAAAAAGCCGTTGCCGGTCATGGAGTCCGATACGGCGAGCAGCATGGCTTTCTCATGGGGATGCGGGGGGGCCGGGAACACCGGCACGGGGATGCCGGCCCAGTAGCGGGACGGATTTTTGGTGTGGATCATCAAGCGCTGATATGGCCGGTCGTCTTTGTCGTGATCCTTATGCCGTACCTCGCTGTCCCGCCGCTCCGCGTCGTCGCCGTGCCGGTTTTCCCGCTCCTCGTCATGGTCATCGTGGGCTCTGTCCGGCAACAAATCCCTTGCCGGAGGAGGCAGCGGCCGGTTGCTGGCCGCAACCTTGCGCATGACAATATCGGGAATTGTCAGCTTTTTTGCTGAAACCTGCGATCCGTCGGCAAACACCAGCACGAAATCCACCTGATACAGTTCCCCATGCCGGGCGAGCACATCGGGCCACTGTGAGGCGGGAGTCTGGTTGAGATCATGGGAGATGAGACGGCCGGCAACCCGCAGCCGGTCAGAGGTCTGATGCCCCAAAAAGGCGTGCAGATCCACCTGGGACTGGAAGGCGAAAAACACCAGCAGGAGCGCGGCAACCAGGGCCATATTCATGAAAAACCAGAGGACGATTCTGGTAAACAGTGAGGAAAAAGGTCTCATAACGGCTGAAGGCCCGGTGCTTGAAACATGTAGCCCGCCGAGCGCACGGTGCGGATGAATTTCGGACTCCTGGGGGTATCCCCCAATTTACGCCGCAGGGAGGAAATATGGACATCGATGGACCGGTCAAATATCTCGTAACTGCGGCCGGCCACGGCATCCAGCAGCTGATCCCGGGTCAGCACCCGTCCGGCGGCCTTCACCAGGCAGACCAGCAGATCGAATTCCAGTGGCGTAAGCGGCAGGGTTTCCGCCCCCAGGCGGGCGGTGCGGGATGTCTGGAATATCTGCAGATCGCCGATACTCAGCGTTAAATCGGACGGCGGGGCGGGCTCCGGCCGCTCGGTTTTGAAAGAGCGCCGGGTGACTGCCCGCAGGCGGGCCAGCAGCTCGCGGGTGGAAAAGGTCTTGGGCAGATAGTCATCAGCGCCCATCTCCAGGCCCACCACCCGGTCCGTCTCATCGCCAAGCGCGGTGAGCATCAATACCGGGATGTCCGAAGCCTTGCGCAGCTTTTTCAACACCTCGAAACCGTCCATCTCCGGCATCATGACGTCAAGAATCACCACCTGGAAATCGCCGGCCATGGCCATGGCAAGCCCTGCCGGTCCGGTGTGGGCGGCCTCCACGTCATAACCCATGGGTCCCAGATAATCGCCCACCAGCCGGCACAGTTTCCTGTCATCATCGATAATCAGCACCTTGATGCGCGCCGGTACATGTTCACTGTTCATCATGCCTTGCCATTGTTCGTTGCCTTTGCCGGACTGCTTGCCTGTTTCAATTGTCCATACTCCCTGCCGGGCCTGCAACCCTTTTTACATAAACTTTACAATTATGCCGCCGGATCGACATAAAATCTTTACATCCGTCCTTTATGATAGCAGCAACGGAAGAAAAATTCCGGGAACAAAATAACCGGCCATGTTATTTCGTAAGGTCCTAAGCACCTTTTATTCACCACACCACAGACGCGGAGGTACAAAATGTACGCGAATCAACGACAAAAACTCGGAGCATTGACCATTTTTCTGCTGATCACCTTCTTTTCCGGCCCTGCCATGGCCGGCTCCCATGCCCATGACGGCCGGCACGACGAGGATTTGGCCGGGAGAGCGTCCCCATCGGCCTGCGGCCTCTGGCAGCATCCTGAAGCTGTTGAAAAGCTGGGACTCACAGACAAACAGATTACGGAACTGAAAAATGCGGATTTTGCCTTCCGCAAACAGCAGCTGGAATTAAAGGATCAGCTTGGCATGCTCCAGCTGGAAATGGAACAGGCATTTGCCGATAAAACGCCCGACGAGGCCACTGTGCGGGAACTGGCCGGGAAAATGGCTGATGTGCAGGGAAAATTGTTCATCCAGCGCATCGAGTCACGTTTGGCGGCAGTCAGGTATCTCACCGCGGACCAGCTGCTGAAATTCCGGGCGGAAGAGGCGCGGAGCATCATGACGGCCAGCCGAAAGACCACCATCATGATAAGCAACTTTACGGCGATGAAAAAGACCGCTAAGGTGAAGCAATAACCCCAGTCGAGCCCGGCGCCTGCATAGGCGCCGGGCGGCAAAAGGAGGATCGGCAATGAACAGGATGCAAAAGACAGGTATCTTTTTGCTGTGTTTTTCTCTGTTGTCCCTGGCAGGCTGGAGCCCCTGTCTGGCTGACGATGATTCCCATCATGGCAATGATCACCGGCACCCGGGAAAAGGAGCGCAAACATCATCTCGCTCCCGTAACCAACCCTGTCTATAAAGAAACCTGCGGGGCCTGCCATTTCGCCTACCAACCGGAATTGCTGCCGGCGGCTTCCTGGCAGGCAATCCTCAGTAACTCCGCTGAGCATTTCGGCGAGTCGCTGGATTTTGATGACGCTGCCCGCAACGGCATTGCCGGGTATCTGCAGGCAAACAGCGCGGACAAATCCGGGGCCAAACGGGCGGTGAAGATCATGCGCAGCCTGGGAAGCGGGGTGCCGCAGCGTATCACCGCTATCCCGTATATCAGGGAAAAGCATCACGACATACCGGCGCAGGTCTTTGCGCGGCCAGCCATCGGTTCCCCGGCAAACTGTCCGGCATGCCACAAGACAGCCGAGCAGGGGATTTATGACGACGACTACGGCGGAGATTCCGCGCTAACCATCACTACTTGAATCCGCCGAATCCGAACTAAAAAAGGAGATCTTTTTGAAACATCTGGTATTATTAGAACTCATGAGAAAGTTTAAGGCCAGTGAGCAAATCAAGCGGAAGTTCAAAATTTTTCTCGGCGTCGGCCTCGCCGGTTTGCTGCTGGTGGGCGCACTCATCATCTGGGCCGGGGTTGCCACCATTCAGCATGTTGCAGGCCTTGGCGCCAATGCCAACGTGCAGGAACAGGTGCGGGATCTCAAGACGGAGATCCCGAACCTCCCGGCCCTGGCCAAGGTCGGTTGCTGGGATAAGGTGCAAAGCCTGCTGAGTGTCGGGGTATGGCTTGAAAAGCCCGTTGCCGCGAATGTGCAGAGCTTAAAGGACGCCTGCGTGGAGTGAGGCGTCATGATAAAAATGGAGCATTTCCCCATATGTCTTTTGCAACGTCAGCCAGGGTTTTCACAACATGGGCGAGACCTCAGATGACGATAGAAATAATTCGCGCTGAACTTTTCAGGCGATGTTGAAGCAAAAAATCCTGCTGATCATACTGACCGTGGCCCTGTCGGCCTGCACGGTGGGGCCGGATTACCATCCGCCGCAGATGCAAACCCCCGACGGGTGGAGCGAGAAGGGCAGGGGAGTGGTTGACGCCGCTGCCGCCGATACTGCCGCTGTTTCCCAGTGGTGGACATTATTCGGGGATCAGCAGCTCAACAGCCTGATCGAGCGGGCCGCGGGCGCCAACAAGGACCTGCGGATCGCCGAAGCACGCATCCGTGAGGCCCGGGCCCGGCGCGGTATTACCGCAGCCGGGGCCTGGCCCGAGGTTGATCTTGCCGGCGCTTACTCCCGCAGTCGGCGCAGTGACAACAGCTCTTCCGGCACCGGCAGCAGCGCGGCCGGCGCCCAGGATCTCTTCCAGGCGGGCTTTGACGCCGGCTGGGAGATCGACATTTTCGGCGGGGTGCGCCGGGCGGTGGAGGCAGCTGATGCCGGCATCGCCGCGGAGGAGGAAAACCGCCGGGATGTACTGGTTACCTTGCTGGCGGAAGTGGCGAGAAACTATCTGGAACTGCGCGGCAGTCAGCGCCGCATTGTGACGGCCCGGGAAAATATCGTCTCCCAGCGGCAGACCCTGGAACTGACCCAGGGGCCGCTTTGCCGCGGGACTGAGCAGCAGGCTCGATGTGGCCCAGGCAGAGGCTCAGCTCGCCACCACCGAGGCCCAGATCCCCGGACTTGAGACTGCGGGCAGGGAGGCGGTCCATCGCCTCGGTGTTCTCGCCGGATTGTCGCCCGCCGCACTGCTTGCCGAGCTCAGCGGGGATAGTCCCGCCCTCTGCCAGCCGGCCGAGGTTCCCCTTGAGCTGCCCTCCGAGCTGTTGCGGCGGCGGCCGGATATCCGCCGCGCCGAGCGGGAACTGGCCGCGGCCACCGCCATGGTGGGCGTGGCCACCGCCGAGCTCTTTCCCCGCTTTTCCCTTACCGGTCTTCTCGGCCTGCAGAGCAACAATCTCTCCGATCTTGCCAGGAGCGGCAGCCGCTATTGGAGCTTCGGCCCGGCCCTGGGCCTGCCGCTCTTTGATGCCGGCCGCATCCGTTCCGGCATCGCCGTGGAGAATGCCCTGCAGGAGCAGGCCCTGCTGGCCTATGAACAAACAGTGCTCGCCGCCCTTGAAGAGGTGGAGAATGCCCTGGTCGCCTACGACCGGGAACAGACCACCCGGCACGCCCTGGAACAGGCGGTGGCGGCCAACCGGCAGGCCGTGGTCATCGCCGATGAGCTGTACCGCACCGGGCTGGTGGATTTTCTGAGTGTCCTGGCAAGTCAGCGGGCCCTCTATCTCTCCCGGGACCAGCTGGTGCAGAGTGATCAGCGAGTCTTGCTCGATCTGGTTGCCCTGTTCAAGGCCCTGGGCGGCGGCTGGCAGTTTGCCGAGCCCGGCGGCGTCGGCCTGGCTGCAGGGCAGGCGATTGCGGCTCCCCATGGCGGGGAGGGGGGCGTTGATGCCGTCAGATAGCCAACAGGAAACCGGCTGGTGGCCGGCCGTCTTGAACAGTTTATATGAGGATCATGTCATGATTGGGTATGTGAACACGAGCCTGGCGCACCAGGACCTGCGGCCTGCTGGCCGTCATCCTGTTGCTGCTGGCCGGCTGTTCCGGCGGCAAGGAGAAGGCCAAGGCGGCGGATCAGCAGAAAAAACCCGCCGTCCCGGTAACCGTCGCCGTTGCCGCCCGCAAGACCATGCCGGTGGAGCTTGCGGCCATCGGCAACGTGGAGGCCTTTGCCACCGTGGCCATCAAGTCGCAGATCACCGGGGAGGTGCAGACCGTGCATTTTCAGGAGGGGCAGGAGGTGAAAAAGGGCGACCTGCTCTTCACCATCGATCCCCGGCCCTATGAGGCCAAACTGCACGAGGCCCAGGCCAATCTGGCCAAGGGCCTTGCCGAGCTGGAAAACGCCCGCAAACAGGTGGACCGTTACGGGGCCGTGGCGCAGAAAGGGTATGTGTCCGCAGAGCAGTACGACCAGGTGCGGACCAGCGCCGCCACCCTGGAGGCCGCCATCCTGGCCGACAGGGCGGCGGTGGAGAACGCCCGGCTCGATCTCGCCTATTGCACCATCCGTTCCCCCATTGACGGTTTTGCCGGCGACCTCAAGGCGGACCAGGGCAACCTGATCAAGGCCAATGCCGACACCGATCATGGTGACCATCAACCAGGTGCGCCCCATCTAATGTCGCCTTTGCCCTGCCGGAACGGGACCTGCCGGAGGTGAAGCGGTATATGCATACCCGTCCCCTGCCGGTCAGGGCGGCCATCCCCGGAGAAGACGGGGAACCCCTTACCGGTGAAGCTCGCCTTTGTCGACAACACCGTTGATCCGACCACCGGCACCATTCTGCTGAAGGCGACCTATGCCAATCAGGACGGCAGGCTCTGGCCCGGCCAGTACGTCAATGTCGTGCTGGAACTCAGCAGCCGGCCGGATGTGGTGGTTATTCCCGCCCAGGCGGTGCAGACCGGCCAGAAAGGCCAGTATGTTTATGTGGTCAAGGATGACCTGACCGTGGAATACCGGGACGTGGTCACCGGCATCACCACTGATAACGAAGTGGTGATCGGCCAGGGGCTGCAACCCGGCGAGAAGGTGGTGACCGACGGCCAGCTTCGTCTGGCGCCCGGGGCTCTGGTGAAGATTGCCGGCGGCAGCCGGCAGGAGTCCGGCAAGGAGAGCCAGTGAATATCCCGGAGCTTTTCATCCGCCGGCCGGTGATGACCACCCTGGTCATGCTGGGCATCCTGGTCTTCGGCATCATGAGCTACGGGCTGCTGCCGGTAAGCGAACTGCCCAGTGTCGATTTCCCCACCATTCAGGTCACGGCCAACCTGCCCGGCGCCAGCCCCGAGACCATGGCCTCTTCGGTGGCGACACCCCTGGAGCGGCAATTCTCCACCATTGCCGGGGTTGACTCCATGACCTCCACCAGCGGGCAGGGGGTCACCAATGTCACCCTGCAGTTCTCCCTGGAGCGTGATCTGGACGGCGCGGCCCTGGACGTGCAGACCGCCATCTCCAAGGCCCTGAAGCTGCTGCCGACGGAGATGCCGAGTCCGCCCTCCTATTCCAAGGTGAATCCCGCCGACCAGCCGATCCTCTATCTGGCGCTGAGTTCGGATATCCTGCCGCTGTCCACCGTGGATGAGTATGCGGAAACCCTCATGGCCCAGCGCATCTCCATGGTCAGCGGCGTGGCCCAGGTCCAGGTCTACGGCGCCCAGAAGTATGCCGTGCGCGTCCAGGTGAATCCCCAGGCCCTGTCCTCCATGGGCATTTCCCTGGATGAGGTGGCCACCGCCATCCGGGAGAGCAACGTCAACCTGCCCACCGGCACCCTGTATGGCCGGCATCAGGCCTTTACCGTGCAGGCCACCGGCCAGCTCGGCAGTGCGGACGCCTACCGGCCCCTGATCGTGGCCTACCGCAACGGCTCGCCGGTCCGGCTTGAACAGCTCGGCCGCATCATCGACAGTGTGGAGAACGACAAGGCGGCCAGCTGGCTCAACCGCACCCGGGCCATTGTCCTGGCCATCCAGCGGCAGCCGGGCACCAACACCGTGGAGGTGGTGGACGCCATCAAGGAGCTGCTGCCCTCCTTCCGGGACCGGATTCCCGCCTCGGTCAACCTCACCATTCTCTATGACCGCTCCGAATCCATCCGGGATTCGGTCAACGATGTCAAGTTCACCCTGTATCTCGCCATCTGCCTGGTGGTCCTGGTGATCTTCCTTTTTCTGCGCAATCTCTCCGCCACCGTCATCTCCAGCCTCGCCCTGCCGCTGTCCATCATCGGCACCTTTGCGGTCATGGAGCGCCTGGGCTACAGTCTCGACAACATCTCGCTGATGGCCATCACGCTGTCCGTGGGATTTGTGGTGGATGACGCCATCGTCATGCTGGAAAATATCGTGCGCCATATGGAAATGGGCAAGGACAGGATGCAGGCCGCCCTCGACGGGGCCAGGGAAATCGGCTTCACCATCATCTCCATGACCCTCTCGCTGACCGCCGTGTTCATTCCGCTGCTCTTCATGGGCGGCATCATGGGCCGGCTGCTGCATGAATTTGCCGTGACCATCAGCGCGGCGGTGCTTATTTCCGGCTTTGTTTCCCTTTCACTTACGCCCGATGCTGTGCAGCCGTTTCCTGAAGCCGCCGGGCACAGCGCGGCACGGCAGGCTCTATGCCGTGATCCGAGCGTTTTTTCGACGGCATGCGGCACGGCTATGAGACGAAGTCTGCAGATGGTGCTGCGCCATCGGCTGGTGACGCTGATCTTTTCCATTCTGCTGGTTGCGGTCACCGTCCACCTTTTCATGATCATTCCCAAGGAGTTTATCCCCAGCCAGGATACGGGGCGGATCGTCGGCTTTACCGAAGGGGCCCAGGGCATCTCCTTTCAGTCCATGGTGGAACACCAGCAGGCGGTGGCCGAGGTCATCAGCCGGGAGCCTGACGTCGCCAACTTCATGTCCGCGGTGGGCGCCAGAAGTTCGAGCCCCACCGGCAACTCGGGCCGGTTTTTTCTGTCACTCAAGCCCCGCTCCGAACGGCAGAAAAATGTTGAGCAGATCATCCAGGAGCTGCGGCAGAAACTCGCTGCCATACCCGGCATCAAGGTGTTCATGCAGAACCCGCCGGTCATCAGGATCGGCGGCCGGCTGACCAAGAGCCTCTACCAGTATACCCTGCAGGCCACGGACATGGAGGAGCTGCAGCAGTGGGCGCCGCAGGTTGAGGAGGCGCTGCGGGACCTGCCGGAACTGCAGGATGTGAGCAGCGATCTGGAAATCACCAACCCCCAGGTGGTGGTGGATATCGACCGGAACAAGGCGCAGAGTCTCGGCATCACGCCGGAGCAGATCGAAAACACCCTGTACGATGCCTACGGCTCCCGGCAGGTGTCAACGATTTATACCTCGGCCAACCAGTACCAGGTCATCCTGGAGGTGGAGCCGCAGTATCAGCAGTCGGCCTGCTGCGCTGTCGCTCCTCTATCTCCGCTCAAGCTCCGGCAAGCTGGTGCCCCTGGACAGCGTGGCCACCCTGCACCAGCAATCTCGGCCCGCTGACCATCAACCATACCGGCCAGCTCCCCTCGGTGACCCTGTCCTTCAACCTCAAGCCGGGCGTGGCCCTCGGTGATGCGGTGGACAGGATCAGACAGGCCGTGCTGGAACTGCGGCTGCCCGCCACGGTCACCACCAGCTTCCAGGGCACGGCCCAGGAATTCGAGGCCTCAGCCAAAGGCATGTGGCTGCTGCTCGTCATGGCCATCCTGGTCATCTACATCGTGCTGGGCATCCTGTATGAGAGCTTCATCCATCCGCTGACCATTCTCTCCGGCCTGCCTGCCGCCGGGGTGGGTGCCCTGCTGACCCTGCTGCTCTTTCGACACGAGCTTGAGCATCTACGCCTTTGTGGGGGTCATCATGCTGATCGGCATCGTCAAGAAGAACGCCATCATGATGATCGACTTCGCCCTGATGGTGCAGCGCAAGGAAGGGAAAAGTCCGGCGGATGCCATCTTTGAAGGCTGCATCCTGCGCTTTCGGCCGATCATGATGACCACCATGGCGGCGCTCATGGGCTCCCTGCCCATCGCCCTGGGGTTCGGCGCCGGGGCCGAGGCCCGCCGGCCCCTGGGGCTGGCGGTGGTGGGCGGCCTGCTTCTTTCCCAGTTTCTGACCCTCTACATCACGCCGGTGATCTATATTTATCTGGAGTCGTTCGTCGCAGCGATGAAAAAGCTGTTTAAGGGGGGGCGGCAGCCTGCCGAAGGGGATGAGACTTCCCCGCTGTAGGATGGGTATGGAAAGCCGTGGTTGATATGTCCTATTGCAAAGTTCATGCAACGTCCGGCATGTCCGGTAAATCCTGGATCAAGTCCAGGAGGAGTCAGGGTTCTCCGCTGGATGCCAGCTAGAACCCTGCCGGCATGAGGGCACAGATAAACGGTTTTTTTTATAGCATCTAAATCCCTGAAGTTAATGACTGAATTTAACTCTTAGAAAAGGCCGCCAAGAAAAACGCCGGACAAGGCGCTTGAGGGAGCCAGGGAGCAGCGAAAATGAGAAAAATAAATGATCAGCGACCGTGCGCAATGGGAAGAGCCGTCTGTGGAACGGCGGGGCTTGCCGGGATGCTTCTCCGGCTGTCTGCCGGGGTGGTGGCCGTTGCCTGTCTGGGATATCTGGTTACCGAGCGGCTGAGCAAGAGGGGGAAAAAGAAAAAAAATGCCTTTACTCCCGCATCTCCGGGGCCATGGCATTCCCCGGAAACCGGGGGCAACCCTCAGGGGTAACGGACGGCAGGGTGCGATGCGTGAAAATGCGAACCGGCATGGGGCATTACCTTCCTGCCGGCGGCTCCCGGGCTGGCGGGATGGTCTTTATAGCTTGGCCAGCGAGGGGATAAAAAGGCCGATCTCCGGTTTTGCGTCCCCGGCCGGTGACAATTCAACAACTCTGGCCTGCATGGTGTCAAGGGCTTGCCGGATCACTGCTGCTGTTTCATCATCAATCAGCTTATCATAGTCTTCCTTTTCCCCGCTTAAACGAAAAATTATTTTGACAACTCCTTTCTCTTCGCTTGAGGCGATCTCAAGGAGGGAGCGGTTCTTCAGCTTCTTCAGGGCCATGGTGTAGAGTTTGAAAAGAACATACTGCACCATGGATGGATTGTTGTGGATTGCCGGCAGCCCTCCAGGCAGTTCGATTTTCAGCTCAATCTCCCTGAGGCGCGAGAATCTGCGTAAAAATGTGAGCTCTTCCGCCAGCAGGTCATTTACCTGGAAGGTTGAACACGGCGTGTCCAGGCGATGGGCAAACCCATTGAGATTGTTGGCCATGTCCGTTGCCTGGCCGACTCTGCCCTGAATGGAGGTTGTAATTTTCTGCAGTTTGAGGGCCAGAGCCTCGTCCGTTATCCTGCCCATGTCAACCAGGTCGCTGATCAAGCCGTTTGATTCCTTGATAATGGCGAGATGATTCTTCAGGTCATGGGTAAATCCGGCCAGTATCCGCCCAAAAAATTCAAGCTGCAGACTGCGAAGTTCGTTTTCCCTGTCTTCTTTCATGGCTGTTTCCCGCGGTTTTTTCTTTGTTCATAGGCCTGATTTATTTTTTCCAGGAGAAGGTCAAGATCAATCGGTTTCATGATGTAGTCGAAAGCGCCGCGCTCCATGCCCTCAATGCCGCTGGAGGTGGAGCCGTGGCCGGTCAGCATGATCACCTCAATGGACGGATCATGGGCCTTGATGCCGTGCAGCACTTCCAGGCCGCTCAGGTCGGGCATTTTCAGGTCCAGGATGACCACATCCGGCGGCCGGACAAGAATGGTTGCCAGGGCATCCTTGCCGTTATTGACCGTTTCCGCCGCTATGTCTCTGAGTTCAAGGCGTTCGGCCAGGGTTGATGCGAATTCCACCTCATCGTCCACGATTAATACTTTTATTTCACTCATTGTTAGCTCTCTTTTGCTGATTTGTCGGGTTTAACCGGCAAACGGATTTCAAAGGTAGCTCCCTTGCCGACTTCGGAGCTTACCGTGATGTCCCCGCCGAGTTTCTTAACCAGCCCATAAGTTATTGAAAGTCCCAGGCCTGTACCTTTGCCAGGCGCCTTGGTTGTAAAAAAAGGATCAAAAATGTGTTTCAGGATATTCGGGGGAATTCCCGGACCGCTGTCCTTGATCCGCGCCGTGACATCGGTCCCCTGCAGTCTGGTGGTAATCGCTATCAGCCCGTCCTTGCCGATGGCGTCGATGGCGTTATTGATAATATTTAAAAAGATCTGCTGCAGTTGGCCCCGGTCGCAGTAGATGGTCGGGAGGTCCTCCTGGAAGTGCAGCTCCATGCGGATACGGTTATACATGGCCTCCTTTTCCAGGAAATTCAAAACCTCCTGGATCAGTTCGTTTAGTTTGATCTCTTCGAGGATAACGTCCATGCGCCGGGCAAAACCCAGCAGCCGGTGGGTAATGGCCTTGCAGCGGCCGACCCCGTTCTGAATCCCTGCGATGGATGTGTAGAATTTATCCTTGTATTTGAAGTCTTCCGTAAGCCCCAGCAGGTCCTGCATCAGACCGCTTTTCTGGTCGATGATGGCCAGGGGATTGTTGATTTCGTGGGCCACGCCGGCCGCCAGCCGGCCAATGGATGCCAGCTTGTTGGAGTGCTCCGCCTCGGTGAGAAGAGATTGCCTTTTTTCGTCGGTTTCGCGGATGCGGTTGGTGAGCATCGTCGAAAGTGAATAGGAAATCACCAGACAGGCCACCGAGCAGCCCAGGAAGATCAACAGCAGTCTTTGGCGGAAGGAAGACCAGGCTGCCTGGTGGATGTATTTTTCCTTGACGAGCACCAGCATCCACGGCGTATTCTCCAGCGGGGCGCTGACCTGCAGCACATCGCCCATTCCCCCCTCCAGCTTGAAGATTTCGTGGATATGCGAGGAGGTTTCACATATCGGGCAGTACTCCATGGCGTTGCCGAAGTAACGGGAGGAGGTCTGCAGTTTGCCGGCTCTGCTGACGATGAAGATATCGTCAGACGCCTTGGTGTTGATGGTTGAGATGAAATTCTGCAGGGTGTCGGCATTGATGGTGGCCCGCAGCACCCAGAAATCCTCCGAGTCCGGCCGCTTTTTGCTGACGGCTATGACAAAGTGGGGAATGTTGCGGTAGCCGAGAAAGACATTGCTGACGTAAAAACCATGGGACAGCACCTGGTCAAACCATTCCTGCACCCGGTAATTATAACCCTGCAGTTTGTAGGGGCCGGAATAGGTCAGCTGGATCCCCTGGGAGTCGATGACCCCGAGGTCGACAAAACCGTTGTATTTTAATTTGAGCCGGATCAGCATGGTATCCAGGGTGTCCTGGTCCAGTATTTCATCACAGCGGTCTTCCCTGACCACGAATTCTATGCTGGAATGCAGTTCATTGATCAGGGCCTGCATGGTTTTCTGGGCTCCTTCCAGGTTCCACAGCAGCTGCTCCTTTTCCGTGGTCTGGAGAAGATCCCTGTATTGGAAATAGCCGATTGCCGCGGTAATGGTTGCCGGCAGCATGGAGATGGTGAGCATGGTTGTCAGGAGGCTGATGCGAAATTTCTTGTACCGTTTATTCATGCCCGACGCGTCATCAATACCGTATTCATCTTCCGGTAGAAACTTGGCCAGCCATTGGTTGAAGATATTCATGGACATGTCTCGTTGCCGACAGCACCGCTCAGTATGGTTCCGGAGACAAGGCGGTTTTCAAGAACCAGCTGCAGGGCCTCTTCATAGGGTCCGATAACCGAGTCAAAAATCTTCTTTTTGGTCCAGGACAGGTATTTGTAATGCCGTTCTTCAATCCCGCCGCAGACGACGACGGCAATATCCTCCTTGGTGATAAAGCTGCAGAGTTCATCTGCCGAAGGTCGAGAGATGAGGATGGTTCTTGGTTTTTCGATCAGTTTTTGTCCATCGGCTGAAGCGATCAGAACCTCTGATACCATGTCAAATCTCGGGGCCACGAAATTCCCCTGGATGGTAATCAGTATTTTGCTAATTTTTTCCACGGATGTCCTGTGTTTTTTTGTTTGCTGGAATTAAGTAAACCCGTGCATTTTCAGTTTGCGCCACAGGGTTGTCCGTCCCCAGCCGAGTATCTCCGCGGCCTGGGAACGGTTGCCTCTTGTCTTGGTCAAGGTCTGCAGAATCATCTCTTTTTCTATATCAGTCCAGTTGCCTGGTCTGGGTTTGAATGACTCCGGGCGGGAAATTTCCTCCTGCTGCCCGATGTCGTAGGCCTTTGGCTGGGGCAGGCTGTTGCCGGCCTGGAGGGTAAAGATATATTGGGGCAGATGCTCCGACCTTACCCTTTTCCCCTGGCAGATGTTGGCTGCATACTCAATGATGTTGCGGAGTTCGCGCACGTTGCCGGGATAGGCATAGGACAACAGTTTGTTGAGGGCATTGGTGGTGAACCCCTTGATGGATTTGTTCAATTTAGAATTGAATTCCCTGAGAAAATGGTCAAGCAGCAGACGGATATCACCCTCCCGTTCCCGCAGAGGGGGCAGGTGGATACGCAGTACATTGAGCCGGTAAAAAAGGTCTTCGCGAAATTTAGCGTTGTGGATCTGCTCCCGGAGGTCCCGATGGGTGGCGGCAATAATGCGCACATCCACTTTGGTCTTCTGGGTGCCGCCCACCGGAAAGAACTCCTTGTCATCAAGCACGGAAAGGATTTTCACCTGCAGGGGCATCGGCAGATCGCCGATTTCCGTTAAAAATATCGTGCCGTCATGGGCAAGGCGGAACATGCCCGGTTTGTCTTTGACCGCACCGGTGAAGGCGCCGCGGACATAGCCGAACAGCTCCGACTCGAGCAGTGATTCGGGCAGCGCGCCGCAGTTAACCTTGATAAAGGGATGTCTGGCCCTTTTGGATGCCTTGTGAATGGCCTCGGCGATGATATCCTTGCCGGTGCCGGTCTCGCCGGTGATCAGCACCGAGGCGTCGGTATGGGCAAGCACCGGCATGAGTCCGAATACTTCCTGCATTTTGGGGCTGTGGCCCAGGATGATCTCCGTGCCGTCGTAAATGCGTTGACTCTTGTTCTGCAGGAGCGAGATGTCTTCCAGGACCACGAGCAGCCCGACAAGATCATTGCTTTCAGATCTGAGAGGGGAGATGGTGAACTGAACAGGAATTTTTTTGTGATTCCGGTTGATGATATTCCCCTCAATGGAGATCGGCTCGCCTGTTTCCAACGCCTTGCGGAAATGTTGATTCTTTGGCCCCAGATTGCAGCGGAGAATAAAGTTGCCGTATACCCCCCTGGCCTGGGCGCTGGTATAGCCTGTAAGGGCTTCCAGATAACAGTTCATTTCCGCGACCCGAAGCCCGGTATCCAGTATGACAACGGCATGCGGAAAACCATTCAACAGCTCGGAAACAGCTATTTGATGGAGGGAAGATAATTTCATTGATTCCACGAGCCCATTTTCAAGATTCAGTTAAAACCGCAACCGTGCAACAGGAACATTACAGCTGTTTTATAATGTTTAATATTGTTTTAAACAATTCCTTTTGTCAGTCCATTCATGATAATTTTCTGTCCCCAGCGGGGACTGGTTGTAACCCTTTATTCCCTGGCGCAGAAACGGTTTGCCCTGTTTTGAGTTTCCCCTTGGCTGCGAACTTGCCAATATTTTATCTTCAAAATAAATGCGTATCTGTGAAACAGGAAATCAACTTCGCAGATACGCTCAGGTGGGTGGTAACGCTTAAAGGAGTCGAGCAAAAATAGCTTGAACATCCTGCATCTCATCTTCGAGCCATCTTTGGCCGCAGCTCAATCCCAAAATCCTCGACGCAGCCCTGCTACGCCTGCGGTTTTGTTCAATCGCTGCATCCAAACCTGACTCAAATCTGGGCGCAATTTTGTCCAACTTATTTTTGCTCGACTCCTAAGCCGTTGTAAAAAAATAACATGGCCAGAGAAATGCGCGGAACGGCACTCTTTTCAGTACCCCCTTGAGGGGTATAAGGAGCCGTAACGAAATTGAAAAAATGGCCATGTTATTTCGTAACGGCTCCTAAGCGGGATGGTGTCGTCCCTCACGATCGGAATGTCTGCCGGCAAAGCTGTTCTCCTTAGAAGTTGGGGAAATGTCGTCAGTTGTTCTACGGGTTTGCGCAGGCCGCTGCCTTTTTTCGGGGCAAAGGACGCAATTTTCCTTTGCCGTCTTTTCCCCTTGCGAAAAAACAGTCACTGCCTTACGGCGAATCTGTAGCGCCTGACCTCAATAAATAAATTAGGCGCTACCAGCTCTTACTTCTGAGGATGTTCTCTACTTCTTCCCGGCTTTTCTTTTCCAGGATCAGCATGTGCTTGTGTTTGGCTTCGCTGATTTTTTCCAGCAGGACTTTCATGTCCACCGGTTTTTCCAGAAAGTCTTCGGCGCCGAGTTTCATCGCCTCGATGCCGCTTTTCACTGTCCCGTGCCCGGTCAGCATGAGGATCTCCAGATCAGGACGCTTCTCCTTGATCCGTCGCAACGTTTCCAGGCCGTCAATACCCGGCATGGCGAGGTCCAGGATGATTGCGTCAAAATTCTGGTCCTCCACCTGCTTGACAGCCTCCTCGCCGCTCAACACGGCATTCACCTTGAGGCCCCGGGTTACAAGCCTTTCGGAAAGCATGTTGCAGAACTCCTTCTCGTCGTCGACCAACAGCACCTTGGCCTGTAGCTTTTCCTCCATATTTTTCTCCTGTGGGGTAATTTCAATTCACCGGTGTTTTCAACCATATCTTCCGTTGCGGCTGCTCGCGCCGGCAACGGAAGTTATCTTACCAGATTCTGCTATCGATTTGTATGCTTCGTAAATAGTGGCGGACAGCTTCTCAATATCGGTCGGTTTCTGCAGATAGGCAAAGGCGCCGAGTTCCATGCACAGCTGCCGGTCCGATTCCGTGCCGTGGCCGGTGAGAATAATAACCTTGATATTGGGATGTGTTTTTCTGGTCTGCCGCAGCACCTCGATGCCGTCGATGCCGGGCATCTTCAGGTCAAGCACCATGACATCCGGTTTGTCGTCCTTCATAAGGTCCAGGGCCTGCTGGCCGTCATAAACCGCATGGGAACCCACGTCACGGCTGATCAGCCGCTCAGACAGAGTCTGGGCGAACTCTTTTTCGTCATCCACCAGCAGGACCTTGGAGGGCAGTTCAAACTGCTGCTTGCGGTAAATGGAAGTTTTGTAGTCCGGTCCTTTTGCCACCTCAACGGCCTTGACGCCGCCCACTGCGGCGGCGATTTCGGTAACTTCGCTCTCCAGTTTGCCGAAATTGAGCACGCTTTTGTTGACGGTGAGGCGGATTCTGCCGTTATCAGCCGCCACTTCGATGTTGTGCCCTTTGTTGAGCAGGGCCAGTTCCACCTGGGCGCCAAGGGCCATGTCCTTGATGGCCTGCAACGACGCCTCGGTTTTCTGCACCGCGTTTTTGTGCAGATTTTCCAGGATGACCTGCAGAATGTCTTTGGTGGTGTGCTGGTCGGCCGGAATGACAATGTCATAAAGGGAAGGGTTCCAGGCCTCTTTCTTGTAGAGAAAATCGGTCAATTCAAAGGCACTGGCGTCGCTTTTATGGATCAAGCGTTTCGCCTCTTTTTCGGCGACGCCGGTGGCGACAGCCCACTGGATTCTCTGCTCTTTGCTGCCGGCAATCAGTACCTTCAAGACATGGCTTACCCGGGCAGGAATCAGCAGGGCGATAAAGCCGTAATAGAGAGAGCGTTCGTTTTCTCCCAGCTTTTCCGCCAGGGATGATTTGAGAAAGGCAAGATGCTTTTCCTTCTCCAGGGTGAACTGGTTAAATACCGACATTTTCGCGTAAAGGGCCTGTTCCAGTTTGTTTTTGTCAACTTTGTACTTTGAGCAGGCATCGGCAATAATGTCTTTGTCGCTGACGAGTTGAGATCCGGTCAGAGTCGATAGCTCGCTTATGATTTCTGTTTCGTTGGTAAATGTACTGGAAAACAAGGCGATTGCTGGCATATTGCTTCTCCTTTTGGGAAATTTAATGGATGTATTACACAGTTAAATTTTCATATCCATAAAGTAAGCAAATGATGTGCCGATGAGTATTGTATTGTAACTGTATTGTAATAGTGTTGTAAATACAATAAGTTATTGTTTTGGGCGCTTTTGGTTGTTTTCTGGCGAAATGGTTCAATGTGAAACAGCAAGGAACGCATAAAGATGTTCCAGGCGGCTGAAACGCCTTTCCTTATTGAAACGAAAAGGGGTGGGTGGGTGTGTTTCGTAATGTTTAATTGTGAAACAGAAGCAGGGAGAGGGGCAGCCGGGGGGGTGAGGCCTTTCCATAAATATACTGCGAAAGCCGTCTTTTTTGATCCTTTTCTACGAGTATTATTTTTTCTTTGCCAGAGAATTTTTTTCCACGCAAGAAAAATCGTATGATAATGAGCGTTTTTTATCGGTTTTTCTGGGGGGGGGGGAGAAAGTTGCCCAAGGTTAAGCCCCTGCAGTATGTTTTTTGGGCCTGGCCTTTGTTTCCAGGCCAGGTGCCGTGAGGTGATGAACAGGCACGACATTTACCCTCACTGTCAAAGGGCTTGTTACTTCTCTTTTGCTGCTGCTATAATGTCTTTGGGAAGTTATGGCTCAACTTTCTGACTTGTGATAACTTTTTGAAATTAAATAATATTTTTCAGTTACCGGAAGTTTGTTCCCGGATAGCTCGGCATGGCAATGAGGGAGTCCGGGCGGCAACAATGTCACAACATACGGCTATTTTGACAAGATTGACCAAGTCGGAAAGTTGAGTATATAAAATTGATTTCTTTCCATTTTGAAGTTAATCCGGAAACGGCCTGACAGCAGAAACTGACGCGGAGTTCCCCTGCTGCCGCAGCTTGCGGCAATATTACCGGAAGAAATCCTTAAGGACGGATAAATGCCCCGACTGCGCGATATTTCCATCAGAACAAAGCTTTTCCTGCTCATGGGTTTTACCGCCTTCCTGGCTCTGGCCCTGGTGGCCACCTCCCTTGTCGTTTATGAAAAAACAAACGCCGGGAAATTTTATTCCCGGCAACTCATTTCCATGGCGGACATCATTGCCTTAAACAGCGGGGCGGTTCTGGCATTTCAGGATAAGGGGGCGGCCCGGGAAATATTGCATTCCCTGGCGGCGAAACCGGAAATCGTGCTGGCCGTTCTATTTGACCGGCAGGGCAATATCTTCAGCAGTTACCGCAAAGCCGGGGTGAATGAAGAAGAATTAACTGCGGAATTGCACAAGATGTATCCGGACAAAAAGAAGATCCTGGCTGAGCTGAAGGCCAGGGGGGTGATCACCTTCATGTCCGCCAAGCATGTGCATGTCATCCGGCCGGTACGCGCCGCGAATAGTCTGACGGGTGAAAATGATCTGGTGGGCGCCATTGGGCTGGTGGATAACATGCAGTTGTTTTACACCCGGCTGCATGCCTACTACACGGTTCTTTCCCTCATTGTCGTCATAACGTTTTTTGTTGTCCTCGCCCTGGCGGCCAGGCTGCAGAGACTGTTCACCGAGCCCCTGCTGGAGTTGATGCAGTCCATGGCCACGGTCAGGCGGGAGAAAAACTATGCGGTGCGGGTCAGGAAGACAAGCAACGATGAGTTCGGCACCTTGATCGACCGCTTTAACGACATGCTCACCGAGGTCCAGAGCCGGGACGCGGAACTGCAGGAATACAGTTCCGGACTGGAGAGGATGGTTGAGACACGCACCCGGGAGCTTTCCCTGGCCAATGAAGAGCTGGCGTCACTGGTTGCCGATCTTGAGAGGGCAAAAGAGGCGGCTGAGCAGGGCAGCAAGGCGAAAAGCGAATTTTTGGCCACCATGAGTCATGAGATCCGCACACCGATGAACGGCATACTCGGCATGACGGAACTGTTACGCGGCACCGGACTCAACAACCGCCAGCTCCGCTTTATCCAGACCATTCAGCGGGCGGTCGACTCGCTGATGGGGGTCATCAATGACATTCTCGATTTCTCCAAGATCGAGGCCGGCAAGCTGGAACTGGAGAGTCACACCTTCAATCTGCGCGAACTGCTGGAGGATACGGCGGAGATGATGGCCGAGGGTGCCCATCTCAAGGGGCTTGAGCTGATACCCGTTTTTTCCGGCCAGCTGCCCGAGGTACTGCTGGGCGACTCAAACCGTTTGCGGCAGATTATCGTCAATCTGCTCAGCAATGCCATCAAATTCACAGAGCGCGGTGAAGTGATGCTGCTTGCTGAGCCGCTGCGTGAAGAAAACGACGAAGTCACCCTGCGCTTCGCGGTCCAGGATACCGGTATCGGCATCGCGCCGGAGATAAAGGAACGCATCTTTCAGGCCTTTTCCCAGGCTGACAGCTCAACCACCCGCAAATATGGCGGGACAGGCCTTGGCCTGTCGATTTCCCGCAAGCTGGTGGACCTGATGGGAGGAGAAATAGGAGTGGAAAGTGAGCCGGGCAAGGGGTCAACTTTCTGGGTTACCCTTACCTTTATCCGCCAGCAGCTGGAGGAAAGAGGCGATGATGAACAGCATATGAAAAATCTGGTGGGCCTGCGGGGGCTGATTGTCGATGACAATGCCGTCAATCGCGCCATCCTGAAAAACCAGGTCAGGTCCTGGGGCATGAGCTGCGACACGGCGGAAAATGGTTTTCAGGCCCTGGAAAAATTACGGGAGGCGGCAGGCGCGGGCAAGCCCTATGATGTCGTCCTGCTGGACTGGCATATGCCGGAGATGGACGGCATTGAGCTTGCCGGACTCATCCGCAGGGAATACGGCAGGAAAGATCTGCTGCTGGTGATGCTCAGTTCGGCGCCCTTTGATGAGGAATCGGTCAAGGCAACCCAGGCGGGAGTTGATCTCTATCTGAGCAAGCCGGTGCGGCAGAGTCTTCTGTTCAGCTGCCTCACCACCCTCTGGGAAGAAGCGGCGGCTGGTGCCGGAGAAGGCCGGGAGCAGGGGGCCGGCGCTTTCCGGGCCGAGTCGTTGCCCTTCCGGGCCAGCATCCTGCTGGTTGAAGATAATCTGGTCAATCAGGATGTGGCCCGGGAGATGCTGCATTACCTGAACTGCCAGGTGGAGCTGGCCGAAAATGGCCGGCAGGCTCTGGATGCGGCGGCGCAGACGGCAATTTGATCTGATCCTCATGGATTGCCATATGCCGGAGATGGACGGATTTACCGCTGCCGCAGAAATCCGGCGCCGGGAGGCGGAAAAAGGCACCAGGAGAAGGGTGCCCATTATCGCCCTGACCGGCGATGTGCAGACCGGGGTGCGGGAGCAATGCCAGGCGGCCGGCATGGATGACTTTCTGGGCAAGCCTTTCTATATGAATGATCTGCAGAATATACTGGGCCGCTGGCTGGCCGGCGGCTTTGCGCCTCAGGCATCCGCGTCCGTCGTCCCGGAGGATGCCGCACCTGCAGCGGAGACCCAGGCAAGGCCTCTGCTTGATCAGAAGCGGCTGGACATGATCCGGGCCATGCAGCGTCCGGGCAGTCCCTCCGTGCTTGACAGGATTATCGTCATGTATAAGGAAAGTTCCCCGGAGATTCTGCGCGCCATTCATGAGGCGGTGCAACAGGGTGATGCGGAGTCCCTGCGGGAAGCAGCCCACAGTCTGAAGACCAGCAGCGCCAATCTCGGGGCCACCGAGCTGGCCTCCCTGTGCAAGCAACTGGAGGAGCTGGGCGGCAGGGCCAGGGCCGAGGCGGCGGCAGAGCTGCTTGAGCGGCTGGATGCGGCCTATCAGGAGGTGATAGCCGCCCTGGCCCTGGAGATGGAGAAAACAGGCGATGACTAAGAACGGATCAGCCGGGGAACAGACCGTTGTTCTTATTGTTGATGACGACATGGCCCAGCGGCTGCTCATGCGGGAAAGCCTGCACGACAGCAGCCTGGTGGTGCAGGAGGCGGCAAACGGCGCGGAGGCCCTGGACGCTTTTGCGCGATTTTCTCCCGATCTGGTGCTGATGGATGTGAAAATGCCCAAGATGGACGGCTTTACCGCCTGCGCAAAGATGCGCGGGCTTGCCGGCGGACAGGATGCGGTCATTGTGCTGGTCACCGGGCTTGAAGATTTCGCCTCCATCGGCCGGGCCTTTGACGCCGGCGCCACCGACTTTATCACCAAACCGGTCAACTGGCCTCTGCTCAGCCACCGGGTGCGTTATCTGCTGCGGGCGGGCCGCGCCTTTCGTAATCTGCGCCAGAGTGAGAAACGTCTGTCCATTGCCCAGAACATCGCCAGCCTGGGCAACTGGGACTGGGATATTGATAAGAACAGCCTGTACTGTTCCCCCCAGATGTACAGGATTTTCGGCTTGCCGGCCGAGGAGTCACAGGCAACATATGAGGTGTTTCTCCAGCGGGTGCATCCGGATGAACGCGACTCGGTCAAGGATCTGGTGGGCAAGGCCCTGGAGGCCAGAAAACCCTACAGCATCGATTATCGCATTACCCTGCCCGACGGGGCCTGCCGCAATGTGCATGAACAGGCGGATGTGGTGCATGACGGGAAGGGTAATCCGGTGAGCATGCAGGGCACGGTGCAGGATATCACCGAGCGGATCAATACCGAGGAAAAGATCCGTTTCCTGGCCTATTATGACCGGCTGACCGGCCTGCCCAACCGGCAGCTGTTCCTTGAGCATTTCAACCAGGCCCTGTTTGCCGCCCAGCGGGACGGCAGCAAAGTCGCCCTGCTCTATCTCGATCTTGACCGCTTCAAGCGCATCAATGATACCCTGGGCCACAGTGCCGGCGATAAACTGCTGAAGGCGATTGCCGGTTGCCTGGGGGACAGCATCCGCTCCTCGGATATCGTTGCCAAGGCCTGTCCTGCCGACAAACCAGGGGTCACCCTGTCGCGGCTGGGCGGGGACGAGTTCACCATCCTGCTGACCAGGCTGGCCGAGGAGGAACACGCGGGCCGGGTGGCGCAACGGATTCTCGATCTGCTGAGTCAGCCGACCAGGATAGGCGATCAGGAGGTTTATATCTCGGGCAGTATCGGCATCACCCTCTACCCCAGTGATGGCGAGGATGTGGATATGCTGCTCAGGAATGCGGATGTGGCCATGTACCATGCCAAGGAGAGCGGCAGGAATTCCTTTCAGTTCTTTTCCGCGCAGTTGAACCAGCGGACCATGGAAAAACTCAGCATTGAGACGGATTTGAAGAAAGCGCTGGAGAGAAACGAGCTGCTGCTCTATTACCAGCCCCAGATAGATCTGCAGGCCGGTAAGCTGGCCGGGGTGGAGGCGCTGGTGCGCTGGCGGCATCCCCGCCTGGGCATGGTGCCGCCATCCATGTTTATTCCCATTGCCGAGGAGACGGGATTGATCGTGGATATCGGGCAGTGGGTGCTGGTTGAGGCCTGCCGGCAGGCGGTGCAGTGGCGGCAGGCCGGGTTTGCCCCGCTGCGCATGGGGGTAAATATCTCCAGCCTGCAGTTCAAACAGCAGAGCCTGGCCGCCCTGGTGAGGAAGGTTTTGCAGATAACAGGTTTGGCCCCCGGCTGTCTCGAACTTGAGCTGACGGAAAGCGCCATCATGCAGAATGTCAGCCTGGTTAACGATACCCTGATTGAATTAAAGGAGCTGGGGGTCAATCTCTCGGTGGATGATTTCGGTACCGGCTACTCGTCCATGAGTTATCTGAAGAGATTTCCTCTCGATACCTTGAAAATCGATCGCAGTTTCGTCATGGATATCACCACGGATGCCAATGATGCCGCCATCATCAAGGCCATCATTGCCCTGGCCAAAAGCCTGGGGTTGAAAACCATCGCCGAAGGGGTGGAGACCGCCGAGCAGCTGGCCTTTCTGCAGGAACAGGGATGCGATGAGATTCAGGGATTTTTTATCAGCAGGCCTCTGCCCGGCCGGGAAGTGGAACAGTATCTCATGGCCGGGAAAAAATTCTGTTAAGCCGTTGTAAAAAAATAACATGGCCATGTTATTTCGTAACGGCTCCTAAACGCCCTCTGGGCGGATCTGCGGGAAACCGTTATTAACGTTAGGGAATTGTTAGTGATAATTCTTGAAAATTTAGAGGATGCGGTTAATATTGACTGTCTCGACAGACGCATTCAGTAAAAGAAAGCCGGGAGATTCGCTGGAAGTATGATATGGTTGGCTTGATGAAAAAAAGCATGGATGAGGCAGGCCTCCCGACCGTCGGAGGGAGAGCTGCGGTTGGAGGATGATATGAAGAAAGGAGCAGTTGTCGGAATATGTTTATTTGCACTCATGGCGCTTGTTGCCTGTTCAACGCCCTACAGGATGATGCTCAAGGACGGCACGGTGGTCGAGATGGCCGATGAGCCGGAGTTTGATAAGGACACGGGATTTTATGAGTACCAGACGCTGGATGGCAAGAATGTGCGGGTCAATAAGGAACAGGTTGTAGAGATCAAGGAAATGTGATGACTCTGTATTTATGCCCCTGGCGGGTAAAAAGTCCCGGCACTGCGACTCAGCAACAACAAATCAGGGGCTTATTCATGCACTGTACGGCTGTCGAAAGGCTTTTCACCATCAAGGGGCATAAAGACGAGACAGTCAAAGGTAAGCTGGGTGCCCGGCCCATCTGCCAACCCATGCAGATCCCATGAATGAACGACAGAAAATAATATTCATATTCAGTTCGACAATCTTTCTGCTCCTCGCCCTGGTGGTGGGCGGAAGTATCTATTTCCTCCACAAAACGGCGGTGCGGGAGCAGGGTATCCGGCTGCTGGAAATGACCATCAGCCGGGCGAATCTGATTGAAGCCCTGATCCGGGATGTGAACGTCCTTTCCCCGGTCAACAGCCCGCCCGAGGCTTTTGACGTCAATAAGTTTCTGCTGGCCTTGAACCGGCATGCGGCGGAGATTACCGCCCAGTCGGAACGCATGACCACTTTTTTTTCCGACAGGAATGAAAAGAGGAGTAAGAGCCTGGAGTTTGTCATTGCCCGCCGGGTGGGTGACAGGGTTTTTTTTATCAATTCCCGCGGCATGGAGATGCCGGCGGTGCCTTTGGCCTCAGTCAGCCGGAAACCCATCGGCCAGGCCATCCAGGGCAGGACCGGGGTCGAGCAGGTTGTTGATCATCAGGGCATGCCGGTGCTGGTGGCCTTCACCCATATTGAGGGGACCGACTGGGGGCTTGCCGCGAAAATCGCCATTGATGACATGCAGACCGCTTTCTTTAAGGCGAGTTTTTTATCCGTCGGCGTCGCCCTGGTGCTGCTGCTGGTCGGGGCAACCGTGCTGCTGACCATTGTCAATCCGCTTATCTACAGCCTTGAATCGGCCCGGGATGAGGCGGCGGCCGCCAATCGCACCAAAAGCGAATTCCTGGCCAACATCAGCCATGAGATCAGGACGCCGATGAACGGCATCATCGGCATGACCGATCTTGCCCTGCAGACCGAGCTGAGCGAAGAACAGCGGTCCTATCTCAATACCGTGCAGGGTTCGGCCAAGAATCTGCTCGGGCTGCTCAATGATATCCTCGATTTCTCCAAGATTGAGGCAGGCCAGCTGGAAATGGAAATCCTGCCCTTTGAGCTGCGGGAAACCATTGAGACCTGTGTGCAGACCTTTGCCGCCCAGGCCCACGAAAAGGGGGTCGAGCTCTTTTCCTATCTGCCGGCGGACCTGCCGGTGGAGGTGGTTGGCGATCAGCTGCGGCTCAGTCAGATTCTTTTCAATCTGGTGAGCAATGCCGTGAAATTTACCCAGCAGGGGGAAATCGTCGTGCGGGTCGAGCAGGCCCAAGCCGATCCAGCGGATGAGAATATGCTGCTCTATTCTTTTTCCGTTTCCGATACCGGCATCGGCATCCCGGCGGATAAGCAGGAAATGATCTTTGGCACCTTCACCCAGGCGGACAGTTCGGTGGCGCGGCTGCATGGCGGCACCGGGCTGGGCCTTTCCATAGCCAGGAAACTGGCGGAGATGATGGGCGGCACGATCCGGGTGGAAAGCGCCCCCGGCGGCGGCAGCATCTTCCGCTTCACCGCCCGTTTCCGCCGGGGCGTTGCCGCCAAGGAGCAGGCCGTCTTCCCGGTTGATACGGCGAAGCTCCCGGTGCTGGTGGTGGATGACAATGAAACAAACCGGTACATTCTCAAGGAATTTTTACGAGGCTGGAACTTCCCGGTGGCCGAGGCTGCCTCGGCCGAGGAGGCCAGGCGCGAGGTGGACCGGGCAAACCGGGCCTCCCAGCCGTACCGGCTGCTGATTCTCGATTACCGCATGGCCGGGCTCAACGGCCTTGAACTGGCGGAACAGCTCGACGAAAGCCTGGGCGAGGCCAGGATGCCCTTCATTCTTCTTTCCTCGTCGGTGGAAAGAGGCGTTTCCAGGAGGTGTCAGGAGCTCGGGAAATGCTTTTTTCTGATGAAGCCCTGCAGAAAGGAAGAGCTGGCCCGCTGCATCGGTTTTGCCGTGAGTGGCCGGCCACCGGAAGGCAGCCGGGAGAAGAGCGGAGATCAGGCGCAAATTGCCGGGGAGGTGAATATTCTGCTGGTGGAGGACCACGCCATCAACCGGGAGTTGGCCAGAATTCTGCTCGTCAGGCGGGGATACCAGGTGCTTGAGGCTGACGATGGGGTTGCGGCGCTGCGTCTTCTGGCGGCAAACAGTATTGATCTGGTGCTGATGGATGTGCAGATGCCGGTGCTGGACGGGTTTTCCACCACAAAAATTATCCGTCTCTGTGAGGAGAGAAGGCTGGCTGACGCCCAGGTGCTTTATCCCCGGCTGGCCGAAGGGGAAAACGCCGGGCTGGCCGGGAAAATCTGCGGGGTCTATGGCGGCGGTCATCTGCCGGTGGTGGCCATGACGGCCCATGCCATGCAGAAAGACCGGCAGCAGTGTCTTGAGGCGGGCATGGACGACTATCTGACCAAGCCCTTTAATGCCCAGGCCCTGTATGCGGCGATTGACAAATTGACCGGCGCAGGCCCCGGCGGGCCCCGGGAAGTTGCGGCAAAAGAGGCGCAGGAGCTGCCGGCCCCCGCCACGGTGCTTGAGGCCGTGCAGCACAAACTGCAGCAGCAGTATAACTTGAAGCCGGAAAAGATCAGCGATATTGTCAAAATCACGGTGAAAAGTCTGCAGGATCATCTCGAGGAGGCGGAACGGGCTGAGGCCGCAGGTGACTTGGTCGCGCTCAATTTCGCGGCCCATGGCATGAAAGGCATTCTTCTCAATTTTTTCCTGGATGATCTGGCCCGCATGGCAAACGAGGTGGAAGCCGCCGCCTTGCGCAAGGAGAAGGCCCCGTTTGCGCAGATGCTGGCCGAACTGCGCAAAAATCTGGAAGTATTTTTTGCCGCAATAAGCTGAAAGGAGCCCTTGGTTGCGCTGTTACCCTTTATGACGCCGTGGCCGGGCTGTGGCGGACGATGCCGACTGCCAGCATATTTTCAGCATGACTACCGCTGCTCCGGCAAGCAGCGCCAGTCCCGTCAGGCATCCGCTCTGGTAGATTTGCGGATTCAAGGACAGGACCTCCTGCCCCCCGCTGTCCATAATGATCTGCTGCTTGCTGCTGATCAGCCAGGCGGAACGGCTGAAAACCGCCAGCAGCGCTGTCAGCCAGGCGGACATGGCCGCAAGCGCCAAGCAGTCGGCTGGACGGCGCAAGCAGCGCTGAGCGCAGCTGATACCGCCGCAGCTGCGGTGAAGTTGTCTCATTGCCGCTGTTTGTCATCTGCAGAAACAGGGATTTCTGCAGAGCTCCCTCCCGCATGACCAAGGCGAGTTTTACGGCCAGGGCCACGAGCAGCAAGGGAAAGAGTTTGATGAGATCGGTCAGCCTGAGCGGCAAAGGGCCGAAAGGCGACTCAATGGCTTTCAGCCGGTCAGACAGGAAGGTGATCTGCTGCCTGGTGTCAGCAAGGGTTTGATTGAGCGCGGCAAGCTTCTCTTCCTGGCTCTGGCGCTGCCGGTTCGTCTCCTCAAGCAGGGCGAATACCTCATGCTCCAGGGGGGCAAAGGCCGCCTCGATACTGTCCCGCAGAGTGGAGGCCACGTCCAGCTTGCCCCCGCTTCCCCCATAGGAATGCCAGAAGTCGGGATCAATGGCGTTGATCTGATTTTTCACCGTATCAACCGCCTGTTGGCTGACGGCATTGAGATCCCTGGCCCCATTGGCGCTAGGTCCGCTGCCCAGACCGGTCACCGGCTTGACAACCCGGTCTTCCAGTTCCGCCAGCAGCCGGGTAAACCAGTCATTGACATACCAGTTGACCGCTGCCGCAAAATCGGTGATTTTCGCCGGCAGGGTGATGGCAGTGCGGGGCAGGGGCTGCTGCATGTACTGCTGCTGGGCATACTGATTGTATGGCGGCAGATCGGGGGCATTTGCCGCGGATGGGCCGGACAAGGGGATGTTGCGCAGGCTGAGCGCCTCCCGGATATCCGGCAGGGCGTTCCGCAGCTGATCCGGAAACTGGATCAGCTGCTGGCGGATCTGCTGCAGGGCGGAGGTGGCGGACTGCTTCGCCTCGTTGATTCTTGCCGCCTCCTGGGAGAGGGCCTTGACGGACTGCTCCATGGCGGGCAGGGAGCCCTGCAGGGACTGCTCCCTGCTTTTGAGCTGGAAATAGGGCTCTATCACATAGAAATGGGCGGCCAGGGCAAAAAAAAGACCGACCAGCAAAAGCCGGTTGATTTCCCTGATGCTGGCCCGGTAGTCATTAACAATAGCGTCGGAATCAGCCATGTCTCCATCCCCCTCCCTGTTCGTTACCGTGAAACAGGGCGGGCATCAAACCCGCCCCTTTGCCTCAAAAAAAGAACCGCTTGGTTGCCGCCCCCCTCTTTGGCCCTGGACAAGGCGTCATCAGCCATTTTCACCGCAGACGTGTTTCTCATTCCCGCGGTTTTTGCCGGGAAGCATTGCGCCGGGCCGTTGTGCCGGCCAGCAGCCAGGCAGCGGCGGCAAAGAGCAGCAAAAGAATGGCGTCAAAAAAGACCAGGTTTTTGCCCAGGGGGAAAGCTGGGCCGCCAGGTAGGGGTGCGGCCGGGACAAAGGAGATGAGCTTCCAGTAATATTCCTCGCTCTGCCCGGAATAACAACCGCAAGGCCCGGCGGAATTCAGGTAGGCCCTGCTTGGCTCAAGAACACATAACTGCGGATAAAAGGTAAGATAGGTGAACAGACCCGAGCCATCGAGGATATGACCTTTTTCTGTGGCGGAGATGGTTTCCCAGGCGGTGGGGAACCGGGTCTGAAAGGTCTGGTTTTTCCGGTCAGGAAAGAGAAAACCCCATTCCGCCTGGGCCGTCGGTCCAAGGAGAAAGTATCCCTGCCGGTTGAGCAGAAAAATTGATCGCTGGTTTTGCCGGGCGAGTTTTTTCAGTGGCTGCAGCAGCTGGTCGCCGAGATAGGTCAGGATGATGACGCCTTTCTGCTGGCCGGCCCGGTCAAATAACGCCATGCCGAAGGTAATCACCGGGGTAGGGGGATTGGCGATTCTGCCCATGTCACTGTTAAGCGTCATGGGGGACATGGAGAAATCGCCGGCTTTCAGCTTAAGGGTATTCTCGACATAGTCGCGGTTTCCCACATACTGCAGCTCCTCCTGGGGGGCAAACTTGGGCAGGCCGTCATTGTAGTTGACGCGGATGATTTCCATCCCCTTGCGGTCGATCAGGCAGATCCGGTCGTAAATCCGGCGGTGGCTGGAGAAGGCGAGCAGTTCGGCAGCCAGAGCGGTAAAGGAATCTTTTGTCCCCTGGTCAAGAAAGGCCAGCATCTCCTGGTGGGAGGAAAGCACCTTCAGGTCAGACACCACGGCTTTGAGGGGATTTCTCAAGGTTTCCAGCTGGTTTTCCAGCAGGAATATTTCATTATTTATCAGCAGTTCCTCTCTGGCGCTTGACTCTTTCCGGTAAAAGATGAAGGAAAGGGCGAAGAGGACAAGGATCGCCGGCAGAAAAATAACCACAAAATTTCTGAGGCGGTTCCTGGTATCTTCCCTGCTGCTATGCGAAAAACTGTTGTCAACCATAATCGGAAATCCCGGGCCGGAGATGAAAGTGAGTAACCTCTGTAATTCTATTGGTAAAACCTGCACATGGCAAGGCAAATTCCTGGGTTGCCCTTTTATCGCTTTACCAATGATAATAATTGCTATAAATTAAATTCATGAATTTTCCCGATAGATCACTCCCCCAGGATAACTCCCCGCGTTTGCTTAAAAATGTCGTCTTTTTCGGCGTAGGCATCGGCCTGTTTATTCTTGCCTTCAACTGCTGGTCCTTCATGAAAATCAATGCGGAAAGGGATCTCTATCGCTCTCTGCAGCAGGAAATGCTTTCCCTGGAAAGGGAGGTCAACCGGGTTATTCTGCTGGAACGGGACGTCATCAATCAGCTGCTTGAAAAAGGCGAGCTGAAGGACGGCGTCAGCAGACAGGCGAATTTTCCGGACGTGCTGGGCAAATACCAGCATCTGGCTGAGACGACCCGGACCGGAGGATTTTTTGCCGACTTCACCAAAGCGCTGCAGCGCCTGGAGGAAAATCGGGTTCAGAGCGCCGACTGGCGCAGGCGTTACCATCTGCTGCTTGACGGCAATACGCAGGTTGCCCGGTTGCCCCGGGATCTTCTGGTCAAGATGGGGCAGGAACTTGCCGCGCTGGAGGATCTGCAGCAAAAAAAGCCTGGAAACGCACCGGGCGGGTCTGTCCGCCAAGACCGGCAAAGCGGGGCCTCTCTGCGGCAGGGGATGGGCAAAAATGAGGCCTTTGCCGCCCTGGCCGGGATGCGTCAAGATGTGCAGACCCTTACCCTGCTCTGTGAACTGATGGCGGTGGAGAAAGACCGGCAGCATCTGGAGCAGATCGAGATCAATCACCTGCAGCAGCTGCTGGGGCGGATGGCCGGCAGCATGCAGGTGCTTAACCGGCAGATGCCGGGTGAATTGACCCTGGTCAGCGGGCAACTCGACGAATTTGCCGCCGCTTTCTGGGGCCAAGGTTATCAGCAGGGGCCGACAGGTGACATCATTGCCCCCGGCACCGGCGGCTTGTATCATTTTTACGGGCAGCGCATCGAGCTTGAGCAGGAGCATGACCGGCTGAGGAATCATATATTCCAGGATTTCATGCTGGTCAGAACCGCCCAGCAGAATTTGACGGACCGGGCCGGGACCTATCTGGAGATGCAGAGCCGCACCATGCAGAAGGTCATGAACCGCACCTGGTTGATCATTGTCCTGACCAGTTTCGCCATGGCGTCCCTCTTTCTTCTCTTTGCGCGGAGAATCATCAGAATCTGCGAAAAGAGAATAGCGGAGCGCAGCACCATGATCAGCGAGCTGAAAAATTCCTATAACCTGCTGGACCAGGTTTTTCAGACCGCCGGCAACGGCATGCGCATGATCGATAAGGATTTCAATGTATTAAGGGTTAATAATGTCTTTGCTGAGCTGGCGGGAGCGCCTCAGGAGACCCTGGAGGCGGGGAAATGTTTCGAGGAGTTTCCCGGTCCGCTCTGCCATACCGGACAGTGCCCGGTATCGCTTCTGCAGGCTGACCGGCAGATGGTCGAGGTTGAGGTGGAAAAGCTGCGCGCTGACGGAAAATTGATCACCTGCCGGCTCAGGGCGGCCCCTCTGCGCAATGAACAGGGAGAGTTCATGGGCATCATTGAAGATTTCCATGATGTCAGCGAGATGGTGCTGGCGGAGAAGATTCTGCGCCGGGCCAAGGAGGAGGCGGAGGCGGCCAATGAGATCAAAGGCGAATTCCTGGCCAATATGAGCCATGAAATACGCACCCCCTTAAACGGCATCATGGGCATGACCGACCTGGTGCTGGGAACGGAGCTCTCTGCCGACCAGCGCCGGTTTCTGGAAATGGTGAAAACATCCGCCAACCGGCTGCTGGATGTGGTCAATGAGGTGCTTGATTTTTCCAAGATCGAGTCCGGCTCCCTGGAGATTGAACATATCCCCTTCAGCCTGTCTGATGTGGTGGGCAACTCCTTGAATATCCTGGCCTTCAAGGCCCAGGATAAAGGCCTGCAGCTCACCTATGAAATCGAGCCTGAGCTGCTTGACGGTTATATCGGCGATCCGGGCCGGCTGCGGCAGATCCTGGTCAGCCTGGTGGGCAACAGCATTAAATTCACCAGTGCGGGCAAGGTTGAGGTCGCGGTAAGGCAGGCGCAACCGGCAGAGTATCCCGGCAGGATCAAGCTGGAGAAAGGGGTGCGGGATATGGCCTTGCATTTTACGGTGTCCGATACCGGCATCGGCATTGCCCCTGAGATGCAGGAAAGGATTTTCCAGGCCTTCAGCCAGGTTGACGGGTCCTCTTCCCGCAAACATGGCGGCGCAGGCCTCGGGCTGACCATCTGCGCCGAACTGATTGCCATGATGGGGGGCGAAATTTGGCTGGAAAGTCAAACGGGGGCGGGAACCACCTTCCATTTTATCCTGCTCCTGCAGACCCAGGTCAGGCAAACCCAGAAGTTTGAGCCGCTGCCGGTGGGCGAGCTGCAGCGCATGTCCTTTCTGGTGGTTGCCGGCGAGGCCTCGGAACGTTTTGTGTTAAAGGAGATGCTGAATGAATGGGCAAAGGATGTGCGGATTGCGGCTTCTGCCGAAGATGCCTTGAGGATGATGGCTGAGAAACGTTTTCACCTGATCATTCTCGATTCCCTGCCTGACCATGATCAGCTGTTTGCTGCGGCCCGCCGGCTGCACCGCCTTGACGGAAACGCCAGGATCATCATGCTGACTGCCGCCGGCCAGCGCGGTGATGCGCAGCGCTGCCGGGAAGCCGGCATCGTCTCCTATCTGCTCAAGCCGGTAAGCAAGACCGAACTTCTGGCGGCCATGCGGACGGTGCTGAGCCGGCCGGGAGATGCCGGACCGGAGCTGCCCCTGGTGACCAGGCATTCCATCAGGGAAAGCCAGCATACCCTCAATGTGCTGCTGGCCGAAGATGAGGAGATCAACAGGGTGCTTGCCGGCGAACTGATCCGGGCCCAGGGATGGCGGGTGACCACGGCGGAAAACGGCAGGCAGGTGCTCGATGCCTTGCAGGATGATTCCTTTCATGTCATTTTGATGGACGTGCAGATGCCGGAAATGGATGGATTCGAGGCGGTTTCCCGGATCCGCAAACGGGAGAGGCAGAGCGGTGAGCATATTCCGGTCATCGCCCTGACCGCCCATGCCATGACCATCGACCGGCAGAAATGTCTTGATGCCGGCATGGATGGTTATGTCTCCAAACCTATTGATATGAAAATTCTGAGGCAGGAAATGGAAAAGGTTCTCGGTATTGATTTGGCCATGAAGACCGGCACTCTCACCCCGAAGCAGAAAAAAGCGGAGTTTATCGATTACGAAGCCTTTCTCTATGACAGCTGCAACGGCAAAGTGGAGCTGGCCAGGAAACTGCTCAGGCACCTGCTGCATGTGAGCGGCCCCCAGTGGCTGGCAGAGGCGGAGGCAGCAGTAGCGGCCGGTGATGAGACGAGGCTCAGAAAGGTATGCCATTCCCTGAAGGGGACTGCTGCCACGGTTTGCGCCCATGCCTTTTCCGAAGCCGGGTCCGAGCTGGGAAAACTGGCCCGGGAAGGCAGAATGAGCGAAACGCCGCAAGGGCTGGCTCAGCTCAAAAAGGAATTTGAACGGATCGTGGAATGGGCCAGGGCCAGCGATCTTGATTTGTTATGAGGGAGAGTGAGGAGTAAGAAGTGAGGAGTGAGGAGTGAGGAGAAAAACCTTTACACAACAGTTTTGCTGGGGCATTGTTTTCTTTGCCTTGTCTTTTTACTCCTTACTCCTTACTCCTTACATCTTCACTCCTAACTCCCCATAAAATGCCATGTTCAAATTCCTGCATACCGCCGATATTCACCTTGACAGCCCGTTAAAGGGCCTGGAGTCCTATGAGGACGCCCCGGTGGCAGAGATCCGCGGGGCCTCGCGACGGGCCTTTGACAACCTCATTGATTTCGCCATCGACGAGGAGGTGGATTTCCTCCTCATTGCCGGGGATCTGTATGACGGGCCGTGGAAGGATTACCATACCGGCCTCTTTTTCGTCAACCGCATGGGGCGGCTCAAGAATGCCGGGATCCGGGTGTATATCGTGGCCGGCAATCATGATGCCGCAAGTCATACCACCAGGGCCTTGCCCCTGCCGGATAATGTCACCCTCTTTTCCGCCAAAAAGGCGGAAACGAAACTGCTGGACGAGCTCCAGGTGGCCATCCATGGCCGGAGCTATCCCGCCGGCGCTGTCAGTGAAAACCTCGCCTCCCTCTATCCCCCCAGACATGCCGGTTATTGCAACATCGGTCTGCTGCATACCGCCCTCACCGGGCGCGTTGGCCATGAGCCCTATGCGCCCTGCGCGGTGGAAGACCTGCGCGCCACGGGCTACGACTACTGGGCCCTTGGCCATGTGCACCAGCAGGAAGTGGTGGCGCGCGACCCCTGGATCATCTTCCCCGGCAATATCCAGGGCCGTCATATCCGGGAGGTTGGCGCCAAGGGGGCGACCCTGGTCACCGTGGCGGAAGGCCGGGTGACGGCGGTGGAACAGCGGGAATTTGATGTGCTGCGCTGGGTGCTGTGCCGGGTTGATCTGTCGGCCTGCGAGACGATCGAGGCGGTTTTCGCCCAGGTACGGCAGGCAATCGAAATCCAGCGGCTGGCAGGTGACGGCAGGCCGCTCGCCATGCGGCTGATCCTTGCCGGCGCCTGTCCGGTGCATGCCGAGCTTGTTGGCGGGTGGAGCCGGCTGATCGATGAGCTGCGCGGCGTGGCCGCGGCCTGCGGGGAGGTGTGGCTGGAAAAGGTGCTGCTGCAGACCCGGCGCCGGACGGAGCTGGCCGAGCTGGTAGGCCGGGATACCGCGCTGGCCGGGCTGCTGCACTCCCTGGAGGAGCTGCAGCTCGGTACGGAGGAACTCCTTGCCCTGGTGCCGGATCTGCCGGCCTTTAAAAGCAGGCTGCCCCATGAGCTTTTTGTCGGTGACGAACCTTTCCTGGCCGACACCCCGGAGCAGATGCACACCCTGCGGGCCGAGGTAAGGGAGCTGCTGGTGGCCAGGCTGCTCCAGCATGGTGGGGGCCAGGGATGAGGATCAAGCGGCTCGAGCTCAAGGCCTTTGGCCCTTTCACGGACAACACCCTGGACTTTCAGGGTGAATGGCCTGGCCTGCATATCATCTACGGCCCCAACGAGGCGGGCAAAAGCAGCTCCCTGCGCGGGCTCAAGGCCTTGCTCTACGGTTTTCCGGAGCGAACCGCGGACAGTTTCCGGCATGCCAATGAGAATCTGCTGGTGGCGGGCTGTCTGCAGGCGGATGACGGCCGGGAGATCTGCTTTCAGCGCCGCAAGAGAAGAAAGGCGGATATCCTGGATGCGGCGGGCAATCCTCTGGACGAGCAACGTACTGTCCAATTTTCTGCCCGGTATTGACCAGGGGCTGTTTGAGTCCCTGTACGGCATTGATCATGGCGTGCTGGTGCAGGGCGGGGAGGATATCCTGGCCCAGAAGGGGGAGGTGGGGCAGGCCCTTTTTGCCGCGGGCTCCGGTATTTCCTCCCTGCGTTTTATCCTCGGTTCCCTGGAAGCGGAGGCGGATGATTTGTTCAAGCTGCGGGGCTCAAAGCAGCAGATCAATACGGCCATCGCCGAGTACAGGGAACTGCAGAAGACAATCAATCAGGCCAGTCTTTCCAGCCGGCAATGGCAGCAACACCGGGATGAACTCATTAAAGCCCAGCAGGAACGGCAACGCCTGCAGAATGAGCGCGCGGCAAAGCAGCAGCAGGTGCATCACCTGGAGCGGTTAAAGCGGGCCATTCCCTTTCTCGCCAGGCGGGCAGCGCATGTGCAGCAGCTGCAGGAACTGGGCGAGGTCAAGGTGTTGCCCCTGGATCTTGCCGACAAGAAGCGGGAGGTGGAGCAGCAGCAGCGGGCAACAGAGCTGCAGCTGCAGAAGTCCCGCGGCAGTCTGGAGCTGCTCGGCAGGAAGAAGGAGGGGCTCGGGTTTAATCAGCTGCTGGTGGAGCATGCCGGGGCGATTGCTGATCTGCATCAGCGGCTGGGCCAGTACCGCAAAGGGACGCGGGACCGGTCAAGACTTGCAGGAATGCGGACCAGCGACCGCATGGAGGCGGCGGAGCTGCTGAAGCGCATCCGGCCGGATCTGCCCCTGGCCGAGGTTGAGCTGCTGCGGCCGGTGCTGCTCAGGAAAAATACCATCCAGGAGCTGATCAACAGCCACCATACCCTGGAGCTGCAGGTTCGCCAGGCAAAAAAACAGGCCGGCGAGGCCGAACGGCAGCTCGACGCCGTTGCCAGAGCCCTGGCTCAGTTACCCGAGGCCCGGGATGCCGGCGCCCTGGCCCAAACGGTGCAGCTGGCTAGAAAAGCAGGCGCCATCGATGCGGAGATCAAGGCAAAAATCCGTGAGATAGCAGGTGATACCAAGGAGTGCGCGGCTGATCTCAAGCGGCTGGGCCGCTGGACGGGTGAGCTGCACCGGCTGGTTGAGCTGCTGCTGCCCCTGCCGGAAACGGTCAAGGAATTTGCCGGCCGTTATCAGGAGCTGGAGGAGAGCAGGCGTCAGCTGGCCAAGGAGAGCCGGGAGACTGACCGGGAGCTGCAACAGGCGGTTGCCGAGAAAAAAAGGATTGAATACGGCGGCGAGGTCCCCACCGAAGAGGAACTTGCCCAGGTGCGCGGCAAGCGGGACCAGGGCTGGACCCTTCTGCGCCGGCAGTGGCTGGCTGGAGAAGATGTGGAGCTGGAGAGCCGGGAGTATGACCCGCTGCTCTCTTTGCCTGCTGCCTATGAGAAAAATGTGTCTGACGCCGATACCCTTGCCGACCGCCTGCGCCGGGAGGCGGACCGGGCGGCCGCTTTTGCCGCCAGCCGCGCCCGCCTGGAAAGTCTGGCAGGCGGCAAGAGCAGGAGCTTGGCCGCCGCCAGGAGGAACTTGCCGGGCAGGGGCAGGCCTTTGCCGTTGCCTGGCAGGAGGTATGGCGGCAGAGCGGCATCGATCCCCTTTCGCCTGCGGAAATGGCCTCCTGGCTCAATGAATTTGCGGCCATACGTTCCAGGGTAAAGGAGATCGGCAAAAAACAGCAGGAGCTTGACGAAAAGAAAGAGCTGCGGCTGACGTTGCAACAGGGCCTGATCATGGAGCTGCAGCGATTGGGCGAGGGCAAGGATTTCACCCCGGATGAGCTGGAGCCGGTCATACTTTTCAGTGAAACGGTGGTGGCGCAGCATGGGACAAATCAGGCCAGGCGGGAAAAGCTTTGCGAGAAGAAACAGGAGGTGACGGAAATCCTGGAAAAAAGCGGCATTGACCTGGCGGCGGCCCATAAGGCCTTGGCCGAGTGGCAGGGCAAATGGCAGGATGCCCTGCAGGGGCTGGCGGCTGCAGGCGGCAGGGTGGAACCGGCTGATGTCAATGCCATGCTGGATGATCTGCAGAACTGCCTTGCCAAGCTCAAAGACGCCGAAGGATACCGCAAACGCATTGACGGTATTGACCGGGATGCCGGGCAATATGAACAGGAGGTGAGAAATCTCCTGCAGCGGGTCGCCCCGGAGCTGGCCCAGGCACCGCTGGAACAGGCGGTTACCAGGCTGCAGGCCATGCTGGGCAAGGCGAATGAGGATAAGGCCCTGCTGGCCAAATATGCCGAGGACCTGGAAAATCTGGCGGAAGAGATCCGCCATGGCGAGGAAACCCTGCAGAGCCTGCATGGCCAGCTGGATGAGTTTCTGCGGCTGGCCGGCTGTGCCAGGACGGCGAGGAACTGGACCGGGCGCATTGACCGGTCCGCCGAGTGGCGCAAAATCAAGGATATGCTGGTGGAGCCGAGGCCGCCCTGGCTGAAATTGCCGAGGGCCTGTCCCTGGAGGAAATCAGCCGTGAGACCCGGGGGCTCCAGTCAGCGGAATTGCAGGGACAGATCGATGTCCTGGCAAGAGAGATCAGCGAAGAGCTGAGTCCGCAGATTGATGAGTTCTTTGAGGTCATCGGTCGGGAAAAAAATGAACTGGCGAAAATGGACGGCAGCTCCCGGGCCGCCGAGGCCGCGGAGCAAGCCGAGCAGGTGCTGGCCAGGATGCGGCGGCTGGCCGACCGCTATGTGCGGTTAAAGCTTGCGGCAGGGGTGCTCCGGCAGGAAATCGAGCGATACCGGGAGGCGCATCAGGACCCGATCCTCAAGCTTGCCGCCGGCTATTTCAGGGAATTGACCCTGGGCTCCTTTACCGGCCTGCGCACCGATATCGCTGATAACGGTCAGCCGGTGCTGGCCGGCCTGCGTCCTGATGAGGCGCGGGGGGTGTATGTGCAGGGGATGAGTTCCGGCACCCGTGATCAGCTCTATCTCGCCCTGCGGCTGGCCACCCTGGAATGGCGCCTGCAGAGCGGGGAAACCATGCCCTTTATCGTTGATGACATCCTCATCAACTTTGATGACGAGCGGGTGAAGGCCACCATCAGGGTGTTGGCCGGCCTGGCGGAAAAAACCCAGGTCATTCTCTTTACCCACCACCGGCAGGTGGTGGAAGATGCCCGGGCGCTGCAGGAAACGCCCAGGTGATGATCCATGAGCTGTAACGGATGGGGATGAGGCCGCCGCCGGTCAGCCCATCTCCTGCTTTTTCTGCTGCTTGCATTCGTACATCAGGTTGTCCGCCCTGTTCATCAACTCTTCAATGGAGCTGGGATTTTCCGGGTCATAGCGGACCACGCCGATGCTCAGCGACAGCTCATAGCTTCGCTGCCCGCCGCTGTTTTTTGCCCGCAGATTCTTTTCCAGGCGATTGATGACGGATTTTTCGTCGGCCGGATCAATGAGCAGTACGGCGAATTCGTCGCCGCCGAGCCGGGCGATGGTATCCGAATCCCTGAAGGTGGAGCGGAGCAGATCAGCGCACTCCATCAGCACCTGATCACCGGCATGGTGTCCCAGGTGGTCATTGACCCATTTCAGATTGTCCACATCGGCAAACATCAGGAAGACATTGCCTTCCTGGCGTCTGGCCATCTGCAGCTGTTTGGTGGCCATGGTCATGAAACCGCGCCGGTTGAGCAGGGAGGTCAGTTCATCGGTGATGGCGATTTCCCGCAGTTTGGCTTCGCTCTGCCGCAGGGCCGTTTCCATTTTTTTGCGTCTGGAGATATTGATGGCCAGACAGACGATGCCGTACACCTCTCCCTTGCCGTCCTTCATGGGCGAGGCGCTGAAATGGACCGGGATCTCCCTGCCCCATTTGGTCAGGTAGATCAGCTCGCACTCCCTGAGAATTTCCCCTTCATCCAGGTTGCTGAAAGGGCAGCTTGCTGCGGCTTCATCCTTTTTTAGAATGAATTCCAGCGGTTTGCCGGTCAACTCAGGTTTCTCGTAACCAAGCATGACGATGGTGGAGTTGTTGATCGTCTCAATCCTGCCGTCCCGGCCGAGGACAATGAGGCTTTCCTGCATGGAACTGACAATGGTGTTGAAATAATCCCGGGAAATGGTGGTCTCCTGCAGATTCCTGGTCATGATATTGAAGGAGCTGATCAGTTTGCCGATCTCGTCCCGGGACTTGATGTCGATGATTTCGCTGAGGTTACCCTGGGCAATGGCCCTGGCCGCCCTGCTCAGGCGGGCCAGCGGCATGGTGATGCCGTTGGCCAGGATATAGGAGAGAATACTTGCCAGCACAAAGAAGATGACGAACAGGATAATAAAGCTGACCCGCAGCTTTTTCACCTGCCGCATGAATTCCTCATGGGGCAGAACCGTCATGACCGTCCATCCCAGCTCCGGAATAAAGGCTGCGGCGACAAAGGAATCAATGCCCCGCACCGTGGCGCGCTGAAAGGATGGTGCACGCTCCGGGTCTTTGACGGTAAATAATGAGGGTGATCCCTTTTCATCCCTGGCGCGGCTGATGCTGATCCGCTCTGCCGCTGCCGGGGGCGACGGCTGGGAAATGGTCATGATATTGCCGGCCCCGTCGCTTACCAGGAGAAATCCGGCGGCGCTGAAGCTGATATCCGCCAGGCTTGCGGCAATTTTCCGGTAGGGCAGGGTGGCCAGCAGCAGGCCGGCAAAGCGGTCCTCAAAATACTGGTGCCTGGCAATGGCCAGCTGCAGCACCGGCTCCCTGGTCTGCGGCGCCGGCTCATTTTGCAAGATGAGCACCTGGTTGGGCTGGGCCAGGCATTTGCGGAAAAAAGGGCTGCGGCTGTAATCGGCAACATTTTGGGCAATCTCCCCGTCGGTGATGCACAACTCTTCGATGCCCTGTTCGTTGATGAAACTGAGACTGGGAAAACTGCTGTGGAATCCGGCCAGGTAAGAGGCCAGGGCGGTCTCCCGGAAGTTGATGGAGTAATTGATCACCTCCTGACCGGCGGAGATGCGCTCCAGGAGATCCGCCTTGTTTTTCAGATAGCTGTTGACGGTTTGCACCGCATGCCGGGAGATGAAGGTCAGGTATTGTTTCTGGCTGTTTTCCAGGGTGTTGATCAGATAAAAATAGGAGACATTGGCCAGCAGAAGGTTGGTAAGCAGAATAATGCCGGTGTGGGAGAGCAGCAGGGTGATTTTAAGTGAACGGAACATGACGGGCCGCCTATATGCCGCAGGTGGGAAAAGCCGGCGCCGGGAAACCGGCAGGCTGAACCGGGTGGGGCTTGCCCCTTCGTGCTTGGGTGAGACTGATAAGCATATTTTTACCGTGTGGTTAAGGCTGAAAAGGCGCCATGGTCAGCCATGATCTTCTCAGCTGTTGGGCTGCTGGGCCCGCGGTTGCTGTGCCCGACAGGAGTAACAGGCAGGTCATAAGCAGCAATACCGTTTTCATGCTGGTGCTTCTCCGCTGTTTTGCCGAAGGGAAAGTTCCTAACCCGCCTATTCAATAACAAGGAGTGCTGTTTTGTCAAGCATTAGCAGCTGAGAAATCGCAGGCGCGAGATCAATGGGCATTTAGGAGCCGTTACGAAATAACATGGCCATTTTTTCATTTCGTTACGGCTCTTTATATCCCTCAAGGGGGTACTGAAAAGAGTGCCGGCATTTCTCTGGCTATGGTATTTTTTTACAACGGCTTTATGTATAAGATGTGCTATTTATGCAAAATGTTTCATCATTTTTGGGAGAGCCGCTTGCTCTCCGGTTCGCCTGGCGAATCGTGCACACGGTAGGCAGATCGTGCTCGGAAAAAATGACATTGTCTCCAGGTTTGTGATATGCTTTTTGATGTCTCGGATTGCCTTGTGCAGGTTCCCTGCCGAACATGCCAGGGCCGTAATGAACTGTTTTCCATGGCGATCCGGAGAGCTTGCCGGATTGTTCCGGGTGCCGGCATATACAGAGCAGGGGATGTCTTTTTGAGCGGTAAACGGATGAGCAGAGTGACTGAAGCAATGAAGCTGGGGCTGGGCTGGGCCATAGCCGCGGTGTTGATCGTCGGCGTGCTGCTGGCCTGGTGGTCGGTGCAGTCGGCTGACCGCCGCCTGCGCGAGGACCTGCTCCGCCATACCCGCCTGGTGGCCCAGGCAATCGACGTACGCCAGGTCAAAACGCTTTCCGGCACCGAGGCCGATCTTGCCCTGCCTCAATACCAGCGTTTCAAACAGCAGCTGGCCGCCACCATGACGGTCTTTCCGCGCTGCCGCTTTCTTTACCTGATGGGGCGGCGGCCGGATGGCAAGGTTTTTTTCTATGCGGATTCGGAACAGGCCGGCTCTGCCGATGAATCCCCGGCCGGCCAGATTTATGAGGAGATCTCTCCGGGTTATCTGCGGGTTTTTGCCACCAGGACAGAGGAAACCGTGGGCCCGGTTACCGACCGCTGGGGGACATGGATCACCGCGCTGATCCCGCTTGTTGATCCGGCCAGCGGTGAGCTGATTGCGGTGCTGGGCATGGATATCGATGCCCACGACTGGCAGTGGGAGACGGTGCGGGCCGGTTTTCTCCCCCTGCTGATCACCATGGTCCTGGTGGCGCTCATGCTGGCCGGCAGCGTGCTGCTGGGGTGGCGCGGACGGCTTGGCGGCAGATACCGCGGCGGGCTGCGTCATGCCGAAGCGGTGTTGGCCGCCGCCATCGGTCTGACCCTGACCCTGGCAGCGGCCAGGGCGGGTCATCAGGAGGAAAACCGCAGTCATATCGAGAGGTTTTCCCAGCTGGTGAACAGCCAGACCAGCCGGGTTGCTTCGCTCTTCGAGGCACTGGGCGATATTGAGCTGGAAGGCCTGGCCCGCTTCATCTTGTCCAGCCGGCAGGTGAGTAAACAGGAGTTCGACGCATTTACCGAATACCTGGCCAGGAAAAACACCATCCAGGCCTGGGAATGGATCCCTGCGGTCCCGGCCGGGGAAAAGGCCCGCTTCGAGCAGGAGAGGCGCCAGCAAGGCCAGCCTGATTTCATGATCTGGCAGATGGATAACGAGGGGAAGCGGCTGGCTGCGGCCGGCCGGCAGGTCTATTATCCGATTCTTTACGTGGCGCCCCTGGCCGGCAATGAACAGGCCCTGGGTTTTGACCTCGGTTCGGAACCGGTCCGCCGGGCGGCCCTGGAAGAGGCGGCGCGCAGCGGGTTACCCACCTGTACCGATCCCCTCCCCCTGGTGCAGGAGACCGGCGGGCCGCAAGGGCTGCTGGTGTATCGGCCTGTTTTTTCCGGGCAGGAACCCGGCAGTCCCGCAGGGTTTTGCCCTGGCCGTGCTGCGCCTGGGGAGCTTGCTGCAGAACGCCACCGGGCCAAGCCTGGCCAAACCGGCCATAGCCCTGGATCTGTATCAACTGCGGGCAGGAGAACCGGCCCTGTTGCTTGCTTCAACGGCGGCAGCAGAAAACAAGGCGGCGCTTGCGGCACCGCTTTCGGTAGTCCGTCCCCTTTTCGTGTTCGGTAAAACCTTTGCCGTGGTTGTCCGTCCGGGACCCGCCTTTGCCGCACTGTATCCGGCCGGCACCGGCTGGCTGACGGTGCTCGCCGGCCTGGTGATGACCGGCGCCATCGCCCTGGTGGTCGGTTTTGCCGTCCACCGGCGGGAAGAGCTGGAACTGCTGGTACAGGAGCGCACCGCCGCCCTCGGGGACAGTGAGAGTCTGCAGCGCCTGCTGATCAATAACCTCGGCGCCGGGGTCATGATCATCGATGCCCGGAGCCAGGTGATTGAACGGGTGAATCCCTGGGCGGCCAGACTCATCGGCACCCCGGCCGAGGAGATTGTGGGACGGGTGTGCCACGGCTTTGTCTGTTCCGCCCTGCCGGGAGGCTGCCCGGTAACGGATGCAGCAGGCCGCAGCAGCGACAACATGGATCGGGTCATCCGGCGGCCTGATGGCAGCCAGGTGTCCATCATGACTTCGGTGCAGCGCATCCGCATTCAGGGCCGGGAGAAGCTGCTGGAAACATTTGTCGATATCACCGACCGCAAGCGGGTGGAGGAGGCCATACGCCAGAGCAGGGAACTCCTGACCACCATCATCGAGGCCATTCCCCTGCCGATGTTTTACAAGGATGCGCAGGGGGTTTATCTGGGCTGCAATACCCTGTTTGCCGAATTCCTGGGTAAAACCAAGGAGGCGATCATCGGCAGTACGGCCTTTGAAATCGCCCCGCGGGATCTGGCGCAGCGCTACCATGATGCGGACATTGAGTTGATGGTACACGGCCAAACCCAGATCTACGAGGCAGCGGTGGCCCACGCCGATGGCTCCCGCCGGCAGATCATGTTCCACAAGGCCCCCTTTTTCAACGCTGACGGCTCCCTGTCCGGGCTGGTCGGGGCCATGCTGGACATCACCGACCGCAAACAGGCGGAGGAGGAGTTGCTCCATATGAACCGCCAGCTTGAGGTGGCCACGGTCAGATCCAACGACATGGCGGCCAAGGCGGCGATGGCCAGTGCCGCCAAGAGCGAGTTCCTGGCCAACATGAGCCACGAGATCCGCACCCCCATGAACGGCGTGATCGGCATGACCGGCCTGCTGCTGGAAACGGACCTCACTGACGAACAGCGCCGCTACGCCGAGATGGTGCGCGCCAGCGCGGAATCGCTGCTCGGGCTCATCAATGATATTCTTGATTTTTCCAAGATCGAGGCCGGCAAACTGGACCTGGAGATTCTGGATTTTGATCTGCATAATCTGCTGGATGACTTTGCCTCCTCAATGGCCTTGCGGGCCCAGGACAAGGGACTGGAGCTGCTCTGTTCCATCGATCCGGAAGTTCCCGCTCATCTGCGCGGTGACCCGGGCCGCTTGCGTCAGATTCTGGTCAATCTGGCGGGTAATGCGATCAAGTTCACCCCATCCGGCGAGGTGGCCATTCAGGTTAGCCTGCTGTCGGCAGGAGACGGAGATGTCCTGTTGCGCTTTGCGGTGCGTGACACCGGCATCGGCATTGCCAGGGATAAGATCGGCCTGCTCTTTGACAAGTTTACCCAGGTGGACGCCTCAACCACGCGTCAGTATGGCGGAACCGGGCTCGGCCTGGCCATCTCCAAACAGCTGGCCGAGATGATGCAGGGTGAAGTGGGGGTGACGAGCGAAGCGGGGCGGGGTTCGGAGTTCTGGTTCACCGCAAGGCTGTCCAGGCAGCAGGGCGGCAAGCAGGCTGAAGCGCCGCCGGCCATGGACCTGCGCGGCCTGAGGGTGCTGATCGTGGATGACAACGCCACCAGCCGCGAGATTCTCTCAACCCGTCTGGCCTCCTGGTTCATGCGTCCGGCCCGGACCAGGGACGGCCGGGAGGCTCTTGCCATGCTCCAGCAGGCCCAGGAAGAAGGCGATCCCTTCCCCATCGCGGTCATTGACATGCAGATGCCGGGCATGGACGGGGAGGAACTGGGCCGGCTGATCAAGGCGGATGCGCAGCTGGCGGATACCCAGCTGGTGATGCTGACCTCGCTTGGCATGCGGGGTGACGCCAGGCGGTTCGAGGAGATCGGCTTTGCCGCCTATCTGACCAAGCCGGTCCGCCATCATGAGTTATACCATGTTTTATCCGCTCTGCCGCGGCCTTCCGGGGCTGCGGTTGATCAGACGGACAAGGGGCTGCCCCCGCCACGCCGGCCTATCCTGACGCGCCATTCGGCCCGGGAGCTGCGGCAGCTGTTTGCCGGTTCGGGGGCGCGGATTCTGGTGGTGGAGGATAACAGCACCAACCAGCAGGTGGCGCTGGGCATCCTCGCCAGACTCGGTCTGCATGCCGATGCCGTGGCCAATGGCGCGGAGGCGGTGAAGACCTTGGAGACCATTCCCTATGACCTGGTGCTGATGGATGTGCAGATGCCGGTGATGGACGGTTATGAGGCGGTCAGGCGGATTCGCCGGGGCTCGGCCCCGCTCAATTCCCGCATCCCCATCATCGCCATGACCGCGCACGCCATGCAGGGTGACCGGGAAAAGTGCCTTGCCGCCGGCATGAACGACTATCTGGCCAAGCCGGTTGCTTCCCTGGAGGTGGCCGAGAAACTCAAACGGTGGCTCGGTTCCGGGGGGCAAGGCCGCAGCAGGAGGCAACCGGAAAGAGAGGGTGCGGTAGCTGGAGAAGGCAAATCAGCCGTATTCGATCTGGAAACCATGCTGAAGCGGCTGCTGGGGGACAAAGCCCTGGCGCGTATCGTTATAGAGGGTTTTCTGCAGGATATCCCCCAGCAGATGCAGGTGTTGCAAGAGGTGCTGGCAGGTGGCGATGCCGCCACGGCCGAACGCCAGGCCCATACCATCAAGGGCGCGGCGGCCAGCGTCGGCGGGGAATGCATGCGGGCGGTGGCCCAGGAGATGGAAAAAGCCGGTAAGGCGGGGGATCTGGCCGCCATGCGGCAGCGGATGGCCGAGTTGGAGGAGCAGTTCGACCGCTTGAGACAGGCCATGGCCAGTGAGATGGCCCAACTTGCCAAACCGTGAAAGACGCCGGGGATCCGCAGGGAGCCGGTGCCGCCTCACGCCGCGGTTTGCCGGCCGGAACATATCATAATCAGGCAAGGAGAAAGCCATGCGCATCCTGATCGCTGAAGACGACTTGACGTCGCGCATCATGCTGTCGGCCGTGTTGAAGAAAGAGGGACATGAAGTGCAGGAGACCACCACCGGCCCGGAAGCCCTGGCCGCTCTGCAGCAACCCGGCGCGCCGCGGCTGGCCATCCTCGACTGGATGATGCCCGGCATGGACGGGCTGGAGGTGGTGCGCCGGATCCGGGCCCTGCCCTCCCTGCCGCCGCCCTATATCATCATACTGACCACCAGGGGAGGAAAGGCGGATATCATCGCAGGCCTTGATGCCGGGGCGGACGACTATCTGGCCAAGCCGTTTGATCACGGAGAACTCCGGGCCAGAATCGAGGTCGGCCGGCGCATGGTCCGGATGCAGGAAAAATTGAGCGCCCAGGTCCAGGAGCTGCGTGAAGCCGCCCTCCACATCAAAACCCTGCAGGACATCATCCCGATCTGTTCGTTCTGCAAGAAGATCCGCGACGACCAGGGCTACTGGGACCAGGTTGATTCCTATTTCAGCCGGCATTCCGAGGCCCGGTTCAGCCACAGCGTCTGTCCCGATTGCCTGAAAAAGAACTACCCGGCATGGACAAACGACGTTGATGAAGGCCCAAAGGGGAAGATATGAAGAGTGGTACATCTGATCCGCCGCCGGCCCGGGCGGTGGTGGTAAACGACGACCTGACCCAGCTCAGGGTGCTGGCCGGATTGTTGGCCAGGGAAGGGCTCGAGGTGCTGACATTTCAAAGCGCGGAGGCGGCTCTTGCCGCCCTGGACCGGCAGCGGCCGGCTGCGCTGATCGTCACCGACCTCTACATGCCGGGCATCGACGGCTGGCGCTTCTGCCGTCTGCTCCGTTCCCCCGAATACCAATTCTGCAACCATATCCCCATCCTGGTCGTCTCCGCCACCTTTGCCGGCGAGGAGGCCTCCCGCCTCGCCGAGGAACTGGGCGCCAACGCCTTTCTGTCCTCACCGGTGGACGGCACCCGGTTCCTTGAGCAGGTGCGGGCGCTGCTTTCCGGCAGTTCGCTGCGTTTCGGCCGCCGGGTGTTGATTGTTGAGGACAGCACGGCCCTGGCCAAGGCCCTGCAGCAGGTCTTTGCGGCCCACGGCTACCATGCGGATACGGCATTTACCGCCCGGACGGCCGCCGAGGCCTTCAGCGGCGAGGCTTACGACATTGCCCTGCTGGACTATCACCTGCCTGATGCCAAAGGGGACGGGCTGCTGGCGGATTTCCGCCTCAAACGGCCTGATTGCGTCTGTCTCATGATGACCACCGACCCGAGTCCGGAACTGGCCCTGGCCTGGATGAAGCAGGGGGCGGCCGCCTATCTGCGCAAACCCTTTGACCCGGAGTATCTCATCGAGGTCTGCGCCAGGGTCTGCCGGGAAAGATCCCTGCTGCGGGTGGAGGATCTGCTGGAGAAAAGAAGCCGCCAGCTGCAGGAGGCCGAATGCCGTTATCGCGCTCTCTTTGAGCAAAGTCCGGACGGCGTGGTGATCCTGGATCCGGAAACCACGCAGCCGCTTGAGTTCAATGAACAGGTCTGCCGGCAGCTGGGCTATTCCCGGCAGGAGTTTGCCCGGTTGCGTCTGGCCGACATCGAGGTGGCGGAAACCGCTGAACAGAGCCGGGCCCGCATCCGCCAGGTCATGCGCGATGGACAGGATTCTTTTGATACCTTGCAGCGCACCAAGCAGGGTGCAATCAGACACGTCCATGTGATGGCCCAGCTGATTGATGCGGGGGGACGCCCCGTCTACCACTGTATCTGGCGGGATATCACCGATCGCAAGCGGGCGGCGGAAAGGCTGCGGGAAAGCGAAACGCGGGTCAGGGCCAAGCTCGACGCCATTCTGTTGCCGGAAGGAGATATCGGCCTGCTTGAGCTGCGCGATATCCTGGATGTGCAGACCATCCAGGAATTGATGGACGATTTTTACAAACTGACCAATATCGGGGTCGGCATTATCGATCTGCAGGGCAAGGTGCTGGTGGCCACCGGCTGGCAGGATATCTGCACGAAGTTTCACCGCCTCCACCCGGAAACCTGCAGAAACTGTGTGGAAAGCGACACGGAGCTGTCCGCCGGGGTGCCGGCCGGCACCTTCCGGATCTACAAATGCAAAAATAACATGTGGGATATTGTCACGCCGATTACCGTGGGCAACAGGCATATGGGCAATCTGTTCCTCGGCCAGTTTCTTTTTGCCGAAGACAGGCCGGACCTCGAAACCTTTGCGGCCCAGGCCAGGCAATACGGGTTTGCTGAGGATGAGTACCTGGCCGCACTCCAGCGGGTGCCGCGCTGGCGGCGGGAAACCGTCAACACCATCATGAGCTTCTACGCCCGCTTCACCACCCTGCTTTCCACCCTGAGCTACAGCAACATCAAGCTGGCCAGGGTATTGGAAGAGCGCCGGAAAGCCGAGGAGCTGCTGCGGCAGAGCGAGGCCCGGCTGGCGCAATCCAACCAGCTCATGGCCGGGGTGTTGGACCATACCCACATGATGGTGGCTTTTCTTGACGTGCGATTCAACTTCATCTGGGTTAATCGCGCCTATGCGGAAACCTGCCGCCACGACCCTGGCTTTTTTCCGGGCAGGAATCACTTTGAACTTTATCCCCACCAGGAGAACCAGGAGATCTTCCAGCGGGTGGTGGATACGGGGGAACCGTTTTTCGTGGCGGCCAAGCCGTTCGAGTTCCCTGATCAGCCCGAGCGGGGGGTGACCTACTGGGACTGGAGTCTGAACCCCACCAGGGATGCCGCCGGCAAGACCGCGGGACTGGTTTTCACCCTGGCCGAGGTCACCAGCCGCGTCCGGGCCGAGCAGGCCCTGCGGCAGAGCGAGGAGCTGCTGAATGACACCCAGCGGCTGACCAGGGTGGGCGGCTGGGAGTGGGATGTGGAAAAACAGACCATGTTCTGGACAGAGGAGGTGTACCGCATTCATGGCTTGCCGCCGGGCGGGATAGCCCAAGGCACAGACGAATCCGTGGCCAGGAGTCTGGAGTGTTACGATCCCGGGGACCGTCCGGTTATCCTGTCCGCCTTCCAGGCTTGTGTCAGCCAGGGACAACCCTATGACCTGGAGTTTCCGTTCACACCTTTCAGCGGAGGCAGAATATGGGTCCGGACGGGGGCTGAGGCCGTAATGGAGGCAGGCAAAGTCGTGCGGGTCATCGGCAACATCATGGACATCACTGAACGCAGAAATGCCGAGGCGGCGCTGCGGGACAGCGAAGAGCGGTACCGCCTGCTCTTTGAGGCAATGGACTCGGCCTTTGCCCTGCACGAGATTGTCCGTGACGCGGCGGGCTCGCCGTGCAACTACCGCTTTCTGGAGGCCAACCCCGCCTTTGAGCGGATGACCGGGCTCAAGGCCGGGGACCTGATCGGCAGAATGGTCCTCGATGTGCTGCCCAATACCGAACTTTCCTGGATTGAACGTTACGGCCAGGTGGTGGACAGCGGCGAGACGCTGCATTTCGAGAGTTACAGCCGGGAACTGGGCAAATATTATGCGGTCACCGCTTATTGCCCAAGGCCCGAACAGTTTGCGGTGATCTTCATGGACATCACCCAGCGCAAGCGGGCGGAGTCGGAACGGGAACGGCTGCTCATGGCCATTGAGCAGTCCGGCGAGATCATCGTCATCACCGATCCCGCAGGAAACATTCAGTATGTCAATCCGGCCTTTGAGCGCACCACGGGCTACAGCCGTGACGAAGTCATCGGCCGGAACCCGCGTATCCTCAGGAGCGGCACCCAGGATGCGGCCTTTTATGGGGAGATGTGGCGGGTGATCTCCGGCGGGAGCAACTGGATGGGACGCTTGGTCAATAAACGCAAGGATGGCACGCTCTTCACCGAGGAGGCCAGCATCTCGCCGGTGCGGGACGCCGAAGGGCAGATTGTCAACTACGTGGCCGTCAAACGTGATATCACGGAGCATCTGCGCATCCACGAAGAGAAAGTCAAGCTGGAGGCCCAGTTTCAGCAGGCCCAGAAACTTGAGTCCGTCGGCCGCCTGGCCGGCGGCGTGGCCCATGATCTCAACAACCTGCTCTCCCCCATTCTGGGGTACGGCGAGATGCTGCTGGAGGAATTCGGCGAGGGTGACGGACGCAAGGAGGACATGAAGGAGATCGTCAAGGCGGGCATGCGGGCCCGGGATCTGGTGCGTCAGCTGCTGGCCTTGAGCCGCAGGCAGGTGATGGAGTTCAAACCCATTGACCTGAACAGCGTGCTGGACCAGTTTGAAAAGCTGCTGCGCCGTACCATCAGGGAGGATGTCGTCATTGATGTCAGGGAGGCTGCATCACTGCCGCTTATCAGGGGTGATATCGGCCAGCTGGAGCAGGTGATCATGAATCTGGCGGTCAACGCCCAGGACGCCATGCCCGACGGCGGCAGGCTGAGTATTGAAACCGAGATGGTTGAGGTGGATGAGTCCTATGCCGGGGAAAAGCCCGGCATGACCCCCGGCCCATACGTCAGGCTGGCTCTCAGCGACACGGGCTGCGGCATGGACCCCGAGACCATAGCGCACATCTTTGAGCCGTTTTTCACCACCAAGGCCAAGGACCAGGGCACCGGCCTGGGCCTGGCCACCGTCTACGGCATCGTCAAGCAGCACGGCGGCAGTATCTGGGTCTACAGTGAACCAGGTAAGGGCTCGACCTTCAAGCTTTACTTTCCCGTTGCCGAGGCACAGGCCGCGGCAGAGGAAGCTGCTGAGGCGAAACCGGCGGACCTGGGCGGCTCCGAGACCATTCTGCTGGTGGAGGATAATGGTCAGGTGCGAAATCTCGCCCGGGCCATTCTCAGCCGGCAGGGCTACTCCCTCCTCATTGCCCGTGACGGCATCGATGCCCTGCGTATCCTCGGGCAGCACCAGGGGCCGGTGCAGCTGCTGCTCACCGACGTGGTGATGCCCAAGATGAGCGGCAGGGAACTTTTTGAGCGGATCGGCGCCCTTTACCCGGATATGCGGGTTCTCTACATGTCGGGGTACAGCAATAATGTCATCGCCCATCGCGGGGTGCTTGATGAGGGAGTGAACTTCATCCAGAAACCCTTCACCGTCAAAGGTCTGCTGGCCAAAGTGCGCAAAGTGCTGGACCAGGCTGCCGGCAATATTCCCTGATACCCCTTCACCCATCCTCCCTGTTTGTCTGCTGCACTTCGCCCCGGGAAACGGCTTTCGACATTTTGCGGTCCGGGCTCGACAATAGTGTCGAAAGGCAGAGGGCAAAAAAGGCTTTTTTTCTGCCCGCGACCGGGAAAAATCCGCTACGGCAAATAATAATATGTTTAATATCGGTATGTTATTTAATTTGTCACGGTGCTGGCACGCATGTTGAAAAAGAAGAAAGCAAACAGCGCAAATTTGAGCTAAAAAAAGTTCTTAAATAACAAGGAGGATCATCATGAAAAAAGTACTGGCAGCACTGGCATTAGCGGCAACAATCGGTTTTTTCGGCATTCAGCAGGCGGACGCCCAGCGCGGCCCCATGGGTTGGGGTGGAGGGCCTGCCGGGGCAAACTGCTGGAAGGCAAACGCCGGGCAGAATGTGCAGGTGATGGATGAGGAAACCAAAAAAGCCTATAATGCCTTTATGGACGCAACTGTTGATCTGCGCCGGGAAATGTTCGGCAAAAGGGAGCAGATGCGCGCCTTGACCTTTGCCGAAACGCCGGATCAGGCAAAAATCGATGCCCTGGCCAAGGAAATGTTTGACCTGCGCACCCAGATTCAGGAAAAGGCTGACGAGCTTGGCTGGCAGGGCGGATGTGACTTAGGCGGACCCGGCTGCGGCGGACCTGGCCGCGGCATGGGTATGGGCATGGGTAACGGACGGGGAGGCAATGGCCCCTGTCCGAAATGGAATTAAGCCGTTGTAAAAAAATAACATGGCCAGAGAAATGCGCCCCAACGGCACTCTTTTCAGTACCCCCTTGAGGGGTATAAGGAGCCGTAACGAAATTGAAAAAATGGCCATGTTATTTCGTAACGGCTCCTAAGCGAGTTTCACCTCATTTCTCTCTCTCTTCTCCCCCTAAAAAAAGCCCCTGCCATCCGGCAGGGGCTTTTTTTTACGCATCGGCGGCCGGCTGAGGGGACTTGGTCGGGGCGGCAAAGAGACTTGCCAGGGCCTGATCCATGGGAAAGCCGGCGGCAAAGTTCCGCCGGTACAGAGTTGTCGCCAGATTCCACTCCTTCTTCACTGCCGCCAGATCGCCCATCATCTGTTTCATGAAGGCGCCAGCGTCCTTTTCGTCGGCAAATTCCCCGTAAAGCAGATAATCATTTCCCTTGCGGAAGAGCATCACCGCACCTGACTCCTGCTCACTGCCCCATTCGGTGGTGGTTTTCAGCAGCCGCTGGCCGAGTTCATCCAGGATCTGGTCAGCCACCACATGGCCGATTTGCTGCTGAAATTCGCCGAAGGTGGGAATATCTATGAAAAAGAGGTCATAGGCCATGGTGCTGTTGCGTAACAGTTTTGCGTCGTCAAGAAAATAGAGATAGCGGTAATTGTAAAAATCCGTCAGCGGTTCCCGGAAATAGGTTTTCCGGCGGAACACCTCAATGTCTTTCATGAAGCCGGCGGTCACCTGGGGTGAAGGGACTATATCCTCCGGGATTTCCGGCGCTATTTTTTTCAGCAGATCGACAATGCCCGGGTCCAGCTGGCCTGCCTTTGCCTCTTGGTCCACAATGGCCAGGGCCTCGTCCCGGGACATGGGCTGTTTGTATGGCCTTCTGGCAATAAGAGACTCATAGGTGTCCGCCACGGCGACGATGCGGGAAAACAGGTCAATCTCATTGCCCTTGAGGCCGGCGGGATAACCGCTGCCGTCGAGACGTTCGTGGTGATTGAGGATGATGTTGGCTATGCGGTCGTCCTGCAGATGGCGGGCAAATATTTTTGCGCCGACCAGGGGGTGATACTGCATGATGAAGCGGTCCTGAAGGTCGAAATGGCCCGGTTTTAACAGGACGTCATCCGGGATGGCGGTTTTGCCGATGTCATGGACCAGGCAGCCGAATTCAATGACTTTCAGATCATCGTCGCTTAATTTCATTTCCCGGCCGATGAGTCCGGCAATCCTGGCAACCTGGGCGGCGTGTTCAAAGGTGTGCAGGTCCCGGTTGGCGATCATTTCCGCCACGATTTCCAGGATATCATGCAGCATCACATCGCTTTGCTGGCGGATCTTTTCTTCCGCCGCTCTCCGGACGCGAACCTCTTCGGCCAGCAGCATATTGTTTTGCTTCAGCTGATCTTCATCCGCCTTGATCCTGGCAATGGTGCTTCTGGTAAAACTGATGACCAGGAAAACGAAAATGGCGCCGCCGAATAAAATGAGGGAGACGAAGATCTGCCGGGGGAAAATGGTCTGCTCGGCCAGCAGGGGCAGAAAGCCGATATAACCGAGGAGAAAGAGCGCCATGAGACAGAGGAGCGGAATCCAGTTGTTCTGCAGTTCAAGCGGCAGGCTTCTGGTCATTTTCCGGCCCAGGACGATGGAGGCGGACATGAGGATGATGCCGAGGAGGATGAGAGCTGCCGATATTATTGTCGTAATGGTCATATTTTTACAGAAATGCCGCCGGTGGAGATTGCGGCCCTGAGGGTGATGAAAACTACAGGAACTC
>CAVSQR010000078.1:0-4176 GCA_963729825.1 uncultured delta proteobacterium | reverse complement strand
TATCTCTACAGGAACTCCCGGAACAGATATGCGGTCAGCACCAGACCCAGGGTGCCCAGCACGCCGTTGGTAATGATGCCGATATGGGGGTTGTAGCCGGGCGGCAGTTCGGCGGGATTGAGTGATCTGAGTATTCTGATGTGCTGAAAAACCGAGTAAATGGCCACAAAGGAGGCGAGCAGCACAAAGGCAATGCCCACTGAGAAGGAAAAATGGCGCTGGAATGTCTTGAGGCTCTCGCCCGCGGCAATCTGGAGAAACAGTCCGAAGCGTTCGATGACGAAACCAAAGGCCATGAGCGAGGAGCACGTCCTGTTCCACGACAGCAGTGTCCGTTCCGCGGCAAAGAGAACTCGCGGATCTTTCAATTCGGACATCTTAAGGTAAACCCCTCCTGTTTTGGGAATCTCAGTCTTTTGGGGCGGAGCGGATCGTGGTACAATGGCGTACAGGAAGTTTTTCCCCGCCCGCCCCGGTCATAACAAATAAGGAAAACAGCCATGCCTGATTTACGCAAAACACTGGGATATCTTTATCTGCATGACACCAAGTTTACAAGAAAAAATATCAGGGAAAGAGAAAGACCGGCCATCGCCCCGGCCCCGGCCTTCAAGGAATATCCGGCAGCGGCAAAGATTGATCTGCCGCTGACCCAGGCCAGGCCCGCGGCTGATCTCTGGCAGCTGCTGCAGCAGCGAAGATCCCAGCGCAGCTTCTCCGGCAGCCCCATGAGTCTTGAGGACCTGGCGCTGCTGCTCTGGGCCTGCCAGGGGGTAACCGCCCAGGCCGGGCCTTTCCTGCTGCGCACCGCGCCCTCGGCCGGCGCCCTGTATCCCATTGAAACCTATGTGGCGGCTGAGCGCATCCAGGGCCTGGCGCCGGGGCTCTTTCATTTCAACGTCAGAAACTTCCAGCTGGAGCGTCTCACCGATCAGGCCGCAGGACCCCTGGTGGCCAGGGCTGCTTTGGATCAGTCCTTTATCGGCCAGGCTGCCGCGGTTTTTATCTGGTCGGCAATGCTGCGGCGCAATATGGCCAAATACGGTCAGCGGGGCCTGCGCTATATCTGCATGGATGCCGGGCACATCTGCCAGAATCTGCTGCTGGCGGCCGGGGCCCTGGGCCGGCAAGGCTGTCCGGTGGCGGCGCTCTATGATGATGAACTGAATGAGCTGCTGGGGCTTGACGGGGTAGAGGAGAGTGTGATCTACCTGGCGCCGGTGGGCTGATGGGCCGGGAGGCGTCTAATCGAGGATTTTCGGCACGGAGCGGCATTCGAGAAAAATCCGTTTGGTGCAGCGGACGCAGATCTGCCTGTCGAGTTTGGCGAAAATCTCGGCAATGGCCTCTGCCTTGGATTCGTAGATATAATCCGTGCCGATGTCAAACAGATAGCCGGTCAGTCTGAAATGGGTGCAGATCCCCTCCTTGATGTCGTACAGGTACAGTCTGCCCCCTGCTTCCTCTTTCTCCCTGGCCAGATGAGCAAGAAATTCCGCTCCCCCCATGTCGATGAAATTGATGCCGCTTGCCACCACCAGCAGATGTTTCTGTTCCGGATTCTCGCACTGCATTTCCTGCAGCCGTTCCCGGACATGATTCACCGCCCCGAAATAGAGGGAGCCGTCGATGCGCACGATTTTCAGCTGCGGGCACTCCGGCAGCGCCGGGTCGGTGACGAAAGGCCGTTCATCATGGCGGGGGTCAGGCACCCGTGAGAGAATGCGCGGATGGGAGGTGCGGTTCAGGTACATGACCAGGGAGAGGATGACCCCCAGCAGAATGGCGAACTCCAGTTCCAGAAACAGGGTGGCGGAAAAGGTGGTGACCATGATGACGCTTTCCACCCGGCTGGTTTTGAGGATCTTGGCGATATGGCGGAAATCGATCAGCCCCCAGGCCACCAGAAAGAGAATACCGGCCATGGCCGCGTTGGGCAGATAGGCGGCCAGAGGGGCGACCAGGATGACCAGCACAATGAGCAGGCCGCCGGCAAAGATGGCGGCCAGGGGGGTTTTGGCCCCGGCCTGGTAGTTCAGCCCGCTGCGGTTGAATGAGCCGGTGGCCACATAGCCCGAGAAAAAGCTGCCGACGATATTTGACAGCCCCTGGCCGATGAATTCCTGGTTGCAGTCCAGGTTCTGCCCGGTGCGGTCGGCCAGGGAGCGGGCGATGGACACGGCCTCGGTCAGGGCGAACAGGGTGGTGGCCACCGCTGCCGGGGCCAGCATCTTGGATATTGGCCAGGGTGAAATGCGGGGCCGACAGCGGCGGCAGGGTTGACGGCAGGGCGCCGACCGAGGCGATCTGGGTGACCTCGGGCCCCAGCATGCGGGACATGAACAGGGCGGCAAGGCTGCCCACCAGCATGGAGACGATCATGTAGGGAAATTTCGGCCAGAGCCGCCTGACCAGCAAGCCGGAGATCAGGGTGATCACGCCCACGGCGGCCACATAGAGGTTGATTTCGTCCCAGTGGCTGATCACCGCATAGGCCGTCTCGTGAAAATGCCTGGTCCGGGGCAGGATGAGTCCCAGGAAATGTTTGAACTGGCTGGAGGCGATGAGGATGGCCGCCCCGGCGGTGAAGCCGACCACCACGGAATGGGAAATAAAGTTGACCAGGGTGCCGAACCGGGCCAGGCCCATGACCAGCTGGATCAACCCCACCATCATGGTGAGCGTCAGGGCAAGCTGCACGTACTCCGGGCTGCCCGGCGCCGCATGGATGCTCAGCGAGGAGAAAAGGACGATGGAGGCCGCGGTGGTCGGGCCGGAAACCAGCAGCCAGGATGAGCCGAAAAGCGCGGCCACAATGGCCGGCACCATGCCGGCGTATAAACCGTATTCCGGCGGCATGCCGGCGATGGTGGCAAAGGCCACCCCCTGGGGCAGGGCAACGATGGCGCCGGTGATGCCGGCGATGAGATCAGCGCGGAAGCTTCTGGCGGTGACCCGGGGCCACCATTTCAGGAAGGGAAGAAAGTAACTCTGCCAGCCTTGCTGGTCAGCATGGCAACATTTTTGTTCCATTTCATCAGCCGGATAAAAAGAGCTTTATGTAGTGATGTTTGCCGAATTGACGGGGAGCAGCGGTCTATGATCTGTCGGCTAATCCGCTTGTTTTCATGATGCCTGACTTGACAGGCTCACTGGTTAAGTATATCACAGAAATGATGGCAGGAAATAATTAAATACGTTTTTCTTCTTGAAAATGAAGGCGTTACTGCAGGACAGGGGAGGAAATGTGGCGCAAGGCGGCAGGCAGGTTCACCGTGGCGGCAGATAAGCAGAAGGAGCAGGGTATTTCCGCCCGCCGTGCGCGGAAAATGAGCACGATCATCGCCCCGCTGGTGGCGCTGATCCTTTTTCTGCTGGCCATCATGATGCTGCACCGCATCGTGCGGCACTATCATGCAGCCGAGATCAGCAATGCCTTCCACACCATTGCCGCGCCGCAGCTTTTGCTCTGCCTGGCCTTTTCCTGCCTGAGCTACCTGGCGCTCAGCATCTATGACCTGCTCGCCTGCCGTTATATCGGCAAGCCGCTGTCCTACGGCAAAATCCTGCTCACCTCTTTTCTCAGCTACTCCTTTGCCAACAATACCGGGAGTCTGGCCGTGATCGCCAGCGGTACCGTGCGTTACCGCCTGTATGGCGGCTGGGGACTTTCCGGCGAGGAGGTGGGCCGGATCATGGGTTTCTGTCTGGTGGCATTCTGGCTCGGCTTTCTGTGGCTCGGCGGCTGGGCCTTTGTGCTGGAACCTCTGTCCCTGCCTCCTGAGCTGCACCTGCCGGACCATTTCTCGCTTCTGCCGGTGGGGCTCCTGTTTCTGGCAATGGTTGGGGCCTATCTGCTGGCCTGCTGCACCATCAAAAGACCGCTGCTGATCAAGGGGGTGGAGGTGTTTCTGCCGCGGCCGGCCCTGGCCCTGGGGCAGATCGCGGTTGCCGTGGTGGATCTGCTGTTTGTCTGCGCCGCCCTGTATGTGCTGCTGCCGCCCTCCGGTCAACCGTCGTTCGCCGTTTTTGTCGGTCTCTATCTGCTGGCGCTGATTGCCGGACTGCTCAGCAATGTACCCGGCGGCCTGGGGGTTTTTGAGTCCCTGATGGCGCTGGTGCTGGCGCCTTTTGCCGCCGGCCCGCCGGTGATCGCCGCCCTGCTGGTGTTCCGGG
>CAVSQR010000077.1:0-94538 GCA_963729825.1 uncultured delta proteobacterium | reverse complement strand
TCCAGTTCTCTTTCAGAAAGCGGCGTGTGCCCGTAGTCAGCTTTGAGGTCTTTGGATTTCTTCTTTTCACGCTTCGTTACTGAACCGTCAGAGTGGATGACTATGTCCTTTTCGTATTCTTCGCCGTTGACTTTGATCCAGCCAAACTCCGATTTATCGACTTGATTTTCATGGGTTCACCAGCGTAACAGTGGCTGAAACGTTATTTTTCGTTTTGCGTCAGGTTGGCGACTGCTCTTTGACTTAGCCTTTGGCTTTGGTCGGCGGCTTTCGGGTTAATTCCAGTATTTATCGAATTCCTCAGCAACATTATGTCCAGATTCTGAAGTTGCTGGCTGAAGGCGTCGAGGGCGCAGCGGTTGTTCAGGTGTGCATGGTAAATTTCGATGAGAAGGTTCACAGCCATGGACTTCGAAATTGGCTTCTTAGCCATGAAAGTCAATTCCTCAAATGCCTTCGCTAAGTCGTCGTAGATTTTGTCGGGCATCTCCAGCGTTTTCATTGTTTGCCTCCTTCGGGCTTCTCCCCACCTGCTCCGCGTCACGCTTGATTTTCGCCAAATCCTCAGCCGTCGGCTTCCCCCTGATGTCGCCCAACCTGCCCAGGGTGCTGTTGTCTTCGCGACCGTGAAACTCACCTACGATGTACCATTCGCCGACCACAGTGAAGCCGAAATGCTCAAAATACTGCCGCATCGTCTTCCCAGCAGGCGTAGCCTCGTCAATCCCCGTGTGCGGACCCGAATAAGTGACGAAAACCAGCGCATTCTTGCCTGCGACTTTGGGGGCGCACGGCTTGATTTTCCCTTGGCTGCGGTACAGGTTCAGCTTGGCTTTCAAGAGGTCAGCCATCGGCTTAGCAGGCTGCCACTCAATCGACGGCGAACCGACACAAACCAAATCGTAACTGTAGAAGTCCAGTTCAGCCGCTTCCTGTGGCTTCTTCAACTCGACCTTGAACCCTGCCGCCTCCAAGCCGACTTGGATTGCGTAGGCGACTTTCTGGGTGTTCCCCGTGCTTGACCAGTAAACTATCAACGCTGACTTCAAAGGTGTCACTTCTCGTGTGTTCCTAACTGAAGGGTAAGCGGTAATTTAGACTTGCTGCCGCCTACCTGGCTTGGATGTTTGGAAAGTATAAATATCGTGTTAGCCATAGGTTCAAGATAGTTTTAGGTGACTCGTTTGAGAATCGGGTTCTTCGTTTATGAATATCCGCCGCGATGGTCGGCGGCTTAGGCACCTACGCAGAAAACATAACCCGTGAATACGTTGACATTGGACATGACGTTTCAGTTTTCACGCTTAACAATAACGGGTTGAAAACAAGGGAAATCCTGCGAGGCGTCGAAGTACACCGACCCCAGATAGCGGATGCAAGCAATATCTGGCCGTTCTTCGTGGTTGACGACCTCAAGAAATGGGGCACCAACATCAAACTCTTCAACGACATCTTCATCTACAACATCCTCAGCGCAACAAAATTCATCAATGGCCTAATCAAAAAGGAAAAATACGATTTTGATGTCGTTTGCGTCCACGACTGGCTAAGCAGCATCGCGGGCTTAGTCATCAAGAACGAAACCAAGATACCCGTGGTTTTCCATGTTCACAGCACTGAGTGGGGCAGAAGCGGCGGAGGAGGCTCCGAAGTTGTTTCCCATTTGGAGCGGGCGATGGCGCAAAACGCAGACAAAATAATCACGGTGAGCTACGCGATGCAGGATGACCTGGTGAAACACGGGTGGGCACCCTCCAAAATCAGCGTTGTCTGGAACGGCGTTGACCCCGAAACATACAATCCCCTCCACGTCAGCAAGGAGCAGGTGGATGCAATCCGGGGAAAATACAATATACCTGACGGATGGAACATGCTGCTTTTCGTGGGAAGGCTCACTTGGGTAAAAGGCGTCCGCAACCTCCTGCAGGCGATGCCTCTTGTTTTGAAAGAGAACCCGAACACAAAACTCGTCATCTTGGGCAAGGGGGAAGAACAAGCCGACATCACTGAAACAGCCGAACGGCTAAAAATTCAGGATAACATCGTTTACCGATTCGACTTCGTGCCTGAAGAGGAGCGTATTTTGCATTATGCTGCCTCCGACGTCTGCATTTTCCCGTCAACTTACGAGCCTTTCGGCATAGTGAGTTTGGAAGCGATGGCTATGGAGAAACCCGTCGTGGTGGGTGCAAGGGGTGTAGTCGGACTTAAAGAGCAGGTAGTAAACAGCGGACCTGACCAGAACGGAGTGCACATTAACGGCGAAGACCCAGCTGACATAGCGTGGGGAATAAACGAAACGCTCAAAGACCCCGACCGAGCCAGGAACTGGGGCGAAAACGGCAGACGAAGAGTCATAGAGTATTTCACGTGGCAAAAAGTCGCCGAAGAAACCAGCAAAATCTACCAGTCACTACTGTAAAACCCAAAGAACCTAAGAAAAAAAGGTTAGGCTACGTTGCAAGCATATCTGCGACGTCAAGCAGCCTCAAATCTATCGGCTTCCGCTCTCTAGCCGCTTTCTCAAGCTCAAAACCCACGATTTCGCCGTCCTGCAAGCCGACTGCCATGTTGCCTTTTCCTTGGCAAATCAACTCAACGGCTTTCTCCGCGAATAAACTGGCCAGCAGCCTGCTCCGCGCCGTTGGGCTTCCGCCACGCTGAGCATAACCGAGAATTGACAATCGGACCTCCGCTTCCGTCTGCTTCTGCATTTCCGCGGCAAGCTTGCTTGTGTTCCCGCAGCCTTCCGCTGCGACGATGATTCCCGCCCGCTTTCCTTTTTTTGCGTTGTCATCCATCAACTTGACGATGTCCGCGAGGGTCATGGGGTGCTCCGGGATCAGGATTACCTCTGCACCCACGCATATGCCTACTTCCAGCGCCAAGAAGCCTCTTTTGCGGCCCATCACTTCAACCACGAATATCCTCTCATGGCTGATTGCGGTGTCGCGGATTTTGTCGATGGTGCCGACCGCCGTGTTCACCGCCGTGTCGAAGCCGATTGTCTCGTCCGTTCCGCAGACGTCGTTGTCGATCGTGGCGGGTACCCCGACCATTAACGCGTCGCTTTCCCTGCTCAAATCCAAAGCGCCCCTGAAGGAGCCGTCACCGCCGATAACCACCAAGCCATCAACGTTGTTGATCGACAGGGTCTCTGCCCCCTTTTCCGCGCTGCCTTCTTCCTCGAAGCTTGGGCACCTAAGCGTGTGGAGGATGGTTCCTCCTAGCTGGATGATTCCGCCGACGCTTCGGGGAGTCAGCTTTCTGCAGGAGTTAGACAGCAACCCGTCCCATCCCCGCTCGAAACCTATGACTTGGAAGCCCTTGGCATGGGCGATTCGTGTCACTGCCCTGATTGCGGCGTTCATGCCTGGAGCGTCGCCGCCTGAAGTTACGACGCCGATAGTTTTAGCCATATGTGTCTATTCTCCGTTAAGGAATCACGTGTTCCAATTACAAACCACTTAGACATTTCTTGCATAGGAATTAAAACGTTTAGTATCACAGATATTGACGTTTAAACTCCAAAAAACATAAATTGCCTCGGGTTTATCCTTATGGACTTAGTCGGGAGGTAGCTCAGCCTGGCAGAGCTCTCGAACCCGCTAACTTGTTTAGCTGGTGGAGACGCTGTAGAGGTCTACCCACGGTGGGCTTCAATCAAGCCTGTCTAGGCCACAGATACCGAGCTGTCGCAGGTTCAAATCCTGCTCTCCCGACCAGTTCGCTTGGTCCACCATAAGAATTAAAAGAAGCTTCATCAAACAAATAAGAGGGGAAAAGCGAAGGACGAGGAACTCTCTAATGAGATTTGGCCGAAAGGAGTTAGCTATCTGCTTGGTGGCGGTTTTGGCGGCCTCAATCGGAGTCGTAGCAGCTGAGATTTACTTTCAAAATAAGGGAACGTACACCATTATAGGCACGCTAAGTTACGCTCCTGGGCATGCAATCTATCTTGGCATATCCGCCCAAAAAATTATTCCAACCATTTCGCCAAAACCTATCAACTCTACATTCACAGAAGCGGACGGAACAAACTACACCGTCGCGTCTTTCGTTTTTTTGGATTTTTCAGACAAATTCACTTTTCCGCCAAATTCAGGGAATGCCAAATATGGCTACGACAACTATCCGGTTGGATTTGCCCCAGGTGACACAGTCAAAGTCTCGGGCAAGATGACTTATAGCGAGTTCCATGAGAGTTATGTAATGAATGTCGTTAGCATAAGCCATTACTCCCCATGACCGCTTGAGAATATTAAACCTTTAAAGTTTAGACCTTAGGCGCAATTGCCTTTATGGATGCTGAGCCCCTAAAACACGCTTGTTTTTGGCCAACAAAGCGCCAATGCAAAGTAAACTCACAGGAAATAGATTCATTGGCATATCACGCGCGATATTCCCAGGTGTTGGATGTGCTTTTTTTCCACAAGTTTAATAAATACCCTGTTTTTAATATTGAATTAGAGAGCCCTAACTTGCTTCGGCTCTCTATATAATGCTTGGAGAGCTAAAAGATGGATGCAAAGTTCTCTTTTTTGACCATACTACTATCAGGACTTCTACTCGTTTCGGGTGCTTCTGCAATGCTGGCACCCAATGCAAAGGCTTTAGCCGACACGAATGCGAACAATCTGAGTAGTTTAGCTACCACAAATAATAACACGCTGAGTAATGGTTCTACATCTGCTCCGCACAGTCTGCCTTCCAAAATTCTGCCTTTTGTTAGGAACAGCTCAACAATCAGCCACTACTCGACAAACGCAAAACCTTCACCGCCTTCAGAAAGTGTGAAGGAAATTCAACCGCCAATAATAACACCGGTCATAAGACGAGGGTCGAATGCAAATTCTGGCTCGGTAAGTCCAATGGATTCTGGACAAACAATATGGTGGTCAATAGACCAATGGTCAACCCCCCAAGGCGGTCAGTTGCCGTCGTACATGGACGGGTCCTTTGTGGCAGTCGATAATACTATTGAAGGCATGAACGTAGATGACAAAGTCATGTATGAGCCTATAAACGTAGCCTATGGCGCGTCAAGCAACAACTTCATTTGGTTCCAATTCGTCGTATATCTTTATGCAGATACAACTAATCCTGATTGGGCAATCTGGCAGTTTCCTAACGGTGACGGAAATGCAGGCACTTACTACTGGGTAACAGGAGTGAGCTATGTCGCAGGAGATACGTATGTTTTTTCTTATACCCCATCGGGCACGAACGATGTAATATTCAGTATTCACGACACTAAATACCCGTCAACATACTTTACGCATGATTATTGGGTTCCGGGAACTCAGCTACTTTACAATTGGGGTGCATATTCACCGGCGAGTTGTGTGGAGGGTTACTACACCACACCCATTTCACTGACGAATGTACCATACTTCCAAACAAGCATAGGATATGGTGAAACAGCGCATTATCATAGAGACTCTGCCGGTGTGCCTTCGGGAATACACACGGGCGTTTGGAGCGCAGGCTCGAATTTCTACTACTGGTCCATGTGTGGCGATTCAAACGTTGCGAGCATCTACTCCTACGCGCCAATAGACAATGGCGGTGTTTCAGACCCACCCACTGCATTAACCGGCAACCAAGACAACAATTTCGTGTACGAACGTGGACAAAACATTGGAGATGGCGCCTATATAATAGGTCAGATGAGCGCACTTTCAGGCGGGAACATATACGTTTACGGTTATTCAGATGCAGGCTATTCTAGCGACCTCTATGTATACGTCTCTATGGATGCTCAAACCTGGATTCAAATCGGATACGCCCCCGTCATAGTTAACCCGTCAGAACCAAACTGGATTTCAGTTGGAGAGCCGTACATGGGCGATTTTAAGTACATCGCGGTGGTAGGTTATGACTCTTGCTGCAGTGTCTATTTGCATTTAGACGCAGTTCTATTGACTCCCGACCCTGAAGTAACCATACTGGCATACGATGAGTCTACAAGCAGTTATGTAAATGGTATTCCTCTCCAAATAGATGGAACTTGGGTTTCAAGCGGGAACGTTGTTCCATTAGCAGAGACGGATTATTTGTTCCAAGCTCCTGACTCTGACGGCGGGGGAGCCTTCAACTGCTTCTTTGACGGCACCAATTACTACGGTAACTCAGCAGATATAACAATCGTACAAGACACCACAATAACTGCTTACTATAATTATATGCCTACTTATTCATTGACCATAAATTGTTATGACTGCTATTTCCACGAAACAACTGATTCTAATATATACGTTGACGGCAATTATGTTGGAACGGGTTCGGCAACGGTTCAAGTTCCGATAGGGGCACATACTGTAACTGTAGATTACCAAGCTTACAATGAAGGCTGGAATGACTACGGAACAATCCTGGAAATAGACGGCAATTACTGTGGCAACTACCAAATCTACTGCGGATATCCTGTCGATGTTAACATACTTGTCTATTATGATACGGAAATTGACGCAGTATACACGATATATTAGCGCACATCGCCAAATTTTCTTTTTTTATTTTTTCTAGCAACTTATTGCCCAATCAGGTTTATTTCAGTAGTCTTCCAAGCTGAAAGTCGTGAGTTCAAATCCTGCTCTCCCGACCAAATTTTCACCCCAAAAAACCCAAAAAAAGTTGAGAAATCAAACTGCGATTTCCTCGGTTAACCCGGCTTCTGGGTACGGGAACAGGTGAGCCTTGTCAAGCGGGTAGGTTATGGTGACTTCTTCTCCGACTTCAGCCCATTTCTCCGCCAACGAGGGCCTGTTGATGACGAGGCGGTCTCCGTTTTCAAGCCTGATTTCGTAGCGGACCATGGTTCCTTCGAATGTGACTTTTTCTATTTTTCCAACCAACCCGCCTTCAGAAGCTTGGCGTCCAGTTTTCATTTCGCAGGTTTCGGGCCTTATGGCTAAGACGATTCTTTCGCCGTCTTTTATGCCTGATTTCTTGGCTTTGACTTTCAACCCCTCTCGCAGTTCAATTTCGCAGGTCCCGTTGGTTTGGTCGATGTAGCCTTCGAGGAGGTTGGATTCGCCGATGAAGTGGGCGACGAAGAGGCTGTTCGGGTGCATGTAGAGCTCTTGGGGCGTGCCAATCTGCACGATTTTGCCCTTCTTCATGACAGCTATTCTGTCTGAAATGGACATTGCTTCTGCCTGGTCATGGGTAACATGGATAGCGGTCAATTTGAGGTCCTTAGCCATGCGCCTGATTTCATACCGAATTTCGTTCCTGACTTTAGCGTCAAGCTGCCCGAGGGGTTCATCTAAAAGAAGGATTTTGGCGCCAGCGGCTAGGGCGCGGGCAACAGCGATTCTCTGCATCATGCCGCCGCTCAGTTCGCTCGGGTAAGCGCCTAAACGTTCGTTAAGTTTCACCAGCTCCAAAACTTCATGCCCTATTGTGTCAGCTTCCTGGGCGTCGTAGTTTTTTACTTTGGGTCCATAAAGCACGTTGCCCCATGCGGTCATGTGTGGGAACAGGGCGAAGGTTTGGAACACGAAGCCGATGTCTCTGTCTTCAGGCGGGACTTTGTCGACGCGTTTGTCGCCGATGTAGATTTCGCCGGTGTCAGGCTCAATCAGCCCTGCGATGAGCCGCAGAAGCGTGGTTTTGCCGCATCCGCTTGGTCCAAGCAGCGAGAAGTATTCTTGGTCATGGATGGTTAGGCTGATGTTGTCTAACGCGTAGATTTTTCCGTATTTTTTGGTTACGTTTACGATTTTGACGTCAGGCATGCGTCATCAATCCTTTTGGAGTTGAGTTCTTGTTCTTAATGGTTACCATTCTAAGTCTTCCCTTTCCTCGTTATAATTCTTAAAGCAAGCAGTATGATGAAACTTAACAGTATCAGGATGCCGCAGGCTAAGCCGACGGTTAAGGAGTTGACGCCTGCAATTGGGTTTGCTGCGCGTATGGAGTTGACCCAGTTGACGATGAGCACAGGGGCGGTTACGAGGTTGCTGGTCACCGCCAAGGTCGCGCCTGTTTCGCTGACGCTTCGAGCGAAAACGATTATGGCGCCCGAAAGAATCGAGTATTTTGTCAGCGGCAGCACGATTGAGCGGAAAACGGTGAAGGGTTTGGCGCCCAGCGTTTTGGCTGCTTCCTCCATGTCGACGCTTATGCGCTCCATAGCGGCAGACATTGAACGGACAAAGTAAGGGTAGGTAATCGCCAGGTGAGCGAAGACCAGCAAGAGAAATGCGGGTAATCCGGGGACGCCCTGCCAGAAGAATTTCAGCGAGACTCCGAGGGCGATGGAGGGGACGATTATCGGGACGTTGATTAATGTGTCAAGAATTGCCGAGGGCGTTTTTCCGAATGTCTTGCGTGCAATCAGTATTGCCATGGGTATGCCCAAGATTATGCCGAGCACCGTGACGATGACGGCTAAACCGTACGACAAAAGCAGGCTATCCCAGAATTTCGCCCACACAGTAGCTCCCGTCAACGCCTGAATTACAGGGGTTCCCGAAGCAATCGCTTGGAATGCAGGCAGCGCCACGAAAAGCGACGGCACCAAAACGACTACTAGGAAGACCAGCAAGGCGAGGCTGTTTCGCGTCCAAGCCGTCTTCTTGTAGCTTAGCTTCTTCTCCAGAACGGGTAAGCCGTGTCCAAAAGGCAACTTTATCTTCGGACTCAGCAGGCTAATCAAGGCGAAAATTGTCAGTGAAACCGCGATGAGAATTAAACTCGTGAAGACGGTGGCTCCTTGATATGTTGTTTGCGGAATTAAGCCGCCTTTGTATTGGTTGCTCAGTTTCTGCAGGAAGACTGGTCCGTTGATGAAGGCTCCTGCCACGATGAAGGTGGCTCCTGTTTCGGAAAGTGACCTGGCGAAGGCAAGCAGGTACGCCGCGATTAGTGACGGCTTAATTATTGGGAAAGTGACTGTTCTTGAAGCTGTCAGGGGCGGGGCACCGAGGGTTCTTGACGCACGTTCATACTCCATCTTGTAATCCAGCAGCGCCCCAACTATGACGCGCACGACGACTGGAAACGAAAAAGTGAAATGCAGCAGCATCACGAGAAGGAAGCCGGGAGAGATGATTGATCCGCCGAAAACTGTTGATAGGGGTCCGCCGGGTGCGCTCCAGAACAGGAAAAGCGAGTAACCCAAAGCGGCGGTGGGCACGATGAACGGTATGTCTGCGAAGGTATCCAGGATGCTGATCCATCTTGAGTTGCTGCGGGTGATCAACCAAGCAAGCGGGATGCCCGCGATTAGGTCGAGCGCGGAAACAATTAACCCGATTATGAAGGAGTTCCTTATGGCGATAAGCGCCGAGTTCATCAAGGCTGGTTGATTCAACACGTTTTGGATGGTCGGCACCTTAATCAGGATGCCGAGGATGGGCGGAATCAAGATTATAGCGAGGAAAACTGCAACCGCAGAGAGGTAGAGGGAGTACTTTAAGGGCTTTTTAGAGGACAGTTTATTCAGTGTGTTCCACAGTTTGCTAAGCACAGTGCAGCTCCCAATTCTTTGACGCTGAATTCTTGCTCAAAGCGGAAGTTAACGCATCGTTCAGCTATATTAGCTGTTACTTTAAGCAACCGTTTCCTCCATATTTCCTCGTTAGAATATATAGCTTTAACGATTACACCCATAGACTATAGGGCGAGCGCCTTCAGCCCTCCATGGCAGACAGAAGGATTTATCTGGTTTCGAAGGGCATTCTACTTGGTGAGTTTTTGGAGCAAAAACACAGAATAATGAAGAAGCGTTTTGAAACAGAGATGTACGTTGACGGCAAAAAACTGCCTCTGAACAATTTCGTGCAGGAGACCGTCGGAAACATCATGGATGGGTTTTCGAAATCGCTGAAATGGATGGAAACCGAACCAGAGACTATTGAAGTGAAGATTAAGCGGTTGCCGCAGCCCACTGACGTTGACGCCCACGTTTACCCTTAACCGAGTTTAGCTGACGACTTTTCTGAACTGGTACAACGTAGCTCCCAACGTCACAAGTGCGACCAGCGTGATTACACCGAAAGCGCTAAGTATCGTACCCCAGTCGTAACCTGAAGTCATAAGTACCCTTATGGCGTTCACGGCGTAGCTTATCGGATTAAACATCGATATGTCCTGCACCCATTTCGGCATGAAACTAAGCGGAAACAAAGCCGTGCTGAGGAACAGCAGCGGAAACGTAAGAAATCCACCTATCGCAAACACGGTCTCGGCGCTTCGTGTCCTCATGCCGATTGCTAATGAAATTCCTGACCACGCAAGCCCAAAGAACGCAATCGTGAAGAAGATGAGTAGAATCCCAATGACTCCCGTGTTTACGAAGGCACCTAAAGCGTACGCCAACCCTAATATTATGGCTGATTGGACCACCACCCTGAAAGCGTCACTTGTTAATCTACCCAGCAAAATGGCAGGGCGTTTAACGGGTGTCACAAGCATTTTCTGCAGGTAACCGGAGTCAATATCTGCCACTATCGAGTTTCCCGACTGCAGAGCACTGCCAAAAGCGTTTTGCAGAAGAATGCCGGCTGTAGCGAACTCTAAATAACTTCCTCCTGGCAAGACGATAAGATTACCGAATTTTGACAACAATTGAGTAAATAAGACAAGGAAGATGATTGGCTGGAAAAGTGAGAAAAACAGCAAAATTGGGTTTCGAACAAGTTTTTTCAGGTACCTCACGAATATGTATTGTGTGTCGGAAAGTAGAGTCATTTGTTCATCTCCTCCTTGCGCCGCCAAACCCGAAGCTTGGTGTCGCGGGTTCGAATCCCGTTGTCCGCTCCAATAATGTATTGTGATTCCTGTGGGTTACCGCCGGAATAATTCTTGTGCATGGTTGCTGGATGGTTCTTCCATAACTGCGCACCCCTTGGTCGGAGCACAGAGAGGATAAGGTTTTATCCTGCTTCTTTGCTGCCAGTTGATGACCGAGCGCTGAAACCTTGAGACTGGATGGCCTTTCCTGCAGCCATCTGAAGATAAAGTGGGCTATGCCCGCTTTTTTTATTTTTGATATAGGCAGATTGTCGCGGATTGTTATGCCTTCACTGAAAGATCATATAGTTGAAGAAGTCGAACGATTGATAGTGCCGGTTCTGACAGAAAATTTCCTGGAACTGGTTGAGGTGCAATTCCGTCAGGAGCCGATCGGTTGGGTGCTCAGGCTTATTATTTATAAACAGGGCGGTACGTCGGTGGATGATTGTGCCAAGGTAAGCCGGGAGTTGAGCCATATCCTGGATGTGGAGGATTTGATCCCGCAAAAGTACTTTCTGGAGGTCTCATCACCAGGCCTTGATCGTCCCTTGAAGTCAGAAAATGATTTCCTGCGAAATAAGGGCGAAAAGGTGAAGCTCACAGTTGAAACTGATGGCACCCAGCTTACCCAAATAGGAATTATTCAGGATGTGCAGAACGGCATACTTTTTTTGCAGAGTGATGCCGGTATCATGTCGTATCCTTTGAGCGGGATAAGTAAAGCAAGGCTCGAAATTGAATTTTAAACAAGCCTGTGCAGTTTTTAATATATTTTTGCCGGTTTCACCCCGTGTTATAAAAGCCTCTATGGGTTGAAATCGTGGAGAATGATGATGTTATCAGATTTAAAAAGAATTATTGACCAGATCAGCCGTGACAAGGGAATTGACAGGCAGCTTCTCATTGAGGCGCTGGAAGAGGCTGTGCTTTCTGCCGCTAAAAAAAGATATGGGTTGCGGCGCGAGATAGAAGTCAAATTTAATGAAGAATTTGGTGAGGTTGAACTTTTCCAGTTCCGCAAAGTTGTTGAGCGGGTCGAGGATGAACAGACCGAGGTCTCAATCCTTGAGGCCATGCGGCTTGATCCAGAGGTGGAACTCGGCGACGAGCTGGGCTCCAAGATGGAAAATGTTTCTGATCTCGGCCGTATCGCCGCCCAATCCGCCAAGCAGGTAATCATCCAGAAAATGAAGGATGCTGAGCGTGACGTTATCTTTGATATGTACCGTGAACGTAAGGGTGACATCGTTAACGGTATTGTTCAGCGCTTCGAACGCGGCAACATGATCATTAATCTTGGCAGAACCGATGCTTTGCTGCCCAAAAAAGAACAGATGCCCAGACGCTCCTATCGCCAGGGAGATCGCATACGCGCTTATCTCATGGAGGTTCGTCAGGATGTCCGTGACCATCAATTAATTTTAAGCCGCACCTGCAATGAATTTCTGGTAAAACTCTTTGAGATGGAAGTGCCGGAAATCGCCGAAGGCATTGTCAAGATTATCAATGCCTGCCGTGAACCGGGATCTCGGGCAAAAATAGCCGTTGCCTCGGCAGAGCCTGATGTCGATCCGGTGGGAGCCTGTGTGGGCATGAAGGGGTCCAGGGTGCAGAATGTGGTGCAGGAGCTGCAGGGCGAAAAGATAGATATCGTTCCCTGGAGCCCTGATCCCGCCAAGTATGTATCAAACGCCTTGGCCCCGGCCCAGGTTTCCATGGTGGTGGTTGACGAGGACAAAAAGACCTTGCTTGTTGTCGTGCCGGATGATCAACTCTCGCTTGCTATCGGCAGGCAGGGGCAGAATGTCCGGCTGGCCTCCCAATTGCTCGGCTGGCGAATTGATGTGAAAAGCGAGCAGAAATATGCCAAGATGACGGAAGCCGGTTTTCAGTCCATGATGAGTATTCGCGGCATGAATGAAAAGCTGGTAGAGAACCTTTACGATGGCGGCATAACCTCGGCGCAGGAACTGGTAAATGCTGAGGTGGATGAGTTGGTCGAATTGTCCGGTCTTGGAGAAGAGGCAGTGCAGATTCTCAAGGGTGAGGCCGGCAGATTTCTAAGTGCCCCGGAACCTCGGGAAACAGAGGCTGAAGGGTCATTCGATCCGGTGATGGGCGATAAACTGTAACCGGTGAGTCTGCACAAAGAGAAAAGAGTCCCGATCAGGACGTGTCTCGGGTGCGGGAAAAAGGCAGAAAAACATTGTTTCGTACGATTTGCAGTATTTAATGGGCAAATAGCTGTTGATAGTAAATTCAGGATTGCAGGTCGGGGAGCTTACTGCTGCAGGCAGGAAAAATGTCTGCGCAATCTCTTGAAAAAAGAAAGAAAACTGGCTAGAGCTCTGCATTGTGAGAGCCTGCTGTGGCAAGATGATAGAACGTCCTTGATGAACAACTTTATGAAAAGTTTAGCTGTAAAATAGAGCAGAAGGGAAGTTTCAGGAGCTTATAATGGGAAAAATCCGGGTATACGAGTTGGCGAAAGAAGCAGGGGTTGAAAGTAAGACTCTGACCGCACAACTCATTGAATTAGGCTATAATGTTCGAGCCTATAACTCCACTCTTGAAGATGATATGGCTGAGGAAATCCGCACCAGACTTGGTTTTAAAAAGGTCGATGTCCAAGAAAAAAGAATTGAGAGCAAAGGCCGTACAACGATTATTCGCAGGCGGACCCAGGCAGTTCCGGACCTAGCAGAAGAAATCCCCGAAAAGGATGCGGCAGAGGGCTTGGTTCAGGAACCACAGATTGAACCGGAAGTTGCACTCAAACAGCAGTCGAGCGAACCGACAGAGCAAGAGGCTGCTCCGCTGATCGGTGAAAAACTAATTCCGGAAGTGGCTGCTGATTCCTTTGAGGGAAAAGAGCTGGCCGAGTCGACTGTTGGGGCTGAAGACAAGGAAGGAAAACAGCTTGAGCCACCACTTGAAGCAGAGCCGCCAGTCGCAGCTGATGAGCGGATTCCGGAAAATCAGGCGGGAATGCCGCAAAGGGAAGAAGATGTTGTACCCGAATCCGCTGGCGCCCCTGCAGCGCCGGGAAAGGTTAGTACCGCAGGGCATGAACCACTGGAACCAATGTTGAAAGAGGCTGAGATAGCAAAATCGCCTGACCAGATTCCTCAGGGAGAGCCGGAACTGAAAACAGAAGAAATTACGTCACTGCCGAAACGGAAAAAGGGCCTGGCCAAGATCATCGGGCGCACAGAACTACCCCTACCAGTTGACGAAACCAAACTTCGCGCCAAAAAGATTGAAAAGCCGAAAAAACCGAAAGTAGTTGTTGCGTCCGGAAATTGAAACCGTTGAAACCACTGAAGAAGATCTCGGCAAAGGCAAAGGCAAAGCGAAGAAGGGCAAACGTTTTGTGAAGTTCAGTACTGAACCGGGCGTTGCCCGCTTCAAGAAAGGCGTCAAGAGAAAAGACGGGGTTGACGTGGATGTGGAAGAAATCGGTCAGCTTGGCGCCCGTATCGCCTCTGGGGTGCGCGTTATGCGCGGGCACAGGGGAGGCGGCTACAAGAAGAAGAAACGCGAAGACGCCGAGCTGCTTGTCAGCGAAACAAAAGCCATCAAGAAGCGTATCAAGGTGCTGGAAACTATTTCCGTCGGCGACCTTGCCCACAGAATGGGGGTCAAAGTCCAATGAGATTATCGCAAAGCTCATCAGCCTCGGGATCATGGCCACGGTCAATCAGGCCCTTGATGTCGATACGGCCATGCTGGTTGCCAGCGATTTCGGTTTTGAGGTGGAGCAGGGCATGACAGAAGAGCAGTCCATCGTCAATCTTGAAGAATCTGAAAGCGGCGGCATGGAGATGCCCCGCCCTCCTGTTGTCACGGTTATGGGCCATGTTGATCACGGAAAGACATCCATTCTTGACGCCATCCGCAATACCGATGTTGCAGCCGGTGAGGCGGGCGGCATCACCCAGCATATCGGTGCCCATTATGTTCGTTCCCTGAAGGGAGATCTGGTCTTTCTTGATACGCCGGGCCATGCGGCGTTTACCGAAATGCGTTCCCGCGGCGCCCAGGTCACCGATGTGGTTGTGCTGGTGGTTGCCGCAGATGACGGTGTCATGGATCAGACCAAGGAGGCAATCAATCATGCCAAGGCAGCGGGAGTGCCGATCCTTGTCGCCGTCAATAAGATAGATAAGCCTGATGCCGACCCGGCCAGAGTGAAGCGTGAGCTGGCTGAACTTAATCTGGTGCCGGAAGAGTGGGGCGGTGAGACAATCTATTGTGAAACATCGGCCAAACAGGGTATCGGCATTGATGAGCTGGTTGAAAACATCATCCTGCAGACCGAGATTCTGGAGCTGAAGGCAGATCCCAAGCGGCGAGCCAAGGGCTGGGTTATTGAGGCCCAGCTGCACAAAGGCCGCGGTCCCGTAGCGACAGTGCTGATCCAGCATGGGACATTGCGGGTCGGTGACCATTTTGTCGCCGGAATTTATCACGGCAAGGTCCGGTCGCTGACGGATGACAAAGGGCGCAAGATCGATGAGGCCGGTCCGTCTATGCCGGTTGAAATACAGGGTTTGAGCGGTGTGCCCAAGGCCGGTGACGAATTTGTGGTTGTGCCGGATGAGAAAATGGCAAGAAGCGTCAGCAGCGACAGGCAGTTGAAGAGCCGTGAGACGGAACTTGCCAGCAGCACGAAGATTTCCCTTGAAAATCTCTTTGCGAAGCTGCAGGAAGGTGAAGTGAAAGAGCTGCGGGTAGTGCTGCGCGCTGATGTGCAGGGCACCCTGGAGGCCTTTGGCAAGGCTATTCAGGAGCTGAGCACGGATGCGATCAAGGTGAAGATACTGCATTCCGGCACCGGTACAATCATCGAATCCGACGTTCTGCTGGCGGCTGCTTCCGATGCCCTGATCATCGGCTTCAATGTCCGGCCGAGCGGCAAGGTGGCGGATCTGGCCAAATCCGAAAATGTTGATCTGCGCTTCTATGATGTTATTTATCATGCCCTGGATGATATCCGCAAGGCGATGGTCGGCCTGCTCGAACCGACCTTTGAGGAAAAGGTCATTGGCAAGGCTGAAGTTCGGGAAACATTCCATGTTCCCAAAATCGGGACAATTGCCGGCTGCTACGTGACGGATGGCAAGATTGAGCGCAATGCCCATGTGCGCCTGCTGCGGGATGGTGTGGTGGTCTTTACCGGCAGGATTTCATCCCTCAAACGCTTCAAAGATGATGCAAAAGAAGTGCAGTCAGGTTATGAATGCGGTTTGGGCATCGAAAACTACAATGACATCAAGGTGGGTGACCAGCTTGAGGGTTTTATCATGGAGAAGACAGAGGCGGAGCTGTAAAGCTTCCTCTGTAAGAGAACGTAATGGTCGCTGCAAAGGATAGATCACGCTTCAAATTGCCTGACGGGCTGGCTGCAACGCCCAAGAGGCGGCCTGTCCGGGTGGCGGATGCGATCAGAAATGAGCTGGCCACCCTGCTCCTCTTCAAGGTGAAAGATCCGGCACTGCGGAATGTCACTATTGTGCATGTGGAGATGAGCGATGATTTGAGCCGCGCCAAGATCTATTATGCCTGTGCTCCGGAAATGGAAGGCAAGGTGAGTTCGGGTTTGCAGCGGGCAAAAGGTTTTATGCGCAGCCATTTGGCCAAGGAACTGCGTATGCGTTATGCGCCGGAATTAGTATTTTTTTCTGACCCGTCAACAGAGTATGATGACAAGATGCAAAAAATCTTTCAGGAGATAGCCAGCGAAAATGAACCAGGCTCTGTCTGAAATCATTCCTGTTCTCCGTAAGGCCGGCAACGTTCTCATTGCCACGCATGTTTTCCCGGACGCCGACGCCTTGGGGGCTCAGCTGGCCTTAGGGAATATTTTGCGGTCCATGGGCAAGGGCGTGTATCTCTACAGCGAGGAACCGGCGCATTATATACTTGAGTTCCTGCCCGGCTCCGGCAGACTGAACATCGGCATGCCGGAACTGGATCAATTTGACTGCGGCGTGGCCTTGGATTGCGGCGATGACATGAGGCTGGGCAAGGTGAAGGATTATCTGCTCAATATCCATCCCTTTGTGGTGATTGATCATCATACGGGCCATAAGAATTTCGGTGATATCCGCTGGGTTGACCCCGGCAAATCATCAACAGGCGAGATGGTGTATGAATTGGCCCAGGCCATGGGCACCAATATCGATTATGACACCGCCTATTGTCTTTATTCCGCCATTGTCTCCGATACCGGCTCCTTCAAGTATGCGTCAACAACCGCCGATACCCTGCGCATTGCCGGAGAATTGATAGCAAAGGGTGTGAAGCCGGCCGAGATATCAGGAAAGATTTTTGATAACTTTACCCGCAACCGTTTACAGCTTCTCCAGGAAGTGCTGGCTACCTTGGCCCTTTATGAGGATGAACAGCTGGCTGTTATTACGGTGAGTCGCGAAATGTATGAAAGAACCGGCACGACAGCCGCGGATACGGAGTTATTCATCAATTACCCCCGCTCTCTTGAAAGGGTAAAAGTTGCCGCCTTTATTAAAGAGGCGAAAGAATATATCGGCGTGAGCCTGCGTTCCAAAGGTCTGTATGATGTGTCGCAGGTGGCCAGGATGTTTGGCGGCGGGGGGCACCGCAATGCCGCCGGCTTTAAGTTGCGCGATAAAGACCTTGCCGGAGTGCAGAACGAGCTTCTGGCAGAGTTGCATATCCTGCTCGCGACGCCACAGAAGTAGATGCAAGCTGTTGCCCCGGGAGTTTTCCTGATTGATAAACCTGTTGGCCCTACCTCTTTTAGAATGGTCCAGCTGGTCAGACGGGCGTTGCAGGTAAAGAAAGTGGGTCACTCCGGTACCCTTGATCCTTTTGCTTCCGGGCTGCTTGTCATCTGTGCAGGCCGCCCGGCCACCAGGATCATTCCTCAGCTCATGGATGGGGAAAAGGAGTACACCGCCACCTTGAAGCTCGGGGTGGAGACTGACAGTCAGGATCTGACCGGGACGGTAATCGGGCAGCATGACCTCAGCGGTCTGAGCAAGACAAGGATTGATGACTGTGTGTCGGCCTTTGCCGGCGAACAGATTCAGCAACCGCCACAGTTTTCTGCCTTGAAACATCAGGGAAAACCGTTGTATTATTATGCACGGAAGGGCATAAAGGTCGAAAAAGAGCCGAGACAGGTTTTTGTCAGAGAGATTGAAGTGCTTGACTGGCAGAATGATCTGCTGCGTATCCGGGTGGTATGCGGCAAGGGTACGTATATCCGTACCCTGGGGGCAGATATCGGCACCGCCCTGGGCTGCGGCGCGCATCTCGTCGAGCTGCGAAGATTGCGCAACGGTGTTTTTAACGTAATGGACGCCCTGCCGGGTGATGCCCTGATGCAGGATCGGCAGGCCGTTTTTTCACTTTTGTTGGAATATATGCTTCCTGTTGATGGTGTGCTCGCAGGATGTTTGAATAACGTGTAATACCTTAATGTAACGAATGTCTATTATTTTGTAGGAGGATATAATCGTGTCGCTGGAACCTGTTCAGAAACAAGAAATTATTGAGAAATTTGCAACCCATAAAGATGATACCGGCTCGCCTGAGGTACAGGTCGCCCTGCTCAGCGCCCGGATTACCTACCTGACCGAACATTTTCAAACCCATAAGAAGGACCATCATTCTCGCCGTGGTCTGTTGAAGCTTGTCGGTCAGAGAAGAAGGTTGCTGAACTACCTGAAAGGCAAAAATCTGGATAGATACCGTCAGGTCATCAAGGAACTCGGTATCCGCAAGTAAGCTCTTTAGGAGCCGTTACGCAATAACATGGCCATTTTTTCAATTTCGTTACGGCTCCTTATACCCCTCAAGGGGGACTGTAAAGAGTGCCGTTTCGCGCATTTCTCTGGCCATGTTATTTTTTTACAACGGCTTAATGGTGCAACCGATAAAAATCGACCCCGCAAATGGCGCGAGAATCGTATTTCCTCTGCGCCTTTCAGTGGCGAGTCTGCCGATGGTAATGGCAATTTTTGGAGCAATATCTTTATCATCCGCCATGCGGCAGGAGAGATATTGTAAATGGTCCAGGATTCATAGCGAATCCTGGACTTTTATTATTTTAATCAGGATTACGAATTAGGCCTGAGTAATGAAGCGCCGTGCAGACGACTCGGATCAAGTTTGACTGTCTCGCATTGATACCCTTGAGGGTGAAAATCCTCTTTTGAACTTGTGTTCCCAGGTGCTCAACCTGCTCTTTATTGTTCAGGCGTAGTTCGTAATCCGAAAGGTGAAAGTATGTATAAAAAAGTTGAAGTAGAAATAGGCGGACGCATCTTATCCATTGAAACCGGAAAAATTGCCAAGCAGGCAAATGGCGCGGTTGTCGTTGCCTACGGGGACAGCGTTGTTCTTGTCACGGCAACTGCCGCAAAAGAGGCTAAGGCTGATATTGATTTCTTCCCGCTCACCGTGGAATATCAGGAACGGTTTTACGCGGTGGGAAGAATTCCCGGCAGTTACTTCCGCCGGGAAATCGGCCGTCCTACGGAGAAGGAAACCTTGACCTGCCGTTTTATAGATCGCCCTTTGCGGCCGTTGTTTGCCCCAGGCTATACCAATGAAACGCAGATCATTGCCATGGTGCTTTCGGCCGACAAGGAGAATGATCCTGACATTATGGCCATGGTAGGCGCCTCCGCCGCCTTGACCGTCTCCGACATTCCCTTCCTCGGCCCGATTGCCGGGGTGCGGGTCGGCTATATTGACGGGGAGTACGTGCTCAATCCCTCCAAGGAACAGCTGACCAAGTCCCGGATGGATCTGATCGTGGCCGGCAGCCGCAATGCGGTGGTCATGGTCGAGGGCGGGGCTGACAACCTCTCCGAGGAAGAGGTGCTGTCCGGTATTTATTTCGGTCATCAAGGACTGCAGCCGCTGCTTGACATTCAGGAGGCCCTGCGTCAGGAGGTAGGCCGCGAGCAGATCAAGGTGGCAGTGCCGGTACTTGATGAGGCCCTGCAGCAGAGGGTCGCCGAGATCGCCACCGCCGGCATGCAGCAGGTGATTACCACCGCCGACAAAATAAAGCGGGGGGATCTCTATCAGGAACTGGAGAAGGAGGTTTTTGCCGAACTGGAAAAGGACGAGGACTTTGCCGCTCACCGTGCGGCCAAGGGAATTCTCCATGACCTGCAAAAGGTCATGATGCGCGACATGATCGTCAAGCAAGGCAAGCGGATTGACGGCCGCGGTTTTGCCGATATCCGGCCCATCAGCAGCGAAATCGCCATCCTGCCCCGCGCCCATGGTTCCGCCCTGTTTACCCGCGGCGAAACCCAGGCCCTTGTTTCCACCACCCTGGGCAGCGGTGAGGATGAACAGCGGGTGGAGACCCTGGGGGGCATGGAAAATCTGCCCTTCATGCTCCACTACAACTTTCCCCCCTTCTGTGTCGGCGAGGTTCGCTTCATGCGCGGACCCAGCAGAAGGGATATCGGACATGGCGCCCTGGCCACCCGGGCCATCCAGGCGGTGCTGCCGGATGTGGGCAGCTTCCCCTATACGATCCGCATTGTCTCCGATGTGATGGAGTCCAACGGTTCCTCCTCCATGGCCACGGTGTGCGGCGGCTGCCTTTCCCTGATGGATGCCGGCGTGCCCATCAAGAAGCCGGTTTCCGGCGTGGCCATGGGCCTGATCAAGGATGGCGAGACCATTGCCGTACTCTCCGATATTTTAGGGGATGAAGATCATCTCGGCGATATGGATTTCAAGGTGTGCGGCACGGCTGACGGTATCACCGCCCTGCAGATGGATATCAAGATTGAAGGCATCTCCCGGGAGATCATGACCAAAGCCCTGGAGCAGGCCAAAGCCGGTCGCCTGCATATCCTGGGGAAGATGGCCGAGGCTATTCAGGAGCCCCGTGAGGAACTGCCTGAGCATGCGCCGAAGATTTTTTCCATGCAGATCAACCCTGACAAGATCCGGGATCTTATCGGCCCCGGGGGCAAGATGATTAAGGCCATTACCGCGGAATACGGCGTGAAGATCGATGTTGAAGATTCCGGTAAGGTCATGATTTTCGCCCCTGACGGTATTGTCGGCCAGCAGGTCTATGACCGGGTGCACGAGATCACGGCAGAGGTGGAAATCGGCAAGATCTACAAAGGCACCGTGCAGAAGATTGTCGATTTCGGCGCCTTTGTCGAGATTCTGCCCGGAACCGACGGTCTGGTTCATATCTCTGAGCTGGAAGACAAGAGGGTGGAGAAGGTGTCGGACATCCTGAAGGAAGGCGACGAGGTCATGGTCAAGGTTCTCAACGTGGACCAGCGGGGCAAGATCCGCCTCAGCCGCAAGGCCGCCATGGCAGAGCTGGCGGGTTAAAAATCCTTGCCGCCAATGCATCATAAAACGGTTTTTGCCAATGGGGTACGTGTGGTCAGTGAGCACATACCCCATGCCAAAACGGTCTGTGTCGGCATCTGGGTGGATGTCGGGGCGCGGGATGAGCATGATCTGACCAACGGCTGTTCCCACTTTGTCGAGCATATGCTTTTTAAAGGCACCCCGAGCCGCTCCGCCAGTCAGATTGCCATGGAACTCGATGTGCTTGGCGGCGTGTCCAATGCCTTTACCAGCAAGGACGCCACCTGCTACTACGGGATGGTGCTCGACAGCCAGCTGCCCCGTTTTATCGACCTGCTTGCCGATTTTTTCCTCAACTCGCTCTTTGCCGAGGAGGAGATAGAGCGGGAGCGCCAGGTTATCATGCAGGAAATCAGCATGGTGGAAGACACCCCCGAAGAGCAGGTGCATGAGCTGTTTGAGGGGCTGCTCTGGGGCCATCACCCTTTGGGTAATACCATTCTGGGTCCGATGGAGGTTGTCTCCCGCATGGACCGGCAGAAACTGCTTGACCATGTGAAAACATTCTATACCCCTGATCGTATTGTTTTTGCCGCAGCGGGCAACGTGCAACATCAGGAGTTCTGTGATCTGATAGCCGCTTGCTTTGCCTCTCTGCAGCGGCAGGACGTTGATGCTCGCAAACGCAAGGAACCCCATGAACTGCCGCTGACCCGTAAGATATTCACCAAACCCCTGGAACAGGTCCATGTGACCATGGGCACCTATGGGATGCCCATCACCAGCGAAGAACGCTACCGGCTGATGCTGCTCAATATCCTGCTGGGCGGCAATATGAGTTCCAGACTTTTTCAGGAGATACGGGAAAAGCGGGGACTGGCCTATTCAGTGCACTCCTATCTTGATGCCTATGCGGACAGTGGCTATCTGGGCATTTATCTGGGGGTCAATCCGGATAACGTGAACAGGTCCCTGGCGGTCATCAGAGACGAACTCGATAAGTTGCGTCATGGCCCGGTGTCCGCTGCGGAACTGGCCAATGCCAAGGATTATGCCAGGACCGGTCTTTTTCTCGCTGCCGATAATCTGGAGATGCGGATGACCAGAATCGCCAGAAATGAACTCTATTTCGGCCGCGATGTGGATTTTGATGAGGTGGTGGCCGGACTGACTCAGGTAACGGTTGAAGATGTTTGTCATCTTGCCGGGGGGCTCTTCGGCAGGGGAATGACCACCGCGGTGCTCGGCCCCGTAGCGGAGAAGGATGTACAGTGGAATCTTCTTGCCGGCAGAGCCGGTTCGTAGCGCAGCCAGCAGGCGGGAGCAGCCTCAGCGGCACAGCGGAATAATCAGGATGATGCAAAAACAGCTTACTCTTTCCCTGCGCTGGCTCGATCCGGAGCAATGCGCTGATCTGCCTTTACCCGCCTACCACTCGGACCTGGCCGCCGGCATGGATGTGGCCAGTGCGCTGCGTGAACCCCTGTGCCTGGCGCCGGGGGATATCTGTATGGTGCCCACGGGTTTTGCCGTGGCCATTCCACCGGGTTTTGAGTTGCAGGTGCGGCCCCGCAGCGGTCTTGCCATCAAACATGGCATCACGGTGATCAACAGTCCCGGCACCATCGATGCGGATTACCGCGGCGAGGTGAAAGTGGGGTTGATCAATCTCGGCAGGAAAACATTTACCATCAACCGGGGCGACCGGATTGCCCAGCTGGTACTGGCCCCGGTCTGCCGGGCTCAGGTACTGGCGGTAACGGCCCTGGACGAGACCGGGCGGGGCGATGGCGGGTTCGGCCATTCCGGCATCTGATTGCCCGGCCAACTGTTTTGTCCGGGCCGGCACCCCGGTAAGATCATCGGGGAATGACTGATGCAGTTTTGCGTACTTGGCAGCGGCAGTAAAGGCAATGCCACCTATGTTGCGGCCCAGGGCAGGGCCCTGCTCATTGACAGCGGCTTCTCCGGGGTGGAGATCGAGCGAAGGCTTGCCGCCATCGGCGTGGAAACCGCCTCCCTTGCCGCCATCCTGCTCACCCATGCCCACAGCGATCATATCAAAGGGGCTGCCGTTCTGGCCCGCAAATACAAGCTGCCGATCTATGCCAATAAAGGCACCCTTGCCGCGGCGGCAAAAAGCCTCGGCGCTGTTCCTGCCATTTGCGAATTCCAAACCGGCTCAAGCTTTCCTCTCCATCATTTCCATATCCATCCCTTTGCCGTATGCCATGATTGTGTCGATCCCGTGGGCTTTGTCATTGAAAACGGCTCCTGCGCACTCGGTTACTGCACGGATACGGGCATGGTGTCACGGCTGATCCAGCATCGCCTGGCAGGCTGCAACGGGCTGATTATCGAATGCAACCATGATCCCGTCATGCTGAAAAACGGCCCCTATCCTCTCCATCTGCAGCAGAGGGTTCGTTCCAGCCACGGACATCTTGCCAATGAGGAGGCGGCCCGCTTTGTGGCCGATCTCCTGCATGACGGCCTGCAGCATGTGGTGCTTGCCCATCTCAGCGAAACCAATAATCATCCTGACCTGGCCTATGATACAGTTGCCGCCGCCTTGAAATCAGGGAAAGAGGCCTTGACCGGCATCTCGCTGGCCTGGCAGGACAGGGCCGGTGAGTTGATCACCCTGAAGGACTGTGCCGGACATGGTGAAGATTAAAGGAAGCTTTCCCTGGAGGATCGGCGCCACCTCCTTTGTCATTCCCGCCGGCATTGAGGAGAATGTCAGATACCTGGCAGACCGCGTCGATGATATCCAGCTGCTTTTTTTCGAATCTCCCGGTCAATGCCGCCTGCCGCAGCAGGTCGATGTCAACCTGCTGCAGGGACTGGCGCAGGAGCATGATCTCAGTTATACCGTTCATCTCCCCTCTGATATCCAGCCCGGCAGCAGTGAAGAAGCCCTAAGGCAATCGGCGGTTGATGAAATTGTCCGCTTGATGGCTGAGCTCGCCCCGCTTCGGCCCCTTTGTTATGATCTGCATCTCGCCTTACAACCGGGGCTTGCCAGGGACCAATGGCTTGGCAATATTGATGATTTCCTCGGCAGGCTCAAAAAAGATCTCGGCCTGGAAAGGGCGCTGGTGGCCATAGAAAATATTAACTATCCTTTCAACGAGGTGCGGCCGCTGGTGCGAGAGCACGGTTTTGCCCTGTGCGCGGATATCGGCCATGGCCTTTTTTATGGCGAGGAGCCGGATACCCTTTTTGCCGATATCCCCAGGGCCGCCCATATTCATTATCACGGGATAAGAGACGGCAGGGACCATCAGGCCTTGGGGCCGGAACAGCAGGCCTGCTCCAACCGTCTCGGTCAGGTTTTGCATGCCGCAGGCTTTACCGGGGTGGTAACCCTGGAGGTTTATCGCAGCGCTGAGCTGCAGGCCTCCTTAAAACATCTTGAAGAAAGCTGGCTTCACTATCAACAGCAGAAGAGATAAGAGGAAATATGCTACTGACCAACAGGGATGAACTGGCCGCGTGGTTACAGGAAATTCAGCCGGTAGACCGGCAGATGATGGAGCAGGCCCAGGCCCGCCTGGACAATCTGACCAAACCCAGGGGAAGCCTGGGGGAGCTTGAAGTGCTGGCCAGGCGGATATGCGGGATCCAGAACACTATCCGGCCGGACTTGGGCCGCAAGGTTATCCTCACCTTTGCCGGGGATCACGGGGTGGCGGAAGAGGGGGTGAGCAGCGTGCCCCAGGACGTCACCCGGCAGATGGTCTCTAATTTTCTGCGGGGCGGGGCCGGGGTCAATGTGCTGGCGCGTCATGTGGGCGCAGAGGTGTGGGTTATCGATGTCGGCGTGGCCGCGGAGATGAACGAAGAAGGCCTGCTCTCGCGTAAGGTGAAAGCCGGTACGGCAAACCTGGCCAAAGGCCCGGCCATGAAGATCGATGAGGCATTGCAGGCCATTGGCGTTGGCGCGGAAACCGCCCGGGAGGCCATCAGCAAAGGGGCGAGGATTCTGGGAACGGGCGAGATGGGGATCGCCAACACCACGCCGTCGGCCGCCCTTTTTGCCGCCCTGCTTGGTGTGCGGGTGGAAGAAATTACCGGCCGGGGAACCGGCATCGATGATGCCACCCTCAATCACAAGATCGAGGTGATCAAGCGAGCACTTGCGATCAACCAAGAGCATCTCCATGGTCCGCTGGACACCCTGGCTGCCTTGGGCGGGTTTGAGATCGCCGCCATCTGCGGCATGATTCTGGAATGTGCCCGCAGCCGGGTGGCGGTGGTGGTGGACGGTTTTATTTCAAGCGCCGGGGCCCTGGTTGCTTTGCAGCTGGAACAACATGTGGCTGATTATTGTTTTTTCAGCCATATGTCGGCTGAACAGGGACACCGCATTTTTTTTGAAAAGCTTGGCCTTGCCCCCATCCTCAACCTGGACATGCGGCTCGGGGAAGGGACCGGAGCCGCTCTGGCCATGGGCATCATCGAGGCCGGGGTGAAAATTATAAATGAGATGGCCACCTTTGCCGAGGCCGGGGTGAGCGCCTGATAACCGGTGCGATGAGACAAGGAACAAGCCCATGCTGCGCTCCATTGCGGTTGCCATATCTTTTTTGACTATTATTCCGGTAAAACTTAACGGAGTGACCCAGGAAAACGTCGCGCGGAGCGGGGCATTCTTTCCCCTTGCCGGCTGGATAATCGGGGTGGCAATGGCCGGCTGCGGGTGGCTGCTGCTGGTGGTGGGGCTTGATCCTTTTGCCTGCGCGGTGCTGCTCGTTGCCTTTGAGGCCTGGCTGACCAGGGGACTGCATCTTGATGGGGTGGCGGACCTGTTTGACGGCCTGGGCGGCAGCTTTGAGGCGGAAAAAAGACTGGCCATCATGAAGGATTCCGCCACCGGCGCTTTCGGGGTGGTGGGTATTGTGCCTGGTTCTGCTGTTAAAAACCGCCGGTCTTTCTTCGCTGCTCACTCTGGTGCAGACCTGGCAGGATTTTTCCACCTTTGTTCTCTTTGTCTGTCTTGCCTTTGTGCCGGCAGCTTCCCGCTGGGCCATGATGACCCTGGCCTGGAAAAGCCGTTATCCCCGCAAAAACGGAACCGGGCAGATGTTTGTCGGCCAGATAACGGCCAAGGAGATCCTGATCGGCTTTGGGTTTCTGCTGCCGGTGCTGGCGGCGGGGGGCGCGCAAGCTTCCATCCTGATAGGCCTTGCCGCGGTTTTTTACGTCACCATGGTGCCGTCTTTCTGGCTGCGATACCGCGCCCATGAACTGCTGGGCGGGGTCACGGGAGATGTACTGGGTGCGAGTTGCGAGTTTGGCGAGGCCCTGGGCTGGCTTGCCGTTACGCTATTTTTTTGAGCCTGGCCCGCGGAACCCGAACATCTTCGCTGATCGAACGGTTTCAGATGAGAATGCGATATTCGCTCAGATCATCATTTTCCGGGATGATCGGCAGGGTGACGGTAAAGACGCTGCCCTTCTGCAGTTGTGAATTCACTGAGATCGTTCCTCCATGCTTTTCGATAATGCCCAGCGAAACGGCAAGCCCCAATCCTGTTCCGGAAAGTTCCTGTTTGGTGGTGAAAAAGGCTTTGAATATCTTGTGCAGATGATCAGGCTCAATACCGCAGCCGCTGTCTTCCACGCTGATGGCCACCCGCTTGTCGAGCACTTCGGTACTGATTTTGATGGCCCCGCCGTTTTTACAGGCATCGCGGGCATTGGTCAGGAGATTGAGGAGCACCTGGCAGATCTGGTCTTTCACCACCAGGATCGCCGGCATGTTGACGGCGAAATTCTTTTCAACCTTAATTTTTCTGTCGGTGAACTCTTTTTTGCACAGCAGCAGCATGTTGTCGATGGTCAGGTGGATATCGGTGGCTACATGGACCCCGGTGGACGGACGGTTAAAATCACGCAGGTTCTGGATCAGCATCTTCATTCTGTCGCATTCCTGGATAGCCAGTTCAAGCATCCTCTCATTCTGCGGGGAGAGGGATTCGTGTTGCTGCACCCCGCTGAGAATATTAATGACAGCAAAAAGGGGATTGTTGAACTCATGGGCGATTGAGGCGGAGAGTTTGCCGATGGCACTGAGTTTCTCGGCGTGCAGAAGCTGGTGCTGGGTCTGGAAAAGGGCCTCCTCGGCCTTGATGCGGTTTGATATTTCGTACTGCAGTTCATCGATGAATCTTTTCAGGACGATCGTTCTTTGCTCGACCTTCTGCTCCAGTTCCTCATTGGCTTTATACAGGGCATTTTCCGCCTGTTTCTGGTCGGTGATATCACGGGCGATATGAACGGAGCCGATGAGTTCCCCTTCGCGATTGAACAGGGGGGAAACGGAAATTTCAAAAAAAATACCGAAAAGATCCATGAACTGAACGGTTTTGTGCTCTCTGAGATCATTGATCAGCAGGGAATGCGGGCAATATGAAGGGGGGCTGTCAGTCCCGTGCATGACCTGATAACATTTCAAGCCGACGCATTGCGCCACCGGTTTGCCCACCAGCGACGCCATGGCTTTGTTGAGACGGATAATGCGGTGTTCTTTGTCGAGCAGCACAATGGGGTCCGGTACTGCATCAAATGTCCGCTCCCACTCCTGTTTCGCCCGGCTGATGAGATCTTCGGCCTGTCCTTTTTCCAGGATTTCCTGCTGCAGTTTCTTGTTGATGGTGAGAATTTTCTGGGCCAGGGCAAAAAACAAGGAGAAGGTGATGGTAAAGATGGTAATAAAAATGGCCAATTCCACCAGCTGGTATTTCTTGGCGAGAGCTTTCTCATCCGTGTCCAGTTCCTGCAGCCGTTTCGTATTGGTATAATAGATACGGTTACCCGCTTCGCTGATTTTGCTGAAAAGGGGTTCCGTATTTTTGAGAAATCCATGAAGTTCCTGCTGGATCTGGAACAGATCACCGTTTTGCCCGGCAGATTCCTGAAGAGCATCACGTTGGCGCAGCAGATTTTCAAGTATCACCACTTTCTCGTCAATTTCAGGAAGAAGAGGGTTGATCTCCAGCAACTCGACCAGATACCTTTCCTTGTCGGTCTTTTTGTAGGTGATTTCGTCAATCACTTTTTCTTCTTGCGAAGAATGCAGCTGGATCGCCTTATGAAAGACACCGCCAACCTCAATAACCTTGAGTGCGGCGCGGATATCCGCAAGTTCCTGTTGGATGAGGTCTTGGGTAAATTTACGTTTTTCTACCCGCACTTCAGCAAGCATCTGGTAAAACTGGGTGCTTGCCTGCTGCAGGTCGCTGACTATCTGTTCCCCGATAATGCGTCTCGCCCTTTCATTGGCAACGGTTTTTTCAAGTTGGGCCAACAGATGATGGAAATAGAAATGGGTGGACATCAACAGAAAAGCCCCGGTCAGCATGACGGCAACAAGGACAATGAGGGATGAAAGCGGATATTGGCGGGATGATTTCACAGCTTTGGCGCAGTGATTTGATTAAAAAAAAGAAAATGGATGAATACAGTCTATTCCCAAGGTGAAGCTGGATCTCGGCATGGAGCTGAACCTCGCTGTCAAAAATGACCACGCTTATTGCTGTCTCAATAACTTACTATAGCAATTACAGATTGTTTAGGAAACTTTTTTACGAATTGGAGAAAATCAGAGCAGCAGAGCTGCTCTGATTCGGAGAAGGGACCTTGCCCGGGATTATCGCTGTTCTTTGACCGTTTTGATGATTTCGGTGACAGGCTGTCCATTTGGCGCCTTGGCGTCAGGGTGAAGTTTCACCAACTCCTCCCAGGTCTTGATTGCTCCGTCACGATCTTTCAGGTCATAGAGCTGCACGATACCCCGGTTAAACCTGGCGGTGGGATGGCTCGGGTCAACCGCTGTGGCCCGATCAAAGGCGGCGATCGCCTCTTTGGGGTTGCCATTGCGGCGATACATGACACCCAGGTCAGTCAGCACATCGGCATTGTTCGGGTTAAGAGCAAGGGATTTGTTGTAGGCCTCAATGGCCTTGCCGGGGTTGTCGCTGTCAAAATAATAATTACCCAGCTGGGTCCATGCCTCCATGTTGTCCGGGTGGGCAACCACCTCTTTTTCCAGGGCCAGTATTTTCTGGGTGATCTGCGGATCAGCAGCCGGGGCCTGGCCTTGCTGCTGCACGGCCTGCGGGGTGACGGCTGCCGGAGATGGACCGGATTTATAAACGCTGAAAACAATTCCTGCCAGAAAGCCGAAGGCAAGAGCGACCAGGGCAATAAACCACATTGTTTCTTTTTTTATATATCCGTCAGGGATGTTCGTGTTGTTTGTCAATTGTCTTACCTCACTGTTGCCTGATGATCAGTTTTGTTAGTGGCGGAAGGAGATCCCAGAGAAAAATTTACGCAGATTTGAATATAAAAAACATTATTCGTAATGGGCGTGGCGGTCAAGCTGAAAAGTTCAAAAAATTGAATCATGCAACAGATCCGGGGTAGAAAAAAATTGATTTGTTATCGTAACGGCTAAAGAGGCATCAACGACTTTATAGCGAGATAACGACTGGTTGTGATCCTGCGCTAGAAAAGGGATGCTGGTGGCATATAACTTGTAAATAACCCATGCATCATTGCCATGATGGGAGGGGTGTTATTTTCCATTCCCCGGGCTGTCAACTCTCTGGATAAAGGAGGAGATATGCGTATAGCCGTTGTGTCGAGTGACAGAAAAGTGGTGAACGAACGTTTTGGCACGGCAAAGAGATTTTTGATTTATGAGCAGACGGAAAACGGTCTGCAATTTGTTGGAGAACGGGTTTCAGAGCCGCTTTTTGCCGGGTTTTTTGATCAGGATATGTGTGAATGGATTGCCGATATAATCCAGGATTGCCAGAAAGTCTATATGACAACCATCAGTAAGACCGCGGAAAGGGCGGTAGCCAGTCGTGGCATTACGCCGGTGATCTATCAGGGGCCGATAGACCAGATTATCCTCTAACTTTTGCCCGCCTTCCCCCCCCAGGTTGTTAAAAGTGCCAGGCAGGTGGCCCTGCCTGATTTTAACAACCTGGGATTCCCCTCCTGCCTTCTCCTGGCCAATAATCATTTCCTGCAATAAACAGTAACCAGGACAATTTTTACGCTACGCAGGAAATAATCGGATCGATGATCTCCCCGCCTATCCCCGGGCAAAATTTGCCAGCAGGCTTGCCTTGGGTAAAATTCTTGCGTGAATAAGTTGAACCGGCGGGTATAAAGAAGCATGAGAAAGCTTTATTTGAGTTATGCCTTATGAGGCAATAATCAGTGATTAGCGCAGGGCTTACGGGGACCGGTCGTGAAAAAGAAGATAACAAGACAGAAGGGCGGACTGCCGCAGTTAACGGATGATGATTTTCATTTCGGCGGTGATTTGCCGGCAAGAGAACAGGAATCCTTTGCCGAAATGTTTGATTCCACCTCTTTTGACAGGGAAGTTTCGGCGGTGAAGAACGCGAACGGGCAGGGAACCCCGGTAAAAAATTTATCTATCCCTCTCCGCAGGAACACTTGGATCTGCATGGATTAACCGGACAGGAAGCCGAGGGTAAGGTGACGAATTTTCTGCTGACAGCTCGTCAAAAAGGGCTCAGGACAGTTGCCGTCATTACCGGCAAGGGTCTTCATTCCCAAGGGCTTCCTGTTCTGCGGGATCTGGTGGAAGGCATGGCAAAGGACATGAAGGCCGGCAGGGAAATCAGAAATTATGTATGGGAAAACGGTCAACGGGAAAATAGCGGGGCCATCATTATCTATTTATAGGTTATAGGGAGAGTGCAGCATCTCCCTGATTTTCAGGATAATCTCCTTGTCCGGATTAAAGGGCGGAGGCAGGGCTCTCCGGCAGCGGGATGTAGTTGCTGAGGGCAAAGGGGGTGGGGGCGATGTTCAGATTGTAGGCTTGGACCAGCAGGGATTCCAGATTGACCGCATCGGCAATATTGTAGGCCAGCAGGGTTTGCAGCGCCCTGTCATTGCCGCTGCGGGCAAATTCCTGCCAGAGAAGCACTGCCCAGTAGCCGTCAACTCCGTCCAGCCCCATCCTGTTGATCCCCAGCTGTCTTTCACAGCCTTTCAGGCCGCCTCTGTAGCCCAGCCTGGCCAGAATGTAGCGCAAATCGATATGCACCTGTTTGAGCCGGGTATGCAGGCATGATTCTATCACCGGCACGTCGAAACTTTTGCCGTTGTAGGTAACGATAACCTCATAATCCGCGATGTCCCCGGTGAACTGTTCCAGGTTGCGGCCCTGGACGTAGGTGCGGATTGTCCGGCCATCGTAAAGGGCGATGGTGGTGATTTCACACTGATCCGGACCCATGCCGTTTGTCTCGATATCAAGAAAGGCTGTCCTGTCGCGAAAATGGGGAAAAAGGCGCCAGTGATGACTTGGCTGCAGGAGTTTTGCGTAAAATAAGGCTGAGCCGTCCTGCTGCGTCAAGATAGTGTTGCAGATGATAGGTGATGAGATTGATCTTTGCCTGCGGCAGGTTGGGCGGAAAGGGAGGCTGCCATTGCTCCCAGGTATGAATGCCGGACTGCCAGATCTGTTTTTCCGTTTTTTCGCCGATGCCCGGGATGTGGAGAAAGGTGTTATGAAGCATACGATATCACCGCAGTGGGAGGCAGGTAGCATGAAAAAGGCCCGGGATGCTGAGCAAATCCCGGGCCATCTTGCCTTGTGCCTCACTGCCAGGCGCCGACCCGGCAGGAGGAAACGAAAAATTTACAGGCAGCAGAGAGGGTGCTGTTGTCTTCCCCTCTGCTGCCGCGGTTTCGTCCTGCCTTCGAATTACAGTTTAAACAGCATATCGCTGTAAACCGGTACTGGCCAGAGATCGCTGGGCATCACCACCTCAATTGCGTCAATGTCGGCCCGCAGGTCGTTTAAACAGGGCCGTACCTTGTCGCGGAAGGCCACGGCCTGTTTTTCCACCTTGTCAATGGCTTGAGACTTAATCGTCTCTTCTTCGAGTTTTTTGAGTTTCTTGTTTGCCGAAGTAAGCAGATTGCCGATGGCCTCCAGCAGTTCCTTCTGCACGGAGGCTGATTTGCCCGCCACAGCCATGGAATTGCCGAGCTCGGTCATGTAGCGGATCGCAGCGGGGAAATAGAGTCTGCGCACCATCTGCATGGCGGTCTGGGCCTCGATATTGATATGCTTGGCGTACTGCTCGACGTAGATGTCGTAGCGGGAGTGCAGCTCTTCCTTGCTGAGCACATTGTACTTGCCAAACAGCTTGATGGCCTTGGGGGTGACAAAGGCCTTCAGGGCGTCAACGGTGGTCTTGATGTTGGGCAGGCCGCGTTTCTCGGCCTCTTTCTCCCAGTCCGGGCTGTAGTTGTTGCCGTTGAAGATGATCTGCTCATGGTTTTTTACGGTGTCCTTGAGGATGGTGAGGATCTCGGCGTTGATGTCCTTGGCCTTCTCCAGACGGGTGGCGATCTCATCAAGGGCCTCGGCGGCGATGGTGTTCAGGGCCACGTTGGGGCCGGAAATCGACTGGGAAGAGCCGACCATGCGGAACTCGAACTTGTTGCCGGTAAAGGCAAAGGGCGAGGTGCGGTTGCGGTCGGTGTTGTCCTTCGGCAGTTCAGGCAGGGAGTCAACGCCGATCTTCAGGAACTGCAGCCGCCTTTCTTGGCGATCTTCTCGCCCTTGGCCAGATTGTCGAGAATATCGGTCAGTTCATCGCCGAGGAAGACGGAAATGATGGCCGGCGGTGCCTCGTTGGCGCCCAGACGATGATCGTTGCCGGAACTGCCGCAGGTGGCGCGCATGATGTCGGCATGGGTGTCCACCGCCTTCAGCAGGGCGCAGAGGAAAACCAGGAACTGGGCATTGTCCTCGGGGGTGTGTGCCGGGTTCAAGCAGGTTGATGCCGTCATCGGTGGTCAGCGACCAGTTGTTGTGCTTGCCGGAACCGTTGACCCCGGCATAGGGTTTTTCGTGCAGCAGGCAGACCATGCCGTGGCGCAGGGCCACCTTCTGCATGGTTTCCATGACCAGCTGGTTGTGGTCGGCGGCGATGTTGGTGGTGGCGAAAACCGGGCGCCATCTCGAACTGGGCCGGGGCCACCTCGTTGTGCTTGGTTTTGGAGGTGATGCCCATCTTCCACAGCTCGATGTCAAGATCCTTCATGAAGGCGGAAACGCGATCCTTGATCGCGCCGAAATACTGGTCTTCCAGCTCCTGGCCCTTGGGGGCGGGTGCGCCGAAAAGCGTTCGGCCGCAGGTCAGGAGATCAAGGCGTTGCAGATAGTACTCCTTTTCCACCAGGAAATATTCCTGCTCGGCGCCAACCGTGGAGGTGACTCGGCTTGGAGGTGGTGTTGCCCAGGGCCTTCAGCACACGCAGGGCCTGGTTGGAAACAGCGTCCATGGACCGCAGCAGCGGGGTTTTTTTATCCAGGGCCTCGCCCTTGTAGGAACAGAAGGCGGTGGGGATGCACAGGGTGACATTGCCGGCGGCGTCTTCTTTCAGGAAGGCCGGCGAGGTGCAGTCCCAGGCGGTATAACCGCGGGCCTCAAAGGTGGCGCGCAGCCCGCCGCTGGGGAAGGATGAGGCATCCGGCTCGCCCTGAATGAGCTGTTTGCCGGAGAACTCCATGATCACGCTGCCATCCATCGGTCGGCGCAATAAAGGAATCGTGCTTTTCCGCAGTTGAGCCGGTCAGCGGCTGAAACCAGTGGGTATAGTGGGTGGCGCCTTTCTCGATGGCCCAATCCTTCATGGCATTGGCGACTACGGCCGCTGTCTCCGGCTGCAGAGAAGCCCCCATTTCGATGGTTTTCTTCAGCGCCTTGTATGTCTCCTTGGGCAGTCTCTCTTTCATGATTTTTTCGTTGAAGACATTTGAGCCGAAAAGCCCCGGTACGTTGATGTTGATAAGATCAGGGCAGCTTCCGTAGTTACATTCGGTACACATTGTTGTTTTCTCCTTGCATAATGATTGCTGAATAATGATCCCCACTGCAGGGAATATTCATGTTCTCAGGATGGTTTCGCTGCAAGTTCTCTCATGCCCGTGCCTGATGCCTGAGGTCTTGCTCGACTAATCGCAGTATGTCCATGTGTTTCATTCAAATTCTGTGACGCCTTGTATAAAAAAGTCTCACCAGGAGTTTTCCGGTGCACTTCAAGTTACATTACTGAACAGGTCCTAATTTTCCATATTCCGCAGCGAGTGGCAAGTTTTTTATTTGTTACATAATTGTAAAATAAAAAACGAGAATGCATAAATTTTGGTAAAGCTTCAGGCGGCAGCATGAAGCAGGCCGTTTTTTATCTCATTCTTGAAGGACGGCTCCTCGATTTTAAGACCCTGGTGATCCAGCACATAAAAAACATCCACGACCTGGTCGGCCTTGGTGCCGATTTTGGCTCGAAAGGTGTTGATGCCGAAATCAGACAGGGTACGGGTAATATCGTAAAGCAGGCCCGGCCTGTTTACGGCATATACTTCAATAACCGTGAAATTGTCAGAGGCGACCGGATCAATGACCACCTTGGCCGGCGGCCGCTGGCCCAGCTGGGTGGGCGCGGCGCCCAGAGCGGTCAGCTTTTGATGAAGGCGATGGGTGAGGCCGATTCTGAAATGGATCGCCCTGCCCAGGTCATCCTCCAGGGTCTGCCAGTTCTGGTCCTCGAATTGATTGTCCAGCATCGATGTGACATGAAGAATATCAACAATCGTGCCATCAAGCCAGGTGTAAATCTGCGCGGCAAGAACCTTCAGATTGTGCAGGGCCATCACCCCGCAGATTTTGCTCAAGATGCCGGGTCTGTCCTGGGCCATGATCAGGATCGACCAGTGGCCTTTTTCCTGGCTTGGTTTGACGATCACCTCCTGTTTCTTCAATTCTTCATGCAGGCGTATATGGCTGACAACCTCATCAGGAGAGTTGCCGAGCAGGTAGTCATCCGGCAGGATTTTCAAGGGAACCGCCGGGCTGTCGCCGAGCAGGGCGGCCACCTGACCTCTCATCCAGGCAATCTCCTGCCGCGGATCAGGCAGGGTGAGGTCGTCACGACTTAAGGTGTTCGCCACCTTCAGGTAAAGTTCCAGCAGCAGCGCCGCCTTCCAGTCGGACCAGGCTGAGGGGCCTGTTGCTTTGGCATCGGCGATGGTCAGCAGGTAAAGCATGGTCAGCCGGTCCGGGTCATTAAGCTGTTTGGCGCAACGGAGAATGAGGCCCTCATCTTCCAGATCCCGGCGTTGGGCGATTTCCGCTAAAAAAAGATGCTCGCGGACCAGGAAGGTGAGACAGTTAATGTCAGCCTCGGGCATGCCCAGCCGTTTGCCGATATCGCTTGCCAGTTCAGCGCCGTATTCCGCATGGTTTTTGCCGTAACCTTTGCCGATATCATGCAGCAGGGCCGCGAGAAAAAGGATATACGGTGAAGGAACGGTGATGAAAAGCGTATGCTCGAGCGAGCGGAGCTGATTGACTTCCTCAACCGTTTGCAGCAGATGGCGGTCCACCGTGAAAACATGATAGATGTCATGCTGGGCCAGAGATTTCAGGTGAAGAAATTCAGGGATATAGGCGGAGAGCAGCCCGCTTTCCAGCATGTCGGTGAGGGCCGGCAGCGGATTTGGCCCCTGGATGGTTTCCAGAAAGGCCTTGTTCATCCTTTTGGAATTCCGTGTTTTTGCTTCAATAAGATGCAGATTGCCGCTGATGAGTTTTTTGGTGCGGTGGTGCAGGGGGTTGCCTGTCTGGGCAACATGGGTGAAGGCTCGCATGAGCAAATAGGGGCGCTTGGCCGCCAGCTCGATGTCCGTCAGATGGATGCGCCCCTGGCGGAGGGTGATACCTTTTTCCAGTTCCTTGTCCTGCTGCTTGCCGGTTTGCACAAGCCCCAGCACCTCTGTCGCATGCTCGAAGAAGAGGTCCGAGGTCAGAGCGATTGTCTGCAGCTGGGCATGGATGTCGCGCATGAAGCGCTCTACCCCGAGCATGCCCTGTTCGTCTTTATAACCGAAGGCCTTGGCCATCTCCTCCTGGTGCTCGAAAAAAAGCTGGTCGTTTTTGCGGCCGCTGATGTAATGGAGCCGGTTTCGTATTTTGATCAGGGTGTCGCTGGCCTGGTCAAAGGACTGCAGTTCTTCTGTTGATATCAGACCGGCCCTCTCCAGGTCCTGAGACTGTTTGAGGTTGAAAAGAACCTGGGCTGACCAGAGCATGGCCTGGATGTCGCGGAAACCGCCTCGGCTCTCCTTGATATGGGGCTCAAGCAGATAGGTGTGGTTGCCGAAACGCTCATGGCGTTTCTGCCGATGAAAAAGCATGTCCTGCAAAAAGGTTTTGCGCTGGCCCGCCACAAATGTTTGCTGGAAATCCGCCAGCAGAGCGGTGAAAAGATCGCTGGAGCCGGCAATGAGCCTTGCGTCAAGCAGGGAGACCAGCAGAAAAAAATCTTTGCCGGCCTCTTCGATGCAGGTGGCCGGCGTTCTTACCCCGTGCCCTACTTCCAGTCCGGCATCCCACAGCGGGTAAAATATGGCTTCAGCCACATCGCTCAGCTGTTTTTCCGCGGCCGGACGGTAAAGCAGCATGAGATCGATATCCGAGTAAGGGAAAAGTTCCTTTCTGCCGTAACCTCCCAAAGCAACCAGGCACATGTTTTCCGGGTCTGCGCCGCTCTCTCTGAAATAATCCTGGAGTGCCGCATCCATGAGGCCGGTGTGTTTTTCCAGCAGGGCATGCCCGCTTAATCCCTGGCGCCATAAGGTCTCCAGGGCATCACGTCTGGCGCGCAGCTCCGTCACCATTTAGATGGCATCCTCGCCGGTTTCGCCGGTTCGTACCCGAATGACATCTTCCACCGGCAAAACAAAGATTTTGCCGTCGCCGATCTTCCCGGTCAATGCCGCCTTGCGGATTACCTCGACAATTTCGCTGACCTGATCGTTGCTGACGATAAGTTCCAACTTGACCTTGGGGATGAAGTCAACCACGTATTCAGCTCCCCGGTATATCTCTTTGTGGCCTTTCTGGCGGCCGTAGCCCTTCACTTCGGTAAGGGTCATGCCTTTGACTCCCAGCTGGTTGAGGGCATCTTTCACATCGTCAAGCTTGAAGGGTTTGATGATTGCCTCGATTTTTTTCATGGAGGAGCTCCTTGTGTGGATAAAATTATTCTGTGCGGGTTTGCATGTTATTTTTTGACAGTCTCGTAAAAAACCTCTCGACAGCCGTACAGAGCATGATAAGTGCCTGATTTATCGCTCACGTAAATTCTGGGCCTGGAGCTTTTTACAAAGCCATCAATTTTTCATTCTACCGCAAAGAACACGTTGCTCTAAGTAATTTTTTGGCTGCGCAATACAATACTTCACATGTTGTAAGCTGTTTCGCTGTGCGCACTCTGATCCAGACCCAGCATCTCGTTTTCACGGCTCACCCTGAGCCCGCCGCTGATGAGGTCGATGATTTTCAGCAGGATAAGGCTGACAAGAAATGCGTAGGCGCCGACCACCGCTACACCGAATATCTGGGTGGCCAGAAATGCCGCGTTGCCGGCGAAAAGCCCGTCGGCCCCATTAGGATTGACGGACTTGGTGGCAAAAAGTCCCAGGCAGATCGTGCCGATAACGCCGCCCAGACCGTGGATGCCGACCACGTCCAGGCTGTCGTCAAAGCCGATTCTGTTTTTCAGGTTGACCGCCAGATAACAGGAAAATCCGGCAATGATACCGATGATGATGGCGGAATTGGGGGTGATGAATCCGGCGCCCGGGGTGACGGTGGCCAAGCCGGCAATGGCCCCTGAGGCGGCTCCCAGGGTTGTCGGTTTTTTCCGGTGAACCCATTCAACCAGCAGCCACATCCCCATGCCGGCCATGCCGGCAAGATGGGTGGAGATAAAGGCGGTGGCGGCAATGCCGTTGGCCGCTAAGGGCGCTGCCGCCGTTAAAGCCGAACCAGCCGAACCAGAGCAGGCCGGTGCCGAGCAGGGTCATGGGCAGGCTGTGGGGCATGAAGCTTTCACGGCCAAGTCCTTTGCGGGGACCAAGGACAATAACCGAGGCCAGGGCGGCCATGCCGGATGTCAGATGCACGACCAGTCCGCCGGCAAAGTCAAGTACGCCTTTGGCGGCCGAGCCAGCCCCCATTGCCCCAGACCCAGTGACAGACCGGGTTGTACACCAGGATGGTCCAGGCCAGGCCGAAAATGAGAAAAGGGCCGAAGCGCATGCGTTCGGCAAAGGCGCCGGTGATCAGTGCCGGAGTGATGATGGCAAACATGCACTGATAGATCATGAAAACGTTCTGGGGGATCGTTGTTGCGTAAAACTCGCTTGGGGCGCTGGTCACCCCATTTAAGGAGAAAAAAGACAGGTCGCCGATAAATCCGCCAAGATCAGGGCCAAAGGCCATGCTGTAGCCCAGGTAAACCCATTCGATGCTGATGACCGAAATCATGATAAAAGATTGCAGGATGGTGGCAAGGACGTTTTTGCCGCGCACCATTCCAGCATAGAAAATAGCCAGTCCCGGTGTCATCAGCAGGACCAGTGCTGCGGAAATAAGGATAAAAGCGGTATCGGCTCCGGAGATCATTTTTTGTGGTTCCTCCCTGTGGAAATCTCATTGTGTGCCAAGATGATTAAAAGCCTTTACGCACGTAAGCAAACACTGTGCCAGATTGTAATTGTTCGCTATCCTGTTGATTTTGTGTTATAAAAAAATGACTGGCAATAAAAGCGTAAAATTCTTATCACATAATTGTAATAAGAATGGGCTACTGCTTACAGAATTGTATTATTTGTGGGGCGGGTGATTTAATTAAGGACCTGGTAGCGATCAAACATGATGGAGGCAATGGGATTATGCGGCCATTCTTTTTGCAGCCAGGATTCGAGGTTGCGGATCATTTCGCCTCTGGCAAGGAATAACGGCGTAATTCTTCAGGAGGGCGGTTGACAAAGAACTGAAAAATTGTATCCCGAACAAAAGCTCGTTTTTCTTCGGGAATATTGCTGTTTGGGTCAAGAAGAAGAACCAGATTCAAATCAATTCTGACCAGGAGTCCCTCGGTGCCGTCTTTTGGCTGGACAGCAATAAAAAAAGCCGGCATGGGCCATTTCTTTCTGATTTTAGCAAGGGCCGGGGTTGTTGCTGCGGGTTGCTGGAGGGTCTGCTGGGGCGAAGAGGAAGCTGGTCCCGGCTGATTTATTTGGTCAGCGGGTAACTTTGTTTCAACGATCGGCGCAAGAGCAGGCGGCTTGTTTCTCGGCCAGTTGCTGGTTGGTGGAGCGGAAAAAAATAACAGCACAAAGGGAGATAATGGAGACAGCAACCAGGCTTGGGAAAAGGATTTTCTGATAAAATGGACGGGATTGAAACCATCCGGCATATCTGGCCAGGAGGGCCAGGAGAGCAGCTGGCAGAAAAGAGGTCAGACTGAAGGCTTTTTTGCTTTGCGCCGCGCCTGTTTCTGCTGCTGGGGCTGTCGGAGAGAGAGGGGAACCATGGTTCGGTTGCGAATCATCGCTTTCCAGCAGGGAGGCCAGGTCAAGATCGTCACCGCTGGGCCCCGCCTCTTTTTCAAAGAAAACTTCGGCCTCATCTTCAGGCGTGAGCATAAAATCCTCTGCCTGAAAAGCCGATTCCCAATCACCTCCTAAGTCATCGTCCAGACCTTCCGGCAGTTCAAAATCAAATAAATCTTTTGAATCAGAGTCTTTTGCCATTTATTGTGTATGTAAGAAAACAAGGCTGTCCACATAACGTGCCTGAGCGGCATTCCGCGGGCTTGGCAGCGGAGCATTGCTTTCGACAGGGGTTACTTGCCGAAAACCTTGTTAATTTTTTCGCCAAGTGTTTCGGCGGTGAAGGGTTTGACGATATACTGGCTCACCTTGGCCTTAACGGCAAGGATGATGTTGTCCTGCTGGGCCTCGGCTGTAACCATGATAAAGGGGATGTTGGCCAGCTTGGCATCACCACGGACATGTTTGAGCAGGTCGAGACCTGTCATCTTGGGCATGTTCCAGTCTGAAATAATCATGTCCACCTTTTCGCTCTTGAGAACATCCACGGCGGTTGTACCGTCATCAGCCTCGACAATATTTTTATATCCGAGCTGCACCAGGATGTTTTTGACAATCCTCCTCATGGTGGCAAAATCATCAACAACCAGAACTTTTATATTGGTATCTGCCATATCATCCCCCTCTGATGAAAAAACGGCTTCATGACATTGATTTTAAAAATTACCCGGAAAATTTTGTGAGCAAGTAAATTCCACTTGATATCGTGGACAAAATGGATTTTTCGGGAAAAATAATTACAAACAAAAATAGTATATGATTTTATAGGTTACGTAAAGTTTGCATCAACTGGCAAGTGCTTTTTTCAGTTTTGTCCGCAGGCGCAGCATGGCCTTGCTGTGCATTTGCGAGATGCGTGATTCGGTATAACCGAGAACATGACCTATTTCCTTCATGGTCAGCTCATTATAATAGTAAAGGGATACGGTTAATCGTTCCTTTTCCGGTAACTCCTCAATGGCCTTGGCCACCAGATCCCTTATCTGGGCGAGATTGATCGCTGAAAACGGATCGGTTTCGATGCCGGAGAAAGGCTCAAGCAGGGTATCCGACAAATTGCCGTCGGTGTTTTTCTGGCGAAGAAGCTCGATGTCCAGAAAGGTTACGGATTTGGTCTCGTCCAGCAGTTTATGGAAATCCGCCAGGGTCACCTTTAACTGCTGTGCCATCTCTTCATCGGTGGCAGGGCGCCCCAGTTTTTTTTCCAGCACCGAGTAATTTTGCTCCAGATCGGTAATTTTACGGCGGATCGAGCGGGGAACCCAGTCAAGTGAGCGCAGTTCGTCGAGCATTGCCCCTTTGATGCGGAATTCCGCATAGGTTTTGAACTGGACATTTTTGCTCATATCAAATTTGTCAATGGCGTCGATGAGTCCGATAATGCCGCAGCTGATAAGGTCATCAAGGGACACCTGGGCTGGCAGGCGGCTGGCGAGGCGGCTGGCGATATATTTGATCAGAGGGGTGTAGGTCAGGATCAGTTCATTGCGCTTTTCCGGGGAAAGTTCGGAGGAAGGGCTGAAGTAAGCCTTGGTATAATCCTTGAATTTTGGTGATTGCTGCTTGTTCATGTCGCGGGGTGAATTGGTCCCTTGCTGAATGATCATTTCCGCCAAGACGGCTAATAGCTTCGCTCACCTACTATATTATATATCAAGCAGTCGTTGCCAGAAAAATTTAATATTTCCATCACTCTGGGCGACTTTGTCTTCTTCGGCAATGAATTTGGCAAGCTTGTGAAACATGGCGGATGCCGGGCAGTGAGGGGAGAGTTCCGTGACAAGCCGTTGCGCCCTGACAGCCTGGGGAAGTTTTTTGTCAAAAGGGATGTAGCCGAGATAATCAAGCGAAAGTGTTTCCAGGAAACGGTCGGCCACCAGGGTCAGCTGCCGGAAAACGGCAACCGCCTCCTTTTCCGAATGGGCCGAGTTGACCAGGATGCGGAATTTTTTTACGTCATGGCGGGTGGAGAGGACCTTGATCATCGCATAGGCGTCGGTGAGAGAGGTGGGTTCCGGGGTGAGCACGATCACCCGCTCCTCGGCAGCCAGGGTAAAATAGATGACATTTTTGTTGATGCCTGCGGCGGTATCGATCAGGAGGATATCGATATCTTCGCCCAGTTCCGCCATTTCGGCGAGAAAGTAGAGTTTTTGCTCCTCGGTCAGGTCGGAGAGTTCGAGAACGCCCGAGCTTGCCGGCAGAATAGAGATGCCTCCCGGCCCTTTCACCAGGATTTCCTTTAGCGTTTTTTCCCCCAGAAAAACATGGTGCAGATTATGACGGGGAGTCAGTCCCAGCAGCACGTCCACATTGGCCAGGTTGAGATCCGCATCCAGCACCACGACCTTTTTCCCCAGTTTCGTCAGGCTGTAAGCCAGATTGACGACAATATTGGTTTTTCCTACTCCTCCCTTGCCGCTCGTCACACAAATGACCCTGGGAACCTTTGCTGATACCGATAGGGCATAACGCCCGCGAGAGTTCTGATTCTGATTCATGATTTTTTCCAAGGTTTCGGCCTGATGCATGGTAAATTTCCTCATTAAGAGCCGCTGGCGGAGTAAGCATTTTCATTGCCGAGAACGGCATTCCATCCCTGTTTGAACAGTTTTTCCAGGAAGGGTTTTGAGGCGACGATAAAATCTTCCGGTACCCTCTGTCCGGTTGCGACATAGGAGATGGGGATTGCAACTCCGGCAATCTGCTGGCACAGGGCGGCGTACGCCCTTGTTTCATCCAGCTTGGTCAGGATAAGGCCTGTCGGACCAAGCGAGGCATAGGCTTCGATGATGTATTTCAGATCTTCTTTCTTGGTGGTGGCGCTTACAACCAGCTGCGGCTCAATGCGGTCGATGACGGAGAGCCAGCCGGCCAGTTCCTCGATGTGCGCCATATCATAGGGGCTCTTGCCGGCCGTATCAATGATGATCAGATCGCAATCGCGGTGCCGGTCAACCGCCTTGCGCAAATCGTTCTTGCGCAGGACGATCTCGCAGGGGATCTGCATGATACGGGCGTAGGTTCTGATCTGATCGGTTGCGCCGATGCGGTAACAGTCCATGGAAAGAAGGGCCACCTTGCAGTTTTCCCGTAATTTGTACCAGGCGGCAATTTTGGCCGCGGTGGTGGTCTTGCCTACCCCGGTTGGGCCGGTGAGCACCAGTATCACCGGCTCCTTTGCCTTGTCGATGGCCGGCGGCCTGATCTGCAGCTGGTCGATGAGCTGATTGCGCCAGCGGCTGACCTCTTCCGGGTCGGGACGTTTTCTGGCCTTGGGTAAAGGAGAGGCGACCGGCGGCTTCTGCTGATTCCTGGCAGGTGGTTCAGCTCCCTTTTGCCGCAGGAGACTGGCAAAGCGCAGGCGAAGGTCATTGGCCTCCAGAGTTATTTCATTGTTTTTGGCCGGCTGCGGCGATTTTTGCGGGGTTGCCGGGGGACAATCGGCCTTTTTCCGGCGGAACGATTCATAGCCGTAAATTGCCGGTTGCCTGTCTGCCATGGAGTTGCAGCTGCTTTCCGCGGCAACGGTAATGGTTTCGAGGTCATAATCCATGGCCGCCACCACCTCATAGCGCTGGTTGGGGGTTCCGGCATCAAGGGTCTTGTTGGCCAGGATAACGGCCTCTTCGCCAAGTTCTTTTTTAACCATGGCAAAGGCTGTTTTGCTGTCCGGTGCTTCGAATCGTTTTATGCGCATGAGTTCAGTCGGTAGTTTGCTTTGGTCTGGTTAACGGTTATTTTTTTGTTTTCATGTCAACAGTGCCCAGGGACTGGATCTTTGACTGGTTGGTCAGTTCATTATGGGACAATACCACCACCTGGGGCATAAATCTCTCTATGAGCCTGCGGAGATGGCGCCGCACCACCGGAGAGGTGATGATGATCGGCTGATATCCTTCCTGGGAAATTTTATCCACCATTGGCCTGGATCGCTTCGATGATTTTCTGGCCCAGATTCGGGTCAAGTGCGAGAAATGACCCCTGTTCCGTGGCTTGCACGGATTCACGGATAAGATCCTCGATCTGGGTGGTAAGGGTCAGCACGGACAGGGTGCCTGCATCATCGGTCATGGTGCTGACGATGGAGCGGGACAGTTTCTGCCGCACATACTCGGTGAGAATTTCCGGATCTTTTCCCATGGGAGCATAATCAGCCAGGGTCTCGCAGATGGTCAGCAGATTTCTGATGGAAACCCGCTCCCGCAGCAGATTCTGCAGAACTTTCTGGAGTTTTCCCAGGGGGAGCAGTCCGGGCACCAGCTCTTCCACCACCTTTGGCTGATTTTTCGCCAGATTGTCGAGAAGTTTCTGGGTATCCTGACGTCCCAGCAGCTCGTCTGCATGGGTGCGGAGGACCTCGGTGAGATGGGTGGCCACCACGGTGGAGGGATCCACCACCGTATAACCGGCCAGCTGGGCCTCATCCTTTTTGTCGCCGGCAATCCACAGGGCGGGCAGTTTAAAGGCGGGTTCCATCGGTGGGAATTCCCTCAATCGCTCTTTTGGCGGCCCCGGAGTCCATGGCCAGAAAGTAGCCCATCATCAGCTCACCCCGGGCAATTTCCACCCCTTTGAGCAGCAGGACATACTCATCGGGTTTAATCTGCAGGTTGTCACGGACATGCAGGGGCGGGACGATAAGACCCATGTCAATGGCAAACTGGCGGCGGATGCCCCGGATACGTTCCAGCAGATCACCCTCCTGGGATTCATCCACCAGGGGAATCAGGCCGTAGCCCACCTCAAGTTCCAGGGTGTCAAGGGGAAGCAGTGCCTCCACCGTTTCGGGAGAGCCCAGGCGGAGGGGCTGTTTCCTTTCTTTTTTCCGCGGCGATTTCCTCTTCCGTCTGTTCGGCGGCCATGGACTGAAAGGCAAACCAGGCCAGCACTCCCATGCCTGTGCCCAGGATGAGAAACGGGATGTGGGGCAGGCCGGGAATCAGGCCGAAAAGCAGGATGATGCCGGAAGACACGGCCAGGGCCTGGGGCTGCCTGCCGAACTGTTTGACCAACTCCTTGCCCATGCTGTCTTCGGAGGCGGCGCGGCTGACGATGATACCGGCGGAGGTGGAAATGATCAGCGACGGTATCTGTGAAACAAGTCCGTCACCGATGGTCAGCAGGGTATATGTTTCCGCGGCCTGGCCGATGGCCATTTTCTCCAGAAAGACGCCGATGAAAAGTCCGCCCACGATATTGATGACCATGATGACGATACTGGCCACCGCCTCACCGCGGACAAATTTGCTGGCGCCGTCCATGGATCCGTAAAACTCGGATTGCTGGCTGATCTCCGCCCGTCTGTTTTTTGGCCATTTCCTCATTGATCAGGCCGGCGTTGAGGTCGGCGTCAATGGCCATCTGCTTGCCCGGCATGGCGTCCAAGGTGAATCGGGCCGCGACCTCGGCGATACGGCCGGAGCCTTTGGTGATAACGATGAAGTTGATGAGCACCATGATGAGAAAGATGATGAGTCCCACCGCAAAGTTGCCGCCCACCACAAAGTTGCCGAATGACTGGATGACCTTGCCCACGGCGCCGGGTCCTTCATGGCCGTGCAGCAGGATGAGCCGGGTTGAGGCGATATTGAGCGACAGCCGGTAGAGGGTGGTCAGCAGCAGCAGGGAGGGAAAGGCGGAAAACTCCAAGGGGTCGGTGTTGTACATGGCCATCAGCAGAATGACCAGACTCATGGTAATGCCGAGCGACAGCAGCAGGTCAAGCATGAGGGTGGGCAGCGGCAGGATCATGACCATCAGAATGCCCACAAGGCCCACCGCGACCATCAGGCTTGAGGGTTCGATGTTGATGGCTGCCAGGCCAAGTGCTGTCGGTTTTTTCCGCCATGGTTCACATTAAGTGTAAGGTTAAAGTTGCGGGTGCAAGTTTGCGGATGGCAACTCTGCACGATCTTTTACGCGCTTTTCTTTTTCAGACCGTAGACATAGGCCAGGATCTCGGCCACGGCCTGGAAGAGATTCTCGGGAATCTGTTCGTTTATCTCAACCGCTTTATACAGGGCCTGGGCCAGAGGCTTATCCTCAATAATCGGAATGTTATATGCCCGGGCGACTTCCTTGATTTTCCGGGCGATGACGCCCGCCCCCTTGGCCATCACCGTCGGGGCGATCATGGTCTTGCGTGTCGTAGGCCAGGGCCATGGCCAGGTGGGTCGGGTTGGTGATGATGACATCGGCCTTGGGCACCTCGGTCATCATGCGTTTACGGGCCATCTGCATCTGGATGGAGCGGATCCGGCCCTTGACATGGGGATCACCCTCGGTCATTTTTGCCTCTTCTTTCACTTCCTGCTTGGTCATCTTCATTTTTTTCATGAACTGCCAGCGTTGAAAGGCATAGTCCATAGCGGCCAGAATAGCGATAATCAGCGCCGCTTTCAGAAAGATCCAGAAGGAAACCTTGGCATAAAAAACCAGGATGGCATAGGCATCCTGGTCCATGAGGGGCGCGATGCCGTCAAGGTTTTTCATGATCTCCTGTATAGGCCACATAGCCGACAATGATCAGCTTGGCGATCGACTTGATGGTATTTGCCAGGGTCTGCATGGAAAAGATGCGGCCGAACCCTTTGATCGGATCAATTTTATCCAGCTGGGGCGCTATTTTTTCCGTGGAGAAGAGAACGCCGACCTGGGCATAATTGGCAACCAGGGCGGTGATAAAGAGGACGAGCATGAGCGGCCCGGTGAGAAGGGCGACGTGCTGCATGGACTCCCGGGCGATCATCGTCATGTTGCCCGGTATGATATTGAATGGTATGCAGATTGGTGAGATAATGGCGCAGCAGGTTGAGAAAATTTTCCAGCATAAAGCCGCTGAGCAGGTAGATGGTCAGCAGCCCGACCAGCAGAACCGCGGCTGAAGGGACCTCCATGCTTTTGGCCACATCCCCTTTTTTCCGGGCGTCCTGAAGTCTTCGGCCGGTGGGGTCTTCGGTTTTTTCCTGGCCGCTCTGTTCTTCAGCCATCTGTTATCCTCCCAATCCCTGGGCAAGTTTGGGCAGAATCCTTCCCATCATCTCGAACTGGCTGATCATGAGAGGGAGAAAATAACCAAGGGACAATCCGACAAAAATAAAACCCACCCCGATATTGATCGGCATGCCGACAATGAGAATGGGAATCTGCGGCACGGTTTTGGCGATGATGCCCATGGCCACGTGGGAAAAGAAAACAGCGGCCGAGGCCGGGGCCATGATTTTGACCGACATCAGAAACATCCGCCCCGTAGCCTGCATCATCCCCTCAAAGGTGGCCTGGCTGACGTGCAGGGTTCCCGGTTCAACCCACCTGAAGCTTTCGAGCAGGGTCCTGATATAGAGATGATGTCCGTCAATGCCTAAAAAGATGAGAATGGCAAGGAGGTTCCAGAACTGGCCGATCAGCGAGACCTGGTTGCCGAACTGGGGGTCCATGACCCCGGCCATGCCCATACCCATCTGGATGCCCACCATCTGGCCGGCAATCTGCACCGCGTCAAAAATCAGCCGGGCAAACACGGCCAGAATGCCGGCAAAGCATACCTCGCTGGCAATGAAGACGAGAAAGCCGAGGATCGTGGTCGGCAGTTGTCCGGCATGGACCGGGACAACCGGCAGCAGGACCAGGGAAGTGGCCACCGTCAGGAGAATCTTGACCTGGGAGGGGACATTGCGCGAGCCGGTAATCGGCATGAAAAAGAGCAACGGCCCCACTCTGATCATGATAATGACCAGGGCCAGAAATTGATTCAGTGTCCAGTTCAGCAAATTGGCGTCAACCATCGTTATCTCTCTGTCATCTGATGAGATTCGGGATGCTGAGAAAGAGATCCTGGGTGTAATCGGTCATTTTGATCAGCATCCAGGAGGAAAAAAAGATCAGGGCAAGCATGACCGCAACGATCTTGGGCACAAAGGTCAGGGTCATTTCCTGAATCTGGGTCGTGGCCTGAAAAATGGCGATGAGCAGGCCGACCACCATGCCGATCAGCAGCAGCGGGGCGGAGAGCAGCAGGGATATGGTGATGGCATTCTGACCTAAGGTGATGGCTTCCAGGGGATCCATATCTATACTCCAAAGCTTTTAACCAGTGAGCCGACGATGAGATACCACCCGTCAACCAGCACAAAGAGCAGCAGTTTAAAGGGCAGAGAAACCATGACCGGGGGCAGCATCATCATGCCCATGGAGAGCAGGACGCTGGCACACCACCATGTCGATGACCAGAAAGGGCAGAAAGAGAATAAAGCCGATCTGGAAGGAGGTTTTCAGTTCGCTGATGACAAAGGCGGGCACCAGGATCGGTGGTGGGAACCTCGTCCTTGTTGGCCGGTTTCTGCATCTTGGCGATGCCGAGAAAAAGGCCGAGATCCTTTTCCCTGGTCTGTTTGAACATGAAGGCGCGCAGGGGTTTAATGCCTTGGGTAAAGGCCTGCTGCAGATCAATCTGCTGATTCATGTAAGGCTTGACCGCGGTCTCGTTCATTTCTTTCAGGACCGGGGTCATGATGAAAATGGTCAGAAACAGGGCAAGCCCTATGAGCAGCTGGGCAGGCGGCATCTGCTGCGTGCCCAGGGCATTGCTCAGAAAGGAGAAGGCAACGACAAGCCTGGTAAAGCAGGTGGTCATTAAGATAATGGCCGGCGCAATGGAGAGAACGGTGAAAATGAGCAGGATCTCGATGAGCACGGAAACCTGTTTGGGGTCGTTGGTATCCGCCATGCCGATCTGCACCGTCGGCAGCGTGACCGCCTGGCAGTCCGCCGTTGCCAGAAGCAAAAGAAAAGGAGTGAGCAGCAGCAGAAATTTTTTCATTGGCCGCTCCTTTTGACCACCTTGCCGAGCAGGGTGGCGAAAGATGTCTGCTGAGGTCTGTCTTCCGGGCTTTGCCGGACTTGGGTTGCGCTCGTCTCCAGCCGGGTCAGCATGGTGATCTGCTGGTCGGTAATGCCAAGGGCCAGGGTTTCATCCGCCACCTGCACCACGGCGACATACTTTTTCGGGGCGATCATCTTGGTATCGATGATGCTGATAAGCTTTCCCTGCTGCAGACCTGCCCGGCTCAGGCCGAGTTTTCTGAACCAGACCGCAAGCAGCAGCATGATCCCCACCGTCAGTATCAGGGCGCCCATTACCTTCATGATGGTAAGGGCCAGCGAGGTTGTCTGGGCAAGATCCAGCACCGGGTCGGTTACCGATTTTGCCGCCTGATCGTCCGCCGCCCAGGCAGGTATGGCGGAAACCGCCAGGGTTACCAGCATTGCCCGGAGCAACCGTCCGGTTCTCAGTGCTGATCTGTGCAGGAGGGAACCTCTCATAAGTTTCTGCTCAATAAATTTTAACGTGGAACGAAAAGTTGCTCAGCTGCTTATGCCATGTTTTTAATGCGGTCTGCCTGGCTGATGATCTCCGTGATCCGCACGCCGAATCGGTCATTGACCACAATGACCTCGCCTTTGCCCAGCAGCTTTCTGTTGACATATATTTCCACCGGCTCACCAGCCGCTTTGTCCAGTTCGACCACAGACCCTTGAGTCAACTGCAGCATCTTGTCGATGATCATGCTGGTGCGTCCCAGTTCCACCGTGACATCCAGCGGGATGTCCAGCAGGAAATCAAGGTTGTGGCTGGATGTATGGGGGGCGCCGCTGTCCTCAATCTCATTGAAGCTGGCGGGCCGGGAGGCTCCGCCATTGTTTTTGGCCAGGGAATCCCAGTCGTCTCCGCCGGCGGCAGTGCCAGCTCCGTTTTTCGGTTTTGCCTCTTCCAAGGCGTTTGCCCATGCATCATCCAAAGATTCATCAGCCATTTTTTGTTTCTCCGTTAATCTCTTTCCCGGTCAAAGACCTTGCGTTTGATTAAAAAGGCCTTGTTGCCCCGGTGAATTCCGGGTGATCCCATATATTTTCTGATGCCGCTGACAAAGGCCGGCAGCATTTCATCTTTTCTTTTATCAAGCTGGATAATATCCCCCACCTCCAGGCTGAGAATGTCCCCGGCAGGGAGGATGGTCCGGCCCAATTCCGCCTTGAAGCCAACGGAAACATTTTTGATATTTTCGGTGAGTATCCGTTTGAGACTGATATCCTCGTCGCTCTGCTCCCGCTGGAAAGTGGTCATCAGCTTCTGTTTGACGGATTCCAGATTGGTGACCGGGATGCAGGAGGTAATGCTGCCCACCGCCCGGTCCATATCCACTTCGTAGCGGTTGATGATGACCACGTCTTCGGGTTCGCAGATTTTGGCGAATTGCGGGTTGATTTCGCTGCGGATATGCTGAACCTTGATGGGCTGCAGCGAGTACCAGGCCTTTTCCAGATCACTGAGGATGAGGTTGACGATGCGCTGGATCAGCCGCTGTTCAATGCCGGTGAAATCCCGCCCCTCAATCCTGACGTTCCGGGTGCCGCTGCCGCCCAGGAAGCTTTCCACAAAGGCGAAGACCAGTTTCGGCTCAATGACGAACAGGGCGTGGCCGCGAAACGGATCCATTTTAAAGATCTGCAGACTGCTGGGCACCGGCAGGGTGCGGACAAAGGCGCCGAAGCGTTCCAGTTCCATGGGGACCGCGGTAATATCCAGAATGCGCCGCAGCGAGGCGGAGATCGATGACCTGATGGAACGCAGAAACACATCATTGATTGCCTCCATGGCCGGCATTTTGACCTGGACGATACGTTCCTGCCGGCTGAAATCATAGGAAGAGTATTCGAGGGCCTCCTCGTCAAGCTGCTCTTCCGGTTCTTCAATGTCGCCCCCTGCAATTCCTTTTAATAGGGCGTCAACTTCGTCTTGGCTGAGGATTTGTTCCATGGAGATCTATCGGCTTTCAGTTAGTGGCAAAATGCCGGTTCTGTTGTGAATGCATTACTGGACGACGAATTCGGAAAAGTAGAGATTTTTGATTTTGTCTGGACGGGTTACCCGGTTGAAACGCTCGAGGAGTTCATCCCTGATCCGCAGTTTGCCCTCCGGCGTCATCACCTCTTCAAAGGAGAGGCTGGTCAGCATCATGATGACGATATCCCTGAGCTTGGGGGTTACCTTCTGCACTCTGTCCGCCGTCTCCTTGGTGTCAAGTTCCAGGCTGATTTTCATTTTCAGGTAGCGGTTTCCCTTCGGGTCGGCCAGATTGACCACAAAAGGATCGAGGGTGACGATTTCGCCCACCGATTCCGGCGCGTCTGCCGGATTGACCGGGACGTGCTCAACCGGCGGCGGTTTCGGGGCCAGGAACTTGGTGTAGGCGAAATAGCCGCCGGCGCCTAAAAGGAGGATGGCCGCCCCCAGGATAATAAAGAGAATTGTCTTTGACTTCTTGATGGGCTCTACCGTCCCTTCTCCGGCCTTGGCCTGCTCTTCTGCCATTGTATTGTCTCCCCAAAGAAAAAATCAGGTGTTATAGTTATCTGCTTACCCCTTCTGCGAGTATTATGCCACAGTTGCCGGCAATAGTAAATCTGCCGATAACAGGCTGTTTTTATTCGGCTAGTCCGCGATCATCCCGCCCGGTTGTTTTTGCTGGTTCGGCCCGCAGCAGCCGGCAATGGTCATTTTTCTGACTCCCGGCCGGAGAAAAGTCAAAAAAATGAAGGGTTCCAGGGCCATGAATAAAAAGGCATGGGCGATGACAAAAAAGACCTTTTATGGTAAAGGGCAACGATATTTTTGAAATGTATCTTAGGCAATATTGAGAATCAGCGACATAACAGGAGTGGAGCAAATGGGTAAAACCGTTACGGAAAAAATACTTGCAGCTCATCTGGTTGAAGGTGAGATGATGAAAGGCAAAGAAATCGGCATCCGCATTGATCAGACCCTGACCCAGGATGCCACTGGGACCATGGCTTATCTGGAATTTGAATCCATCGGCATCCCGCGGGTGCAGACCGAGTGTTCCGTCTGTTACGTTGACCACAATCTGCTGCAGTCGGATTTCAAGAATGCCGATGACCATCGTTTTCTGCAAACCATTGCCAGAAAATACGGCCTCTATTTTTCCCCTCCGGGGAACGGCATTTCCCACCAGATCAATCTGGAGAGGTTCGGCAAGCCGGGCAAGACCCTGCTCGGCTCGGACAGCCATACCCCCACCGGCGGCGGGCTCGGCATGCTGGCCATCGGGGCCGGCGGACTCGATGTGGCCATGGCCATGGCCGGCAAGCCTTTTTACCTGGTCATGCCGAAGATTTACGGAGTGAAGCTCACCGGCAGATTTTCTCCCTGGGTGTCGGCCCGGGACGTGCTGCTGGAGCTGCTCCGCCAGCTCACGGTTAAAGGCGGGGTCGGCTACATCATCGAATATTTCGGGCCGGGGGTGAAAGAGCTTTCCGCCACAGACCGGGCCTCCATCACCAATTTCGGGGCGGAACTCGGGGCCACCACCTCTGTTTTCCCTTCGGACGGGAATACCCTGAAATTCCTCAAAAGCCAGGGCCGGGAAGATTGCTGGGTGGAGATCGTTGCCGATGCCGATGCCCAATATGACAAGATCATTGAAATTGACCTCTCCACCCTGGAGCCCATGATTGCCTGCCCCTCATCGCCGGATAACGTGGTGAAGGTGAGTGAGGTGGCCGGCCGGCCCGTTTCCCAGGTGCTGGTCGGTTCCTGTTCCAATTCCTCCCTGCGGGATCTGCTGGTGGTGGCCAAAACCCTGGCAGGCAGGCAGGTGAGCAGCGAGGTGAGTTTTGAGATCAACCCGGGCAGCCGCCAGGTGCTGGAGAATCTCACCGCCATGGGGGAAATGCTGCCCCTGATCCACGCCGGGGCCAGGGTGCACCAGGCGGGGTGCCTCGGCTGTATCGGCATGGGCCAGGCCCCGGCCACCGGCACCATCTCGCTGCGCACCTTCCCGCGCAACTTCCCCGGCCGCAGCGGTACGGTGGGCGATCAGGTCTATCTCTGCAGCCCGGAGGTGGCCGTTGCCTCAGCCATTACCGGCAAAATCACCGATCCCCGGGACCTGGGCGATTATCCGGCGGTTACCCTGCCGGATAAATATCTGCCCGGCGACTCCCGCATCGAGCCGCCGCTTGCCGACGGCAGCGGGGTGCAGATCATCCGCGGGCCGAATATCGCCCCGTTCCCCACCTTCGCCCCCATGCCGGAAACCTGGCAGGGCACGGTGCTGCTCAAGGCAGGCGATAACATCACCACGGATCATATCATGCCGGCCGGGGCCCAGATCCTGCCCCTGCGCAGCAATATCCCGGCGATCAGCGAATTTGTCTTCAAGGCCCTGGATGAGCATTTCAGCCAACATGCCAGGGAGGCGGGCACCGGCATGATTGTCGGCGGCGAGAATTACGGGCAGGGCTCTTCCCGGGAGCATGCGGCCCTGGCCCCCCGCTATCTCGGGGTGGAGGTAAAGCTGGTGAAAAGTTTTGCCCGCATCCATAAGGCCAATCTGATCAACTTCGGCATCCTCCCGCTGACCTTTGCCGATTCTGCTGATTATGGCCGGGTCAGGCAGGGCGCCAAGGTGGTCATCCCCGGCCTGCGCCAGGCCCTGGCCAGTGGGGCGCAGACCATTACCGTGGAGATCGATGGCCAGGCTATTGTGACGGTTCTCGATGTTTCCGAGCGCCATCGGCAGATCCTGCTGGCCGGCGGGTTGCTCAATTGGGCCAAGGGAAATTAAAAAAATTGTACTTTTGTGCCGCGCAACTTGGGCAAGCTATCGCCCAGAGGTGGTTTTTCTGCTGCAGCAACGGGGGACAGGCGCGGTACAAAAAATTAGACTTCTGCCTAATATTTTGATTTTATTGAATTATTTTGTTTTACCCACGGAAAATGTCAGGGAGTATAAAAAATTGTATTCAGTGAGGAATGGTTCAGTTTTGAGAAAAAATCCTATTCCCTTGTGCCGCAAGGGATTGAGAAGAAATTTTTTTTTATGAGCTGTTTGGCACGCCTGTTGCTTTTACCACAAAGCAAGATAACAACTCTTATCTCCTTTCTCCAGAAAAAGGCCTATCCTGTCCCCCCAGGATCGGCCTTTTTCGTTTTGTACCGGCAATTGTCTTCCTCTTCCCCCTGTTTTTTCTGCTGACCACCCATGGAAATTTCATCGCAAAAAGTAGGCATCCTGCGCTGCCCCGCCTATGACCGGCGGGCGATTAAAGGGCAGGTGGCCACCCTGGCCCAGGCTCTGGGTTTTCGTATCACGCCCGGCAGCAGGGTGCTGCTGAAACCGAACCTGGTAGCCGGCCGCGGCCACAACGGCCTGGCCTGCACCCATCCCGAATTTGTGGCCGCGGTTGCCCAGTGGTGTCTGGACTGCGGGGCCAGGGTAGCCGTAGGCGATTCCCCCGCCTTTGGCCGGGCGCCTGCGGTGATGCGGGCCTGCGGCATTGCCGACAGCCTCAAGGGCCTGCCGGTTGAGCTGATTCATTTCGGCACCGCCCGGCAGGTGAGGCTTGCCTGCGGCGAGCGGATCACCCTGGCCGCCGAGCCGCTGGACTGCGATGTGCTGATCAATCTCCCCAAATTCAAGGCCCATTCCCAGACCCTGATTAGCCTGGCGGTGAAAAACTATTTCGGCACGGTGAAAGGCTTCGGCAAGGCCCTGCTCCATCAGAAACTGGGGGAGGATGAGCAGTCTTTCTGCCGCATGCTGGTGGATCTGCTGGCTGTGTTGCCTGGCGGGATAAGTTTGCTGGACGGGGTGCAGGCCATGCACCGAAGAGGGCCGATGAAAGGGGAGATGTTTCCCCTGGGGGTGGTGGCGGGCTCGGTCAATCCCGTGGCCCTGGATACCGCCATGCTGCTCCTGCTCGGTGTCGCCCCTGAGCAGAGCATGATCTGGCGGGAGACAGCCAGGCAGAAGCTTGCCGGGGCCAGGCCGGAGAAGCTTGTTTTTCCGTTACTTCAGCCGCAGGATATACCGGTCGATGGCTTTGTCCTGCCGTCGGCATTAAAACCGATCCCGTTTAAGCCCCTGCAGGTTTTCAACAGTATGGTCAAACGGGTCCGGCTGCTGCTGCATTCGTGAGAGGGTATCGACACTGGCAGCAACCAGATCCTGAAGTGCAGGAACCGTCCACTCTCATTTATGTACTCTTGCCCCAGGTGTCCAAGATGGCGAGGGCGTGCTCGTGACTTTTTACCTCGCCCTTTTTGGCTGCAGCTATTCCTTTCTTTATCGCCTCCACCTGCCATTCCTGTACATTAAGGAATTCCTCAATGGCCTGTGCGGCTAAAAATGACTTTGAACGGTGGGTTGATTTCGCCAAGGCATTTAAGCGATCAGCCACTTCTGCTGTTACCCGTGTGGAAACCAGAATTGTCTCATCAATAGCAAACTTTTCTTTTATGTACAGGTAGTAGGGAGATAGTTTGACTTTTGAGTCACGCATAAAGTGGGCCTGGCTATTTTTCTCAGAAACTCATGGCCCTTCCCCTTACCCGTGCCTGGAGGCGGTTGCGGATCTGGGTATAAAGCCGCGCTTGTTCATTTTCCCGATCACGAAAGGTGACTACAAGAGCATAATCCTCCTCTGTAGAGCTATGCGGTTCGGCCCAGGCAAAATCGTTGCGAGTCACTACAACAAATAAACGCTTTTGCTTTAGTTTGGCATTGGCATTAAATTGTATAAACCGCCAGCGGCCACCCTGCACAGTTCCCCGGTTGCGCTGGTCACTTGTGACGTTTCGGTTATTTGCTCCCAGTTCCGTACCGATTTCCTTAATGGCGTCGTAGGTCTCCTTGTCCGTTGCCTGGTTAAAAATCGTTGTCACTTCTGCCAGGTCTTTTGCCGCCACCAGCTTAAAACTGATTCGGCTTGCCCGGTAATCAATGCGAGTGGAGCGGACATAAGGGGTATAGGCAAGGGCCACAGAAATCTCGCGAACCCTGCGGCCCTTGCTAACAAAGTCCTCTGGAACGGGCACTTCGTAAAAGTGGTGTTTCTTGTTGGCAATTGTACTTTCGGCAATCATGGTCACTTCGTTTTCTAGTGAGCGGAAAAGACCAATGGTGTCAACCTTCCCATAGCCGCATATATTGCGGAGAGAATCTTTTTCCTGTTCGAAAAGTTGCCGCGCTTCATCCGGTACTCTGGCATGAAGCACCAACAATGCTCGTATCAGGTGGTGGCTAGCATGGGGCACTTCATGCTGGAGCATGGCGGCAAGATATGCCACATGGGGTGCAGCAAAACTGGTACCGCTTTCATCGGCAAACAGTCTCCCGTCAGTCGTGGACTGCCAATTTGTGGATAACTCGCCTAGGCCACTGTTGGCTACCAGAACATTAGCGCCAGCGCGGGTGTTGATAGCCCAATTACCGCCATAGGCAACCAACTCAGGTTTAATTGCTCCACCCACTGATGGGCCATGGCGGGTAAAGGGTGAAGGTTGGTTAATGGCGGCGATTGGCACCTCTGCCGGGTCGCCACTAAAGCGTTGACTATTGGAGGTCAGATCATGGCGAGCCAGACTCCCAACGGTAAGGACATTCAGAGCTGGAGCCGGATCAAGGATGGACCAATCCGTCTCATTCAGGTAGAACGGATAACGCTCCCGCCATTCCAGACCATTAAGGGCGGAGCCCAAGACATTACCGGCAGAAACAACAAACAAAACCTTTAATTCACGGGAAAGCGTATCAAGAGTAAATGCCAATTCCCGGACATGTCCCCCGAAATATGGCTTATTGAGGTCGCCGAAGGAGACATTGAAGATACGACAGCCATATTCATGGTGAAAATAGCGGACTGCCTCGGCAATATGATTTTCGACAAAGCCGGTGGGGTTCTCTGCATTATCGTCCAAAATTCGGCCACTAAACAGTCGAAGTTCCGGCATAAATTTTCCACTCTTAATACAGGCTTCCACATCACCATAGAGGGCTAGACCGCCAACAAGGGTGCCGTGGCCATTCTCGTCGGCTGGGTCTTCTCCCGGCAAAAAGCTTGCTGCTTCTCCAACTGCAGGTCCAATAAGGGGATGACCGGTGGTGAGTCCACTGTCGAGCACGGTGAGGCCGGGCGCGTTGGCCGGTGGGTGAGGTATATCACCCAGTTTTTGGATATCGATATAACGTAAACTCAGACCAATACCATAACGAGGGGGGAGATCAACCGCTCGTACATCCCGGTGGTGCAATAAACGTTCAGCCTGATCATGGTTACAGCGAACCCGATAGAGAGAGATACCGGGTTGCTTGACACTATCAATGGAGGAAATGGCATGTTGGTCAAGCCATCTCTCGAAGCTGGTCCATAAGGCTCGGCGTTCTTTGAGATTGTCTTCAAGGGGCCATAGTTCAACATCAAGCAAAAAAGTTTCTTTATCCGGAAATCCCTCCCGTTTCAGAGCCCAGCCCATGCGCTCATCTGGCTTCCAACTGTCGATTCCCTGCAGGGCGAAAAAAACTTGCTTATTGGTGGGGACACCACCTCCGGCCAGGGTTGTAAGTAATGCCTCAAATGACTCTAGGGCCGCATCGCTAATAAAGGCGACTATAATCTCCTCACCTTCCTGGCTTACAACCTCGATTTGGTCTCGAAATTCAGGGCTGACGATTTTGGGCAGTTCATCAGGCGAAAAACCTTTGTCAACTGTAAAGCGAAACAGATGTCGTTCATCAAAACCACCTTCAGCAGCAGGCTCTTCTTTAGCGCTGGCGAGGCACTGACGAAGAGCCGCACCATGGGCGGCGGGATTATCAGGCGGATTAGAACGGGGAAAGCCAGATGGGCGCTTATCATTAACAGGCTCCTCCCGTTGCAAAGGGAGATGGGGAAATGTATCATCCATGATTAATTCCTTTTAAACCGGGCTCTCCTTGCATCTTCACGCTGCAAAGCAGACATAAGATGCCGTTCAGTTAAAAATTCCTGGCCAGCAAGAATCATATCTTTGGCTGCACGGCGCAAGGTGCGTTCTACATCTGCGTGGCTCATTCCTTTGAATAAGCTAGCAATGCGATTATCTTCAGGATTAAATTCCCGCCGGAGTCCCCGTAATTTGATGGTAAGAAGACGACGAAGTTGTTCCAGATTGGGCATTTCAAACACCAAAACCTCATCGAACCTACGCCAGACAGCTGTGTCAAGGATACCCTCATGATTAGTGGCTCCTATCAGCAGACTTTTACCCTCATAATCATCAAGCATCTGGAGAAAAGCGTTAACCACTCGCTTGAGTTCTCCATGATCAGAAGCGTCTGAGCGCTCTTTGGCAATAGCATCAAATTCATCAAATAATGTGACGGTGGGATACGACGTGCAAAAATCAAAAACTTGACGCAGGTTAGAGGCAGTTTCGCCTAAATATGATGAAACAACACTGTCCAGTCGCACGACGACAAGAGGGAGCCCCAGTTCACTGGCTATGACTTCAGCGGTTACAGTCTTGCCACAACCAGGCGGTCCACAAAATAATAGGCGATCAGCAGAGCGTAGGCCATAACTTTTCAACACTTCAACGCGATGGTGTTCTTCAAGCAGTTCATCCAGCAACGAACTATTGTCGTCTGAAAGGACTACGTCTTCCAGTCTGCGCGTCGGATTACGAACCTGAACTAGGGGCATATTACGCTCCCGGTCTTTGGGCAGTTGATCCTTTAATGCAGAATGTACCAATGAGTTGCCGCTTGAACGGCCATAAAGAATTTTCTCCAGATCATTGGCGAGCATGTGGTGTTTTTTCGCCCGTTCGTCACGAATAACTTGCTCACTGGTTTCCCGAAAGGCCCCTAGATTGCCTTCTGCTCCAGTTTTAATCAACTGCCTTAACAACTTGCCAGATGCCATGTTTTAATCCTCAAAACGTTGTTTATTTTCGTTTCTTATTCATATCACGCTGCAACTTGCATCGCAAGTAAGTCATTAGGTTCTCTTACAATAGGAGTTAACTTCAATCGCCAAAAGTCGAAAAAGGCCACTAATTTATTTTTCGCAGAGTCAATCTATTTCCAAAGAAACTTATTTCCTCCATTTGTTGTTAAAACGATAAAATTGAATCCGCAAGAAAAAATCAATCTTCTCTCCTTTTTTCCATTTTCCCTCAGCATTCGGCTTGCCGGGTTGCTGCTGCCGATTTTCATGTGAAGAAGGAGAACTTTTTTGTACAGTAACACTCTAAATTTTAAGTAACCAGGCAGGATTACACAATTTTGCAGTAAGGACGTCATTGCCGGCAAGTAAAGCGCGACCCGGAATCCACTGGTTTTTCTGGATTCCGGCTGAAAACATGCCGGAATGACGACCTCAGGCATATAATTTACGAATTCCAGCCGTTATGCACCTATGAAAGTTGGGGGGTAAACGAGCGGGCCATGCCCGCGACCTTTACGTTTGGTTGAGACTTTATGGAGGTTTGTGATGACAAGTATGATTAAAACCGGCATCCTGATGGCTGTTCTGACCGGCCTTTTTCTGGTGGCCGGCCAGGCTTTAGGCGGCCGGAGCGGTATGACCTTTGCCCTGGTGATGGCGCTGGGCATGAACTTTTTTGCCTACTGGTTCAGCGACAAGATGGCGCTGGCCATGAGCCGGGCCAGGGAGGTCAGTGAACAGGAAGCGCCTGATCTGCATCAGATGGTGAGTTACCTGGCCGACAGGGCTCAGTTGCCCAAGCCCCGGGTCTATATCATCAATGACCATACGCCCAACGCCTTTGCCACCGGACGCAATCCCCAGCATGCGGCCGTGGCGGTGACCAGCGGTTTGCTGCAGCTCCTCAGCCGGGATGAGCTGGAAGGGGTGCTGGCCCATGAGCTGGGCCATGTCAAAAACCGGGATATCCTCATCAGCTCCATTGCCGCGGTCATGGCCGGCGCCATCAGTTACCTGGCCACCATGGCCCAGTGGGCCATGCTTTTCGGCGGCATGCGCGGGGATGACGAGGAAGGCGGCGGGGGAAATATGCTGGCCGGACTGGCCATGATGATCATCGCCCCGCTGGCCGCCACCATCATCCAGCTGGCGATTTCCCGCAGCCGGGAATTCCAGGCGGATGCCACCGGCGCCGCCATCTGCGGCCGGCCCCATTCCCTGGCCAATGCCCTGGCCAAGCTTGAGCAGGGCAATCGCCGCGAGCCCATGAACGTCAACCCGGCCACGGCCCAGATGTATATCGTCAATCCCCTGTCCGGGGACCGGATTGCCGGGCTGTTCGCCACCCATCCGCCGATCAGGGAGCGCATTGAGCGTCTGCTCTCTCTCCGTCATTAATCACAGGTTGCACGCCCTGCCGTCACGGAGAAACCGGGGACGGGAGAAGATCGGGCAGGCACAAGGCCTGCCCCTACGGGGATTCCTGCAGCACAATGGCCCGGGAGGTAAAGGAAATGCCCTGCTGCATCTTGGTGCCGATCATCACGGTTTCCACCAGCGGGGCATTGACCATTTTATCCGCCTGCCAGCGCACCAGGAATTTGGCGCCCAGGCCCCCCCTGGTATCCGACTCTTTCACGATGTACTCGGAGGATGAGAAAGGGCCGAGCGTCACGGGCTTGTCCAGGTATTTCCTCACCAGCTTGCCATCGGCATCATAGTAATCGACCTGCGAAAAGGTTATGGGATGCCTCTGGTCCGTATTGCGCAGGCTCAGGATGGCGGTGAGGTAAAATTCATTGCCTTCCGCCTTGTCGCCCCCATAGATGTGTGAATAGACGGGAACATAGAGAAGCTGTCCCCTGGCGGAAACGCCCTCGCTGCCGGCCAGGCCCAGACCCGCCGCGCCCAGCAGCTGGATGAAAAGAAGAACGGGGAGCAGGAGGTATTGCCGTTTTTTGAGAATTCCGCGCATGTTTTTGCCTTAACGGTTATGATAAATGCCAGAAGAATCGTGAAGATATCTTTACAATCTTTCGTGAAAATCTTATCATTTTATCTTCTAAAAATCATCATCCAATTCCGTAAATGAAGGAGTCTTGATAAATGTATAATCTCGAAGGAAAGGTTGCACTGGTAACCGGAAGTTCCCGCGGCATAGGCCGGGCCATAGCCAAACGTTTTGCGGAGAACGGCATCAACCTTGTGGTAAACTATGTTCGCCATAAGCGGGATGCCGAGGACACGGCAAAGGATATTGAAAGTACCGGGGTAAAATGCCTGGTGGTCAAGGCCAATGTGGCAAATGACGAGGATGTGCTGGCCATGTTCGAGCGGATAAAAGAGGAGTTCGGCCGGATCGATATTCTGGTGAGCAATGCCGCCTCCGGGGTGCTGAAGCCGGTTATGGAGCTGAGCACCCGGCACTGGAACTGGGCCATGGATATCAATGCCAGGGCCCTGCTCACCCTGGCCCAGCAGGCGGTTCCCCTGATGCAGCAGGGCGGGCGGATACTGGCGGTATCCAGTCTCGGTTCGGTCAGGGCGGTGGAGAATTATACGGCGGTGGGGGCCTCCAAGGCCGCCCTGGAATCCCTGGTCCGCCATCTGGCCGTGGAGCTTGGGCCGCGCAAAATTACGGTGAATACCATCAGTGCCGGCGCGGTGGATACCGAGGCCTTGAAGAAATTCCCCAACCGCACCCAGATTCTGGAAACCGCTCTGGAACGCACTCCCCTTGGCTGTCTGACCACACCCGAGGATGTGGCTGATCTGGCCTTGTTTCTCTGCAGCGATCTCGCCAAGATGATTCATGGCCAGACCCTGGTGGTGGATGGCGGCTATGCAATCAGGGCCTGAGGTTGTCGCTGCGGACCGGCAGCCGTCAGCGTCAGTGCATGTCCATGCCGGGGTGGGCATGCCGGGCGGTTTTCGTACCGTTTGCCCGCTGATACTGGCCTCGGCCTCGCCCCGGCGGCAGCGGTTTCTGCGGGAACTGGGCCTTGCTTTTACGGTCGTGCCCGCTGCCGTGGATGAACAGAACCGGCCCGGCGAAGGCCCGGAGGAGTATGTCCTGCGGCTGGCCGGGGAAAAGGCCCTGGCCGTGGCCGTCCACCATGATCAGGCCTGCATTCTGGCGGCAGATACCATTGTGGTGCTGGCCGGTGAAATTCTTGGCAAACCCGCTGATGCCGCCCATGCGGAGGCAATGCTCGGCAAGATGTCCGGCACCTGGCATGAGGTGTGGACCGCCTACTGTCTGTGCCGTCAATCGGACAGATTAATGGTCAAACAGGCGGTTTGCACCAGGGTATTGTTCAGGCCCCTCACGGCTGATCTCTGCCGGGCTTATGTCCTCACCGGCGAACCGCTGGACAAGGCCGGCAGCTACGGACTGCAGGGCAGGGGAGGCTTTCTGGTGGAAAAAATTGATGGATCATACAGCAATGTGATCGGCCTGCCGGTGGCTGAGGTGATAACGGATCTGCTCCGTTTCGGGATGATAGCCCCTAATATTTAAACCGCGGAAGCCGGCAGGGTTTGCAACGGCTGGCATCCGCTGAAGCGGACAAAGGCAGGACAGACAGACATGGATGAAAAAATATTTGATCAGGGCATCCGGCTGGCGCTGGAGCTGGGAATTCGGTTGAAAATAGAGCTTGATGGGGTGGATATCCCTCTGGAGAGCACCTTCTGCGGTTTTGTGGATAATTACATTATTATCACCCCGCCCTCGCCCTATCACCAGATTCAGCATAAGCTTTTCAGCGGTGCGGAGCTGGTGGTGCGCTATTTCTATCACGGCACCATCTATGCCTTCCAGACCAAACTCTTTTCGCTGATTGACCAGCCGGTGCGGCTTCTTTTTATTTATTACCCGAAACTTATTCAGAAAAGTGAATTGCGCAGCGAAAAACGCTCCTTCTGCTATATTCCCGCCGTCATTGAAGTGGGCGACAATGAGAACAACGGCACCATTGTCGATATTGCCAAATCAGGCTGTCATTTCCTGGTGCGCGGCAAGAATAACAAGCGGCTCATTCACTTCAAGATCGGCGACCAGGTCAAATTGAACTGCAAGTTCCCCGGGGTCAAGCAGACCCTGGAAATTATCGGGGTGGTGAAAAATCTGCGTACCAGCAGATATGATGCAAATGTCGGCCTGCAGTTTCATGAAAATATCCCGGATGTCACCCTGAAAATCATTACCTGGTATATTTCCACCATCGAGAAATTTATTCCGGCCCAGGAGGTCAAGCTCGACTTTACTGAAAAGGATTGATGCGAACAGCCAATAAAAAAAGGCCGCTTGCCTAAGCGGCCTTTTTTTATGGCAAGAGTGGCGGGCGGTTTGCTCAGATGGTCAGATCATCCCGCATGGTTTTGCGGGGACCGCCATGGCCGGCGGTGCTCCAGTCCCGGATCGGGGCAATGACGTTCATGGCTTCGGCGTTACCGATTCTGCCGAGACGGTCATGGATTGACTGCCAGATGCATTCCACATCCGGGTGGATCTCGCAGCGGCCATTGACCGAGCCGCCGCAGGGGCCGTTCATCAGGCTTTTGGCGCAGCGGGCCACCGGGCAGAGTCCGCCGGTCAGATGCAGCACACAGTTGCCGCAGCCGGCGCACTGTTCCTTCCACACCCCCTGCTCGGCGGAGCCGCCGAAGAAGCTGGTGTTCACCGCGGGATAGACCTTGGTGGTGGGGCGGAGATTGGCGATGAAATTGACGCCCACGCCGCAGGCCATGGAAACAATGGCATCGTATTGGCCTTCCCACTCATCAATGGCATCGATATATTCCTTGTCGCACTGTCTGACCAGGGATCCTTCAATGGTTTCAATCTTCTTGCCCTGTTTCAGCATGCCCAGTCTGATGAGCGAGGCCAGGATCTCCACCTCGCGCTCGCCGCCGGCGGAGCAGACCGTGACGCATCCCCGGCAGCCGAGGACCAGAATTTTTTTGGCATCGCTTACCATGCCCAGTATTTCATCCACAGGTTTTCTGTCGGCGATGATCATTTTGCTTCCCCCTTAAACGGACTCGGGCCTAAATCGGTGATCCTCTTATTCATGAGCTGGGCGGCTTCAACAAATTCAGGGTGGAAGCCTCTTTCCAGGTGAAACATTTCTATTCTTTCCGGTTCAACGGCAAGTTCGGCCAGGGCCTTTTTGATGGCATCCACCCGCTTTGCCGCCCGCTGGCTGCCTTTGACGTTATGGCATTGGTCTGCCGGGCAGCCGACCACATAGACCCCGTCAGCGCCCTCTTCAAAGGCCTTGAGCAGGGTGCTCACCTGCAGTTTGCCGGTGCAGACCACGCGATGGAAGGTGACGTTTCCCGGCAGGCCGTCTTGTTTCAGGCCTTCTCTTCCCTCGGCAATGGTCTGCTGGGAAGTGTAGTGGCAACAAAATGCTTGGATATCAGGAGTAAAAGTCATGCGTTTCTCCACTCGGCTTTAAACGCCGCAGGCGGCGATAAGTTTCTCGTCTTCGGACTCATTGAGCCGGATGGCCTGAGCCGGACATTCTGCAACGCAGATCCCGCAACCCCTGCAGGTTCTGGCATTGATATCGGCAACCCCCTGCCGGTCAATCTTCGGGATCTCCCAGGGGCAGACCCGGACGCAGGTCAGACAGGATACGCAGAGATCCCGTTCCACCCAGGCGGCCTTGCCTTTTTCGCGCAGGTTTTCCTCGGTGATAATACCCTCCTGCATGGCCAGGTCCCGCAGGGCGGACATGATATCGGCAAAACGGACATCCTGGGGGCAGACGAAGATGCAGCTCCGGCAGCGTGAGCAGAACCAGAGCAGATCAGAGTGGAGCAGCCGGTCCTTTAATCCCATGCGGACCATGTGGATGATTTTCCGCGGATCAAAATCAGGGATTGCCTGACTCACGGGGCAGATGCCGCTGCAGGCCCCACAGGAAAAACATCGATTCAGATATTCACCACCTGGGATATTGGTCACCTCAGCGCTGAAGGCTGGATTGATTTCTTTACTGGTGATTCCCATTATTAACCTCGTGTTTAAGGTAGAAATAAAGGCATTTGAGTGAGAGCTTATTTCCGAACAAGCTCTTAAAATGCGTGCCGAGCATGAAAGAAGTACAAATGGGATGCTAACCAAAAGCAGCAGGTTTGTCAATATGACTTGAACAGCAAAAAAGAAATAACCTGTTGGTATTATAGGTATTTCTACCGGGTAAGGCCTGGCGGCTCAGCGGCAGTTAAACCAACAGGCGGAATTCCCCTTTGCCAAGCAGATCATGGAGGTGCAGCATCCCGGCCAGCAGGCCGGCTTTGTTCAGGACGGGCAGGATGGTCACCTCATGGCGCTGCATGATACTCAAAGCGTCTGCGGCCAGGAGATCCTCTTGGATGGTCTTGGGCGAGGGCGTCATGATATCTTTGACCTGCAGGCGGTCAATATCCAGGGGCTTGGTCAGGCTGAGCAGGCGGCGCAGGTCGCCGTCGGTGATAATGCCGCAGAGTTTGCTCTTGTCGTCAGCGATGATAACAGCCCCCAGGTTCTTCTCGTTCAAGACATTGATTGCTGCACGCAAAGAGGAATCCGGTGCGGTAAGAGGGAGCAGGGGGCCGGTGATCATCACCTCCTGCACCTTGGTTTTCAGGCGTTCCCCCAGGCTGCCGCCGGGGTGATTTTTGCGGAAATCGCTGGCCGCGAATTTCTTTTTTTCAATAAGCACCACCGCCAGGGCATCGCCGAGGGCCAGGGCGGCAGTGGTGCTTGCCGTGGGGGCAAGGCCCAGCGGGCAGGCCTCCCGCGGGACTTTGGCAGACAGCACAACGTCGGCAAAGGAGGCCAGGGTGGAATTTTTGTTGCCGGTCAGGGCGATGGTTTTCACCCCCCGCTTTTTGAGGACCGGCAGCAGCATGTTGAGTTCCGTTGTTTCCCCGCTGTAAGAAAGGGCAAGCACCACATCGTTGTGATCGACAATGCCCAGGTCGCCATGCATTGCCTCCACCGGATGGAGAAAAAAAGATGCCGTGCCGGTGCTGTTTAAGGTGGCGGAAATTTTCTGGCCGATGATGCCTGATTTGCCGATGCCGGTGATGATAAGGCGGCTGGGGCAGTTCATGATCAGGGAAACGGCTTTGTCGAAGTTGGCGTCAAGCTGCTCGATTAAGGCCTGGATGCCTTCCGCTTCAATCTGTAAAACTTCTTTTGCCAGGCTAAGTGATGACATGATCAGTGCCCATGTTCCACAGCGTCAACCGAGGGACAGTTTGTGGAAGCCGGTGTCCGGCTCCACCGGATAGGTGTTGTTGAAACAGGCCAGGCAGAATGATTCGGCAGGCATGCCGGTTGCCTCCACCAGGCCTTCCAGGCTGAGATAGTGCAGGGTGTCAAGATGCAGAAAATCGCGGATTTCAGCGATGGATTTTTTGGCTGCAATCAGCTGGTCCTGGGACGGGAAATCAATGCCGTAATAGCAGGGGTAACGGGTCGGCGGGCAACTGACCAGCATGTGCACCTCTTTGACCCCGGAGGCGCGCAGGGAGCGGATACGGCTGCGGCCGGTGGTGCCGCGAATAATGGAATCTTCGATAATAACAACACGTTTTCCCTTGAGAAAGGAGCGCACCGGGTTTAATTTCACCCGCACGGAAAAGTCCCGCATGGATTGGGTCGGCTGGATAAAGGTGCGGCCCACATAGTGGTTGCGGATAACCCCCATTTCCAGCGGAATGCCGGAGGCCTGGGAAAAGCCGATGGCCGCATAGTTGCCCGAATCGGGAAAGGGCATGACAAAGTCGGCGTCAATATTGGTCTCCCTGGCGAGTATCTGGCCCATTCTCTTGCGGCACGAGTAAACATTCAGGCCGAAGATGTCGCTGTCCGGTCTGGCAAAGTAGACATGCTCAAAAATGCAGAAGCTCGTGGCCCGCTTTTCCTGGGGGAAGAAGGACTCAAGCCCGTTATGATCAATGATCAATACCTCGCCCGGCTCTATATCGCGGATATAATTTGCTTCAATCAGGTCAAGCGCGCAGGTTTCCGAGGCAACGACATAGGCGCCGTTTGAGATTTTGCCGAGGCAGAGGGGTCTGAAACCGTTGGGGTCGCGAATGGCCACCAGCTTGTTATGGGTTAAAATCAGATATTGAGTAGGCGCCCTTGATCTGCTTGAAGGTCTCGGTAATGGCCTCGTTAAAGGGGAGATGGCTGAACGAGGCCAGGAGATGGACAACCACTTCGCTGTCCATGGTGGACTGAAAGATGGATCCCCTGGTTTCCAGTTCGTCACGTAACTGACGGATATTGACCAGATTGCCGTTATGGGCCACGGCGAAAAACTGATCGCGGTGCCGGGCGGTAAACGGCTGGGCGTTGAGAATGTTGGAAGCGCCGGTGGTGGAGTAACGGACATGCCCCACCGACAGGGCGCCCTGCAGGCGCTGCAGGTCCTTTTCACTGAAAACCTCGGAGACGAGCCCCATGCCTTTATGTTCAAAAACCTGTTTGCCGTCCGTGGTGACGATGCCGGCGCTTTCCTGGCCCCGGTGCTGGAGGGCGTAGAGACCGAAATATGTCAATTTGGCGGAATCAGGGTGACCGTAAATACCGCAGATTCCGCATTCCTCGCGGGGGCGTAATGAGGCTTCTTGTGGAGCCATGATATGTCCTCTATTTTAAAACCAATTAAGCACCATGGTAATTTTCGTCAACCGCAATGCGTCAGCGATGATTAGCAGATGTTGTTAAAAAAAGGAGGTACTTTACTATTTTTTTTCGAAAAAAGGAATTTTTTTTTGGGACTCCCTGCGGGGGAAGGCAGGTGGCTGGGCGGCTAACCGGGGTATGGGGTTATTCCTGAATCTTCCGGTTGACCTCTATCTGGTATTTTTTTAAATATTTCCAAAGTGTTACCCTGCTGATGCCCATCAGGCGGGCAGCCTCGGATTTGTTGCCGTTCGTTGCCTTTAATGCCTTGACCAGGCGTTGCCGTTCATCTTCGGTTTTGTTTAATTGGGATTTGACCACGGGGATATTCAGTATTTTGAGCTGAACGGCAAAATGGGGGGGGAGATGTTCCGCTAGAATTTCATCGCCGGGGCAGAGGACAAAGGCATAGTCTATGGCATTGATCAGTTCTCTCACGTTGCCCGGCCAGCTGTATTGATGAAAAATCTCCAGGGCCTGTTTGCTGATGCGATTGATTTTTTTGCCGGTTTTAATGCTGGTGCTGTTGATAAAGGATTCAACCAGGGCAGGGATGTCGTCTTTCCTTTCACTGAGCGGGGGGAGATTGATGGGAATGACACCGATTCGATAGAAAAGATCCTCCCTGAAGCGCACCCTCCTTAATGAGTTTTGGCAGATTTTTACTGGTTGAGGAAATAATGCGGAGCAGTAAAGGGACGGGACGGTGATCGGCGGCACTTTCAATTTCCCGCTCCTGCAGGACGCGAAGCAGTTTTAGCTGCAGGGCCGGGGGCATATCGCCGATTTCATCAAGAAAGAGATCGCCGCCGTTTGCCGCTTCAAGCCGGCTGACCACCGATGAATCAGCACCGGTAAAGCCGCCCCTGGCCTGGCCGAACAGTTCCCTTTCCAGTTGTTCCTCACTCAAGGAGGCACAGTTGACTTGGACAAATGGGCCTTCCCGTCGGGTGCCGAGCCGGTGTAAGGCGGAGGCGACAAGCTTCTTGCCGGTGCCGCTCTCTCCATAAATGATAACCGGCGCATCGGAATGGGCAGCGCTCCTGGTAAGATCAAACATTTTACGCATGGCCTCTGAATTGCCGATAAGTCCCTGAAACCCTTCTTCGTATGCGATGTGACGCTTCAGGTGAGTGATAACCCTGTCTTTTTCTTCAACGGAACTCAGGTCGGTCAGATTTTCAACTGCAGCCACCAAAGTATCTTTTTCGTCCCGTAAGGTCGTAGCGTTCTTCAGAACGGTTACCACCGTTCCATCCTTGCGGCGGAAAGTGCATCGCTGATTTTTTTCCTCACCCTTGGTAAACAGGTCGCAGGCTCTCCCCCTTCTTTTTGTTCTGGCACAAATGTCACAGCCCAGAATGTCACAGCTTTTGCCGATGAGTTCGCTTTTCTGGTAGCGCAGCAACTCTTCCAGGGCATTATTCACATAGAGGATTTTGCCGGACGGGTTCACCAGCATCAGGCCATCGGTCATGGTCTCGATAATTTTGTGACCATTTGTGGCAAAGATTTGCTCCAGCATATTTTCCAAGCTCCATTTATTTCAAAGGATTTAATCGTTACATCTTAGCATATGTAAACCTTTAATGCATGAGTTAAAGCGTGTTTCATGGGGCAAAATGAAATATCCGCGGTTGACGAAGGGGTGAGTGGTCTTCCATGATGAGACGGCACAAAGCTTCAGCGGCAAGCAGGCAAATGCTGATATGATCCTTGCCAGGGTGATTGGCTGGAGCAACCGGAACCAAGCCGCGCAGGGATTTCTGCCTTGCCCGGGCTGCAATTGAATGGTAAACGTGGGTGGGTTTATCATGATAAAACGGCTGGGTGATAAAAAAATAATTTTATTTTTTGAGTTGACTGCTAAGATAGGGCCGGATTTTCCCAGGCGGGGAATCCGCTTTTGTTATGGCTGCTTAAGCAGTGAGCAACGACTTTAAAAGAGAAAGGAAACGGGCGATGGCTGAAAATATTGATGAGATTTCAATTAATTATGAAGAAGATGGTGTTTTGATTGTCAAGGAGCTGGATAAGGTTGTGCTGTCCAAAGGGGCGTGGTCGACCATCATCTTCCGCTATCAGCAATGGGACACTAAATTAAATGAATATGGGCCTGACCGCTATACCATCCGCCGGTACCGCAAGCTGAAGGGGATCTATCAGGCCCAGGGGAAATTTAACATTTCCAGCAAGGAGCAGGCGCAAAAAATTGTTGATGCCCTGCAGGGTTGGATTTCCTGAGTTGTCTGGTTGCAACAGTCGGACTATGCAGCTGCCGGCCCCACGTGAACGTGTTGCCGCGAATAATTCTTATCTGCCCCCTGGCATATTTTCAGGAAGAGAATTATACTGTAACAGAGGCGAGACAGGCAGCGCCGGAGATTTGTACCTGTAACGGTTGGCCCGGAAAGGTTGCAGGCAAGGGGGAAAGCGGGTGAGTTCGGCCTGCGGAAAAGAAGCGCGATATGAAGTTTGATTTCAAGATCGATTATATCAGCCAAACGGCAGCTCATTATACCTCATTTACCCTGTCGGAACAGAGCAGCCGCATTGTCCAGAGGAATCTGCAGGATCAGGCGGACCGGGCGCACAAGGTTGAGTCCGAGATAGGTCGCCGGGCCTGGGATAAAGCTTTGCTGCAGATGAAAGGAAGTAAAGTAAATACATTTGGTTAGGCTCAGCCTGTGTAAGGTCTTTTTGCTTGACAGAGTGGCACAGGCAAAAATTTAGAAGAGTAATTCTTTACTTAATGGTAAATATAGAAATGACAGGCTGGAAGGTTTGGCGATGAAGTTCTGGTGGACGAAAAAGAAATGTGCCCATCATGGCGCGCAGTGCGGTAAGAGTCAGTGCGGGGAAAAATGTCGGCTGCTCAGCGACATTACCCCGGGAAGCTGTGTCTGCATCAAAAGGCACCACTCCTGCGGTGCGGTGCGGCAGCGCCTGCTTGATCTGGGCTTCGTCCCTTTTGCCAGGGTTAATGTGGTGAACAAGGCCCCTCTTGGCGGCCCCATCCAGCTGCGTGTCGGTGAATCGAATCTCATTTTGAGCAAGTCCGAGGCTGATCAGATAGAAGTTGACATTGTCCTGCCGTAGTTCCCTCCCTTTTTTCCCTTCTCACCCGCCTTTTTTCCTGAGAAAAAACGTTTAGCTTCCCTAGCTTGTGTGGTATTCTCTGCTTGGAAGTAATAATTGTTGACATCCCTTTGAGCTGTAAGAATAAATGGCGGAATTTTTCTGTAAAAGAATGTTTAGGAGCCGTTACGAAATAACCTCGGCTTTCTGAACCATTTCGTTACGGCTCCTTATACCCCTCAAGGGGGTACTGAAAAGAGTGCCGTTTTACAAGCCAGATAAGGACATTATTTTGTTACAACGGCTTAGCTGAGTTCGGAGATGATTTTTATGACTGGAGTTGCCGCAGAGCAGGAATTATACCGCGCTTGCCGGATTATATTCGGGCCCGATTTAACGGTTTCGCGGGAATTTCTCGAATATATCCAGTTTTCCGGCGTAAAAAGCGCTTTTCGCAAAAAGGCCATGGAAACCCATCCGGACCGCTTGGCCGGCCATGATGAACTGGCGAGAAAAAGAAGCGCCCGCATGTTTCATTCTGTCCGGCAGGCCTATGAACAGTTGCTGCAATACCTTGAGGCCCGTGAAAATGGGTTTCGTTTTCACGGCGGCGGTCCCTCTTCTCCTGCCACGTTCAGCCCGGCCAGGCGCAATTCCGCTCCAGCAAAGCCGCAGAGGGGGAAAGGCCCTGTTGCCAAAAGCAAATTTTCCGAGCCTTCCGGAATGTGGGAGAGAAAGGGCAGGCCCGGGAAATTTTACCAGGAAGGGCAGGTTAAAAGGCCTTTTTATGCCCAGGACCTCTATCGCGGGACAATCCCGGACCGGCAGCTGCTGTTCGGACACTATCTCTATTATGCCGGCCAGGTCAGCTGGCAGTGTGTTATCAAGGCATTAATGTGGCAGAAGGCGCAGCGGCCTCGGCTGGGGGAAATCGCCCGGTCACGGGGTTTGCTCAGCAGTGACGAAATTTTTCTTGTATTAAAGGGCTGTGTCAGCTCATCCCTGCCATTTGGCCAACAGGCATTGCAGCAGGGATTGCTGACCAAGTCGCAACTTCTCGCCCTTTTATTTGAACAGAGGCGCCTGCATAGGAAAATCGGCGAGTTTTTCGTCCAACAGAATATTTTGACCTCCCAGCAGCTGCTGCAGCATCTGGTCCGTTTTCAGCGCCATAATGCCAGTCTCACCCGCTCCCGTCCCGCCTGTACAAGATAGTGATTTATAACAATCTCATATATCTTGTCGTAGTCATTTTTATCCTCTCCACCAACAGTATCCCGGATACTCCGCTGCTGGGCGCAGGGTTTACCTCCCTGATTTTTGTGCTGAAGGCGGCCTTTTTTTTTCTGCTGGTGACACTCACCTACGGCAGGAATCGGATAAAACAGGCGGCGGACTACTTTTCCGCTGAACAGAAACTTTCCATCCTGGCCATCATTTCTCTGGCCATTGATGTCTATTTCCTGGACTGTCAATATTATTTCGCCTTGCTGCCAGGCACTCACAGCTTACCGGTACTGACCAGCCTGGCCGGCCTTTTGCTCTTTTTCTTCTATCTCTGCCTGATCTGGTACGGGGCCAGAAAGAGCTATGGCCAGGTTTTCGGCCGGCAGCACTCCGGTTTCGCCTTTATTAAAACCAATCTCAAAAATAATATCCCCATCATCCTGCCATGGCTGACCCTTTCGCTGCTGGCGGATGCCCTGCTGCTGCTTCCCTTTCCGGCGGTTAAAAACTTTTTTCAATCATCCTGGGGAGAACCGCTTTTTTTTCTCACCTTTTTTATCCTGCTGGCCGTTGCCTTTCCCGAGATCATCAGACGCCTGTGGGGGTGCAGCTCCATGCCGCCGGGGCTTACGCGCAGCCATATCGAGGACTTCTGCAGCCGGCAGGGGCTCAAGTATGCCGATATTCTTGTCTGGCCCCTGTTTGAGGGGCTGGTTCTCACTGCCGGGGTCATGGGGCTTATCCGGCGGTTCCGCTATATCCTCTTTACCCCTGCCCTGTTAAGAAACCTGACCTTTGAGGAAGTGGATGCGGTGATGGCCCATGAAATCGGCCATGTGAAACGCTACCATCTCCAGCTGTACATTGTCCTGCTGCTGGGTTTCAGCCTCATTGCCCAGCTCGGCTCCTATCTCTTCATGTATGTTCTGTTGAAATCCGACCATTTTTACGAATTAAGCGCTTTGCTTGGCAAAAAAACGGATGTGGTGCTGATATTTGCCAGCACCTTTGCCCTGCTGCTTCTGCTGATTTTTTATTTCCGCGTTGTGTTTGGCTTTTTCATGCGTAATTTTGAACGGCAGGCTGATCTGCATGCCATGGAAAGTATGGGGAGCAGCCAGGGTATCGTCAATGCCCTGGAAAAGGTGGCCTGGCTCAGCGGCAATATCAGAGAGTTGCCCAGCTGGCATCACTTCGGTATCGCCCAACGGGTTACCTTTCTGGACCGCTGCGAGCATGACCGCAGGCAGATCGCCAGACATCACCGCAAAGTCTATGGAGCCCTTTTGCTCTATATTTTTGTCCTGGCCGGCACCGGCTTCACCCTGTGGAAGATGCCGGATGATCTGCTGCAGAGAGCCCCGCTGGATCATCTGACCAGGCTCTATGCGGAAAAAGCAGCAGAGCAGCCCGATAATCCCCTCTGGTACCAGTTACTCGGCGACCTGCAGCAGGGAAGGAAATTGTATGCAGAGGCTGTGGCCTCTTATGAGCAGGGGCTGCGTATTTCCCCGAACCACCCTGAGATCTTGAATAATCTTGCCTGGGTTCTGCTCACGGCCGGTGATCCGCGAATTGTTGATCCGAAAAAGGCCCTCATGCTGGCCAGGGAGGCTGCCGTCGCCAAACCGGCGGGCTATATCCTTGACACCCTGGCCCTGGCCTTCTGGCGCAACGGTTTTTCCGAGAGAGCCCGGCAGGCGGAAAAACAGGCGATTGCGGTCGATCCTGAAAACAGTGCATATTATGAAAAGCAGCTGGGGAAATTTACCACTCCTGCGCGGATTGATTGACCATGGAAAATCAAGAGGGAAATAAGGGAGAACGCCGGGGCCTTGTGCTGCTGCATACCGGCGATGGCAAGGGGAAATCCACGGCCGCCTTTGGCCAGGCTCTGCGGGCGGCGGGCCAGGGGCTGCGGGTGTGCATCGTGCAGTTCATCAAAGCGCAGCACCAGACCGGTGAAGCCAGGGCATTTCAGGCCCTGGCCGGCCAGGTGGAGTTTCATGTCAAGGGCAGCGGCTTTACCTGGCAGCAGAAGAATAAGGACGAAGTGATAAGAGTTGCCAGGCAGGCATTTGACTTTGCCAGGGAAAAGATCATGAGCGGCCGTTATGACATGGTGGTGCTGGATGAACTGACCTATCTGGTCAGCTATGGCATGGTAGGGGAGGCCGAGGTGCTTGACCTGATCAGGCATCGTCCCGCCGGCCTGCATCTGGTTATCACGGGCCGCGATGCCAGTGAGAAACTTGTGGACGCCGCTGACCTGGTGTCAGAGGTGCGGATGATCAAGCATCCTTATGCCGCCGGGGTGCGGGCGCAGAAGGGGATTGAATTTTAACCGGATCAGCTGCTGATTGCGGTGAAACGCGGGTAAGGGCTTAGCGGGGCCTCTGCCGGTTGCCGCCGCGGATGATGGCCAGCGGTGTCTGGAAATTGAGGGCGGCAAGATCTTTTCCCCCGGTCAGGGCCTGGCCGAGCATGGCGCCGAAGCGGTCGGCCTCGTCCAGCTGATTTTTTTCATGGCCGTACCGGGGGTAATATCTGCCGATGAATTTCGATCTCTCCGGGGATCTGCCGGCAAGCTTCAAAAATACGCCAAGGGTGCGCCAGGGCTCCCTGCTGGGATGGGTAAAGACAATACGGTTGACCACGGTTGCCCCGCTTTTTTGCAGCAGGGCGCGCAGGCCGAGCCAGTGCATCCGCCAGTATCCCCGGCAGGAAATGAGGGTGATCACGGGCCGGTTTGCAAAAAGGGTGCTGCCGTCGCGGTCAATAAGTGACAGGACCGGGCCGCTTGGCTGATAGGACCAGGTGGGACCGGCGAGGATGATAAGATCATAGCAGCCCTTGCATTTATCTGACAATGGTGCTATGGGAATGCGCTTTCTGAAAAAGGTCAGCAGCATCATGCGCACAGTTGCCCGGATGGATCCGAAGGGAAAGCGCAGCGGCTTTACCGGGCGCAGCCTTTCGATGATTACCGTTACCCCGGCCGATTCCAGCCCGTTGGTCAGTCTGGCCAGCAGGTTACTCGTCTGGCCGCTTAAGGAATAGCAGATAATTAATATTTTCTTTGCTGCAGTTATTTCCATGAGGCCTGATTTTACCTCATGAAAAGGAATTTTTCATTATGGAAAAGATCTCAGATGTCATCATCATCGGGGCCGGAATTTCTGGCCTTGCCGCGGCCCATTTCATCAAAAAGCTGGCCCCTTCCCTGGAGGTCATGCTTCTGGAGGCCAGTGGGCGGGCCGGCGGGGCGATCCAGTCATTTCATCAGGACGGTTTTCTGGCTGAATGGGGCCCCCACGGTTTTCTGGACAATGCGGAGGAGAGCAGGGAAATCCTGGAAGATACAGGTCTTTACAGTGAGGCCCAGCAGGCCCCTTTAGGTGATTTCCACCGTTATGTCTGCCACCGGGGCCGGCTCGTGCAGATACCGCAGAAACCAAAGAAGATCCTTTTCACCCCCCTGCTGCCTTTCTGGGGGAAACTCCGGGTGCTGGGGGATCTGTGGATCAAGCCCGACCCAAAAGACCAGACTCTCGGGCAATGGGCCGGCCGGCGATTCGGCAGGAGTGTGCTGCCTTTAATTGATGCGGCGGTCACCGGCAGCTATTCCGGTGATTACAACCTGCTCAGCATTGATTCGGTCATGCCGGGTTTGCGTAAGCTCGAATGCGAGCATGGCTCGGTTATTCGCGGCATTATCCGCAAGATGAAAGAGAAGAAGGGTTCCCTCAAAAAAAGACTGCCGGCCATGAACAATTTCCCCCAGGGGCTGGATCGACTGGTGGGGGTGCTGGAGCAGGGGAAAAATATTGCCTTTGACAGCGGCGTAACCGCGCTCAGTGGGGAGAAGGGCAGATGGCGGGTCACCACGGCAAAAGGGGTTTTTTCAGCCAAAAATGTGGTGATGGCGCTGCCGGTGAACAGTGGTCTGAAGATCCTGTCGGCAATCAAGCAGCCGCCGCTTGCCCAGATTCCTGTGTCAAGAATCTGCAATGTGGTGCTGGGTTTTGCCGACAGCGCCAAGGTGCCCTATGGTTTCGGCTATCTGGCGCCGGAATGCGAGAAGCGTTTCACCCTTGGCGTCTTATTCTCCTCCCATATGTTTCCCAATCGAGCTCCGGCGGGTAAGGTGCTGATGGAGGCCCTGGTCGGCGGTCGCCGGCATCCTGAGCGGCTGGAGCTTGCCGATGAAGAGATCATCTCCTCGGTGTGTCAGGATATCCGGCAGCTGATGGAGCTGCCGGAGAAACCGCTTTTTGCCAAAGTTCTGCGTCCGGCCAGCGCCATCCCCCAGCTGGAGATGGACCACCCGAAGATGCTTACCTACAGGGCCGGGCTTGAGCGGGAAAACAAGGGGCTTTATATCTGCGGCTTCGGCTGGGACGGTGTCGGCATCAACGACATGGTGAAATCCGCTCGTAAAGCAGCGGTTGCCATCAGTGCCGGCGGCAGGGGCGAAGAGGCCGCTGCCGCGGTTAAACCCGTCTATTTCTGATACTTCCTAAAGATATTTCTTCTCCAGCTTGTCTTCAAGAAATTCCACCTGCCGGCGGATGCTGGTGTTCCGTATCCGTTTGTCGGTAATAACCCTGATGGCATGGACCACGGTTGAATGATCCCGGTTAAATGCCTTGCCGATATCGACAAGGGGCATCTCGGTGTATTTCCGCGAGAGATACATGGCAATCTGTCTGGGAAAGGCCAGGGCCTGCTTGCGGGACTTTGACTGCAGTTCCGCAATGTCAACCTTGAACTGGGTGGCGATAAAATCCCTGATTACCACCGGTGAAAGCTGCCGGCTGTTGCCGATGATGTTTGCCAGTGCTTCCTTGATCATGGTGAAATCAGGTGCGGCCTGCATCAGGGCGGACTGGGCCTTGAGGCTGATGATGGTGCTTTCCACCTGGCGGATGTCGCCTTTAATGTTTTCCGCCAGGTAGAGGATATGCTCTTCTTTTAAATCCAGGCAATTGATAAGTGCTTTGCGGCGAATTATTTTTATTCTGGTTTCCAGATTGGGTGGGTTGATGCAGGTAATGATGCCGGATGACAGCCTGGAACGGATGCCGGAATCGATATCCGGAATCTCCCGGGGTCCCAGGGAACTGGTGAAAATAATTTTTTTGCCGTTTTCCAGGAGAATATCAAGCGCTTCTGACAGTTCCGCCTGGGTTTTCAACCGGCCGGCCAGCGTATGGACATCCTCGATCAGCAGGATATCGCACTGTTTGTGGTATTTGTTTTTGAAATGGTTCATGGTGTTGTTTTTAATGTTTTTGACCATTTCAGCCGTCAGTTGCTGTGCTGTGAGATAGTTGAGCCTGATGGCAGGCTTATGTCCGATGATGTGATGCGCGACAGCGTGGGTGAGGTGACTTTTGCCCAGCCCTGTTCCCGCCTTCAGATAAACACAGGAGCCAACGGTCGAATCATTCATGGCAATATCCGCGCAGGCGGAATGGGCCATGATATTGCAGCTGCCGACAATGAATTCATCAAAGGTGAAACGGGGGTGCAGCGTTCTTATTGATGATTTCACCTTTGGGATATCAGGCAGCCGCACCGGTTCATTTGGAGCCGGGGCGGCAAGAAGCGATTGCGATGCGCTGCCGCCGCCCTTTGCCTTAAAAACAATCCGCACGTCACTTTGCCCGAGCAAATGAAGGGATTCCTCTATTGCGCCAAGATATTTCTCCTTTACCCAGGTGCAGGAGAAGGCATCCGGGCAGGCAACTTCAAGGGTGCTGTTGTCATTCTCATTTGCGGATAGTGGGTTAATCCAGAGCGAATATGCGCTTTCTGGGAGTTTTTCTGCAAGAATTTCTTTAATTTTGTGCCAGAGCATGAATGGTCCTGCAATAGGTGGAATTTGGAATAATAAAAAGAAAAGTGATTATGATCATATTAAGAGATCGTTTGGATTCTGTTTGCTTGTATAAAAAAAAACCGTTTCCTGTCAAAGACGGTTGTCCCCGATTTTTAAAAATAAAAGGGCGAGTTATCAACAGTCTTTGTCCCCTTGCAAGACGCGGAAACAGAAGCGGTGCAACTCTAACGGGCTATAAAAACGCACTTTTTACCCCCATTGGTTGAAAGCCCATGGAATAAGGGGATAGTCGCTTTTCACGGGGCTTTTTTTGTATTTAATTGATCTCTGAATGTTCACTTTTTCTCCTCAATTCTCTTATTTCCTGTTAAATGCTCGCTTTTCTGCTAACTACCCGAGACTTCATGGGGAAATAATTTCAGGTTTTTTTCTGGCCTGACGGCGCAAAAAAAGAAGCATGCTGTCAAGAGGAAAAATCGTTTTTTGTGCTGTTGTGGAGGCAGGTTACGGTGTAACATTAAGCGTCTCATCACCACGGGGATGCAGGGTTGATAAGCAAGGAGCTTTACGCTCTTCATGGGTAGTTTGTTCGAGGCTGTGGGTGATTTGACCCGAAAATCAACAGAGATGAATGAAAAATATATTACAGGAAATTTTGCCAAATTAAGCCGGGAATGGGGCCTTGCCACGCGGGGGCGGTTTGGTAAAGACTTGCAGGCGCAACTCCGATATGAATTCTGGTAAGCAATGAAAATAACTTAATGCCGCGTGAAGAATTAGTTAACTTTCTTAAAAGGGGATGTCTGCCCAGAGGGGGGCCGCATCCCCTCTTTTTGTTTGGCTGCCGAGGATGAGGACAGGAGGCGGATGGCAGATTATCATAAGAATCACCGAGCGTATTTATGCCCTCCTCCTCACCCTCCGGCAAGGCTTCCAATGAAGGGAAAACGATAGCCGGACCTCTCCGGGAAATTTGTTATAATTCGATAAGCTTGTCGCAAACACAAGGTTATCCGCGGTCTCCCCGGCAAAGGGAATTTAGGGAAAACGCGTGGAGAGCCGGGCAAATTCCGATGACTGCAAGTAGTGTCCGACGATATTGTTCAGGTGGTGGATGACACCTCCCTCCATCATGCCGATAGCCTTCATCGCTTTGGAATCGGCAGTGAGAAAAAGAGCGTTGTCCAGGGCCTCCTGATAAATGCCCAGCGTGCCCCTGTGTGCTCTGTGGTTTGGAAAAGACTTTTTACCAGTTCATCAATAAAAAAATTAATAAGGGTTATCGTTTGCGAAAAGTCTTTTTCGGTATTACCTTGTTAAGTAAAAAATGAAATACTTTGCCGGCAAGGAGACACAAGAGACATGCAGAGTCAAAAAATAGAAGAACATTTTATTACTGAAAAGCCCTTTTATCTGCCGCAGAAAAATGAACTGGCGGTCGCCCTGGCCGCTTACGGCAATGGGCTGCCGCTATTGCTTAAAGGGCCCACCGGCAGCGGCAAGACCAGGTTCATGCAGTTTCTGGCCTGGACCGTAAAACGGCCCCTGATCACCGTGTCCTGCCATGATGACCTGTCAACCAGCGACCTGGTGGGCCGCTATCTGATCAGGGGTGGTGAAACCTTCTGGCTTGACGGGCCGATGACGCTGGCCGTGCGTCATGGCGCCATCTGCTATCTTGACGAGGTGGTTGAGGCCAGAAAGGATACCACGGTGGTCATCCATCCCCTGGCCGACGACCGGCGTCAGCTCGCCATCGAGAAAAGAGGGGAGCTGCTCACCGCTCCCAGGGAGTTCATGCTGGCCGTGTCCTATAATCCCGGCTACCAGTCGGTCCTGAAGGACATGAAGCAGTCCACCCGGCAGCGGTTTGTGGCCCTGGAACTCAATTATCCCCCCCCTGAGCTGGAAAGGGAAATCATCCGCCATGAGGCCGGAATTGAGGAGCCGCTGGCCCATTCCCTGGTGCGGATAGCGGCCATGACCAGGGGCTTGAAGGACTCCGGCCTGCAGGAGGGGGCAAGCACCCGGCTGCTGGTGCATGCCGGGCTGTTGATCAGGGAGGGAATCCCCCCCCGGGAGGCCTGTCATGTGACCATCACCGAGGCCCTGACGGATGACCGTGAGCTGGTCGGGGCAATTGATGAAATGATCAGTTCGGTTATCTGAGGGGCATGGCATGGAAAGAGTCGCCACTGCAGTGAGCCTGCAGCAGATTATCCCCGACCATCAGCTTAACGAGTGGGAACACGAGGAGTTGATCGAACAGCTGGCCGCCTGTGACGAGCAGCTGGAAAGGGCGGTGCTGGCGCAGATCGCCGTTATCTGGCCGGTCAGTCATGCCCTGTGCTTCGCCTTTCTGGAACAGCTGCATAACGGTTTGCGCTGTCTGGAGACAAAAGAGCTTGCCGAATGGGTGAAAGGGATTCTGCATGCCTATGAGGCAGACGGACTGCGGGCGGCGCGCCTCTACATGGCTGATGTGGAAAATAATTTTCTCTGCCCGCGGCGGGGCGAGAGCGGGCTTACCTTTGCTGAGGCCCAGGGAAGGCTGGGCACCTATATCCGGGGCATATCGGGCCGCGGTCTGCAGCTTGAGGTATCGGCTGCGGCGGCAACCGATACCTCAACCATTTTTCTGCCCCGGGATGTCCGCTTTTACCGGGATCACACCGGGAATTTCCAGGTTTATAAACTGCTGGCCACGTATCAGTGGGCTTTTATCAGCCAGGATCTGTACTGCCAGAATCATGCGCTGTCCGCCGCCATCCATTTCCCCGGGGACAGGCAACAGGGCAGAGAAGGGGATAGTGATGATATCCTGGTGCGTTTTTTTAGTATTTTCCCCCATCAGCAGCTGGCGCAGGACATCTATCACCTGCTGCAAACGCTGCGTGTTTCCCTTTTCATGCAGCAGGAGTATCCCGGCCTGATGCGCGACCTGCGGCCATTTTTCGCCCTGCTGCAGGAAAACCGTCCGGATCTTCAGCAGCTGGCAGGCGTCGATTATCTGCTGGAGAAAATAAGACAGTGGCTGCTCGGCCGGCTAAGCGGTGAAAAGGTCAGCGATCTGGGGGGCCATTCCCAGCTCAGGACTATGGTGGCTGCGGCCTGGAATGGACAGGCGGACAATGGGGATATCTTCATGGCCACCAGAGGCTTTTATGATGCCTTTTGCCATGATAAACCGGCATACGAGCCGTTGCCGCCGCTTCTTTTCCAGGGAGAGTTCCGGCCCCGGGAGGCGCACCGCGCCCGCCTGGCCAGACGGGAAAGCAACCGACAGAAATTCATCGAGGCCCTTGCCGCGATTCTGCCGCCGCAGGCAGCTGCCGGAAAGGCTGCTGAGGCGGAAAAAGAACCCAAACAACCCGCTGCCAATGTGGTGGAAGACGGCGCCAATGTCACCCCGGCCCAACACCATACAACGAAGCAAGGCGGAGCCTGATCAGCAGCCTGCTGAAGAACCGCGCTTTATCTGCCTTGATGATGAGCAGCTTGAGCTGCCGGAAGAGCTGCGGGAGTTAGCCCGGGAGATCGAGGAAGACCTTGGCTCGCTGCCCTCTTTTTACATCTCCAGCGCCAGCCAGCGGGCCGGTGGACAGAGCAGAAGTCCGCTAAAAGGCCCGCAGCAGGAAGAAGGAGAGGGGCTGCAGGGCGGCCTGCTTTACGATGAATGGGATTTCCGCCGGCAGGGGTTCCGCAAAAACTGGTGCCGGTTGCACCGCAAGCAGCTGCATGCGGTCAAGGGAACTTTTGTCAGCAGCACCCTGGAAAAATACCGGGGACAGATCATGCAGCTGAAGCGGCAGTTTGAGATGCTGCGCACCCAGCATCGCTTTATCGGAAGGCAACGGGACGGGGAAGATGTGGATCTTGATGCCCTGACCGAGGCCTATGCGGATATCAGGGCCGGACTGGTGCCCTCCGAGCGCCTTTTTGTCCGTCTGCAGCGTGATGAGCGGGATATTGCCGCCCTCTTTCTGGTGGACATGTCTTCTTCCACGGAAGGGTGGGTGGGCACGGCCCTGAAGGAATCGCTGGTGCTGCTCAGCGAGGCCCTGGACTCCCTGGGCGACCGCTATGCCATTTACGGGTTTTCCGGCATGCGGCGCGCCCGCAGCGAGATTTATCACATCAAGGAATTTGCTGAGCCCTACTCTGATGAGATCAGGGGCCGCATTGCCGCCATCGCCCCGGTGGATTATACCCGCATGGGGCCGCCGATCCGGCATTTTACCGGGGTTCTGTCCAAGGTGGAGGCCAAGGTGCGGCTCCTGATCATCCTCACCGACGGCAAACCGGAGGACTACGATGATTACAAAGGGGAATACGCCATTGAAGACACCCGGCACGCCCTGATCGAGGCCAAGAACGCGGGAATTCATCCCTTTTGCATCACCATCGACCGGGAGGCCCAGGATTACATGGGCCACATGTTCGGGGAGATCAATTATACCTTTATCAATGATGTCAGAAAGCTGCCCCTGCGCGTGCCGGAAATTTACCGCCTGCTTACCAGCTGAACCAGAGGCAGCCTGCCAGACCGTTTAATCATCCTCAACCAGATAGCCCTTCAGCTTTTCCAGCAGAGATTCGGGCAGTGCTTCCTTGTAAAGGAAGGCCTGCGCCTCTTCGCCGGTTATCTGCTGTTTGATCTCAACGGGCAGAGAGCGCAGTATAGCCATTCTCTCTGGATCAGGTTTTTCCTTGCGGGGGCCGACTTTCTGCATATTTTTTCTCCGGAAGTGCATGGTTTAAAAGGTAATAATCCGGTATCCCTGCTCAATGAATTTGCCCATGGACGGATGGCCGGATAGCTGGCCGACCAGGGGCAGACCTTCCTGTTCCACCGCCTCGGTGACCTTCATCTTGGCAGAGCACGCCTTGCATACGGCGACAATGAGGCCTTTCTCCTTGGCCTGCTGATAGAGCGGGGCCAGGAAATGACCTTCCCGGCTCATGACGGGTATCAGTTTCACCGCTTCCCCTTCAATGACAATGCTGCCCGCCAGACCCCGCTCATGCAGGTCAAGGGCGTTGAGCAGCACATGGATAAAGCAGAGGGGATCACCGCGGAAGGCAAAGAGCACGATTTTTTCGCCTGAAGTTGCCATGGTATTATCCTCCCCGGACCCTAGTCAATCAGATTGGCAGGGCCGTAATACTCCCTGCCATGCTTGCAGACCGGACATTTTTCAGGGGGTTCGGTCCCTTCATGGATGTTGCCGCACTTGCTGCATTTCCATTTGATGGGCTCGTCTCTTTTATACACGCTGCCGTTCTCCACCATTTCCAGCAACTGCTGGTAACGGTCCCGATGGTGAGCCTCAACCTTGGCAATCTGCCGGAACAGGAAGGCAGCCTCCATGTTGCCCTCTGCCTCTGCCTGCCTGGCAAAGGCGGGATACATGTCAGAGGTTTCGTAATTTTCACCCTTTACCGCCTCCTTGAGGTTGGCGATGGTGTCACCGATGCCGTGCAGCAGCTTGAACTGATCCTTGGCGTGCTGCATCTCGTTTATGGCGGTCTCCTCAAAAATGGCGGCAATGTAATGGTATCCTTCTTTCCTGGCAACCTTGGCGAAATAGTCATATTTGTTACGGGCCTGGGATTCCCCGGCGAATGCTGCCTGCAGATTTTCTTCGGTTTTGCTCATCTGTTCCTCCAGTCATTTATGGATCGGGTAAAATTAATCGGTCAGCTGGTAATATCTACCTGGCAATGGTGCGGATATACAAGGATTTTTCTTAGAAATTATTAAATAACCCTGCCGGGATGTCAATAATTGGGCAAAATTTGTTTCCAGTCAAGCTCTTGACCTGCCTCAACCGGGGACCGCCCCGCGGTGATCGTTTACCCGTCAGGGGGACAGCAGCAGAATGGCGCCGCAGGCCAGAATCAGGCCGATGATCTGCTTGAGGGTAAGGGGTTCCCGCAGAAAGATAACAGCCAGAATGACGGTGATCAGCGGGTAGAGGGCGGTCAGGCCGACCACAATGGCGATTTTTCCTTTCTGGGCCGCCGAGAAGAAGAAAAAGGTGCCGACCATGCCGGCGATACCGGTGAGCACGGCAAACAGAATACCCTTCGGGTGGAACTCCAGGTGGAATCTGATGAAAAAGAGGGTGAGCAGGCCAACCAGCATGGCGCCGGCCACCTCATAGACCAAGGCGCTCTGGGGTGAAATGTAGCTTACGGCAATTTTGGGGAAGAATCCCCAAAAGCCGTAAACAATCATCGCCAGTAATGCCGACAGCAGCCAGTTGTCCATTTATTTTTTCCGGGATTAATTGCTGCCTGAACCCGAGATTACGCCCCTGCCGAAATTATCCAGATTCTTGGTGGTGTCCGGGGTATAAATTGTCAGCTGGTTGCCTTCGCCACGCTGAATTGTGGTCCAGTCAAGTTCTGAATACCACAGGCCGACCTGATTGCCGTGCTGGTCCAGGATGTACGCCCCATCGTACCTGTTTCTGAGCCGGTAGCGATTGTCAATACGGCTCATCCAGGCTTTGAGCTGCTGGGGCGTGAGATTGATCTCTTTCCACAGGCTGGGCGTGAGCTGGTATTTTTTGTCTATGGCCATGATGGCAACCGGTTCCGCCTCCGGACCGATGTAATAATAGTTGTAATTGTCCATGACCTGCCCGGACTCGAAGATGTCATTGACCGCGAGCTTGAAATCAAGATGGCCGTATGACCCTGTGCTGCAGGCCGTCATGATCGCACCCATGGCGGCAAGGAGCAGGACCAGTATAAAAGTTGTCGTTTTCGTGAAAATTATTCGTAAATTTTGCATAACTTGTCTCCTTTTCAGGTGTTCATTCAGCGTGGGGAGCAAAATCAGAGGCATTGCTTCCACGGCATGATCTGTTAGGAGTAAATATAAGAATTATTATGAAAAAAGCCATGGAAAGCGAGATCATCATCTGCAGCGAAAAGCGTTAACTGCTTGACCTTTGGTCGTGGCAGCAGCATATAATATAAATGTTTTTCAGGACATATACGATCAGTAAACGACCGGCTGCGGGGGGTGTCAAGGTTTTTTGTCAAGACACCCTGTCTGGGCGGAAAAGCAGGAAAGGGGATCGGTGAGCAGACTGGGGTTTGATCTTGCAGGAAGCGATGCCTGGGCCGGGTCTGCGTCCATTACGGTTGGGCGGCCAGGTCGACCAGCGTAGCTCCCCAACCGCTTCTGTCCTCATGGGCCAGGCGGAAGGAGACAACCTCCGGCATACGTTCCAGAATGGCGTGCACGGTGCGCAGCAGGGTGCCTGTGCCTTTGCCGTGGATGATGCGGACCTGGAGGATGTTGCGTTCCCGGCAGACCCGGATATACTCCGGCACCAGACGCTTCACCTCGCGGGGATTGAAGGTGTGTAAGTCAAGAATGCCGTCAATCGGCAGATCAATCGCTGCTGTTTCGTCCATGGTGGGTCCTGTATGGTTCCCAAGGCTGTTTCCCGCGCCTTGCCGGGAAAAACTTTTCTTGCCCAGAGCCTAAATAATCTGCGCGGGGAAGTCAATGGCAAGGGCGGAAGAAGAATGGATCGAATTTGCTGGCCGCTTGGGGTTATGAGCCACGCAAAATGAAAATAAATAATTAAAATAAAAATTGATAATTATTATCATAAATGATAATTTCCCGGTTCGACACATTCGATCCAATAAAGGGAGCGGTCAAAATGAAAACAGATGAGAGAAATCAAAAAATACTTTTTCTTGGTTCAAACGTTAAGATCCGTAATCTGCCGATCAAGGAGGTGAGCCTGATTGAAGAGGGCAGCCTGCCGGCATACGGGTATAATCCCGGCGATTTTGTCGAGCTGCTGGCCGGCAAGGTTGCCGTGGAAAACGGACGGCTGGAACAGTGCCTGACCTGGCTGGCCTCCTATCTGACCAGCGGCAATCTGAGCCCGCAGATCACCACCATTACCTATGGCGATCAGAAGGATATTTTCCAGGTTTTCCGGAAAAGACAGCGGCCGGAAATCGACAAGGATCATGGCTGGTTCATGGTGCATCAGATCCTGCCCTTTGCCGGGCGCGGTTCCGATGAGAAGGCCCTGATCATAACCGATGACAATCGCGAAAAATTGAGCGGTCATGATGGCATCATGATTGTTGATGACGGTGGCCGGCCTCCCCAGATTGCCGCGGAGCTGAAAGGGCTGAATCCGTCTGCCTGGGTCATTGCCATGGGCATCAGCGTGGCCCACTGGCTGGAATGGGCGGAACAGTTCGGCGAAAATTTCGTGCTGTTCGGCCGGCTGTCCGATCTGGAAACCACCCGCATGGAGATGGACAGTTCGGTGGTGTGGGAGTCGATTGTCGCCATGTCCCTGCGGGCCTTGCGTTCACCGGAGGTTGGTATCTGGGATGCCCAGCGCGGCCGTTTCCGCTGCCATGTCATGATCGAGATGTTTCCCCATGGCCTGCTTTACGTCAGCCCGAAAAATGTTTTTTTCCGCCACCGGGAAGGGAGTCTGCCGGAAAAGAGTTCCCCCCGCCAGAAGGGGTCGGTGCCGGCCTATGATACCCTGGTCACCTCCATGCTGGCCATGGATTTTATCCGCATGGGGGAGGTGGTGGCCGGCCGCAGTTTCTTCTGCGATTTTTCCAAACGGACCCTGCTCAACTGGCAGCTGCTCTATGATCACGGCTACTATTTCAATGAGTCGCTGGAACTGCCTAATCTTGATTTCACCTCAACCTTTCCCAACGGCGCCCCCTGCTCCTTTCTGGATTACAATGACCCCTGTTTTGTCGAACTTCCCGGCTTTTCCCCGGAATTTGACAAGAGTCTGGAGCTTGTTTCCGCCCAGGAGTGGAGCAAGGGGAAAATGGCCGGCCTGCGTTCCTTCTTCAGCCAGTCCGGCTGCAATTCTTCCCATCATGCGGCCATGCGGGCGGGTGCGGTGCCCCCCGGTTACATGGATATTATTCTGGAGGTGCTGCATTATCTGAAGGAAGAGGTCAGCCGCAAAAGCGGTTTTGAGAATCTGCGCATGTTCAATGTCGGCCATCTGCGCACCACCGATCCGGCGGAAATCGGGCCGGTGCTCACCCTGCAGTCGGTCATGGACTCCTATGTCAGCAAGGAGAGCTTTCAGCGGCCGCTGTGCATCGGCGTCTTCGGCCCCCCGGGCTCCGGCAAATCCTTTGCCGTGAAAGAGGTGGCCAAGGTGATCGGCCGGAAATTTGACCGGGATCCCTTTGATTTCTTTGAATTCAATCTGACCCAGTTTGCCGAGCCGGATGAGATCAATTCGGCCATTGATCTGGTCCGCGCCTCGGTTGCCAAGGGCAAGGTGCCGATCACCTTCTGGGATGAGTTTGACTGCCGTTACGGTGGCCATGAATTCGGCTATCTGCGCTACTTTCTCCCCTCCATGCAGGATGGGGTGACCTATGTGCATGGCATCCCCTATTATATCGGCCGCTCGATTTTCGTCTTTGCCGGCGGGGTCAAGACCAGCTGGCTGGCCATGGAGGAGATGCTGAGCAAGGCCAACCCCCAGGAGCTGCAGATGACCAAAACCCTGAAGATCCCTGACTTCATGAGCCGGCTGCGGGTTGTGCTGGATATTGACGGCATAGAAATCGGCGAGGAGTTGCTGCGCGATTCGGCCTCCCCTGCGGAGCTGGAGGAGTTGCGCCGCATCCTGCTGAAAAGGGCCTTTATCATCGCCCACCAGATGGATACCCACTGGAAAAAGGCGGCAAGAAAAACCTCAGGTCTGCTGTTGCGCCTGCTCATTGCCCAGTATAAATTCGGCGCACGCTCCATTGAGGCGGTCATCGAGGCAAGCCGCGCCGCCGACCGTCTGGTCTATGGCCTGCCGGAACTGATCGGTCCGTCCGGCGCGCGCATTCATGCCGACTGGCGGGTTGATCTGGAAAGACGTATCGATCAGGTCAGAAAAAAACAGGGGCTGCGCTCCGTGTGGTAGTCGGGCCCGGCGGCGCCATGCGCCAGGTGAAAGTCTTCTTCTTTTGGTGAAAAAATTGTGTTGATGAATTGGTTCAGATAAGGTATAAAAATCACTTCTTCAACCAAAGCACCCGTAGCTCAGCTGGATAGAGTGCCGGACTACGAATCCGTAGGTCGCACGTTCGAATCGTGCCGGGTGCACCAGAAAATTCAAGCCCTTAGCTCATATGAGTTAAGGGCTTTTTTATTTCATGTGAGAATCTGTGTGAGACTTTTGTCTGGCACGTTCATAAACTGCCATCGCATCTCTTTCAGCATTTCCGATACTGTGAAGATAGATTTCCGTAGTAGATCTGTTTTCGTGACCCAAGAACTCTCTGAATTGTTCCAATAGACACATTGTTATTTTCCATGATAGAAGCGCCTGAGTGCCTCAATGCATGATAGCGGAAGTACTTGACCCCAGCCTTTTCACAGAGGCTTTTCATGATACCTTCTTCCGGTCCTTGTAAGGGCCTTCCACAAATCTACCTTCTTTTCTGCTCCAGTATCTATGCCAGAAAACCCACGGTTTATCAGGTTCACTATTTTGATTCCTGCGCCATAAGATTTCATAAAGCTTTTGAGTCATCGGCACTTTTCTTGGAGTGAGGTGACCGCCTTTCTTTTTTCGTGTATAAAGAATCACTTCCTTACGCTGAAAATCGATGTCCTCCCAGGTCAAGCGGTCAATTTCGCTTCCCTTGCCCATTGTTTCCCGAATAGTCCAGAGATATTCCTGGATATCGGGATCGGCATGCAGCAATAACATTGTCAATATCTTTTGCCGATGGAACATATTTTACTCGTTTTTCAACCGGCATAAATTCGATGTCATCTGATGGGTCCGTTATGAATGATATTTTCTTTTTTTGCCGTAGTTGAAAGTTGCTCGAAGATATCGAATGTCTTTATTGGCCGTGAAAGCTGAAATTTTGCTCCGCTTCCATATGAAAATGCTCAACCATGTTCTGGGTAATTTCACTGCAAAGAAGTTTTCCCCACTGCTTCACCCATCTTTTTGCCATATACAGATACTCCTGGTAATGACGCCCAGAGTTGTAGGCTTTAACATGGTCAAGCCGATGATTAACCAGTTCCAAGAAGGCCATGTCGGTTGGAGTTTCCTGAACTGGTGGCGGATTCTTTATCTCCTCCTTTTTCCTTGCTTCGGCCTGCTTGGCCTCTTTTTTTGTCTTGAACCAGGTTTCCGTGTACCTGATCCCCTTGTGGGTGAAGTCGTACCTCCACCCCTTGCTTTTTACAGAATATACGCTCATAAAGGTCCTCCTTATTGGGAAAGAAAAGAGATCCTCCGAGCTTCACACCGCCCAGCTCCTGCCAATGCTTGTAAACCCAGCTTGGGCTTCTTCCGCAGGAATTGGGCAACCTCATCTGGCGTCATTATACCGCGATGAAAGTTTATGTCATGTGTTGTTTGAAGCATCCAGGAAAACTTGCTTTTTTTGTTATTCAACAAACATCTTTTTGCCGACCTGGACACAGGGAGGGCATTATCCCAGATTTGCGTCCGCCAGAACCACTCGGGTGCGCCGATATAAGCGACCAGCTCCTTGATGGAGTAAAGCCGCTTTGTGGGCACAGTCGGTTGACTGGCCAGTCTATATCGACTTGATTTCTGGTTATTCCAAGGAGTGTGCCAAAGATGAGGAATGGAAAGGGGGGGGGAACTATTAGTTTGTTAATATCAATATGTTACTCTATATTTTCTGGCTTGTTGGATGTGTGGCCTGACACGGAAGCGACTTTGAACATCATGATGTTAGAAGGCAAGATCATGATCTTATTCGGACATCATGATCTTAAATAAGGGAATTTATGCGACACAAGGGAAAACGGTTTTGTTTTTCTTGGCAGAACAAGAATATTATCCCAGCCCCTCCCGATATAACGTTAGGGAATTGAGCAAGTGAATAATTTTGGTGGTGCAGCGTCGCTTTTGCTGCCAATTTTTCCGCGCACCGCCCCGGCTTGTTTGTTTTGCCTGTTTTACAGCCATATTTCGTGTCACCAAGGCAATATGACACCTCAAAGCCTTGCCGATAGAAAATCCGGCAAGGCAGCTGCTCTTTGACAATCGATTTTGCCGCCCTGTTTCAGGCTTGGAACTCGGGTATCGGCACCTTGACCATGCTGCCGGCTATCCATCGCAGAATCGCCTCCATTGACGGAGCAAGAAATTCATGAAAGCAGGACCGGATTTTCTCCCAGAGCGCAGTTCTGCACCGACAGTTTGCCCGTGCCGCCTGAAAAACAGGGCAACACAGCTGCTGCACCTGGTCAACAAGAAAAGCCAGCATCATCAGGTTGACAAATATGGCACTGAGATGCTTTTTCCCGAGGCCATAGTTGTGTTCCAGGTTGTAACCCTGATTCTTCAGGGTGTTGAACGTCTCGTTTTCGATGCGCCACCGGGCTCGGCCGCCCCGCATGATGTCATGGGCATTGGCCAGGGTTATTTCAATATCGGTCACCCAGCTGAACCGGTTTTTCACATTACCCTGGCGGTCGATTTCCCAGTATTCGAGAAAATTGACCCGCAGCTCTTCCTCGCTGATTTTATTGAGGGGCACGTCGTTCTTGAAACGAAAGCAATGGGCAATCTCAGGCTTTTTGGAATCAGCCATCAGAAATTCCGTCACCTCGCCAGCTGCAACTGCCCCGTCAATAAGGTCAAACAGAAAGGCGTGGTCGCCCGGCTTGACTCCAAGGATGTAGCGCAGGTCATGGCGCATGAGTTCCCGGATATGCGGCGCATTGGCACTCAAGGCATCCTCGGTCACGATTATTTTAAGCAATGGGTGCTCGCGGCGGAAATGCTCGAAATACCGTTTGGCGGCGTTTCGCTCACAGTCCCCCTTGGTTGCCCCATCCTGCCTGATGATCATCTCGGGACAGGTAGGAATAACCTCGCGCCGCTCAGGATGAACAAAGGCGCCAGCGAGCATCTGCTGGTAATACTCGACTTTGCCGTTACGCTTTTTCTTCCTCAGGCAGTATTCGGAACTCACCGTTTCGGAAGAAAAAATTCCGGTGCCGTCCAGCGCAAGCAGAAAGTGACCATCGAGCCAGGTCATCTTCTCCATGGCCTTGCCGCGCTGGAGTTGGGCAAAAACAGTTCGAAAGGGCTGCCGCAGATTATTCGGGTGCAGTGGATCAAGGATCGTGCGCATCTGGCTGTCAGAGGGAATATGGCCGATGCCATAGACCGTGTGCAGACTGTCGGGATCTTCCCGTCGTCTTGCGTCAAAACCGAGCAATGACGGATCCTTGAGGGAAAACATGGCAAACCCGGACATGAGCGCATCGACCAGCGGAACCTGGATGTTGCTGGCACGATGGTCGGGAACAAGGGCAAAGTCTTCGCGAATCCGGGCGAAGAGACAATCTGCATTGAGATGAGCACGCATTTTGATTTTACGAACTGTTTTTTCGGCGTCGCGATTGACACAGGCCCTGATAGTCGACATGTTGGCTCTCCTTTGTAAATTGTTGATATTACAAAGAAAAAATGCGACCGATTTTCAGCACCATGTCAAGAAAAAAATGTATCTTTATCAAATATTTTTTATAATAAAATCAATATATTGAACAATAAAACCAATGCCATTATTCCGCCTGGTGGAGCAAATGGAGCAAAAAGTCTGCGAAATCGCTATCCTTCACCCTGCGTCAATAGTAGACTGACAGGAATATCGGGAATTGCTGATATTATCCCATAAAGAAAAGCTCGTTAAGTCGATTTACAAAATGTGCTAAGGGATGGTGGGTGGTGATTGCCTAGTGGATTAAGTACACAATAATAATACTATACTATCGATATTGCTCAATCAACTCGGAAAACAGAGAAAACAACGGGTAGCAATTTCATCGTCCATCGTCATAAATTGAGCAGCCATACCCAGGAAAATATGGAGTCTGATGGCATCGGCAACTGGCTGAGGAAATCTGTTAAATCGATTTAACAAGAATTCTTTGGTGAAACAGAAGAATATTTAAAGTTGAGCGAAGCCAGGAATAGCCGGTCAGCAGCACTATTTTGAAAAAAAATAAAAAAAATGCACTTTTTTTGTCCCATGAGCATCAAAAAAAGACAATATGTAAGATAGAACTTAGTCAGCTAGGATTTACCTAATCAAGTTGACCAGCAAACTGGCAGTAAGCGTGATTACCGGATAACAAGATTTCTCCACTAGCAGCCTCCCCAACCAATACCCGTAAGGGTTGAACTCGGCGCGGAGGCTGAGCAGCAGCCTACGTGCCCCAGGGTCCCGGCCCTGGTTCTCTATTTCTTAACGGAGATCTGCCCATTTCTGGGTCCGGAAAATTCTGTTTTGCTTTCACATGAACACTGTTACGCGCCGCCACGATGCCGGCCTGGCAGTTTGGCTTTCACAATGATCCATTATGGCTGCGGCAGATTGTTGTTGGATTCCAGCCGGCTCACGTCGAGCAATAAAATTTCTGCTTCAGCACTGTGATAGCCGCCGGATTTTTTAGGGGTTGGGATTTTGAGAGGCTGATGCAGGGGGGGTGCGTGTTTGGGAGAGTTGCGGCAGATGTCGCTTGGCGAAGATGCTTTCACAATCGTCCTGCCGGCTGCTGAGGGTTGTTACGTATACGCTGTGGCAATCTGAAGAATTCAGGAAGAATCTCAACTTGCTGTATCCTTGTCAGGCATTTCCCTTGCCATGACAAATCTCAATTGAAGAGCCCCACCGGAAAACTGTACTTTTACCACTTTACGCCACCGGCCACACCGTGGCGTTCTCCGACTCTGCCGGCAGTCTAGTAAACAAATACGCCTATACGTCACTTCGGCGTCGTCGGTAGTAAAATCGAAACCATTCCCCAGCCCTTCAAGTACGCCGGTCAGCACGGAGTCATGAGTGAACCGAGCGGCCTATATATTACATGCGGGCCAAGTATTATGACCCCGAAGTGGGCTGATTCATCTCCGAGGACCCCTTAGGGTTTGACGGCGGGGATTTAAATCTGTATGCTTATGTTGGACCCTAATACGGAAGTTTTATTGGGTGAAACGCAGCTATGTTTTCCTTGGCCCAAAAGGATGAGCTCTGCCACCAAGTGTAGTGTTTTTAACCAACCAACAATCCAGAATTTCTTTAAAACCGAGCACCATGTCACTGAAAACGAAAGTCATCACGCTCTTGCTCTGCGTATTTGGCGCGTATGCGGTTGTAGAGTACACCATCCAACATTTCGTGTTTCTGCCTGCTTTCGTCCAGTTAGAACGAACCGCAGCCACCGACAATACGGAGCGGGCGGTGCAGGCCCTGGAGCGTGAAGTGGAGATGCTGATTACCGCGGCCACCGACTGGGCAACCTGGGACGACTCCTATCGTTTCATGGTTGAAAGGAACGCGGAATATATTGAGTCCAATCTGAATCTGAAGGCTCTGGAGAGCTTGAATGCGAATATATTAATATTGTACAATATTGAGGGTCAGCGATTATGGGGGATGGGCTATGATTACGAAAACGAGGTGGAGATGGCGTTGGGCGAGTTGTCGACCGACAGTCTGAACCTGGCCAATCCCTTGCTTGGCGCTTCGGACAAGCTGGATACCGTTGCTGGCCTTTACCGGGCGCCTGTGGGAATTTTTGTCATCGCGAGCCGGCCTGTTTTGACCAGCAACGGCGATGAGCACCCCGTCGCGGCCGCATTATTATCGGCCGTCTGCTGAATGAGGCAGCCATTGAGCGTCTTGGGACCCAGGCCCGTGTGCATCTGAGTGTAGCCCCTCATGCCAGCAAAAAGTCAGCCGTTGAACCGGAGCAATTACTCAAGCAATATTGGCCATACAACAATAAAACTCACTGAAGGCGATGCGACCACCCAAGGCTCCACTGATGTGCTGGATATCGCTGGGACTCCAATTCTCCATTTTCAAGTGGACACGCCGCGCACCATCGTCGCCCAGGGCCCCAAGCATGCAATACGCTTCCATGTCCCTCGCTGTTGCTGGCACAGTGGTCCTGCTGGTGCTCCTGATTTTTTTACGACGCACCGTTTTCGACCCGATTTCTCTTCTTACCCGGCACGCCATCGTGATCGGCACGCACGGCGATCTGAGTGCTCGGTTGCAAATGAAGCGTAAGGATGAAATAGGTACGCTCGCCCAAGAGTTCAACATTATGGTGGAACGCCTTTTGGAAAGTCGCCAGCGTCTCATGGACCAGTCGTACAAATCTGGTATCGCGGAGATGGCCAGTGGAGCACTGCACAATATCGGCAACGCCATCACGCCCATTGGAGTAAAGTTAATCAACTTGCGGCACGAATTCCAACAGGCGCCGGTGGCGGAAATGGCCATGGCCAGCGCCAGAGCTGGCCGATCCTGCCACACTGGCAGATCGTAAGCCGAACTCGCACAATTCTCTGAACTGGCTGGAAGAGAATTAGCCTCCATGGTCACGCGGGCGGCCGATGAACTCGATACCATCCGTTCCCAGATAGACCTTGTAGAGATGATCCTAGCCGACCAACAGCGTTTCAGTCGAGCTGAACGGACCATAGAGTCTTTGGTTCTGCACCGCCTCATACACGAGACAGCGCAGCTCCTGCCGGAGGAGCTGCGTAATATTATGCGTATCGAGATCGATGAGGGGGTTACCAAGATCGGCCGCGTTAATGTGACTCGGATCGCCCTGCAGCAGGTTATTACCAATTTGTTCATAAACGCCGCCGAATCCATCGGTGAAAGCGGTCAACACAGGGGAAACGGACAAATTCGCGTTTACACCGTTGCCGCGGATGCGGACCATCAGGATCTTGCCCATATCTGCTTCGAAGACAACGGCATGGGCATTCCAGCGGAACAGCTACCGCATCTCTTCGAACGCGGCTTCTCTACAAAAGCCCGGGGCTCCGGCATCGGCCTGCACTGGTGCGCTAATACGGTATCAGCCATGGGCGGCCGTATCTACGTGAAAAGTTCCGGACTTGGTCAAGGAGCGTGCCTGCACCTCTTGCTCCCCCTGTCTGAACATACCAGCCCCTCCCGATATAACGTTAGGGAATTGAGCAAGTGAATAATTTTGGTGGTGCAGCGTCGCTTTTGCTGCCAATTTTCCCGCGCACCGCCCCGGCTTGTTTGTTTTGCCTGTTTTACAGCCATATTTCGTGTCACCAAGGCAATATGACACCTCAAAGCCTTGCCGATAGAAAATCCGGCAAGGCAGCTGCTCTTTGACAATCGATTTTGCCGCCCTGTTTCAGGCTTGGAACTCGGGTATCGGC
>CAVSQR010000076.1:0-3643 GCA_963729825.1 uncultured delta proteobacterium | reverse complement strand
ACCGCGATATCCCCTCCGTGCTTCTTGATGATGTCATAGGAGATGCTCAGCCCGAGGCCGGTGCCCTTGCCGACCTCCTTGGTGGTAAAAAACGGCTCGAATATCCGGGTAAGATTCTCCGTGGCAATGCCGCAGCCGGTGTCGGCAATGGAGACCAGAATCCAGTTGTTTTCATGGCTGGTCCGGATGCGTATCTCACCCTGTTTGGCAATGGCCTGGGCGGCGTTGACCAGCAAATTCATGAAGACCTGGTTCAGCTGCTGGGGATTGCAGAGGGTCCGCGGGATATCTCCGTATTCTTTCGTAACAGCGGCCTTATATTTCAACTCATTCCAGACAATATTTAAGGTGGCTTCCAGACACTCATTGATACCAGCCGCCTGCAGCCTGGCCTCGTCAATCCGGGAAAAGCTCTTCAGCCCCCGCACAATAGTGCCCACCCGTCCCGTGCCCTCCAGGGACTCGCGGATCAGGTCCCTGGCATCCTCGGCAATATAATCAATCTTGAGTTCTTTTCTGGCCGCCTGCAATTGCCCGCGCAGATCACTGTTCACGGCCTTGTCCTGCAGGTCGATGAACTCGGTCAGCCGCTCGATATATTTTGCCAGGGTGGTGAGATTGCTGGTGACGAAACCGACCGGGTTGTTGATCTCATGGGCAACGCCTGCCGCAAGCTGGCCCACCGAGGCCATCTTCTCCCGCTGCAGCATCTGCGACTGGGTTGCCTGCAGCTCGGCATATGCCTCGGCGAGCTCCTTCATCGCCTTTTTCCGAAGGGTGATATCCTTGAAGTCCTCGACAATGCCGATCAGCTGGCCATCAGGTCCATAAAAAGGGGCAGCGGTCAGTGAGCAGGTGATCCGCTCCTGATCGGCTAGAATTTTTTCAACCTCATACTCGACGGTGTGCCGACCGCTGCTGATCAGGGCCAGCGGACAATCCGGGGTGTGACATTTCGCCCCGCCGAAGATTGCAAAACACTTCTTGCCGATCACTTCGTCCAGGCTGAGGCCGACCATCTGCAGAAAATTGCGGTTGACCCGGACAACGTCAAAATTGGTGTCAATGACCCGCATACCGGCGGAGGCGGCATTAAAGATATAATTAAGTTCAGCATGGGAGGCCTTGATCCGTTTCTCAATTTTCTTTCTTTCCGCAAGTTCATCCTCCAGTTTCTCATTGGTTGCGGCCAGCTGCAGTGTCCGTTCCCTGACCCGTTCTTCCAGGACTTCATTGGCTTCATTGATCCGACTGGTGGTTTTGATGGATAAGCCGATGACCAGAAAAACAAAAAAGGCGCCGCCCAGAAAAACAAGACTGGTCAGCAGTTCCAGGGAAAAAAGATGGTGGGTTATCTGCAGGAAGAGAAAGCCGATATAGGCCGCCAGGCTGAAAACCATCAGGCCGGTCATGAGGTGCCACCTGCCGGCCAGCTCCCGGGGAACACCCCTGTTCTTCTTGAAATTCAGGTAGATCGAAGCAGCGAGAAAGAGCGCACCGGCGACAACAAAAATAATGTGCAGCAGCGAAAGTATTGCCATGTCCGATTATACGCGTTTCACCAGGGTTATGCCAGCACGCAACAGAAAATCTTGCCAAAGCAGATGGCCGCACTCATTGCTTAGGGACTCAGCAATTGTTGATATACCGTTTATAAAGTCTCGAAACGTCCGTCATTCCGGCACTCTGTTCAGTCCCCGCTTGACGGGGGTGTTTTTAGCCGGAATCCAGTCCTCCGCTGGATGCCAGCTAAAAACATGCTGGCATGACGGCAAAGATAAACGGTACTTTTATAACTTCGAAGTCCCTTATCTCTCAATCCAGATCCGACACATCCTGTTGCCGACAGGCAATGCCGTTTCATGCCTGCACGAGGTCTCTTCATGCCGTGACCACGGGATTTTCACGGTAAAGGTGGTGCCGCGTCCGGGTTCACTCGCAACGGCAATATCCCCCCCGTGCTTCTTGATGATGTCATAGGAGATGCTCAGCCCGAGGCCGGTGCCCTTGCCGACCTCCTTGGTGGTGAAAAACGGCTCGAATATCCGGGTAAGATTCTCCGCAGCAATACCGCAGCCGGTGTCGGCAATGGAAACCAGAATCCAGTTGTTTTCATGGCTGGTCCGGATGCGTATCTCACCCTGTTTGGCAATGGCCTGGGCGGCGTTGACCAGCAAATTCATGAAGACCTGGTTCAGCTGCTGGGGATTGCAGAGGGTCCGCGGAATATCTCCGTATTCTTTCGTAACAGCGGCCTTATATTTCAACTCATTCCAGACGATATTTAAGGTGGCTTCCAGACACTCATTGATATCAGCCGCCTGCAGCCTGGCCTCGTCAATCCGGGAAAAGCTCTTCAGCCCCCGCACAATAGTGCTCACCCGGTCCCGTGCCCTCCAGGGACTCCCGGATCAGATCTTTGGCATCCTCGGCAATATAATCGATTTTGAGCTCTTTTCTTAGGGCCTGGGATTTTTCATGCGCTGTACCGCTCACCTCTTTGTGCAAAAAAACGATGTACCGGGTCAACCGCTCGATATATTTTGCCAGGGTGGTAAGATTGCTGCTGACAAAACCGACCGGGTTGTTGATCTCATGGGCAACGCCTGCCGCGAGCTGGCCCACCGAGGCCATCTTCTCCCGCTGCAGCATCTGCGACTGGGCGGCCTGCAGCTGGGCATGGGCCTGGGCAAGCAGCCGGTGTCCTTCCTCCAGTTCCCTGTTTTTTTCCTGCAGCGCAACCGACAGATGGCGCGCCTCAGTAAAGGCTTCCTTGAGTTCCTTCATCGCCCTTTTCTGGATCGTGACATTCTTGAAGTCCTCGACAATGCCGATTAATCGGCCATCCGGCCCGAAATAAGGGGCCGCCGTCAGGATGCAGGTGATACGCTCCTGATCGGCAAGAATTTTATCAACCTCATATTCCACTCTTTTCATGCCGTTTTTGATCAAGAGCAGGGGACAAGCCGGGGTATGGCATTTCGCTCCGCCGATACTATCAAAACACCCCCGCCCCACCACCTCTTCCAGGCTGAGGCCGACCAGCTGCAGAAAATTGCTGTTGGCGCGGACCACCGTGAAATTGTGGTCAATGACCCGCATGCCGACTGAGGCGGCATTAAAAAATCAGGTCGAGTTCCACATGGGAGGCCTGGAGGCGTTCCTCGATTCTTTTTTTGCTCCAGTTTACTGCGGCTTTCATTGGTTGCGGCCAACTGCACCGTCCGCTCGCTGACCCGTTCTTCCAGGACCTCATTGGCTTCATTAATCCGCCGGATGGTTTCCATGGACAGACCGATGACCAGATAGACAAAAAGGGCGCCCCCCAGAAAAACAAGGCTGATCAGCAGGTCCAGGGGAAAATGACGGCGGGAGAGCTGCAGATACAGATATCCGCAGTAGCCGGACAGAAAGAAAACCATCAGACAGGTCAGGAGGCGCCACCTGCCGGCAAGATCACGGGGGACCTCCCTGCTCCTTGTGAGGTTCAGAAAGATCGAGGCAGCGAGAAAGATCGCGCCCACGGCAACAAAAATAATGTGCAGTATGGAAATCATGATTATTTCCGATTATAAGCGTACCGCAATGCCGATGTCACCCCGGAAATTTTAAATCATCCTTCACAACAAAAATTATTGTGATA
>CAVSQR010000075.1:0-4904 GCA_963729825.1 uncultured delta proteobacterium | reverse complement strand
TCGGTCCCGACCTGCTCGAAGTGAATCTGCCCTGAAAAGCGGGCCCCCCGGACAACCCCCTCCGGGCAGGGACTGTCATGGGAGATCTTTCTCACCCAGCCGCTCATCAGAGACGATCCTGCCGTCGCGCATGGCAAGGATGCGCCGGGCCCGCTGGATCACGGCCGGATCATGGGAAGAGAAGACAAAGGTGGTTTGCGACTGCTGCTGCAGGGCGAAGAACAGCGCAATGAGTTCTTCGCCTGTTTGTGAATCAAGGTTGGCGGTGGGTTCATCGGCCAGGACCAGCAGCGGCCGCCCCACGATGGCCCGGGCCGCGGCCACCCGCTGCTGCTGCCCGCCGCTGAGCTGCCCCGGCCGCTTGTGCATGAGCCGGGCCAGCCCCACACTTTCCAGGGCCTCGCCCACCCTTTGCCGCCGCTGGGCCGGAGGCACGTGCTGAAGCAACAGGACGTATTCCACGTTTTCATAGGCGCTCAGCACAGCAATAAGATTAAACGACTGAAAGACAAAGCCGAAGGCCATGCGGCGCAAGCCGGCGAGCTGACCGCGCCGCAGTTTCGCCGTATCCCGGCCTTCGATGAGCACACGGCCTGCGGTGGGCCGGTCAATGCAGCCGATGATATTGAGCAGGGTTGTCTTGCCGGCCCCTGAAGGACCGGCGAGACAGACAAACTCCCCCCGGTTGATGCGCAGATCGGTTACCTGCAGGGCGGTAATCGGCCCGCTCTCCCCATCCAGGTAGGTTTTTATGACGTTGCGCAATTCAACCAGGGCCATGCGGATGTTCCTTTGGTAATAGGTTGTTTAGACTGTAGTCTATTAGGTGTTTAGGTCAATCCAAAGAGTGCCCCATTCTCTTTCGAGGTAGTCTTCATCTCTTTTGCTGACAGACTAAACACCTACAGACTATACCCCTTCAGTTATGAACCAGGGCCTTGACCGGATCCATATTGGCCGCCTTCCAGGCCGGGTAAATCCCTGCGGCAATGGCCGTGGCCAGGGTGATCAGCACGGCGTTCAGCAGATCCCCGGGGGTTACATAGGCCCGCAGAACATGACCGGCGGCAAAATACTGATTGCTGCTGACAAAACGGGTCAGATCAATGCCATAGTGCTGCAGGTAGAGACAGACGGCCAGGCCGGCCAGGCTGCCAAGCCCGGTGGCGATGGCCCCGAGGAAAAACGACTCCAGGATGACCAGCGAGACAATGCCCCCTGGACCGGCGCCTATGGCATTGAGGATGCCGAATTCCCGGAAACGTTCGAAGATGACCGTGGTCATGGTGTTGGTGATGCCCATGGCCACAATGGCAAAGACAATGACAATGAGCAGCCGCATGGTGGCGTCGTTGAGTGCGATGAGCTGCACCAGGTCCGGCACGGTCCGCTGCCAGGGGCGGACCTGACAGATCCGGTCGCCCAGGCTCTGCTGCAGGCCGGCGGCCAGGCCAGGCGCCTGCTCCGGGTCGGTGTGCAGGGCTATTTCCGTCACCACGTCTTCAGCGTCCAGGAAGCGCTGGGCGGCCGGCAGGGGCAGATAGGCATGGCTGCGGTCAAAGGAGGGGAGATCAGTCTGGTACAATCCGCCGATGACGAATTTACGGGTCACCGGCCGGCCATACATGCTCTGCGCCATGAGCACCACCTCGTCCCCCGGACGCACCCCGAGACTTTCCGCCAGCGGCCGGCCGAGCAGCACCCTGTCCGCCTCGGCAAGATAGTTCCCCTCCACGACCCGGCGATTGATAAAGGTAACCGCCTGTTCCTTTGCCGGCTGGACGCCGGCCAGCATGATGGCGGAACTTTTCCGGCCCGCCAGCACCAGGGCCGGGGACTTGATGCGCTCGGAGAAATCCGTCAGTTTGAGACCGGCCAATGCCTGACCTGACCTTGTCCATCCCGGCGATCGGCTGGATAAGGGCCATGTTTGCCTCAAAACCCGCGGCATGGACCTGGATGGTGCCGGCGTCAAGCCCCAGGGTACCGGAGACCATCTCCTTATGCAGCCCGACCTTCAGGGCCTGGAAGACAATGAGGCTGAAGAGCCCGAAGGAGATGGCCGCAATGGTGAACAACGAGCGCCTGGCATTGCGGCGGATATTACGCAAACCGATGCGGGCATAAAGGGCCAGGGTCTTCACCGCTCCACCTCGGGCTTTTGAGCGGTGAAAAAGGAGACCAGGCCGTAGAGATGCTCCTTTTTTTCCACCTGCCGGAAACCGGCCCGGTGCATGAAGTCGGGCAGCAGACCCTGCAGATTGTCCTCCAGTTCCGGCTGCAGCAGCAGATACCGACCAGCCCAGCCCAGCAGCCTGCCCGGCAGGGTGGTCGGCCGGTCGATGTCCGCGGTGAGCAGCATCCCGCCCGGCTTGAGTACCCGGTACATCTCGGCAAACGCCTTCTCCTTGAGCCCGGTATCGATGTGATGGGTGAACATGGAATTCACCACCCAGTTAAAGGACTGGTCGGCAAAGGCCAGGGATTCGGCGATCCCCACCTGAAAATCGATGTCGACCCTCTTTTTTGCCGCCTTTTTGCGGGCAATGGCGATCATCCGCGGCGCCGCATCAATGCCGCTGATCATTCCCGCCGCAGGGTTTATCCGTTCGGCCAGCAGCAGGGTCAGGCTGCCGGTGCCGCAGCCCACATCCAGAATCCGGTCTGTGGGAGAGATATCCATCCAGGCCATGGTTTTTTCCCTGAATTTGCGCTCCCGGCCAAAGGAAAGCCTTTCCACCAGCGGATCATAAAGCCACGCCACATGGTTGAGATGCCGCCCCCGGGTAACAGGATAATGATCGATCATCGCTGCCGGCTCTTCAGGCAGGACATTGACAGAATTGCTGAGCAGTCGAGCATGGCCCTTGATTGCCGGACGTCAGGGTCTGGTGAATATCCTTTTCCGCCGGGAAAAACGGCAGGAGGCGCTGCACGCCGCGCAGGCGAAACAGCTGTCTGATGAGCAGGGCGGCGCTCTGTTGCTCCAGCCAGTAGCCCGCCTCGGCCAGCAGCCGGAAACCCTGCAGGGCCTCACCGATGGCCCGCTCCATGACCAGACCGACGCTGCCGGGGTAGGCCTCTTCAATGGCCGGGCCGCTGCCGGAGCGTGCGGCCAGCGCACCTGCCAGCATCTGCCTTTCCTGTTCAGTTCCCTCGTAGTGGATCACCGAGACCAGATAGTTGTGCCTGCTGTCCCGCATATCCTCATAAAAATCGGTCAGATCGTCGATCACCTGCAGGGCCATGCCGATGCTGAAAATACCCTGTTCGGCAAGCGTTATCCGCTCCCTGTTTTCCTGTTCAATGAGCAGGGGGGCGACAAAGGAAAGACAGAGCAGTCTGCCCCCTTTATACATATGCACCGAATCGAGAATGGCGGCAGGTGAAATAATCTCCCGCACCCCGCCTTCCTCCTGGGCCTCTTCCGCGCCGATGGGCACCATGGCCCGGAAAAGCTCGACCTGGACCCGGCCGGCCAGCTGGCGGTCAATGACCCCCTCCTCAGCCATCCGGTTCACCACCCGGCCCAGAAAGCGATCAAACAGCAGGATATGCATGACGCTTTTGAAACGGATCGCCTCATCCGGCAGATTAAGCGGCAACAGTTCCTTGTATTCATTGTCCAGCAGATTGTCGGTGCCGGTGACCAGGCCCCGCAGACAGTGATTGATCACCCCATACATCATGCGCCTCTCCCGGGGAATGCCAAGGGCCTTGTACACGGAAAGAAAGAGGATGGAAAAAAAATTCTTCTGGGCATACCTGGCCATCCTGGCGGGACGTCCCCTTTCCCCGATATACCTGCCATCCAGAAATTCTTCAAGCAGGGTAAAAACCGTTTCCTCCACCCCGCGATGTTCCCGGGCGGCAAGCAGGAAATTTCGCAAAAACTTTATTGACTGCATTTTTCGTGTTCTCCTGTGGGCCGGAATGGTACCAGAAACGGCACATTCCGTTTATAGGCGGCAAAGGCCTCGCCGTAACGGCGCAGCAGATACTGCTCCTCTTGGTGCAAATAGCGGATCTGGATGGCAAGAAATACCGGCAAACTGAAGCACAGCATGGCTGGCGAGCGAACCAGACACACCACGGCCAAGGCGGCCAGGTCGTAGCCAAAGAACATGGGATGGCGGCTCCACCGGTAGATGCCGCCGGTCACCAGCCTTCGCGGCGGCCGGCGCGGGTTGGGGGTGCCATTGCCGTAGCGGGCCAGATCCCTGGTTGCCAGCCAGATAAAAGCAAGCCCTGCCGCCAGCAGCAGCAAAGCCGTCCCGGTCAGCCATGGCGAGGCGGGCAGGGCCTGGAGATGAAACAGTCGGTCCAGCAGCAGGCCGGGAAAAATGACTGCACCCGGAACAGCGAGCCAGTAAATCATAGCCTCCCGCAGCTGGTATTTCCAGATATCCTTGTGAAATAATGGCATGATTCCCCCGACTCCCCAGGCGGCATGTCCCGGCAGAGCCGCCGCCAAGGCCTATTATACAACCTTTTCCAGAATCATCCTCACAAATCTTTATAGCAAAAAAGTTCAGCCCGCCAAGGAGGCCCAAGCGCTGCTGTTTTCTGGCATACCGCCCCAAGCAACTCGTTGATCAGCAAGAATTGCCCGCTGCCCCGAAAAAGATTTTGCCGGCAAACGCGGGGAATCCCCCTCTTTCCAGGGTGTTTTCTCGCCAAACTCTTGACTTCCCGTTTATTTTAAGCTAAATTTGACAGTTTTTTATTATGGCTGCTTGTCCCTTTGCCGGGAAAGGCCCCAACACGGGAGTGACAACAGGGCAAAGGTATCTCCATCACAGCCTTAGCGGCTTCGGCAGCCCCAGTGGCGCATCGCTGTGATCAATTTTTTTTACACGCTTATTTTTATTTACGCGCATCCACCAGTCAAGAGGTAGTTTTTT